>NZ_JBGNUU010000022.1:0-138462 GCF_041950485.1 Nonomuraea sp. ATR24
ATCGAGGGCTGGTACAACCTGCACCGCCTGCACAGCAGCCTGGGCTACCGTAGCCCCGCCGACTACGAGGCAGTCGCAGCGGCCTGACCACCACAACGATGGTGTCCGTCGGAGCGGAGCAAGCTCAACCGGCGTAGCCGCAGACGAGCGTGAGAACCGGCTTGACGCTGTGCTGCTGGTGGCGTTTGCGCCAGGCATCCATAACGCGGCTGATGAATTGCGTGGGCTCGACGTCCGCCAGAGGGGCGGCAACGCTTATGAGGCTTTGTTGGATGACTTCGGCAGCGATGTCGCTGGCGGAGGGCTCGAGAGGTCGAGACCAACCGGAGTCGTGGGTCTTCACGCGTCAATCATGCGGCGCATAAACGGCTCGTGAGCCGTGATTTGGAATAGCTATGGACGGCACCGAAAGCCGGACATCGAGCCTATGGTGCACCATGTATGGACTTATTGCGACTAACTGTACATCGGCTATTCCGCTTCAATATGGCACCTTATTACGGGTTCACTTGGTGCATCCGTTGTGTTTGACTCCTGATCTGTAGCCACGCCCTTGGGGAGGGGCCATGGGGGAGTTCGTCGGGATCGATCCCCTCGGCGCAGGGAAACTGATCCGCCAGATGGAAGCGGGGAAGGATGTCCTGGCCAGGGCACGGCCGGGGCTCGAAGCGGCGATCGCGGAGGCGGGCGAGGAGTGGGCCGGTCGCGAAGGCGTTGCCCCGATGCACCGCACCTGGTGGTTCTTTCACGAGTCGCAGCAGGATCTCAAGTGGCGCATCGACACCATCAAGCGGATCGTGCCGACCCAGCAGACGGGCATGCTGACCGGCACCTTCCCCTTCAACAGCGCCACCGAGGCCACAGAGGCGGCCAAGCGGGACGCGGGTGTCATCACTGCTGCGCTCAACTACCACGACCAGTTCCTGTCCGGGCCGAGCTGGGCCGGGGTAGAGAAGGCCCTGGCAGCGCTCAAGAGCAGGATCGACGATCCGAGCTACTCGGCAGCCCTGCTGACCGCACTCGGTCCCACGACCTTCCAGAAGTTGATTCGCGACTGGATGAACACCCAAGCCGCGGGAGCGCGTAGAGGACTGACCCCGGACACGCTCAAGCGCGCCGGTGAATCCTCGCCCGGCCTGCTGGCCAGAGCCTTCGCCGCCGCTGAGAGCTCCGGGCGACTCGGGAACGAGTGGCAGAAGATGATCGAGACAGCCCCATCGGACATCCTCTCCAGCCTCGTCGCGCTGGCCCCGCAGTCCGGCACGTTCCTCAACCGGGTGGCGACCAACCTGCTGACCCGCCCACCGAACTCCGACACGTTCCCCACCGATCCGAACTGGAACCTGCACAACCTGGCCAAGGCGTACGAGGCGAATCCGGAGGCATTCCGGCGCCTGCTGGCCGAGCATCCGAACGAAGCCGGGGTCATGCTGGACGCCTACACCATCAGGTCATTAGGCGTTCCTGCGTACGAGGAGACCTTGGCCAGGGCGCTGCATGGGGCCTTGAAACCCGGCGCCGGGGCTGACGACATGCGGGAACGGGCCTGGATCACGGTCATCAACAGCATCGGATCCGAGCACACGTTGTGGGTGGGTGGCGGCATCGGCACCTTCGCCGATTCGCCGATCAGCCGGGTTCTGGCTCAGGACATCACGCCCATCCTCGACAAGCTCGCCCGAGGCCAGGCAGAGCGGAACGCGCCGGAGGTGCCGTACTTGGAGCCCAGGGCGCCTTGGGACAAGCTCGACCCCACAGTGAGTGCCCGGTTCCTCGGCGCGCTGATGCAGGACTCCACCGCGGCCGACACGTTGATGAAGGCGGGTACGGACTACATGAAGCAGCTGGACATGGGGCGCTTCCATCCCTTCGATCCGAGCAACTACGGACGAGAAGCGCACATCAACCTGGCCGAGCGAACAGGTGCGCTGACGAACCTGCTGCTGGCCGGCTCGACCTATGCGGAGTGGAGCGACGACGAGTACGCTGACCGCCTGGCCGGCTTCCTCCTCATACCGGTCGACTTCATCAACAACAAGTACCTACCTATGGACAGTGCCCTTGCGTCCACGGGGAAGGACAAGGGGCTCGACGACTTCAAAGACGTGATGAAGAACCTCATCACGGACTACCTCGACAAGAAGACGCCAGATACAGCCCGGTCGATCGCCAGCACCCTCGTGAACGAACAGGTCGAATGGCTGAGCCGCTCGCTCAGAGAGAACGGACAGAAGGCGTTGACCGCATCCGAGACGGCCATGATGCGAGACGCGATGGAAGGTCGGATCCACGATGCCTTGCTCGACGCACTGGAAAGACGGGGTGGCTGACCATGCCCGTCAAACACCAACTCCTCCGTGAGGCGGCTGAGAAGGAGGCGCTCGCCTCCACCTTAGTCAGGTACGCCAGGACACTGGCCGACGCCTTCGACGGCATTCCTGCCAAACCAGGCGACAGCAAACCGTTCTGGGAAGGGCAGGCTGCCGAGCGGTACCTCACGCATGCGGCTCGCCTGAGACGCGAACTGGCCGAGCTGGAAAATTCGTGCCTGGCCACCGCCGAGAACCTTCGCCGGCGCGCTAAGCAGCTCCGAGAAGATGCCGCGCGTGTACCTGACCCCATGTGACTGCATTCAGGCGTTGACGGGATAGCACTCCGTCTTCCCGACGATCATGACGTTAGGTGTCGAGTTCATGCGGGCGAGCAGGACGAAGGTCACCCTTGTCTCAGGATTGACCACCACGGCGACACTCACATCGTCTTCCCAAAGATCGAGATTATCCACGACCTGAGTGGAATATCCCTTGCCGATGAGCTGGCCCTTCAGCAGCCCAACAAGGTTGGTCGCACTCTCCGCAGACGGATTCGCGAAGTTCCCCTTGGCGATGTAGAAGCGCTGCTCCTCATCGTTGAGGCAGGTCGAGTCTCGGTCCCGGTCGGCACGTTCTCTTGTCAGCTCGGTCAGGCCTGCCTCGATGCCCGCAACCACCGCGTCACCGTCGCTCACGAGCTGCCGTGATGCCTCCGCCAATGTCGGCCGCTCTGACTCGCCCGAGCAGGCGGTCAAGGCCGCGAAACAGATAAGCGTCGCGGCAATTGCCCTCGAATACGCAACATGGCGCACGTCCGGACCTTATCCGACCATCTCTCGCTCGTACATCCGTTCTTTCCATCTATAGCGAGCTGCGATGAAGCCGGTGCTCTTCCGCTCCGTGGCGGCGGGGGTTCGATCCTTGCTTGGTGGGCTCCAGGCGGAGATGGCCGACGACCGTGCTGCCGCGGTAGTCGTCGTTGCCGCACGCAGGGCACGACGAGATTTACTCCTCGCTGAACGGCACGGTCATCGTGACGGCTGCCTGATCGGAGTAGGCATACACCACCGCCTCCTGCGAGGCGAGATGAACGGGCTCGCAGTTCGGCCGGCGAGAGGTGCCTGTCTATATCTGCGACGAGTGTTGCACTGATCTGTCCTGAATTGTCGGCAATCACAGCTACAGTACGCCTCGCACCATCCCTTCGCCCCCGTCCCGTCTGTCAGCCGCAAGGCTGGCCGGCGTTCCGAAGGAGCGCTCTTGTGGCGTTGCGTTGTCTGTATCGGGGCAGTGCCGGTGAACTCGCCGAGATCATCGTCCAGAGTCATCTGGTCGAGGAACTGCGCCGACGATTCGTTTCGGTGCATGGAGCGAAGCCGAGAGAGAGCGAGAGCGCCTCGTGGGGCGGCAGCATTCCCACGGTCGTCGACCTGCTAATCAATGCCGGCCTGCAGGACGTACAGGTGCTGATCGAGCTGACCGCGCCGATCTGTGACGTGCGCATGGACATCGTTCTGGTCGGAAGCGAACCCGCAACCGGCGAGATCTGCGTTGTAGTGGTGGAGAACAAGCAGTGGTCGCAGATCCGGCCGGTGCGCGGCACGCAGATGGTGCATGTGCCGAACGCGCCCGGCCGCAACCCGAGCCTTCACCCGGCAACCCAAGCCGACGGATACCGGCAGGCGTTGCGCGACTTCGTGCCGATGTTACGGACCGCCAAGGTGATGAGCTTGGTCAACTTACACAACATGCCCGCCGCGCTCCTTGAGACGATTCGAGATGAAGACCAGTTGGAGAGCGGCGCGAAGCGTACGCATATGTACGGGAAGGAACCAGAGGAACGTGAGCGGTTCGCGGCCATGCTCACAAGGACGCTCTCGGGTAATAAGGCACTTGAGTATGCCCGCGACCTGCTGTCCGCCCGGGTGTCGCCGACGGAGAGCCTGATGACCGCAGTCAGCAAGAGCGTGCGCGGACGTTCTGTCTTTCCGCTGCTGGACGAGCAGCGTAAAGCCGTCGAGTACGTGAAGGCCCAGTTGGCGGTCAGCCGCCGGGGCAACAAGCGAGTCGTGCTGATTGTGGGCGGTCCCGGCACGGGCAAGAGTGTGATCGCCTTGGAACTGCTGGCTGCGTGCAGTAGGGATGGGCTGAAGGTTGCGCACGCCACTGGCAGCCGATCTTTCACCCGCACGCTGTGGGAGTACGCTGGCGAGGACACGCGCGCCAGGCGAATTTTCCGGTACTTCAACAGTTTCGAAACCCTACGCTCGAAGCTGGACATGCTCATCGCCGATGAGGCGCACCGGCTCAGGCGCCAGACACCCGGCACGGGCGGGTCCCAGGTCAAGCAGCTCATCGAGGCGGCGGATGTACCGGTCTTCCTGCTGGACGAGCACCAGGTGGTGCGCCCCGGCGAAGACGGCACCATCCAGCTCATTGAGAACGCGGCCAAGGAGATGAAGCACGAGGTCCTGCGAATCGACCTGCGCAGCCAGTTCCGCTGCGGCGGCGACCCGGAGTACATCCGTTGGGTCGAGCAGTTACTTGGCCTGGTGGCTGGAGAGCCGCCGCACCGTTGGCGGCCTCGGGAGAACTATGAACTGTACGTCGCCCCCACCCCAGAGGCGATGGAGAAGTTCCTCAACAAGCGCGCCGCCGAAACCAACAGCAGCGCCCGCATCGCGGCCGGCTTCTGCTGGCCCTGGACGTTCCCCCGAAACGGCACCCTTACCGACGACGTCCGCATCAACGGCTGGAACCGACCATGGAACGTCAAGGGGGACGAGTGGGTCGGTGATAAGCCGCCGCACACGCTATGGGCGACGCACCCAGGCGGCCACGGTCAGATCGGCTGCATCTACACCGCTCAGGGCTTCGAGTACGCCTGGGCTGGCGTCATCTTCGGCCCCGACCTGGTCTGGCGTGACGGAGGCTGGCAGGCCGACATCAGCCAGAACCGCGACAGGTCGGTCGAGAACGCGCTCGACTTCGACTTCCTGGTCCGCAACACCTACAGGGTGCTTGCTACCCGCGGAATGCGCGGCACCGTGCTGTACTCCGTCGACCGCACCACCAATGTGATGCTGGCCAAGCTTGGTGCTCGCTTGCTCAACTATGACGGCGTGCCCATGAACGCTCCCCAGTAGCAGGACGGCTACTGCAGTTTGCGCAGCGTGACCTGCGCAAATCTGCTGGCATTTCTGCCGACCTTAGAGATCATCCTGTGCCTAGCGTTCATAGTGAGTCCGACGGTGTACCGGCCATTCCCCCACGCCTCACAGATGTTGCGAGAGCCGGACGACCTCGAACAGCGTCATGGACCTCGGCGATGCGTTCCGTCCACTCGATCCGCTGATCTGCTGACAAGGGCAACGGGATTCGGAACAGCGTGGCGGGTCGGGCGGTGCGTGCTACTGCCAGGCACAAGCTCGTTGAGTGGCGGCGATGATTGCCAGCGGACCCCGCAGGAGGGATTGGTTGATCGGGGCGGGAAGGTATGAAGATCCCGGTAATCTTCAGGCGTATCCGTGATGCGGCCCGACGGGCTTCCGTTTTGATACCGGACATGCCCCCATACCGCACGAGTCCTTCGTGCTGCCTGGGGGTAGATCCGTGGCTGTCTTCCGGCATTCGGCGGAAAGTCTGGTTCAGCTGGTGTCCGAGTCCGTGGCCGAGCGCGTCCTCAGCGACGTGATCGCGGACTACCTGCGCTCCACGCAAGGCATCAGCCCGGGCAAGGGCGAACGCAAGTCCTGGGACCGCAGCATCCCTATTCTGGCCCGTGACCTGGTGGAAGCCGGCCTCGGTGGGGTGGAGATGCTCATCGAGTACCAGCTCCCGTTAACCAGCAAGCGGGCCGACGTCATCCTCGCCGGGCGCGACCGGCGGACGGGAGCCGACTCCTACCTGATCGTCGAGCTGAAGCAGTGGAGCCAGGCCGAGCTGTACGAGGACGACGCCGAACTGGTCCTGGTGCCGGGCATGGGGGATCGGCCCAAGCTGCACCCGGTCGTCCAGGTGCGGGGCTACTGCGAATACCTGGCCGACTTCGTCGGGGCTCTGGAGCAGCACAGGAACGCGGTGCGCGGGGTGGCGTACCTGCACAACGCCAGCGATCCAGACATCCACGACCTTTACGACCACGTCGAGGACGAGCGCACGCGGCTCTTCAGCAAGACGCGCCGGGGCCAGTTCGTCGACTACCTCAAGGCCCAGTTCGCCCCTGAACCGGGAGCCGCCGCGGCCGATCGGCTGCTGTCCAGTGCCATCCGCCCGTCCAAGCAACTGCTGAAGGTGGCCGCTGGCGAGATCAAGAAGCGTGACCAGTTCGTCCTACTGGCCGAACAGCGCCTGGCCTACGAGATGGTGCTGCACGCAGTGGAGAAGGCTCGGGCAGGCAATTCGAAGCAGGTCGTGATCATCACTGGTGGGCCGGGTTCTGGCAAGAGTGTCATCGCACTGTCCCTCCTCGGGGAACTTTCCGACCGGGGATACTCGGCGTTGCACGCCACCGGCTCACGTTCCTTCACCGAGACGATGAGGCGAGTCGTCGCCAAGGGCTCGACGCGGTTGAAGGGGATGTTCAAGTACTTCAACAACTTCATGACCGCGAAGTCGAACGAACTGGACGTGCTGATCTGTGACGAGGCCCACCGCATCCGCGAGACCTCGGAGAACAGGTTCACCAAGTCGGCACAGCGGACGGGCCGGCCACAGTTGGATGAGCTGATCGCCGCGGCGAGGGTGCCGGTGTTCCTGCTGGACGAGCATCAGGTGGTACGGCCTGGCGAGATGGGGCGGGTCGCCGACATCACGGCCTACGCCGAGTCGCTCGGTCTGGCCGTACACCGGATCGACCTGGATGCGCAGTTCCGTTGTGGCGGGAGCCGTAAGTACGAGGAGTGGGTGCTGCGGCTGCTGGGCCTGGATAGCGGTGCTCCGGAGCCGTGGACGGGTGACGATCACTTCGCCGTCTCTCTCACCGAGTCGCCCTACGAACTGGAGGCCCTGCTGAGGAGCAAGCTGGAAGCGGAATTCTCGGCACGGATGACGGCGGGGTTCTGCTGGCCCTGGAGCGCCCCGGCGGATGACAGCCTGGTCGCGGACGTACGGGTCGGCGACTGGGCGCGGCCCTGGAACGTCAAGGGGGACAGGGCTGTAGGGAACGCCCCGGCCAGCGCCCTCTGGGCCACCGCTGATGGCGGGTTCGAGCAGGTGGGATGCGTCTATACCGCCCAGGGCTTCGAGTACGACTGGAACGGGGTGATCTTCGGCCCGGACCTCGTGTATCGGGACGGGAAACTGGTCACCGTCCGGAGCTCCAGCAAGGACCCGGCGCTGATGAAGAAGGGAGTCAGCGACGAGCAGGCGGATCAGCTGATCCGCAACACTTACAAGGTGCTGCTGACGCGCGGCATGATGGGCACCGCACTGTACTCGGTCGACCCGGCGACTCAGGAGTTCCTCGCAGGGCTGCTGGAGCAGCGCGCCTAGGCTGCGTGTTTGTCGGTGGCGTGCACTAACTTCCTCATACCGACCGGCCTGGGAGGCAAGGATGAACACTGCCGAACTGCTCGAGCCGGCCAAGCTGTGGGAGGCGGCGGAAGTTCTCGGCCGCCCGGGTCCGGTGCCGGCTGCCGCGGGCATCTATGGGTGGCACTTCACTCAGCCACCGCATCCCAGCCTGGCCGCCGACCGTCTCCTCTATGTGGGAATCGCGCCTCGCCGCATGGCGACCCGGGCCAGCAAGCAGAACCTCCGTAGCCGGGTCCGGTATCACTTCCGGGGCAACGCCGAAGGATCCACTCTGAGGCTCACTCTTGGCTGCCTGCTCGGGCTCGAACTCCGCCGGGTAGGCAGCGGCAAGCGACTGACCTTCGGCCAGGCCGGCGAGAAGGAACTGACGGACTGGATGGCCGAGTACGCCCGTGTGTGCTGGATCGAGCATGATGCGCCTTGGGAGGGCGAATCCGAGCTGATTGCTCGGCTGGACCTGCCCCTCAACCTAGATCAGAACCGTCACCACGCCTTCCACTCCTACCTGAGCGGCGTCCGCGCTTCTGCTCGTGCGCTGGCGCGGAGCCTTCCGATCAGCGTCTGAAAGCTCCGGTCGGTTGTGACCGACGCGGACATAGGACCGCAGTGTTCGCGTGGACGGGTGCGTTCACGCGAGGTAGAGGCGTTCGCGGAAGGCTCCGCGTTCTTCACGTTTGGCCGCTGCCACCTCTTCGATCGTGGCCCAGTCGTGCCCGTGGACCGCGGCCAGAGCGCGAAGGACCTCGTACACGTCAGCGATCTCGCCGGTTACCTCGTCTGGTGACGCCTGGCCGAACTCGGTGGACTCCTCGAGGTTGCGTCCACGGGAGTGGTGTACGAGTTTGGCCTGGTCACAGGCGTGGCGTCGTGAAATGAAGACGGCCATCGAGTGATCCTTCGAGTAGCTAGATCAAGATCGAAGGAGAACCAGTCGATGGCCGCAGACAACAGTGTGACGCCCGCGCAGTGGCTCGCGAAGCAGATCGAGACCGATGACCCTGACATGTTGCGATCCATGGTGAAGACCATGGCCGAAGCGTTGATGTCGGCCGAGGCCGACAACCTGTGCGGGGCCGCCTACGGCGAGCGCAGCGACGAGCGGACCAACTCCCGCAACGGCTACCGGGCGCGCGAGTGGGACACCCGCGCAGGAACCGTCGAGCTCGCGATTCGGAAGCTGCGGTCCGGTCCTACTATCCGGACTGGCTGCTGGAGCGACGCCGACGGGCAGAGCAGGCGCTGATCAGCGTGGTCGCCACGTCCTACCTGCTCGGCGTTTCCACCCGGCGGGTGGACAAGCTGGTCGAGCAGCTCGGCATCAAGCACATCTCCAAGAGCCAGGTCTCGCAGATGGCCAAGGTGCTGGATGAGCAGGTCAAGGCGTTCCGCACCCGGGCGCTGGACGCCGGCCCGTACACCTTCGTCTGGCTGGACGCCTTGACCAAGAAGGTGCGTGAGGGCGGTCGCACGATCAACGTGCACTGTTGGCGCCTTTGAGGCGGCCAAACACGACCGCTACGCGCTGAACCGGCTGGGCCGGGCGTGGAAGTTCTTCCAACCTGAGCCCATCGGCGCACGGGTACGGCCGGCGGACCCCGTCCTCGTCGGACCCGGCGTCTGGACGGCGGCCATGGCGACTACCGCGCTGGCCCTGGTGACCGTCGGCTTCGTCGGCGCCACGGCCTGGCAGCACAACGAGACGGTGGCGCTGTTTGCCCTACTGAGTCTCACGGCCAGCTGCTACGTGAGTGTGCGCAGCGGTGTGGAGTGGAGGTGGATGAAGGAGCGACGTCAGGCGAAAGACCGCGAGTATCAGCACAAGCCGGCCGTCACCACGCGCGGTGACGTCTTCGCGAGCAAGATCGACCGACAGTTCAGCCACTACTTCGCGCGGTACGCCCCACGCGACGCGGACCCGGTTCTCTGGCTGTCGGAGACGGTGGGGATCCGGCGTGCCCTGCGCGACGAGGTGGTCACTCTCTACCGGGAGAGCACGGTCAACGCCAAGCGTGTCGCCTGGCTCACCAGATATCTGGTCGCCGACGTCGCGCGGCGCTGGGAGGAGGGAACACTGTGGGACTACCGCAAAAAGTTGCGCGTCCCCGTGCTCCTGAAAATGAGGTGCGTGCTTACCTCGATCGCGGCGATCGTGGCAGGCGGCTTCCTGGTCTGGAGCGCGGCGCATGTCAGACCGCTGTTCGTGTCGCTGGCCGCGATCGTCGCCCTGGCCTCGGTCTGGTCGACGGCCCGCCTCTGGCTGCGCATCGCCGCGGAGTACAGGCGCCACTCGGCCGACAAGAGAGAGAAGGAGCGGCTGCTGGCCGGCCGCCGGGCGGCTTTTGACCGTTGGAAGCGCAAACTCGACGACAGACCGGACGACCTTGAGATGGCCCGATGGCTCGAGTGCGACCGTAAGGTGCTGATGGAGCAGGCGATGGATCTCTACCGATTGAAACGGCAGGACGTCCTCGCTCACGCGTTCATCGAGGCGCCCGCCACGCCCTTCTACGACCGGGCACGCATCGAAAACGGGCCATGGCGATATTCGAAATACAAGATTCTGCTCTTCCTGCTCACTAAGGACGGTGCGCGGCAATTAACCCAGCACCTCGACTTTCGCAAGGCCACCGCCCGCAGCCGGGCGCGCATCAATTACCGCTACGACGCGTTCACTTCCGTCCAGGTGGCCGAGACCGACAACGGAGAGAACGTCTTCGAGCTGACCCTGACCAACGGCGACCCGATCAAGGTCAAGGTGACGGACCCGCCCACAGATGTCACGGAGACCGAGGACAGGGATCCGCAGAACGCCTCACAGCTGACTCTCGGCACGGCCGGTCTCGGTAACGCTCTGCACGTACTGGAGGGGGTCGCCGCGGAAGGAAGGGCGTGGATCGCCTTCGAACGTCAACGCGAAAAGGTTCCCCAAGCGGAGGTGAGCCGGGCCGTGAACGCTATGTTCGCCTGACGCACCCTGGCTGATAGGCGCGCGGTTGCTTGGAAAACGCATTTAATCCACCTGCAGCATCTGATTGACCAGCGGCTTGAACGGGCCCCAGCCTGGGCGGCAGCGCCTTACGTCACTTGGGCCCGACCGGAGCCAACGTTGTCTCCAAGGCGCAGAGACCTGGCCGTCGCCGTCACCGGAATGCGGATGCTGGAGCAGGGGGTGTTCGGCGGTGCCCTCGCACCCCGCCGTGATCGTCCTGGTCGGCAGCGGCGGTGGCATCCACGCGGACGTCGCGGTCGGCGACGTGGTCGGCCACGCATGTCGTCCACTACGAGCTGCGCGAAGAACTCCCCGGCGGGAGACTGCGCAGAGGTCAGGAGCGAGAACCTCATCCGCGGTCGGTGACGCGGTTAACTCCTTCTTTACGGACTGCGGTAAGCCTGCCAGGCGTCCAGACGCCGATGACGTTTTTCGTGTGCACGCTGGGCCGATCGGGTCGGGCGACGTGGTGATCGCCGACGCAGGCTCCGAAAACTTTGAAGAGCTGAAGGCGTTCAACGACAAGATCCTCGCCGTGGACCTGGAGGTTCGCGGGCTTGTACAGGCATACGACGCGCAGAATAACCCGCAAGACGAGAACGGGTGGGCGATCGTGTTCGGGATCTCCGATCACGCCGGTCTCAGAAAGAGTGACGACCACAACCAAGTCGCCGCCCAGCATGCCGCGCAAGTCCTGCGACACCTGCTCCCTTGATTCCGGTCGATCGGATCTGACTTCCGCTGCGACGACCCGGCTGGCAAGCCGATATAAAGCCTCTTGAGCACGAGCCTGCTACGCAGGTATTTGGAAGGCGTCGGTCAAAGGCCTTGAGCCGAACCGTCGGGTGTGGCCGCCAAGGCATCACGTATCTCCGCAGGATGCTGAAATCTGTCGTCAGGATCGGTCGCCAGTGCCTTGGAGATGATGTCGTGCATGTACGCCATGTCGGCCAATGGCGTCATGTCCCCCCTTCCTTGCAGGATAGCGGCCATGATGCCCTGGATGTCTTCCTCGCGGGAGTAGGGCGAGCGTCCTGTCAGGGCGAAATAGAGAACGAGCCCGAGCGCGTAAATGTCGGTTCTGATGTCCGTTCGGCCGCCTTTAACGCTTTCGGGCGCCATGTAGGCAGGCGTGCCGACGATGCCGTCCGTCACCGTGATGTCAGCGAGGTCGGCTCGTTTGGCGAGGCCGAAGTCGATCAGCACAGCACCGCGATCGGGCGCCATCATGATGTTATGAGGCTTCAGATCGATGCGGCTGACCTGCTGGGTTTCCAGGTATTCCAGTGCTTCGGCGATCTGATGTCCGAGAAGTACGGTGGCTGCGAGGCCCAAAGGTCCCTTCTCGTTCACCGTCTGCTGCAGCGTTAATCCTGGCACCAATTGCATGGCGATGAAGGTTTTGTCTTCGTCCTCGATTACGCCGAACATGCGTACGACGCGCGGATGTCGAAGCTCGCGGAGGATCCTCACCTCTCTACGAAAACGTTGCTGGAGTTCAGGACCACTGCCGCTCCGTAGCTCTTTAACTGCTACCTCCCGCTGCGTCACCAGGTCGCGTGCTCGATAAACCATGCTCATGCCGCCCGCACCTATGGCCTCGACCAGTTCATAACGGCTGGCGACGGTGCGCAATACAGATTCCAGGTCACGCTCCGATGGTGGATCAGTGGGCATGGCAGCCGGCACCGACTCCGACGCAGTAGTCTCTCGGGAGGGCAAGGGCAGACGGAGTGACACGTCCAGCGCCGCTCGTTCGCTTGCGTTCCCCCAGACGATCCCTAGAAGTCGACGTTTCACATCATCAGCGAGCTTGTACCACACGAGTGCGCCGTCTTGACTATCGCTCACGATACGTGTTGCGTCAGGCCGATCCGGGTCCCGGACGACCGTCAGGAAGTCGTGCTTGGTCAGATGGCGCAGCAACTGCTCAACGTCCGGCTGCGCGAGCCGTAGCAGGGGGTCGAGTTCGGGCTTCTCGGCCGATCCACAGACGTGGGCGACGGTGAACGGGTCCCCCTGTCGGCGCAGGATCCAATCGATGACAAAGTATCCGGCCATGCGCCAGCGGTCATCGTCGATATCTTCTCGGAAGAGCCGGTCCGAACGGCCTTGCTGGAAGTAGGACTCGAGCAGTTCCTCGACCTGCGCATAGAAGGTAATCCGGGACCTGTCCTGCACGCCGACGACGAGGAAGGGGTGCTCGTCCTCCCAGTGGACAAACTCGCCGAACTCCTGCAGCAACCGCCGTGGGATGCCACGGGCTTTGAATCGCAGATACCGGACGACTTCTTCGGCATCCGCGCCCGCGTCTTCGGCGAGCACCGCCCTGAGGAGCAGGTCCGGCGCGTCCCAGCTGCACGGTACGTATCGCTGCCAGGCGAAGATGCTCTCGTAAACGCTGTTGCCCCGGCTGGCGTCAAGGACGGCGTGATCGTGCAGGTCTGGGCCGGCTGCCAGCAGGAAGTGCGCGCCACGCATGGTGAGCGTGTTCTTCAGATTGCCCAGCAGTCGTTCAACCTCCGCGAGCCCGGACGGCTCCGAGGTCAGCTTGTCAACCTCGTCCAGAACGACGATGAGATGAACGCGGGGCTTGGCTCTGTGCCACCACCTACGCCGGCCCGGCTTGGCCCTGGAGAGGAGGTCGATGATCCGTCCGAGGTCGTGCTCAACGTCGCTGTCCGAATAGGTGAGATAGGACGCCTCTACGGCCAGAGACCGCGTCCGCTTGGACGTCAGACCCGCACTGGGCGCCAGCCATCCGGCGGGACCGGTCAACTTGGAGGCGCCCGGGCCCATGCCGATGGTCAGGGAAGTGCCGCGCTCCCTCGCGTCGGAGCGTGTCTGCTTCAGTCCTAACGACGTCCGGATGTGAGCCAGCATGACCGCTCGCCGTGTGGTCTCGTCCAGCCGTTTGAGTACGCGGCGGTCCTGCAGTGTCTCGTAGAGTCGGCGCACAAGAGCGAAGAGCAACTGATCAGGGGGCATGGGGCGGGCCACGTTGATCGTGATCGGCACCACGATCTCGTTCGTGGCTGCCTCGGCGGCGATCCCCTCGACCGCACGCGTTATCACCGTGCTCTTGCCAACACCCCGGAAGCCTGTGATGAGGAAGGTGCCTCCTCGCGAATAGCGCAGCCGGTGCATCAGTTCGCCGATGAGCCGTGTGTTGCCCAGGAGCGGGATGACCTCCTCGTCATCCCTCAGCGGTTCGTGCACGTACCGGAAGGACGGCTTGAGCGGCAGCTTAAGCATCAGGCTCCGACCTCGATGGGGTTGATCATGATATTACCGGCGGAGGAAGGCTTGCCATGGAGGCGTACTGCCGTGACGTGCCGGTCGCCGGTTGAGCGGCCCGATCACTCCGGGCGTTCCCAGGCGGCTCGCCCTCCGCCACCGAGGGCCGAGCAGCTTGTCGATGTAGCGGTGGCTCACGATGCACGCAATAGCCCCTGCCCGAGCCCGAATGGCCACCAGCACGGCTTCCTCGAGGGAAGGGGCGGAGGGCTCGCCCATGTAGCGGCAGGCGGCCACGGCGGCAGCCTTGGAACCGGCGCCGCTGAACGGCACCTCCAGGGACGCCTTCATGCAAGGTGCAGGTTGACTCATTTGGCGTTGGTGTCGAGCCGTTGTGAAACGGGGTGACGCTCGAGTTGTGCGCCCGTATTTGGCACGATCAGCGGGGTTTGTTTACCCCGCGCCGGACGGTCGGAGCGGGTTGCCGAGATCCCTGATGGCCCGAAAATGCGGCCTGACCTGGGACATATGCTGCAAAGATCATCCCGCATATGTCCCCTGATCATGGTCTTACGGCTGCATGCGGGCACCGCCGGCTGCCTATCAAGGTCCACAAGGCAAAAGGCTCGCGGCTGTGAAACCGCAGGTCAGAGGCCAGAATGCCTGGTGGAGAAGAGTGCCCCCGGCAGGATTCGAACCTGCGGCACCCGCTTTAGGAGAGCGGTGCTCTATCCCCTGAGCTACGGAGGCGGACGAAGTAAGCCTAGCGAAAGACTGCCACTGCGTGGGCCCTCAGCCCCCACCAACTTCACCGAGGCCCTGCATCCAGGCCGTGCCGTGCCATGGGTGCGCAGGCGGGCGGTAAACACATGGCAACCGGTTACCGGCCGTGGTGTCGCCCGCGGTTACGGTCGGCGCGTGGACAGTAGGCGACGTAGGCAGGCGCGTAGGCGGCCCGTGGTGTTGTTCGCGGCGTTGCTCGCGCCTGCGATCTTCGCCGGCGGGTTGCTGGCGGGGGAGATGTCTCAGTACCAGCACGAGGGCAAGAGGGGCCGGGAGCGGGAGTTCAAGGTGTTCGCTCCGGTGCTGGTGCCTCCGCCTGCGCATCCGGCGCGGCAGTACGTGGCGGCGATGCCAGCGCCTGTTACGAAGATGGAGACGGAGGCTGGGGTGGAGGTGGTGGACGTTCCCGGGGAGCCGGCGGTGCAGGCGGTGGGGATTACGAGGGATAGTTCGGCGCCGCCAGTCCAGGAGGCGGCCCCGGAGCCTTCGGAGCGGGCTCCCGCGGGCCCGTCGGAGTCGCAGTCCGATTGTCCGGGGGAGTGGGTGGACACGTGGCTGTGGGAGCTCTGCAGGGAGCATGAGCGGCAGCCGGCGGTGAGCCTCACGGGCGATCTGGCGTCGGGGTTGTGACGAGATCAGGGATCAGGGCGTACGGGAGTGCACAGGGTGACGTGGTGGCCTTCAGGTGACATGGGGGCGTCACGACTGAGGCCGACCCCTTGAAGCCGGTGCAAGGCGGTATCGGTGCTCCATCGTCTTGGAGCGGCGAACGGGTCGGCATGGCAGCGGAGCCTCGGGTCGGGCAGAGGGCCGCCGTACGACGTATCGGATCTTCGATGGCGCTCCCACAAGCACTCGCAAGCACCCACAAGCCCCCACGGCATCCCCGAAGCCACACCCCAACCCCCACCTCCCAAGCCAGGAGCAGTACAAAAGCGTCGTTTGCCTCATAACGGCTCTTCGGAGTTCGGTCCGGGCACTCGGGGGGCTGTAGTAACGTGCGTGCCGGACGCGGGTAACGAGTTTGCAAACGGAGGAGTCGAACGTGCCAGCCCCTCGATCAGCAGGTCTGATCGCGGTCGTCGTGGCGATGACTTCCCTGCTGGGTGCTCCTGCCGAAGCCCGGCAGGCCCAGGACACCCGCCAGGCTCTGGGGACCCAGGCCCTGGGGACCCGGTCCGACCCCGCCAACCTCACCGAGCTGCGCAAGGAAGCCGAACGGGCGGCGCAGGAGCTCGAGGAAGCCAACAAGGCGCTGATCAAGCGGCGTACCGAGTTCGAGGCGGCCGAGAAGGAGCTGGAGGGCAAGCTCCAGGCCCTCGCGAAGGCCGAGCGGCACCTGGCCCAGATCCGGCAGCCGGTGTCGCAGATGGCGGAGCTGCTCTACATCCAGCCGCTGGCCAGTGACACGGTCGTGCCGTTCCTGGCGGGGGACGCCGATGCCGACACCCTGCGGACCATGGCCAACATCAACCACATCGTCATGGTGCGGCAGCAGGCGGTCGACCGGAGCACCGCGCTGATCCAGCAGACGGAGAGGCTGGCCGCCGAGGCGCAGGAGCTGCGCGCGGGGAACCTGCTGGCCGAGGCGCAGATGGCCGCCGAGGTGGATCTGCTCAGGAAGCGGTCGGACAAGGTGGTCAAGTCGCTCACCGCGGCCCTGGTGAAGATGGGCATCAAGATCGACAAGGTGGGCCGGGCGGCGCTGGGGTGCAATCCGCTGCGGGCGGCGACGGCGGGGGAGTATCCGAACGGACTGATCCCCAAGAGCATGCTGTGCCCGCTCCAGCAGAAGGGGTTCAGCCTGCGGGCCGACGCGACGATCGCGTTCGTCAGCCTGAACGAGGCGTTCAAGCGGCAGTTCGGCAAGCAGATGTGCGTGACCGACGCCTATCGGAGCCTGGCCGAGCAGCAGTCGGTCTATTACCGGCGGCCGGGGTTCGCGGCGGTGCCGGGGCGCAGCAATCACGGGCTCGGGCTGGCTGTAGACCTCTGCGGGGGCGTGGAGCGGTTCCGGTCCCCGGAGTTCAACTGGCTGGAGAAGAACGGCAAGAGGTACGGGTGGTTCCACCCGGACTGGGCCTACAGCAGCCCGTTCGAGCCGTGGCACTGGGAGTACGACCCGAAGATGGACACCCTGCCCTAGGGCGCCGGGGTGAGCTCGGCGGTGCAGTGGGCGCAGCGGGTGGCGGCCTTGGGGATCTCCGAGAGGCATTCGGGGCAGGCCCGGTGGGTGATCTCCTCGCGGGCCTCGGCGCGGTCCTTGAAGTGGGTGTAGGGCTTGACGATCAGGAAGTAGATCACGGTGGCCATCACCAGGAACGACACCAGGGCGTTGATGAAGTTGCCGTACATGAAGTTGGACTGGCCGATGGTGATCTTCAGGGACGAGAAGTCGGGCAGGCCGCCGAACGCCGAGATCAGCGGGGTCAGCAGGTCGGCCACGAACGACTGGACGACGGCGTTGAAGGCCGCGCCGATGACCACGGCGATGGCGAGGTCGATGACGTTCCCGCGCATCAGGAACTTCTTGAATCCACTCATGCCAACAGAGAGTAATGGATCGATCACTCTGTGATGGTGATCGACAGGTGCCCTCCCGCCTGGGCGCCGGCCAGGTCGGCGGCCTGGGATCGCGTGGTGGCCAGGACGACCAGGGCGCCGTGGTCGCTGGGGGCGTCGGGGATCGTGAGGACCGTCACGTCGTCGGCGACGAGTGCGGCGGGGGCGCCGTCGCGGGCGGCCAGCACGCCGATCGTGGAGCCGGGGGAGATCAGGCGCACGACGTCGGGGTCGGAGATGCGTACGGGAGTGGCGACGGCGCCGGGAGGCAGGCGGAGGGAGTGGAGAAGGCGGACGTCCGTCAGCGGCTCGCCGCGGCGCATCGCGCCGGCCAGGACCCGGCCCACCGCGCCCGAGCGCAGGGCGCCGTCGGGCGGGTGGGGCAGCGGGACCGCGCGCAGGTCGCCGGGGCGCAGCACGCCGGGGGCGAGGTCGCGGGCGGCGACCAGCACCGTGGGGCCCGGAGCGGGCCGCAGGGCGACGAAGGCGGCCAGGACGCCCGCCGCGGCCAGGGCGGCCGCGACGAGGCGGCGGCGGCGCTCGCAGCGCCGCAGCCACAGGCGGATCACGGCAGCTCGAAGGGGAGCTTGATGCCGTCGAGGGCCGCGCCACAGGGGCAGGAGCGCTCCTCGGGCAGGGACCGGACGGCGTCGGCGACCAGCGAGCGCATGCGGGTGACGTTGCGCGCGAAGAACTCCAGGACCTCGTCGTGCGTGACGCCCTGGCCCGCCTCCACACCGGCGTCGTGGTCGGTCACCAGGGACAGGGACGTGTAACACAGGGCCAGCTCGCGGGCCAGGACGGCCTCGGGGAAGCCGGTCATGCCGACGATGGCCCAGCCGTTGCGCTGGAACCACTGCGACTCGGCCCGGGTGGAGAAGCGCGGCCCCTCGATGACGACCAGGGTGCCGCCGTCGAGCGTCTCCCACTCGCCGGCCCGCGCCGCGGCGACGGCGACCGCGCGGCCGGCGGGGCAGTAGGGGTCGGCGAAGGAGACGTGCACGGCGCCGCCGGTGTCGTAATAGGTCTGGACGCGGCCGGAGGTGCGGTCGACCAGCTGGTCGGGCACGACGATCGCGCCGGGGCCCAGCTCGGCCCGGAGCGAGCCGACGGCGCTGGGGGCGAGGACCTGGCGCACGCCGAGCGAGCGCAGCGCCCACAGGTTGGCCCGGTAGGGGATGCGGTGGGGAGGGAAGCGGTGGTCGCGGCCGTGCCGGGGGACGAACGCGACCTGGCGCGAGCCGATGCGGCCCACGGTGACGGTGTCGCTGGGCGGGCCGTAGGGGGTCGTGACCTCGACCTCCTCCGCGTCGTCGAGCAGGGAGTAGAAGCCGGAACCGCCGATGACGCCGATGTCTGCGCGAGTGAGCATGGCGCCGACATTAGCGGCGCGCCGGGTGGCCGCCGAGACCCCGAACCCCGTTCTGTGGATAACCGGCAGCGGAACGTGTTCGAATCCTCACGATGAGTATGATCGCAGGCATGCGGCAACGTGGCCTGGGGCTCATCATCGTCGCGCTCATGCTCGGCATGCTGCTGGCAGCGCTCGATCAGACGATCGTGTCCACGGCGCTGCCGACGATCGTGAGCGACCTCGGCGGGCTGGAGCACCTGTCGTGGGTGGTGACGGGCTACATGCTGGCCGCCACCGTGTCGACGCCGCTGTGGGGCAAGCTGGGCGACCAGTACGGGCGCAAGAGACTGTTCCTGGCCGCGATCGTGATCTTCCTGGCGGGGTCGGCGCTGTGCGGGCTGAGCCAGAGCATGGGGCAGCTCATCGCGTTCCGGGCGGTCCAGGGGCTCGGCGGCGGCGGGCTGATGGTGCTGGCCCAGGCGATCGTCGGTGACGTGGTGTCGGCCCGCGACCGGGGGAAGTACCAGGGGTTCTTCGGGGCGGTGTTCGCGGTGTCGAGCATCGTGGGGCCGCTGCTCGGCGGGCTGTTCGTCGACCATCTGTCGTGGCACTGGGTGTTCTACGTCAACCTGCCGCTCGGCGCGGTCGCGCTGCTGGTGATCGTGGCGGCGCTGCCCGGTGACGCGAGCCGCACCCGCCACACGATCGACTACGCGGGCGTGGCGCTGCTCGGCGGGGCGACCACCTGCCTGGTGCTGATCACGACGTGGGGCGGCAACACCTACGCGTGGACCGAGCCGGTGATCATCGGCCTGGCGGTCGCGGCGGTCGTGCTGGTGGCCGGCTGGATTCGGGCGGAGCGGCGGGCCAGGGAGCCGGTGCTGCCGCTCGGGCTGTTCCGCAACAGGGCGTTCGCGATGTCGTCGGTGGTCGGGTTCGTGGTCGGGTTCGGGATGTTCGGCGCGCTCACGTACCTGCCGCTCTACCTGCAGATCGTGCACGGGGTGACGCCGACGCTGTCGGGGGTGTTCCTGCTGCCGATGATGGCGGGGACGCTGACGCTCTCCATCGTGAGCGGATTCGTCATCTCGAAGACTGGCAAATACCGATATTTCCCGATCGCCGGCACCGCGATCGCCAGCGTCGGCATGTTCCTGCTGTCCACGCTCACCGAGCACAGCGGCACCGCCGTCATGGCCGCCTACCTGCTGATCCTCGGCATCGGGCTGGGCATGACCATGCAGGTCCTGGTGATCGTCGTGCAGAACGCCGTCGACTTCAAGGATCTCGGCGTGGCCACCTCCGGGGCGACCTTCTTCCGTTCGATCGGCGGCTCGTTCGGGGTGGCGACGCTGGGCTCGGTCTTCGCGGCCACGCTGAGCACCGACGTGGCCCAGGTGCTGCGCACGACCACGCTGCCGCCCGGCTTCGACCCGGCGCAGATCCAGCGCGACCCGACCGCGATCCAGCGGCTGCCGTCCGACCTCGCCGCCGACTTCCTGCACGTCTACGCCGACGCGATCGCCGCGGTGTTCCGGGTGGCGGCGCCGATCATGCTGGTGGCGTTCGTGCTGACCTGGTTCATCCCGGAGCACCGGCTCAGGCAGACCACCCGGGCCTCCGACATCGGCGAGGGGCTCGGCGCCACGTCGGCAGAGCGGTCGTCGCTGGCCGAGGTCGAGCGGGGCCTCGTCCGGCTGGCGGACGCCGACCTGCGCAAGGGCTACTACGCGCGGATGGGCGACTTGGCCGGGCTGGAGGGCATGCGGCCCGAAGGCGTGTGGATCATCGCCAGGCTGGGCGGCGAGGGCTGGGTCAAGGCCGTCGACCTGGCCGAGCGCGCCCAGGTCAGCAGGGCGCGCGGCAGACCGTACGTGGACCGGCTCGTCGCCGACGGTTACGTGGAGCGGTCGGCGGACGAGGAGTGGCTGCGGCTCACCGAGCGCGGGCAGGCTGCGGCGCTGCGGCTGCTGCGCAGCTCGCGCGAGGCCCTGGGCCGGCTGGTGGCCGACTGGGGGCCGCACCCGCAACTGGAGGAGCTCCTCGACCGGATCGCCCCGGAGCTGCTGGGCGCCGCGGGCGACAGGCCCCGCTAGCTCGTCAGTTGGACGCGGCGGCCGGAGCGGGCTTCGACTCGGCGGGCTTCGACGACGACTCGGCCGACTTGGACTCCGCGGGCTTCGAGGAAGCCGTGGCCGGAGCGGACGTCGACGACGAGCGGTTGTCGGTCTTGTAGAAGCCGGAGCCCTTGAACACGATGCCCACGGCGGAGAACACCTTGCGCAGGTTGCCCTGGCACGCCGGGCACACGGTCAGCGCATCGTCGGTGAACTTCTGAACGACTTCGAGCTGCTCACCGCAGTCGTTGCAGGCGTACTGGTAGGTCGGCACGCGCTCCTCCTTCAGGGGTTTGGCACTCGAGCGATGCGACTGCTAATGGTAACCGATACGGTCAAACGACTATTCCACTCCCCGCTCCCCGTACCATCCGGCCAGCTTGCCGCGGCGGCTGACGGCGCGCATGCGGGTCTCGGCCTGGTCGCGGCAGGCGGCGGTGGTGACGAGCAGGATCTGGTCGTCGACGCGGACGCGGGTGTTGGCGGCCGGCACGAACGACCTGCCCTCGCGGACGATGAGCGTCACCTGGGCGCCGGCCGGGAGCCGCAGCTCGAAGATCTCCACGCCGTGCAGCTTGGAGCCGGGCGGGACCTTGATCTGGAGCAGGTCGGCGTTGAGCTCCTCCAGCGGCGCCGACTCCACCTCCAGGTCGTGCGCCTCGCCGGGCGCGGCCACCTTGAGCAGCCGGGCCGCGAACGGCAGCGTCGGCCCCTGGAGCAGCGTGAACACGATGACGATCACGAACACCTGGTTGAAGATGTCCTTGGAGCCGGGGACGTCGGCCGCCCACGGGATCGTCGCTAGCACGATGGGGATCGCGCCGCGCAGCCCGGCCCACGACAGGAACGCCTGCTCGCGCCAGGTGATCGTGGCCAGCCGGCCCACGCGGGCGACGGCCGCGCTGACCATCACCGACAGCGGCCTGGCCACCAGCGCGAGCACGGTGCCGGCGATCAGGCCGGGCACGATGGCCGACGGCATCTCCTTGGGGCTGGCCAGCATGCCGAGCATGACGAACAGCCCGATCTGCGCCAGCCAGGCCGCCGCCTCCGCGAAGCCCCTGGTCGCCGCCCGGTGGGGGAGCCGCGAGTTGCCGAGGATGAGCGCGGTCACGTACACCGCGAGGAATCCCGAGCCGTGCAGCATGACGGCGCCGCCGTAGGAGGCGAGGGAGAGCGCCAGGACGGCGATCGGGTAGAGGCCGGACACCGGCAGGGCGATGCGGCGCAGCGCGTAGGCGCCGGCGGGGCCGACGGCGAGGCCGACGCCGCCGCCGATGAGCAGCTCCAGCGTCGTCTCCAGCAGGAACGAGCCCATGCTGGGGGTCGGCTGGGCGGCGCTGCTCAGCAGCACGACGGCGATCACGGTGGGGGCGTCGTTGAAGCCGGACTCGGCCTCCAGGGTGCCGGACAGCTTGGAGGGCAGCGGCAGCCTGCGCAGCACGGAGAACACGGCCGCGGCGTCGGTGGGGGCGAGCACCGCGCCGAGGATCAGCGCGGTGGTCAGGCCGACGCCGAGCAGCGCCTGCACGGCCGCCGCGACGACGACGATGCTGACCGCGACGCCGATCGTGGCCAGGATGAGCGCCATCGGGACCGCGCGGCGTACGTGGTTCCAGTTGGTGGTCAGGCCGCCCTCGGCCAGGATCACCGCGAGCGCGATCAGGCCGATGCGCTGGGCGACCTCCGGGTCGCTGAACGGGATGCCGAACCCCGCGTCGCCCAGCAGCAGGCCGAACCCGAGGAAGAGGAGCAGGCTGGGCAGGCCGCTGCGGTGGGCGACCCGTACGGACACGACTGCGGCGATGACGATGGCAGCGCCGAGAAGGAGCCAGACATCAAGCGTCATCCAGTCCCCTCTGTGCGTGCGTAGTCACTTTAGACTAGTCAGTCCCTCGGGGGTGATCGCAAAGCGGACCCGGCGATCGTGCGGCTCGGCGGGCACGTCCTCGCGCAGCTCGCCGTCGTGGAGCAGGGCGACCGTGGGCACGTTCGGCCCGACCCTGCTCAGGGCCCGGTCGTACGATCCCCCGCCGCGCCCGAGACGTACCCCGGTGTGCCGGTCGACGGCCAGCGCCGGGACGATCACCAGCGCGGCCGTGCGGATCGCGCCGGTGCCGCGCCGCGTGTCGACCGGCTCCATCAGCCCGAACCGGCCCGGCGCCAGCGTGTCGGGCCCGTCGTACACCGCCCAGTCGAGGTCGTCGTCCTCGCGCAGGACCGGCAGCATCACGGTCGCGCCGTGCTTCCACAGCGCGAACACCAGCCCGTGCGTCTCCGGCTCGGTGCCGATCGACCAGTAGCAGGCGACGAGCCCGGCCATCTGGACCCACGGCTGGTCAAGGAGGGTTTCGCGGATCTTGATGGAGTTGGCGCGCAATTGGCCGGGAGTGAGGGAGGCACGCGCCGAAATCAGCTCACGGCGCAGGTTGAGCTTGTCCACAGGGTCCTCCACTAGGGTCTACTCATGGCTGACTTCGACCCTGTGACGAAAGCCGTGGTGCCCGCCGCGGGTCTGGGCACCCGGTTCCTTCCGGCGACCAAGGCGACACCCAAGGAGATGTTGCCCATCGTCGACAAGCCCGCCATCCAGTATGTCGTCGAGGAGGCGGCCTCCGCCGGGCTCCTCGACGTGCTGATGGTCACGGGCAAGAACAAACGGTCGATCGAGGATCATTTCGACCGCGCGTTCGAGCTGGAGGAGGTGCTCGAAGCCAAGGGCGACGAGCACCGGTTGTCCCAGGTCCGTGAGCCGGCCTCGCTGGCGACCCTGCACTACGTGCGGCAGGGCGAGCCGAAGGGGCTCGGGCACGCGGTGCTCTGCGCCAAGCAGCACGTCGGCGACCATCCGTTCGCGTGCCTGCTCGGTGACGACCTGATCGACCGGCGTGACCCGCTGTTGCAGCGCATGATCCAGGTGCGCGACACGTTCGGCGGCAGCGTCATCGCGCTGATGGAGGTGCCCAAGGAGCAGGTGTCCCTCTACGGCGTGGCGACGATCGAGGCGACCGACGAGGACGACGTCGTCCGCGTGACCGACCTGGTGGAGAAGCCGCCGGTCGACGAGGCGCCGTCCAATTGGGCGATCATTGGGCGTTATGTCATCGACCCGGCCGTGTTCGAGGTGCTGGAGAACACGCCGCCCGGGCGCGGCAACGAGATCCAGCTCACCGACGCGCTGCGCACGCTGGCCGGGCGCGACTCCAGCGAGGGCGGGCCGGTCCACGGCGTGCTGTTCCGGGGCCGCCGCTACGACACCGGTGACAAGCTCGACTATCTGCGCACCGTGGTGAAGTTCGCCGCGGACCGGCCCGACCTGGCTCCCGAGTTCCTGCCGTGGTTGCGAGAGTTCCTCGATGAAGTCGGTTGATCAGCACCTCGCTGACATCCTGTCCACCGTGCGGCCGCTCGCGCCGCTCGAGGTGGAGCTGGAGAGCGCGCTCGGCACGACACTGGCGGAGGAGATCGTCTCGCCGGTGCCGCTGCCGCCGTTCAACAACTCCGCCATGGACGGCTATGCCGTACGCGCCGTCGACGTCCAGGACGTGCCCGTCACGCTCCCGGTGATCGACGACGTGGCCGCCGGGGCCGGTGAGATGCTCGCCATCGGCCCCGGGCACGCCGCGCGGATCATGACCGGCGGGCCCATGCCCGCCGGGGCCGACGCGGTGGTGCCCGTGGAGTGGACCGACGGCGGCAAAGTCTCCGTCCGCGTCGACCGCGCCGCCGCCGTCGGCAACGCGATCCGGCTGGCGGGCGAGGACGTGCGGGCCGGCGACACGGTGCTCCGGCCGGGCACCGTGATCGGTCCCGCCCAGCTCGGCATTATCGCGGGCGTCGGCCGCCGCCGGGTTCTCGTACGCCCCCGGCCCCGCGTCGTCGTGCTGGCCACCGGGGCCGAGCTGGTCGAGCCGGGGCTGGCGCTCGGCCACGGGCAGATCTGGGACTCCAACAGCTTCACGCTCACCGCCGCCGTGCGCGAGGCGGGCGGCGACGGTTTCCGCGCGCCGACCGTGGGCGACGACCCGGCCGCGTTCCTGGAGCAACTCGACGCCCAGCTCGTCCGCGCCGACGCCGTGATCACCAGCGGCGGGGTGTCGATGGGCGCGTACGAGCCGGTCAAGGAGGCCCTGGGGCCGCTGGGCACCGTACGGTTCGAGAAGGTCGCCATGCAGCCCGGCATGCCGCAGGGCTTCGGCGTGGTGGGCGACGACCAGGTGCCGGTGTTCGCGCTGCCCGGCAATCCGGTCTCGTCGTTCGTCTCCTTCATGCTCTTCGTACGGCCCGCGCTGCGGCGGATGCGTGGGCTGGAGGCCGGGTTCCCGGAGACGACGGCCGTCCGGCTCGGCGCCGATGTGCGCTCGCCGGAGGGCAAGAGGTCGTTCCTGCGCGGGCGGCTGGCCGGCGACGTCGTCGAGCCGGTGCGCGGGCAGGGCTCCCACCAGCTCGCGGCGCTGGCCTCGGCGGACGCGCTGATCGTGGTGCCCGAGGAGGTCACGGCGCTGACCGCCGGAGAGGAAGTGCGGGTGATCCGGCTTTGAGCGAGTTCACGCATCTGGACGAGACCGGCGCGGCGCGGATGGTGGACGTCTCCGCTAAGGACGTCAGCGTCCGCACCGCCACGGCGACCGGGCGGGTGCTGCTGTCGGGCGAGGTCGTGGAGCTGCTGCGGTCCGGCGAGGTGCCCAAGGGCGACGCGCTGGGCGTGGCCCGGATCGCCGGGATCATGGGCGCGAAGCGGACGCCCGACCTGGTGCCACTCTGCCATCCGATCGCGCTGCACGGGGTGAAGGTCAGCCTCGACGTGGAGGACTGGGGCGTGGCGATCACCTGCCGGGTGAAGACGGCCGACCGCACCGGCGTCGAGATGGAGGCGCTGACCGCCGTCACCGTGGCGGGGCTGGCGCTGGTGGACATGGTGAAGGCCGTCGATCCGGCCGCCGTGATCAGTGACGTGCGGGTGGAGGAGAAGACCGGGGGCAAGACCGGGATCTGGAGGCGGGGATGATCCGGACACTGGTGGTGACGGTCTCGAACCGCGCCTTCACCGGCGTTTACGCCGATAAATCAGGACCTGTCCTGGTTTCCCTGCTCCAGGACGCCGGGTGCACCGTCGACGGCCCCACCGTGGTGCCCGACGGCGACGCCGTCGAGACCGCCCTGCGCGAAGGCGTCGCCTCCGGCTACGACGTGATCGTGACCACCGGCGGCACCGGCCTCACCCCGACCGACCTGACGCCCGAGATGACCGCCCGGGTGATCACCCGCGAGATCCCCGGCATCGCCGAGACCATCCGCCAGGCCAACCGCGACCAGGTCCCCACCGCCGTCCTGTCCCGCGGCCTCGCCGGGCAGGCCGGCAACACGCTGATCGTCAACCTGCCCGGCTCGACCGGCGGTGTACGCGACGGGGTGGCCGTCCTCGCGCCCATCCTGCGCCACGCCGTCGACCAGATCCGCGGCGGCGACCACCCCGGTTCCTGACCCGTGGCGGCATCGCGCCGGTTGGGGGGATGATGGTGTGGTGGATCGACTACGCGGCTGGCCTGCGGCGCTGAGCGAAGGTCCGGTCGGCCTCCGGCCGCTCCGGCTGGCGGACGTGCGCGTATGGCGCGACACCCGGGTGCGCAACGCCGACTGGCTCCGCCCCTGGGAACCCAGCAACCCGGAGACCCCGCTGTTCAAGACCGGGCTCAGCCCGTACGTCTCCATGGTCGGCACCCTGCGCCGCGAAGCCCGCCAGGGGCTCGCCCTGCCGTGGGTCGTCACGTACGGCGGCCGGTTCGCCGGCCAGCTCACCATCGGCGCCATCGTCTGGGGCTCGGCCCGCTCCGCCCAGGTCGGCTACTGGATCGACGGCGCGCTCGCCGGCCGCGGCATCACCCCGACCGCCCTCGCCCTGGCCGTCGACCACTGCTTCTTCACCACTGGATTGCATCGGCTCGAAGCAAACATCCGCCCCGAGAACCAGGCAAGCCGTAGGGTGGTTGAGAAGCTCGGCTTCAGGGAAGAAGGCATACGGCGTCGCCAACTCCACATCGACGGAGCCTGGCGCGACCACATCTGCTACGCGCTGACCGTCGAGGACGTCCCCGGCGGCCTGCTGGTGCAGTGGCGTCGCGCGCGTGAGTCAGCGGCTCACGGTGGTTCTCCGATTGAAGAGGTTTGACGATCTCGCGACACACCGCACCGAATGCTCGTCAATCAGTGACACGCGGTCTTACGGTGCGTGACGTGAGCACTTTGAAGACGCCGATGACCCACAGGCGTCTTCATGCTGCCCGGAGGTGGCCGTGAGCGGTGCCCTCCTCTACCTTGCCATCGTCATCATGTGGCTGTGCGTCCTGGTCCCCATGTGGCTGCGCCGGGACAAGACGAACCTCGCCGAACTGGCCGAACTCGAGGAACACTACACCGGCGAACACCAGCTCCCCGACCTGACCCGCTCGCCCCAGGACTCGGGCACGGGCCTGGAGGACGACGCCCCGCCGGCCGACTACGTCGACCCCCGCCAGTTCCGCGCCCGCCGCCGCGCGATCATCGTAGCGCGGCGCAGACGGTTGCTGTTCTTCACGCTGCTGCTGGTGGCGGCCTCCATCGCGACGGCCGCCTTCCAGCTCATCCCGTGGTGGGCCGTGGCCCCCTCGGGCGTGATCATGCTCGGCTACCTGGCGTTCCTGCGGATGGCCGTACAGGTCGACCGCGAACGCCGCCAGCGCGCCGCCCGAGCCCGCGAACGCGCCCGCCGCATCCGCGAACGCCGCGCCGCCGAGCTCGCCGCCCAGCAGGCGGAGGCGGAGATCATCGAGTTCGAGGCCCGGCAGGCGGACGTCCTCTTCGACCAGTACGCCGAACCGCCCCGGCGCGCGGTGGGCGACTGACGCGGTGCGCGACCGAAAGGGTGGCGCGAGGACCCTCTGGAGTTTGCTAATCTGGTCGAGTCCTTGGGGATGTAGCGCAGTCCGGTAGCGCACTTCGTTCGCATCGAAGGGGTCAGGGGTTCGAATCCCCTCATCTCCACCCAGGTCGAAGGCCGCTTCCGAGTGATCGGGAGCGGCCTTTGCGTTACTAGGCGAGTAACTGAGTGACTGTCCGGTTGAATGCGAAGATGATCAATCGGCTGGTGACGGCGACCGTGAGTGGGGCGAGCCGAGGCCATCGGGGTGCAAGGTGATGGTGGTCTGAGCACAGATGTGTGCTAGGTCGCCCTTGCCTCTGGGGGCGGAAGGGGTTCGTCGGCGGGCAGGAGGACGGTCGGCTTGGCAGTGCCGTGGGCGGCGCGCTGGCGGCTGTTGGTCAGGTCCACCGCGGTGGGTGGCGCGGCCGGGCTGCGGTGGAGGCGGTTGAGGCGGGGGCAGGTCACCGAGGGGGAGGTGCCGGCGGCCGGGTATTGCAGCCGGATCCGTCTCTGGGTGCCGGCGCCTTGCTTGAGCTTGAGCCAGTAGGGCTCGCGGGCGGCGATCAGTTGGGTGAGCTGCTCGGGTGGCCTGCGGATGATCTGATCGTCCAGACCGGTGGTGGCCTGGGCCAGCCGTTCGGGCATGAGGGGGGGCAGGCCAGGTTGCCGTCGATGAGCAGGGCGTTCGTGGACGCTGCCTTGGACGCCGGCTGATCCTGTTTGTAGTCCAGGACGAGTTGGTAACCCAAGGCGCGGGCGGGCCGGGCGAAATGATCGGCCCGCCTGGTCGCTATAGGCGCGGTCGACGGCGAGGATGCCGGTGGGCAGGTCGAGCGGGAGGAAACCTGCAGAGTGGCGATCGCGTTCGCACCGATGCGCTTGTACGGAGTGTCGATGACCAGGCAGAGCGCGAGGATGAAAAGCGTTCACGGGGTGAGCCGGGAAGCGGTCTTCCCAGCCCTTACTCCACCCCTGGGTCCGTGCCTTTCGTGAACACCCCACCAGGAAGATGCAGGTGACCGCCGTCCGGGCCATCTGACCAGCGCGGGCGCTCTACTTTGCGTCTGGTGACAGACCCGAGCCCCGGGCCTTCAAAATCGGCCCCTCCGCTGCCTACGAGGCGCTGACCCAGCGCTGAGCAGCGGCTCTGCTGTCCCGCGGCCCGTTTCTGCCAGCGTGGTACTCGTTCATGATCCACTCAATGTGGGTTTCGGGCTTATGTGGTTCTGACCGCCAGAATTCCAGAGTTCGCGAATACCGCAGGGCAACCTGATTGCCCTGCGAACCCCTAGCTCAGCAACAGTGTTCGCCGTTTGGCACCGCACAGGCATTGGTGCGCTCCGGCAGTTGCCTACCGTGGCCGAGGGGCTGTGGTGGTCGAGCCCCACTCCCACAGCGCCTGCAGGACCGGTGCGAGGGCGCGGCCGCGTTCGGTGAGGGCGTAGCCCACTCTTGGCGGCCAGCCCGGCTTGCGATGGCGATTGAGGGCGCCGGCCTCGACCAGTTGGGTCAGCCGGTCGGTGAGGACCTTGTCGGAGAGTGTGGGCAGGGCCTGTGCGAGCTGGCTGAAGCTGCGCGGACCGTGCAGCAGTTCGAGGATGACCAGGGCGGTCCACCGTCCGCGCAACGTGGCGAGGGTGATCTCTACCGGGCACGACGGGTCGGGCTCGACCACCGGGCCCGGGCAGCTGTGCAGGAACTCGGTCGCTGTGTAGCTGACCGTTTGGTGAGCCACGTAGGGCCTCCTTAGTGTTGCCGTCACATCCCAGCATGCAGGGCCGGGAGCCGGCCCCGGACATCGGTGCGGCATGTCCGGTCAACCGGCCAGGCGACCATTCAGGCGGAGGAGCGACGTGGTGCAATCCATGGAGAAGATAGCGATCGCGGAGTTGGTGACTCGGCTCTTTCATGCGCTGGACGCGCATGATTGGGAAACGATCGGCGCACTGGCAACGGATTTCGTTGATCTTGATTACCCGTCGAAACAGGGTGGTCCGGAACGGGTGTCTGCAGGCGATTTCGTATCGGGCCTGCAGAGTTTCCTTCCTGGCTTCGATGCTACGCAACACCTGCTGGGTCCGATCGTGGTCGACCTGGGTGAGGAACCCGAGGCGACGGCGCGCTTTGACGCCCGTGTCACGCACCTGATCACTGAGGCCGCCGATGCCCCTATCTGGGTGATCGGCTGCCACTATACGCTCGGCCTCGAACGGCGAGACGGTGAGTGGAAACTGTGCTCCTCCCGTGTCCGGGTGCTGTACGAGGAGGGCAACCGCGACCTGGAAGCCGCAGCGCGTCAACGGGCGCAGCCATCGTCCCAATAGTTGCTCGCCCCTGAGGAAGTCGCCGGGGTAAGTGCTTCCGAGCTCGGCAATTACTGCGCTGTGAGGCCTGGCGGGTTGAGAATGACGTTGCTGTCATTTTCGTCGGAGGTGGTGGCCGGTGCTGCGGTCTCGGGACGACAGGCCGCGTAGGTGGCGGCCTTTCTGACGCTGCCGGCGGTTCCGAATCCGGATCTTGTACATCGACTGCGTAGGTGTCTTCGGGCGGAGGCTCGCGGTGGTCGTGGGCTTGCCGCCGGGTGCGTCCTTCGAGAGCTTCGCTTCGTCCGGCTTCGGCGCTGTGCACACCTTGGAGCCGCAGACAGGTGCTGTCAGCAGGCCAGCGCTTTCCGGACCTCATCCAGGTGCGTGACGGAGGCTGCACCGGGCAGCGGGCCGCGTACGTGCTCAGGTGTCAGCCGGATGCCCGGTGAACGCCGGCCAGTGCCGTGGCTGCCGGCAGCGGGCGAACCGCGTCGCGCGTAGCCCTCTGCCTGCAGCGATGCACACGTGGGTGTTTTGGGCGGAACTTCGTCGGTGATGATCGCATCAAACCAGGCGTGTTGATCGAAGGAGACCCTCAGCGGCTCGGTCGTTACTGGCTGGCCGGGCGGCTCGGCGCCGGTGGCCAGGGAGTGGTGTATGAGGCATATGCCGAGGACGGCCGCCGGGTGGCGATCAAGGTGCTTCACGGCGATCAGGTGGCCCAGCTCGGCCGGGAAGCGGCGGCCGCCCAGCGGGTGGCCTCGTTCTGCACCGCGCCGATCATCGAGGCCAAGCTGGAGGGCCCGCGTCCCTACATCGTCAGCGAGTACGTGGAGGGCCCGAGCCTGCGTACGGCGGGCAGGATCTTCGTGGGTGACGACCTGCACCGCCTGGCCACCGCCATCGCGACGGCGCTGACCGCCATCCACGACGCCGGGGTGATCCACCGCGACCTGAAGCCCGACAACGTGCTGCTGGGCCCGGACGGCCCCCGCGTGATCGACTTCGGCATCGCCAGGACCGCCGAGATGTCGCTCACCGCGACCGGCGTGGTGAGCGGCACGCCCACCTACATGGCCCCTGAGGTGTTCATCGGCCAGCGAGCGGACGCCTCGGCGGACGTGTTCGCCTGGGGAGCCGTCATCGTCTTCGCCGCCACCGGCCGTGATCCGTTCCACGCCGAGAACCTGGGAAGCGTCATGCACCAGGTGTTGTCGGCCACCCCCGACCTGTCCGCGCTGCCCGGCACGCTGCGCCGGTTGGTCTCCTTGGCGCTGGCCAAGGAGCCGGCCCAGCGGCCGACCGCCCGCGAGCTGCTGCTGGCGCTGGTCAGCGGCGACGGCGACCTCGACACCGCCCGCCTGCTCGCCCAGGGCGGCCACCGGGCCGCCGGGATCGGCGCGCAGGGGCACGATCCCGCACTCGGCACGCTGGCCGAGCAGGCGTACGCGATGCTCGATCCGGCCGAGCGAGAGCTGGTCCCCGAGGTGTTACTGCGGCTGGTGACGGTGGACGAGGCGGGCGAGCTGTCGACCCGGCACGCCGAGCTGGCCGAGCTCATCGAGGGGCGGGCGTCGCACGAGGTGGCCGCCGTGCGCAGGATCCTCGCCGTGTTCGGCTACTTCCTGGCCAGGCAGGACGGCGGCGTACGGCTGGCCAGGCCGGCCCTGCCCCAGGCCTGGCCGCGGTACCGCCGGTGGATCGAGACCAACCGCGACGGCCTGGCCGTACACCGGCAGATCCTCGCCGCGGCGCGACGATGGCAGGCGGCGGGACGCCGGGACGGCGACCTGTTCCAAGGCAGCAGCCTGGACAGCGCGTTGGAGTGGGCGGCCACCGCCCGCCGCGACATCACCCTGTCGCCCACCGAACGTGACTTCCTGTCCGCGGCGGCCACCCTGACCAGGCACAGGGCCAGGCGAGCCCGGCTGACCTCGCTGAGCCTGGGCGGGCTGCTGGTGATCGCGCTGGTGGCCGGCGGGCTGGCCGTGCAGCAGGGCGCGGTGGCCGACGGCCGGGCTGAGCAGATAGCCGGGCAGCTGACCAGGTCGGAGGCGGCCAGGCTCGCGGGGGTGGCGACCACGACCCGCGGGAGCGACCCTCACCAGGCGATGCTGGCGAGCCTGGCGGCCTGGCGGCTGGACCGCACGCCGGCCACCAGGGCGGCCCTGGTGGCCTCGCTGGCGCAGCGCGAGACGGCGATGTTCCGCGACCCGTCGACCGCGGGCGACACGGTACGCGCGCTCGGCGCCGACGGCCGGACGCTGATCAGCGCCGATTCCACCGCGACGCGTGTGTGGGACGTGCGCAACGGCCGGCTCCTGCGGACACGCGGCGCCCGGCGGGCCGAGCCGATGGACAGCGTGACGCTGAGCCCGTCGGGCAAGGTGCTGGTGACCGTGACGGCCAGGCGCGCGTCCGCGGTGGACCTCGCCAGCGGCAGGAAGATCAGCGACCACGTCTTCCCCGCTGCCAAGGATTTCACGAACGAGTGGGTCGACGTGGCGTTCGAGCGGGACGATTCCGTCCTGCTCGAGGAGGCTGACCGGCGTACCCGCTGGGACCTGCGAACCGGCGCCGCCAAGGCGCTCGGGCCCGCCGCCGCGGGCACATTCAGCCGGGACGGGGCCTGGCGGGCCGTACGGCGCGGTCGCCTGCTGGAGCTGACCAACCTGCGGACCGGGGCGAAGGACTTCATCGGCGACAAGGACGGCGCCGGCACCCAGGGCACCTGGAACGGTGGCGCGGCCGTGTTCGGCGCCGGCCTCGTCGCGACGGTGGCATCGCGGTCCATCCAGTTCTGGCGCAGGTCGGACACGCAACTGCTCACCACGGTCCAGGTACGAGGGGGAGTTGACGAGGCGGTTCAGGGGGCCTTCGACGGAAGTACGTTCCGCTATCTGGTGGGTGACCAGGTCTTCTCGGTGGACGTGGGCGACCTGACCACAGAGGACGACGATCACCTTGTGAGCGCGGCGGCGCTGAGCGGCGACGGGCGGCTCGTGGTCCGCGACGGCGAGCTGTCGGCCGTCGGCGGGAGGAAGGTCGGCACGTTGCCGGAGGCGGAGTACGCGGTGTTCAGCCCGGACGCCCGTTTCGTCGCCATGTTCGGGCCCGGGGTGCGGATCGTGGACACCGCCTCGGCCGCCGTCCAGGGCACGCTGCGCACGTCCGCCGCGCAGGTGGCCTTCTCTCCCGACGGCGCCAGGCTGGTTGTGGTCACCGAGAAGGGCGGGGTCGAGCTGTGGGACCGGCGGACCGGGCGGCGCATGTGGTCGGCCGAGGCGGGCGCGGCGAAGTACGCGGCCTTCTCCGCCAACGGGCGGACGCTGGTGGTGGCGGGCGACCGCGTTCACCTGCTGGAGACGGCGGCAGGCAAGGCGCTGGGGCCGGCGTTCGGCGGCGGTGGCAGGAACGCGGAGGGGGTGCGCGCGTATTTCACCCGCTCCGGCAAGGCGGTCGTGGTGCTCGACGCGCGGCGGCGGATGACGGTGTGGGACGTGGCCACGCGCCGCAGGCTCGCCACCGCGCGCGGGTTCGGCGACCCCGCCGCCTACTCGCCGCGCGAGGACCTGCTCGCCAGCCTTCAGGTGGGGGGCAGGGTGCGGCTGGTCGACGTGATGTCGGGCACGGACCTGGGCGCGCTGCTCGACCAGGGCGGCGGGCAGGACCCGGAGATCGGGGCGCCGCTCGACGTGGCGTTCACCGGCGAGGGGTCGGCGGTGCTGACCGTGAACGGCAACGGCGCGGTCAGGCGGCACGCCGTGGGCGGGGAGGCGTTGGCTGCGGCGGTGTGCGCGAAGGCGGGCGGGCTGAGCGCGGCCCAGTGGCGGGAGATCGTACCCGCGCTGCCGTACAGAAAGGCGTGTCCCTAGCCGGCGACTCCGACGAAGCCGCGCGTGCGCGATGCTCGCCTTGGACGTCGGGGGTCGTACCTGGTCAGTGTGATCGGAGGAACGTCAGCGCATCGGCTGCGAAACGCGGGTCGGTGAACGTCGCGCCGTGGCTTCGGCCCGGGTAGACGATCAGCTTGGCGCCGGGGATGCCGGCCGCGGTCTGGCGGGCCAGTTCGAGGGGGTAGGCCAGGTCCTTCTGGCCCTGGATCAGCAAGGTGGGGGCGGTGATCTCCGGTAGCCGGGCGCGCAGGTCGAATCCGATTTCGGCGTTGAGCATGGTGGCGCCGTCGGTGTGGTCCCCGCGGCCGTCGGCCAGCCAGGCCAGCGCGGCGACGAGAGTCCGGCCGATCGGCGACTCCGTCACCAGGTCGGCCAGAGGGGGGCTCGGCCGCCGGCCCCGCCTGGCGCGCTCGACGTAGGCGCGGTTGGCGCGCTCGCAGATCGGGCCCGGTGCGGCGGCCGTACCGCCCAGGACCAGGCGCGCGACCAGGCCGGGGTGGTCGGCGGCCAGTTGCAGGGCCAGGGAGCCGCCCGTCGACAGGCCCAGCACGTGCACCGGTCCGGTGAACGCGGCCTCGATCCCCTCGGCGTAGTGGGCGGCCAGTTCGGCCATGGTGGTGTCGGGCGGCAGGCCGGGACGGCGGGTGAGGGCGTGGACGGTGAAGTGCTCGGTGAAGGGCTTGACCAGCCGCATCAGGTAGCGACGGCCCCAGCCGGCCGGCACTGCGGCCTGCGGGGTGAAGAGGAGGACGATCAGCGGCGGTCCTGTCCCGAGGGAGAGGCAGGGCAGTCCGCCCAGGGAGTGCGCAACTTCCATAATGGGATTACTGTAATAGTCTGATTATCAGAATGGCAAGATGCTAGCCGTTCGCGCCCAGGCCCGACTCCCGGGCGCGGACGATGGCCTGCGAACGGTCGGCGACCTGGAGCTTGGTGAAGATGGCCGAGACGTGGTTGCGTACCGTCTTCTGACTCAGCCCGAGCCGGGCGGCGATCTGCGGATTGGTCAGGTGCCTGGCGACCAGGTCGAGGATCTCGCTCTCGCGCTGCGTCAGGCCGGGCAGCGCCGCCCCGGACCGTTCGCCGCCGCCGCTGAAGTAGTCGGCCAGGCGATGGCCGAGCGCGGGGCCGAAGACGGCGCCGCCCTCGGCCACCACCTGCACCGCACGGACGATCTCCGCCTTGCGCGCCCCCTTGAGGACGTAGCCGCGGGCCCCGGCCCGCACGGCCGCGAACACCGAGTCGTCGTCGTCGGACATGCTGAGCACCACCACCCTGATGTGCGGATGGTCGCGGACCAGCAGCTCGGTCGCCGCGATCCCGCCCATGCCCGGCATCTCCAGGTCCATCAGCACCACGTCCGGCTGCGCGCGGCCCGCCAGCGCGAGCGCCTGCTCCCCGCTGCCCGCCTCGTCGGCGACCTCGATCCCGTCGGCTCCCGACAGCAGCGCGCGCAGCCCCGCGCGGAACCCCGGATGGTCGTCAACCACCAAGATCCTGATCATCGCCGTTCCCCTCCCCACCCGCGGGCAGCTCGACCCGGACGCGGGTGCCGCCGCCGGGACGCTCCTCGACGGTGCAGGATCCTCCCAGCTCCAGGGCACGTTCGCGCATCGACGCCAGCCCGACCCCCGAGCCCGCCGCGGCGGACTCCCGCCGCCCGATCCCGCGGCCGTCGTCGCAGATCTCCAGGTTCAGCCTCCCGCCGGCGAGCTCGATCCGCAGGCGGGCGTACGTGGCTCCCGCGTGCCTGCGCGTGTTGGCCAGAGCCTCGCTCGCGATCCGGTACGCGGCGACCTCGGTGGCGGCGGGCAGCACGGGCACGTCGTCCGGGGCGTGCACCTCCACGCGCAGCCCTGAGGGCTGGCGGGCGGCGTGGGCGCGCAACGCCCCGGCCAGGCCCAGCGAGTCCAGCGCCGGCGGGCGAAGCCCTTCCACCAGGGTCCGCACGTCGGCCAGCGCGGCCTCGGCGTCGCCGACGATGTCGGTAAGCAGTTCCCGTACGCGCTCGTCGGCCGCCAGGTCGTGGGCGGCCTCGGCCCGCATGGTCAGCGCGGCCAGGGTCGGCCCGAGGCCGTCGTGCAGGTCGCGCCGCAGCCGGCGCCGCTCCTCCTCGCGGGCCATGACGAGCCGCTCCCGCGACCGCCGCAGGTCGGCGGAGAGCCGTGCGGCGTGCACGGCCACGGCCACCTGCCGGGCCAGGTCCGCCAGGACGCGCAGGTCACGGGGGCCGAACCCGGTCTCCCCCGGCCGGGGGCGCAGGATCAGGCCGCCGACCTGCCGGCCGTTGTGCGTCAGCGGCAGCCGGGTCAGGCCCGCGTCGCCCGTCGCGGCCGGGCCCGGCGCGGTGTAGGCGTGGCGCTCGCCCCCGGCGGTCTCCACCGCCGCGTACGGCAGGCGCAGCGCCTCGGCGATCGACCGGGCGATCCCGGACAGCCCGGCGTCGGGGCCGGCGGCGTTCTCCAGCCTGCGGCCCAGCCGGGTGAGCGCGGCGTACGGGTCGTCGGCCTCGCCGTAGGTCAGCAGGTTGACCCAGCCCTGCAGCCGCTGGCGCAGCGGGGCGAAGGCCAGCGCGACCAGCCCGGCGGCCCCTACGGAGATCGGCAGGTCCTGGGCGGGGAAGAGCGCCCCCAGATAGCCGACCACGAGGACGTACCCGCCGGTCACGCAGCCCGACAGCAGCACGTAGACCAGCGTCCGGTTGATCACCAGGTCGATGTCGAAGAGCCGGTGACGCAGGATCGCCACGCCGATGGTGACCGGGACGAGGGCGGCGCCCAGGGCGGCGACCAGCTCCCACACGGGGTCGTGGGCGGGCCACACGGAGCCGGGGACGTCGTCGGTGAGCCCCGCCACCAGCCTGGCCCCGATCACCAGGGCCTCGATCCCGGCCCCGTAGAGCAGCCAGGCGACCTGGCGGCGTTCGGGGCCGTCGCTGCGCAGCAGCCGCCTGCCCAGCCCGGCGGCGCCGACGGCGAACACCGCCACCAGCACGCCGCCCAGCACCGGCTCCAGCACCGGCGCGACGGAGGCCAGGGCGGGCACGCCGAGCGGGTTGGGCACCCCGGCGCCGGCGCCCACCTGGGTGTCCGGCCCGGGGCGCAGCGCGCTCAGCACGGCGACGACCGCCGCGACGGCCACCGCCGCGGCCGGCCACGGGCGTAAGGAGGCGGAGGGCAGCCGCCCGCCGGGGAAGAACAGCGGGACCAGGGCCGCCGCCGTGTTGGCCGGCACCCACAGCCAGGTCTGCGGCCAGGCCAGCGGCGCGGCCAGCGGCAGCCCCGGATGGGTGATCAGCCCGAGGACCGCGTACTGGCCGGTGGCCTCGTACAGCGCGAAGCAGAACGCGGACAGCGCGAGCAGCCGGCCCACCATGTGCCCGGGCCGCCGGGCGCAGATCAGGCCGCCCACCAGGGCGCAGGCCGTCACGAACAGCAGGTGGAGCACCGGCGCCGGCGCGCTGCCGTTGGCGCCCGCCAGGGCGGCGGCCGTCGCGGCCAGGGCCAGGGTCAGCCCGCACCACCACCACGCGGCCCGGCCCGTCGCCGGCTTCACCTCGGTCGCCGTCACGATCCCTCCGATCAGGAGCCAAGGTAGCCGTTCACGAGCCCGGCGGGGAGGGACGCCGTCCTGGGACACACAGGACATTCATCCCGGCCGGGCGGTCCGGAACGATCACCGTGCAAGGCGTCGCCGCGTCCGCGACCGTCACGATGGCACTGGAGGCTCGCCGGGTCTGCCGGCGGCGCGAAACGGGCCACCGTTTAAAGTTGGACGCTCATCGAACTCTAGGGGAGTTGGGTATGCGTGCTCTGCGGATCGACCGCTTCGGAGATCTTGACGTGCTGGCGCTGGTCGACGTGCCGGAGCCCCGGCCGGCCGAGGGCGAGGTGCTGGTGCGGGTCATCGCCTCGGCCGTGAACCCGGTTGACGACAAGACGCGGGAAGGGGCCATCGGGGAGGGCACGCCGCCGTTGCCGATGACGCTGGGCTGGGAGCTGGCGGGGATCGTCGTCGACCCGGGCACGAGCGGGCTGTCCGTGGGCGAGCGGGTGTTCGGCATGTCGCACCAGCTCGCGACCGGGCGTGGCTCATGGGCCGACCTCGTCGCCATCCCGGCTGCCTCCATCGCCCAGGCGCCCACGTCGATCAGCCTGGCCGAGGCGGCGACCCTGCCCCTGCCGGGACTGACCGCGCTGCAGACCCTGGACTGGCTGCAGGTCGGCCAGGGAGACAAGCTGCTGGTGGCAGGTGCGGCGGGAGCCGTCGGCGGGCTCGCCGTGCAACTCGCGGTTGCTCGCGGAGCGCAGGTGGACGCGCTGGTGTCCAGGCAGGCGCAGGTCAGGGTGGTACGGGAACTGGGGGCCGAGCACGTCACCACCGACCGGACCACCCTGCCGGCGGGCGGCTACGACGCCGTCTTCGACACCTACGGCGCCTTCGTCACCGACGCCGTGGCCGACGGCGGCCGGTACGCCTCGATCGCCACTCAAGCCGGGCCCGTCCCCGACCTGTCGCATCGTCGGGTGCGCACCACGGTCAACCAGGTACGCGAGGACGGCCGCGGCCTCACCGAACTCGCCGCGGCTGTGGACGGCGGGCGACTGAGGGCGCGGGTCGACGCGCAGTACGCCGTGCAGCACGTCAAAGCCGCGCACGAGCATTTCCGGCGGGGGAGCCTGAACGGGAAGATCGCGCTGATCTTCTGAACGGACCATCCGGGAAGGGCGCGCCGCCGCCCTCTGTCCTTTTGCAGAGGCGGCGGCGTGAACGCCGGGGAAGTTCTGCCGTTCGGCGGATAGGGCGGCGCGGGGCCGGGATCGAGGCTTGAGCCATGAGGAAGGTCATGGGGAAGTGGCCCCACTGGGCCGGGTACGCGGCGGCCGTCTGGGCGCTGGGCTACGGGGCGCTCGGGCTGTACTGGGCGCTCGGCGGCAGCGGGTTCCCCTTCGGCAGGAGCGATCCCGACTGGGAGCCGGGGCTGTCGGTGCTCGGGGAGGCGATCCCGGAGCGGGCGGGGCCGGTGATCGCGGTGCTCGGCGTGCTGGGGGCGGTCGCCGGGCTGGCGCTCGCGCGAGGGGTGCGGCGGGGCCGTGCCGTGCTGCTGGGGTTCGCCTGGGCGGCGGCGGTCGTCCTGACGGTGGTGGTCACCGACAACCGGGTGCTGATGCTGGTGGCCTATGCGCCGCTGCTGGCGGTGTTCGCCTTCACCGGGGTGCCGGGAGGGCAGCCGATGTCGGAGCTGGTGCCGTGGTCGCGGGTCAACCTGTTCGTCGTCCTGGTGGGCGGGCTGCTGTGGGCGATGGCGGCGCTGGCCTACCAGCGGCGTACGGCGGCCAGGTGCGTGATGTGCGGGCGGGGCGCGTACGGGCCGGCACGCTGGGCCACGCCGCAGGCGGCGCGGCGCTGGGGCCGGTGGGCGGTGGTGGTCGCGGCGGCCGTCCCGGCCCTGTACGACGCCAGCCGCTTCGCCTGGGCAGCGGGCATCCCGCTGGGGATCACCGAGGAGTTCTGGCGGTGGCTGGACGAGTCGGGGCTGCGCTGGGGCGGGCTGTTCCTCAGCCTGATGGGGCTGGCCGGGGCGATTCTCACGCTGGGGCTCGTGCAGCGCTGGGGCGAAATCTACCCGCGGTGGATCTGGTTCAGGGCGGGCCGGCCGGTGCCGCTGATGCTGGCCGTCGTTCCCGCCTCGATCGTGTCGGTGATCGTGCTGTCGGGCGGGCTCACGTACTGGCGCCTGCGCATGGTGCACGGGTTCGACGACTGGGGCATGTGGGCGACGTGGTTGCCGCCGCTGACGTGGCCCCTGTGGGGCGTCGCGCTGGCCGCCGCCGCCCTCGCCTACTACCTGCGCCGCCGCGGGGTCTGCCGGGTGTGCGGAGGCGGTGGGCTCAGGGAAGCCGAGCCGGCCGCCGAGCGTGGTTAGGCTTTCGGCATGAGGGCGTACGGCGAGGCGGAGGGCCGGCGTGGTGACGCGGCACGCCGGCTCCCGGTGGCCTGGGGAGCGGGAGCCGCCGGGGCGCTCTCGCTGGCCGTCACGCTGGCGCATCCGCTGACCGGGACGGTCAGCGGCAGCGCGCCGTTGCAGGTGGGCGAGGTGTCGGTGCTCCTGGTCCTGACCGCTGTCACCGTCCGGCGCTCCCCAGGAGGGCGGGCGGCCGTGTGCGCGGGGCTGAGCGGGCTCGCGGTGGCCTTCATCCTGCTGCGGGCCGTGTGGCAGGGGCCGCCGCAGCTGGCGTTCGGCGCCTGTGCCGGGTGGGCGCTCGGCGCTGTGGCGGCCGTGGGGGCCGGGCTCTACCTGCGTGGGCTGGACGACAAGCGGCGGCGTGCGGTCGAGGAGGCCGAGCGGGCGCAGCGGCTCGGGCTCGCCCGTGACCTGCACGACTTCGTCGCCCACGACCTCAACGGCATGCTGGTGCAGGCGCAGGCCGCCCAGGTGGTGGCCGGCACGCTGCCGGAGCCGGTCGCCGAGGCGCTGCGGCGCATCGAGGACGCCGGGCAGCGGGCGCTGGCCTCGCTGGACCGGGCCGTGCACGCGCTGGGCGAGCGGGGGCCGGGGATCGAGGAGCTGGAGCGCCTGGCGGACGCGTTCTCGCCGGCCGTGCGGGTGGAGCTGGCCGTCGAGCCGGGCATGGCGGTACGCCACGAGGTCTCGTCGCTGGCCTACCGGGTGGTGACGGAGGCGCTGACCAACGTACGCCGGCACGCACCGCGCACCACGACCGTGCGGGTGGACATTCGTAAGGAAGGGGAGGTCCTGCGCGTACGGGTGGAGGACGACGGCGGGGGCAGGTCGCAGAGCACCAGAGCCGGCGGTTTCGGGCTGGCGAGCCTGGCCCACCTGCTGGAGGCGCGTGGCGGGAAGCTGGCGGCAGGCCCGGACCGGCGAGGCTGGCAGGTAACCGCGCGGATCCCCGCATGACGGCCGGCGGTTACGGATGACGACGCGGATTCTCATCGCCGACGACCAGGAGGACGTGCGGATCGGGTTCCGGCTGATCCTCGACGCGCAGCCGGACATGACCGTGGTGGGCGAGGCCGCCGACGGCGCGCGGGCGCTCGAGCTGGCCCGTCACCTGCGTCCCGATGTGGTGCTGGCCGACATCCGCATGCCGGGCCTGGACGGGCTGGAGGTCACCCGGCAGCTCGCCGCCGAGACCCGCGTGATCGTCGTGACCACCTTCGACCTGGACGAGTACGTCCACACCGCGCTGCGGGAAGGGGCGTGCGGCTTTCTGCTCAAACGGTCGGGCCCCACCCTGCTGGTGGAAGCGGTCCGCGCGGCGATGGCAGGTGACACGCTGATCAGCCCGCAGGTGACCCTCCGGCTGCTCCGGGGCCTGATCCGGACGGCCCCGCCGCCGCTGAAGGACCCGCTCACCGCGCGTGAGCTGGAGATCGCCCTTCTGGTGGCGCGAGGGCGCACCAACGCCGACATCGCCGCCGAGCTGGTCATCAGCCCGGGCACGGTCAAAACGCACATTGCGCATATCCAGCGCAAGGTGGGAGCCGCCAATCGGGTCGGCATCGCCGCCTGGGCCTGGAGCAGCGGTCAGGTCCGCTGAGCGCGGACCCGTCGAGCGGCTCGGGTCCTGGTTCGCGGGTCGCCTGCTTCAGGCGTCCCGGACATGGGTCAGTTGTGCTCTGGCCTCCGCGAACGCCTCCGCCTGCCGGGTCCAGTCCCCGCCGTCGAGGCTGAGCCCGACCGTGTCGGCGCCCGCCTCCGCGTAGGCGTGGAGGCGGTCCGCCACCTGTGCCGGGGTGCCGGTGACGGGTACGGCTGCCGCTTCCTCCGGGGCCATGCCGTGCACGTCCACCAGGATGCGGGTGAAGGAGGCGACGGCGGCCGGGTCGTCGACGAGGATCGCATGGCCGCCCACCGAGATCGTCGGAACCGGGCGGCCCAGCTCGCCGGCGATCTCGCGCAGCCGTACCGCCTTCTTGCGCAGAGCCGCGGGGCTGATCAAGGAGGGCACCCAGCCGTCACCGAGGCGGACGGCGCGGCGCATCGCCGCCTCGGAGTTCCCGCCGACGAGGATGGGCGGGACCGGGGCGGCCGGGCCGAGAGTGACCTCGTCCTCGCCCAGTTGGGTCGCCTCACCACGGATCAGGCCGGGGAGCGCTTGCAGGGCTTCGTCGGCCCGGCGCCCCCGGCCCTGAACGGGCGCTCCGACCGCACGCCAGAACGGCGAGCCGGGGAAGCCGCCGATCCCTACGCCCAGGGTGACCCGGTTGCCTGACAAGTGCTGAAGTGTCTGTATCTGCGCGGCGATCCAGGCGGTCGGGCGCAGCGGGAGGCTGAGCACGCCGAACTCCAGCCCGATCGTGTCGGTCACCGTTGCGGCGGCGGCCAGGACGAGCATGGCGTCGAAGCTCGGTGTCCCGTCTCCGACGATGAAGTCGGCCATGCCGAGCGAGTCGTAGCCGAGGTCCTCAAGGCGCTTCGCCATCGCGATGTCAGGCACGCCGGTCTTTGTCATGGGCAAGGTGGTGCTGATCCGCATGGTGATCCTCCTGGACGTTCGGACCGGAATTGCAGATCACGCTAGGAACTCAAGGCGGGTTGAGGTCAAATTGCGGGGCGCGTGGGGAGATCGTTCGCCGGGGGACGGAATTCCTCAAGGGAGGGAGTCCGCCTGTTCCGGGAACGGCCGGAATTGTTCAGTGAGTTGAAAGCGGGCCTGGTTGGATCTTCCGCATGGCAGAGAATTCCGGCGCGGTGGCGGACGTCTGGGCGGAACGCATGCGGGCCGCGCTGGTCGGAACGTCGGCATTGAGCATCGTGGGCACGCGCGTCCTACGCCACCTGTTCACGCTGATGGTGCCCACGACGGTGCTGTCGATCCCGGTCGGCCTGCTGGCGGTGGCGCTGTTGCCGATCGCGGCCGCCGGGCGGCTTCTGGTGGTCAACGGGCGGATCGAGCTGGTCGGGGACGCGGATGTGCCGCTGTTCGCCTGGCTCGGCGTGCTGGTGCTGATCGGCGTGCCCGCCGCCGCGGTCGCCGGGGGCGCGACCATGCTCATGGCCGCGGGCCGGGTGCTGGGCTGGCCGGTGCACTGGCGGTCCGCGCTCCGGGCGGCGGTACGTCGGGGGCGAGGGCTCACCGCGCTCGCCTTCGTCCAGGTCGCCTTCCTGGCACTGACGGCGGCTGCCGGGGTGGCGTTGACCGTGTTCGTGAACCCGTGGGCGGGCATCGCGGCGATCGTGGTCGTCGGACTGGCCCTGATGCCCGGCCTGCTGGCGATGCCCGCCATGCTGCTGGAGGAGCTGGGGCCGTTCGCGGCGCTGCGCCGGGCGTACCGGCTCGTGGCGACGATGCGGTTCACCTCGCCGCTCCCGCTGGCGATCGGCGTGATCATCCTGCCCGGCCTGGCCGCCGGCGGCTTCGACTGGGTGGCCGACCGCCTGCCCTATCCGGTGAACGTCGCGGTGAACTCGGCCGCCGCCGTCCTGCTGTCCGCGTTACAGGCCGCCGTGCTCGCCGTGGTCTTCCTGAACCGCATCGCGAAGCAGTGGCACGAGGTGAGCCGTCCCGAACTGCGCGCCATCGTCGACCGGTTACCGGAGCGGGACGGAGCGCGTACCCGGACGGCACCGATCCTGGCGCTGCTCGTGCTGCCCGGCCTGGTGACCGGCGCCGTCGCCGCGGTGAACCCGCTGGGGTGGGTGGAGGTCTCCGACCACGTGGCCGCGTTGTCCCCGGCGGACGAAGCGGACGAAGCGGACGACGACGGCGGCGACCGCGGGCCTGTCGTGTGGTCGCGGGACCTCACGGCGCTGTACGTCTCTCCCGGGCCGAAGCTCGCGATGTACATGCAGGGCTTCGACGACGACGCGCCCAGGATGCTGACCTGCCCGGACCTCACCTGCGCCGACCTGGACATCTTCTACGCGGGTGACAACCGTACCGACCGGTTCGCCGCGACCGCGGCTCTGCCCGACGGCAGGACGGTGGTCGCCTCCTGGGACTGGGACCAGACGGAGCGCAACTACCGGCTCCGCCTGGCGGCCTGCGACCAGGCCGGCTGCTCGGCTCCCGGGAAGCCGATCGCCTGGTGGTCCCAGGACGACGGGCAGTTCCTGTGGTCGAGGCTGGCGGTGGCGGCCCACCCGGGCGGCGTGGTCCTGGTTCAGGCCGACAGGCCCGACGACGCCAAGACGCTGACCTTCACCTCGTGCCGCGACCTCGCGTGCGCCGATCCGGTGCGGCATACCCCGGTACGGCTGAGGCGTGACATCGCGGGGACCACCGACAAGCACGCGTTGAAGGTCGCCTTCGGCCCGGACGGCCGGCCTGTCGCCGCCGTCCGTGACGGTGACAGCGGCGCGGTCTCCCTGGTGACCTGCGAGACAGCGGACTGCGCGTCGGCCACGGTGACCACACCGGGACCGCCGCTGACGGCAGCCGGGGCCCGGATGCGCGGCCTGTCCCTGGCCGTACGGCGGGACGGGCGGCCGGTCATCGCCTACGGCGACCCGGCAGCCGGCGCGATCAAGCTGCTCGACTGCCAGGACCGGGCCTGTTCCAGGGCGCAGAGCGCCACGCTCGCCGGGGATCGTCACGAGGACCCGCCCGGCCTGGTGCTCTCCGGCGACCGGGCGCTGGTGGCGACGTTCGCCGACGCGCACCTGGTCGTCCATTCCTGCCGGGGCACCGCCTGCCGGGCCACGAGGATCGCCAAGGCGGGGAACGTCCCGGAGCAGCTGGCCATGTCCCTCACCGGCACCGGCCGGCCGGTGATCGCCTGGATCGACGCGAACCCGCGCGAGGACGAGTGGTCCCTGCGGGTGACCTCGCCCCTCATCTGACCGAGCCGGCGACGGTTTGCGTTTGAGCGCGCTCCAACGCCTAGCGTCCACGCCATGACAACACGGACTTGGATCATCACCGGCGCGTCCCGCGGATTCGGGCGCGCACTGGCGGAGGCGGCGCTCAAGGCGGGCGACCGCGTGGTGGCGGCGGTACGCAGGCCCGGGAGCGTGGCCGACCTGGCGGCCGAGTACCCGGACAGTTGCCTGGTCGCGGCGTTCGACGCCCGGGACGTCGCCGGGGCCGAGCGCCTCGTACGGGACAGTCTCGACCGTTTCGGTCAGATCGACGTGCTGGTCAACAACGCGGGCCGGGCCGTGGTCGGAGCGGTCGAGGAGGTCAGCGACGCGCAGTTGCGGGAGCTGATGGATCTGCACCTGTTCGGCCCTGCCGCGCTCATCCGCGCGGTGCTGCCCGCCATGCGCGAGCGGGGGACGGGGACGATCGTGCAGATGAGCAGCCAGGGCGGGCGGACGTCGTTCCCCGGCGTGTCGGCGTACTCGGCGTCGAAGTTCGCGCTCGAAGGCTGGTCGGAGGCCCTGGCCGGGGAGGTCGCGCCGTTCGGCGTCCGCGTGATGATCGTCGAGCCGAGCCGGTTCAGGACCGGTTTCAACGGGGGCGACGTGCTGGAGTTCGTCGAGCCGTCCGCGACGTACCGGGACCTGCTCGCCAACGTCCGGGCGGACATGGCCGGGACCGACGGCCGCCAGGAAGGCGACCCGGTGCGGGCGGCCGAGATCATCGTGTCCCTCGCGCACGGCGACGAGGTGCCGCTGCGGCTGCCGCTGGGGCGGGAGGCGGTCGAGCGCATCTCGGGCGCCTACCGGCGCGGCCTGGACGAGGTCGAGCGGTGGGCCGAGGTCGCCCGCAGCGCCGACTTCGCGGGTGTCCCCGCATCGGTACGGCCCGTCTAGGCTCGTGGTCATGGCTACCGACGAGCTGATGGCCAGGGCGCTGGCGGCGCTCGGGGACGACGGGCCGCTGTCGGTCGAGGCGATCCACCGCCTGGCCGACCTGGGCGATCTGCCCGAGACGATGACGATCGCCGAGGTCGCCGACCTTCTCGACATCTCGCCGCACACGCTGCGCTACTACGAGCGGGCCGGGCTGGTCGAGGTGGCCCGTGACGGAAACGGGCATCGCGTCTACGACGCCGACGTGGTCCGGCGGCTGGTGTTCCTCACGCGGATGCGGCTGTCCGGCATGCCGATGCGCGACCTGCAGCACTACATCTCGCTCGTCGACTCCGGGGCGCACACGGTGCCGGAGCGGCTCGATGTGCTGGTCGAGCATCGCGACACCATCCGCCGCCGGATCCGTGAGCTCACCCTCTCCCTCACGGCGGTCGAGTACAAGATCGCCACGTACGGGGGCGAGACCGGGCCGGACGTCCAGGACCCCGGCCCGGCATGACCCCCTGACCAGGCATGCAGCCGACGGGATCCCGTCCGATCATCGCGATCGGGCGGGATTCGTCGTTTCAGGACCCCGGCGACGGCACCGGTGAACACTTCCGGCTCTCGTGACAAGACACAGATGACATCTCGAAGGGGGTCCCATGCTGGAAACAGATCATCTATGGTGACCGACACGTCACCAACGGTGGTGGACTCCGAGATCATCGCAGGCTCGCTCGATGATCCGGAGAAGTTCGCCGCCCTGTTCGACCGCCATGCCGCGACGCTCTACCGGTACATCTCCTTCCGGCTCGGCCCGGAACTCGCCGAGGACCTTGTCGGGGAGACGTTCCTGATCGCCTTCCGCCGGCGCGACGCGTACGACAGCTCCTACCGCGATGCCCGGCCGTGGCTGCTGGGGATCGCGACCAGGCTCATCACCGGCCACCGCCGGACCGAGGTCAGCCGCTACCGGGCGCTGGAACGGCAGAGCCCGGCCCGGCCCGTCGAGGGGCCGGAAGAGGCGATCACCCGCGAGCTGACCGCCCAAGGGTCGCGGACGGTCCTGCTGAACGCGCTCACGCTGCTGTCGCGGGGCGACCGCGACGTCCTGCTGCTGGTCGCCTGGAGCGACATGACGTACGAGGAAGCGGCCCGCGCGCTCGGCATCCCGGTCGGCACGGTCAAGTCACGGCTCAACCGGGCCCGGCGCAAGGTCCGCCACACGCTGGGCGGAGTCAACCCGTTGGAGGAGAACGATCATGGATGACCTGAAGACGCTCATCAAGGAACTGGAGCACGAGCCGCCCCGCTCCCTGGCCCGGCAACGGCTCCGGCTCGTCCGGGAGGCGACCGCGCCGCCGCCCCGGTTCGGTCGGCGCACCGGGCGGTGGCTCGCGATGGGCGCGGCCGTGGCGGCGGCCGTCGCGGTGGGCGTGGCCGTGCCTTCCCTGCTCGGTTCCGCCGAGCCTGCGTACGCCCTGACGAAGAACCAGGACGGATCGATCAACCTCAAGATCTACGACTTCCGGGACCCCGAGCACCTTGAGAAGGAGCTGGCCGATTGGGGGGTGCGGGCCGACATCACCTACCTGCCTCTCGGCAAGCGCTGCGGAAACAACCGGGCGCCCTTCCTCAAGGGTGACCACTTCGGCGCGACCAGGGAGGAGCTGTCGAGCAACGATGCCGCCACGCAGGCCAGGCTTCGGCAGAGACTGCAGAAGTCGATCTCGTACCAGGCGATTCGCCCGCAGGACGGCATCACCATCTACCCGCGCCACATCAAGCCGGGCCAGATCGCGATGATCGAGGTCAGCGAGAATCCGGTCACGCCCACGGTGGAGCGTCCCGGGGTCGCCTGGCAGTTCAGCGGGCGGCTGACGACCGGGCCCGTCGAGCCGTGCGAGGTCGTGGCGGACCCTTCGGCGGGCGACATCGGTGACGCCACGCCGCCGCCCGGCGGGTGATGCTCAGCTGAGGGCGGTCAGGGCGGTCTCGTCATGGACGCCCGCATGACGGCCGGCACCGTACGTGACGGCATGCGTACCCCGGCCATGTGGCTCAGCAGGGACGCCTGCCGGCCTTCTCCGGCGTGCGCGCCGAGACCACGCCGGCCGCGGGCTCCCTGCACCGGATCCGCACACACGCTGCGCGTCGTCCGCATACGGGTCTGCTTCGATGACGCCGTGACGGTGCGGCGAAGGCCACAGGCGCGTGAGGTCTACTGGGCGTTCGGCTGCGGGCTCTCCGCGGTCATCGCCCTGGCGTGCGCGACGTTCGGGACGTTCCTCGATATTCACCTGGTGGCTCGGGCGCAGCTCTACTGCCTGGGTGACCTGGGCTCCGGTGAGAAGTTCGCCGGCACGGGCTGGGCCCTGAGCAGGAGCGTGATCTTCCCGGCCGTCTCGGTGCTGTCGGCGCTCGGCGCGCAGTCCTTCCACCTGCTGGCCCGGCTGCCGTGGCCGGCCGGGCGGGTGTGGCCGGGGGTGCTGCTGCTCGCTCTCACCGTCGCCGGCTCCGTCGCCGGGCCCGTGGCCATGACGGTGTACGACCTGGCGGGCGAGGGCACTCCCGGTGATTGCGTGCTTCCCTGGTGGCCCTCGTGGCTCCCCTCGTAGGCCACGACCGGGTCGGCCTCATCGCGCCCTGGTCAGCACGCGCTGGAGGATTTCGGCGAGCCGGCTCAGGTCTTCGGGGTCGCAGTGGGCGAACGGGGTTTGGGCGAGCGTGACGTCGATGACGCGTTCGCGTGCCTGCCGGCCTTGCTCGGTCAGCACCACGACCCGCGAACGCCGGTCGCCCGGGTCCACGGCGCGTTCCGCGTATCCGCGATCGGTCAGCTGGTTGACGACGAAGCTGAGGTTGGGGGCGTTGCAGAACAGGCGTTCCGCCAGGGCCTTCATCGACGGCGCGGGCCCCGCGGGGTCGATCGCCCAGAGCGCCTGGGCCGTCGCGTAGGTGAGGCGGAGCTCGTCGAGTGCCTTGGCGATGCGGTCACCGGTCAGCATGAAGAGCTCATGGTTGGCCCGTACCACCTGCTCCAGCATCTGCCTCGTCATGCCGTGAGCGTACCAGTTTGTTTCGAGTCTCGAAGCTGATAGCGTCCATTTTGTTTGAGACTCGAAGTAGATGGGAATGATCATGTACGGATACCGTGGCGTCACCGCGCTCGTCACCGGCGCGTCCAGAGGGCTCGGCACCGCCTACGCCCGCGAGCTCGCGCGGCGCGGGGCGAACCTCGTCCTCGTGGCCCGCTCCGGCGACGCGCTGGACCGGGTCGCCGGCGAGATCCGCCAGGCGCACCAGGTCGAGGTGACCCCGGTGGCCGCCGATCTCGCCGGGCCCGGCGGCGTGACGGGCCTGGTCGAGGAGCTGGACCGGCAGGGTCGTACGGTCGACCTGCTGGTCAACAACGCGGGCGCGGGCGCCGTCGGCCCGTTCCTGACCAGCTCGCTCCAGCGGAACGTCAGCTCGGTGGAGCTGAACGTCACCGCCCTGATGAAGCTGAGCCACGTGCTCGGCAGGCGCATGGTCGACCGGGGACATGGCGGGATCATCAACGTGGCCTCGACCGCCGTCTTCCAGTCGATGCCGTACCAGGCCAGCTATGCGGCGACGAAGACGTTCGTGCTGTCGTTCACGGAGGCCCTCGCCGAGGAGCTGCGCGGCACGGGGGTCCGCGTCATGGGAGCCCATCCCGGGGCCACCGACACGTCGTTCTTCGACGGCACCTCCGCCACCATGAACCCGGCGTTCACCGACGCCCCCGAAGGCGTCGCGGCCAGAACCCTCGACGCCTTCGCCAAGGGCGCCGTCAACTCCTACCCGGGCCGTACGATCAACCGGGCGATGACCTGGGCGCCCCGCCTGCTGCCCCGCGTCACGGTCACCCGGCTGACCGGGCGCCTGAACCGGAGCCTGGGCCTCCACCGGGCCCAGGACCTCGGATAGCGGCGCTCAAGCCGCCCGGCGGCTCATGATGAGATCGGCGGGGATGCGTACCGGCAGGCACAGGGTCTGGCCGTGCCGGTCGAACAGGTCGTCACGGGAGTCGAAGCAGCCCAGATCGGCCAGGACATGCCCGGACAGGTCACAGGAGGAGCAGGTGCTGCCATCCCAGCAGCGCCATCCGCCGGCTGCACGAACCCCGCCCCAGGCGCAGGGTCGTCGATTCGTTCATCGCGTACACCGGGCGTACGCGGGCCGCGATGAGCCGGTGGGCAGTGGTGAGGAAGGCGCGCTCTGTCTCAGGTGCGGCGTCGCGGATCGCGGGATCATAGCCGCGCTGCCCTATTTCTTCCCCTTGTGAATGCCGGCCACCATCACCGTCCAGCGGGCGTCAGGCGGCGCCTTGATGGTCAACGTGCGCGGTCTCGGTTTCTTGGCGGGGTAGTTGTCCAACGTGAACGTGGTATAGCCAGCGCTGCACCGCCGCGTCGTCCGGAAGCTCTCGCTGAGCACTATTGCCAGCTCCCCCCAGGAGCCGGTGCAGTCCACGGCCAGCTTGTACGAGTTCCCCACCTTCAGTTCGCCTGTCCAATCAGTCTCGCCGCTTTTGGCAATGTGGTGCAGCAGGACTTTCCCTTTCCGCTTCACCTCCTTGCGCAGGTCGACCAACGGCCGCGCCGATGGGCTCTTTTCCGCAGGTACGGAGGCGCCCCTTACGCGCTCTGAGCAGGCGGTCAGCAGAAGCAGGGCCGTGAGTAAAGCGACAGGAAACCGGGCGGACCGGCTGGAAAGAATCACGAAAGCACTCTAACGACGTGATGCGCGCCGATAGGGGAGACCGTCTTTGCGTGCGCAAATCTGGTCAGGTGATTTCGATGTAGTCCAGTTCGGCGAACCTGTTGTGGTGCTGGAAGCGCAGCGTGTTCCAGCCCTGGTTCAGCTTCACCGGGAGCGAGGCGGTCGCCCAGGTTCCCCAGCCGAGCGCGGGATATTCCAGGATTTGCCTGTCCTGGCCATTAACCGTCACGAAGTGGCGCGCGTGGCCGTCGCCGGCGCGGTAGCGCACGTGCGCGGTGTAGGTGCCCGCCTGGGGTGCCTGTACGCGGATGTCCACCCAGCTGTCCGGCTCGTTCAGATAGCCCATCGAGGCGCGGTTCGACGCGCCGTCGACACCGTTGAGGGGCACGGCCTTGTGGGGCACGCCCGTCTCGGCCTCGTAGCGGGGCGGGCCGCCCGGCAGCGCGATCCAGACGACGGCCAGCACGATCAGGGCCGCGGCGGCGGGGACGGTCGCGAGCAGCATGGTCGTACGACGTCGGGGGGCCGGGGTGACCGTGGGGGAGGGGACGGTGTCGGCAGGACGGTTCTGGAGTTGGGCGCGCAATCCCAGGGTCGCGATGACGAGCCCGGCCGCGCCGGTGAACATGCCGATCACGCTGGCCCGTTGGTCCAGCGTCTCCAGCACGTCCTCCGGCACGTGGAGCGGGTCGGTGACGAACCAGGTCAGCGCCGAGACCCCCAGCACCGTGATCGCGGCGATCCGCACGGCCCGCCACGGCTGCGGAGCGGCCGTCCGCCCCTGCTCTGCCGGATTCTTCGACATGGTTCCAGACTGCCCCTTCGATCACTCCTGGGTGCGCGTGGGTAGGGAGAATGTCACCCCCGTACGTGGGATGGGCGGAGGTCGGGCGTTCTGGCATGGTGGGCGGGTGCGGGCGACTGCGGGTGATCGGGCTGAGCCGATCTCGACGTGCTGGAATTACTGGATCGCGGTTCCCACCGGTGATCAGGCCGGGGTCATGGCGATCCTGGGGTTGTCGTCGCCTCGGCCGGTCACGTTCGCCGAGGCGCGTGCGGTGATCGACGCCGATGGGCATGGCGAGCCGGGGGACCGTGAGCACCTTTCGCGGGAGTTCGTCTCTCCCGAGGTGGACGGCTGGACCCTGGTGATGGGGGCCTGGTGCGATCCTTGCGGTGAGCGGCATGCGGAGGTGCTGCGGTCGTGCCAGGAGCTCAGTGACCGGTACGGAGCGGCGCAGGCTTACTACTTCGGCGCGCAGGACGACGGGTCGGCCTGGCTGGTGGCGGAGAACGGCCAGGTGATCCGCCGGTACGCGGCAACGGGCGAGCCGGACGACGCCTCGCTCACCCTCGGCACTCCGCTGCCCTGCGAACGGGTGAAGCTGCTGGAGCTCGGGCTGCCGGCCGACGGTGATCTGCGGGCGGCGAGCGCCGAGCAGGTCGAGGAGTGGACGGTGGCGGCCTTCGAGCTGGCTCCCGAGGTGGCCGCCGCCTTCGGCGTCACGCCGTTCACGCTGAGCGGCGACACGAAGGTGCGGGGGACCGGCCTGCTCGCGGTCACGCCCGACGGCGCTGGGCCGTGTTGAGGAGGGCGTCCAGGAGGTCCTGGGAGGTCTGGAGTGCGGCGATCGCGTCGGCGATGCGGGTGCGTTCGTGGTGCAGGGCCTCGATGAAGGCCGGGCAGTCGGCCGGCACGGGCAGGCCGGTGTCCGTGTCGTGGACGCAGTGCAGGACACGGCCGATGACCGCGGTGGGGAGCCCGGCGGCGAGCATGGCGCGGATGTGGCGCACGGTCGCGATGTCCGCCTCGCTGTACTCGCGGTAGCCGTTGACCAGCCGGGCCGGGCTGAGGAGGCCCTGCTCCTCGTAGTAGCGAAGCAGCCGCCGGTGCACCCCGGTCCGGTGGGCGAGGTCGCCGATGCGCATCCGGCTCCTTCCGCTTGACCTTCACATCGATGTGACGCCTTACCGTCCCCAATTATCACTGGTCACGAAAAAGGGGGAGATGTCGGTGTCGAGTGCGGTGATCATCGGGGCGGGGCCGGGGATCGGGCAGGCGGTGGCTCGCCGGTTCGCCAGGGAGGGGATGTCGATCGCGCTGGTCGCGCGGAGCGGGCGGACGTTGCGCGCGGTGGGGGAGGCGGTCGCCGCCGAGGGGGTTCCGGTCCTGCGGCTGGAGGCGGACAGCACCGACGAGGCCGCGCTGCGCGCCGCGCTCGACGAGGCGGTCAGGGCGCATGGCGTGCCGGACGTCGTCGTGTACAACGCCGCGATCATCCGGGCCGACCGGCCGGGCGAGCTGTCGGTGCGCGGGCACATGGAGGCGTGGGCGGTGAACGTGGTCGGCGCGCTCAACGCCGCCGCCCGGCTCGCACCCGCGATGGCGGCGCGCGGCCACGGGACGTTCCTCGTCACCGGCGGCATGCCCGAGCCCAAGCCGCAGTACGTGAGCCTCTCGCTGGGCAAGGCGGGCGTGCGGACGCTGGTCACGCTGCTCGACCAGGAGTACGGGCCCGCCGGGGTGCACGTGGCGAGCGTGACCGTGGCGGGTCCGGTCGCCCCGGGCACCGACTTCGACCCGGACGACATCGCCGAGCACTACTGGCGGCTGCACACGCAGCCACGCCCCGAGTGGGAGCGGGAAGCCCTGCACGCCGGCGGCCCCCGGTGACCGGCTCGGCGGAGGCACAGGCTCGTTGCCATGCCGGTCACCGGAAATTTCGCCATTGTTGTCCCATTGGGGGATTTCGGTCCGTACCATAATCCGCGCGGTGATCACCGGTGAGAGTCTCCGGTGCAGCTGCCGCAGGGAGCTTCACGTGCGCAAGATCGCAGCCACCACCCTCGCCGTCCTCACCCCCCTCGCCGGAGCCGCAGCCGTGGCCGGTGCCGGAGGAGCCGCCGCCGCGACCCCGGCCCCCGCCCCGACCGCGGCCGTGGCGGCGGGGAAGCCGGACCGGTCCCAGGTCGTCGTCATCGGCCACCGCGGCGCGGCGGGCCACCGCCCCGAGCACACGCAGGGCAGCTACGAACTCGCCGTCGCCCTGGGCGCCGACTGGATCGAGCCCGACCTGGTGCCGACCAAGGACCACGTGCTGGTGGCCAGGCACGAGAACGAGATCTCCGGCACCACCGACGTGTCCCTGCGCCCCGAGTTCGCCGCCCGCAGGACCACCAAGGTCATCGACGGACGGAACGTGACCGGCTGGTTCACGGAGGACTTCACCCTGGCCGAGCTGAAGACGCTGCGCGCGGTCGAGCGGCTGCCGTCGATCCGCCAGCGCAACACCGTCTACAACGGCTACTACCAGGTGCTCACCTTCCAGGAGGTGATCGACCTGGCCGAGCGGATGTCGCGCCAGTACGGCAAGCGGGTCGGCGTGTTCCCCGAGACCAAGCACCCGACGTACTTCAGGTCCATCGGGCTGCCGCTGGAGGAGCCGCTGATCGAGACGGTCAAGCGCAACGGGCTCAACCGGCCGAACAGCCCCGTGGTGGTGCAGTCGTTCGAGCCGTCGAGCCTGAAGCGGGTGGCCAAGGACCTGCGCGTGCCGCTGTGGCAGGCGCTCGGCACCAGCGGCCAGCCGTACGACCTGAAGGCGGCCGGGGACCCGACGACGTACGCCGACATGATGAAGCCCGAGGGGCTGGCGAAGATCGCCGAGTACGCGCAGTGGATCGGGCCGGACAAGTCCTCCGCCATCCCCGTCAACCCGGACGGAAGCTGGGGCAAGCCGACGACGCTGGTGTCCGACGCGCACCGGGCGGGGCTGAAGATCGGCGTCTACACCTTCCGCAGCGAGAACCAGTACCTGCCGGGGCCGCTGCGCCGGGGCCAGGTCCCGACGGACCACGGTGACGCGCTCGCCGAGTACCGCGCCCACCTGGACCTGGGCGTGGACGCCTTCGTCACCGACTACCCGGACACCGCCGCGCTGGCCAAGGCCGAGCGGGGCGGGCCGCACAAGCACGTGCAGCCGAAGCAGTTCGACAACGGGCTGCCCGAGGAGGGCCAGGAGTAGGAACGCCGGTCGAGCACGATGGAAGAAGCTGACGGGACCGCAGCCGGTGTTAGCTTTGCGAAATGTCCAACTCCGCGAAGGTTGACGACTTCCTCGACAAGCTCGACCACCCGCTGAAGGAAGAGATGGCCGCCGTCAGGGCCATCATCAGCGCGCATCCGGAAATCGAGGAAGACGTGAAATGGGGCGGCCCCAGCTTCAGCTACAAGGAGGAGCTGGCCACGTTCAACCCCAGGCTCAAGGACTGCGTCGCGGTCATCTTCCACCAGGGCGCCCTGCTGACGGACGACACCGGCCTGCTGGAGCCGGGCCCCAAGGGCAAGGCCTACGCCAAGCTGCGCAGCATGGACGAGGTCACGGCCGCCAAGGCGACGCTGGAGAAGCTGGTGAACGACTGGATCGCGCTGATGGACGCCAAATAGCGCGCCGCGCAGAACAGCAGGTTTCGAGAAGGCAGCGCCGTTGACGTGCTGCTGAGCCCGGTGGAAGCCTCGTTCCCGAGCCGGTACGAGGCCTTCCCTGGAGAAACCATGCGCAAGATGATCTGCGGTCTTTTCATTTCCCTGGACGGCGTCGTGGAGTCGCCGGAGAAATGGCAGGGCCCCTATTTCGACGGCGAGATCGGCGCCGAGCTCGCCAGGCGGCGCGCCGGGGTCGGCGCCATGCTGCTGGGCCGCCACACCTACGAGCAGTTCGCGGCGTTCTGGCCGCACCAGACGCAGGCCGGCAATCCGATGGCCGACGCCATGAACAAGACGCCCAAGCTCGTCGCCTCCACCACCCTGGAGGCGGCCGAGTGGGAGAACTCCACGCTCATCAAGGGTGACGCCGTGGCCGAGGTGGCCGCGCTCAGGCGGGGCGACGGGCCGGACATCCTCACCACCGGCAGCCCGACCCTCGTCAGGTCGCTGCTGCGGGCCGGGCTGGTCGACGAGCTGGGCCTCCTGGTCAACCCCGTCGTCGTCGGCAGCGGGCGGCGGCTGTTCGACCAGGGGTTCGGCGAGCTGCCGCTCAAGCTCCTCGACTGCCGGACGTTCGCCACGGGGGTCGTGGCGCTCACCTACACGGCCGCATAGCGGTTCGCGATACTGGCCGCATGGGGACGGTTCCGGAGCACAGGCGCCTGCTACGCGCCAAGGACCTGATGGACAGCCGCTACGCCGAGCCGCTGGACGTGGCCGAGGTGGCGCGGGCCGCGTACATGTCGAAGGCGCATTTCAGCCGTGAGTTCCGGCGGGCCTTCGGGGAGACGCCGCACCAGTATCTGCTGACCCGCCGGATGGAGCGCGCCGCGGCGCTGCTGCTGACCACCGGCCGGACGGTCAGCGACATCTGCGGGCAGGTGGGCCTGCTCAGCGTCGGCGCGTTCACCACGAGTTTCGGGCGGACGTTCGGCCTGTCGCCGACGGCCTACCGGGCGAGGTTCGCACCGGCCGCGCACCGGGCGCGCGTCCCGGCCTGTGTGCTGCGGGCGTGGGGTCGGCCGGTGCGCGCCGAGGGGAGTGCCTGAGCGATGCGGCTGCGGCTGACGCACGCCAACCTGTGGGTGCCCGATCAGGACGAGGCGCTGGACTTCTATGTCGGCAAGCTCGGCATGGAGGTCCGCGAGGACGTCTCGATGCCCGAGATGAACGGATACCGCTGGCTCACCGTGGGGCCGCCCGGGCAGCCGGAGGTGTCGTTCATCCTGAACGTCCCCCGGCCCCCGGTCGTCGACGACGGCACCGGTGACCAGGTGCTGGAGCTGGTGGCCAAGGGGACGGCGGGCGGGTTCCACCTGGAGACCGACGACTGCCGGGGCGCGTACGAGCAGCTCAGCGGCGCCGGGGTCGAGTTCGTCGAGGAGCCGGAGGAGCGGCCGTACGGGATCGACGCCATGTTCCGCGACCCGTTCGGTCACCGCTTCCGGCTCGTGCAGACGTTCGTCACGCGCTGAGGCCGGGGCCGGACCGCAGCGCCCGGAGCTCGGCCTGGAGGCGGGAGCGCAGGTCGGCGAGGGTGTCCATGCGTTCCTCGACGGTCCGCAGGCGCTGCTCGTACAGCTTGACGGCCGCGTCGCATGGGGGCTCGCCCGCCAGGTCCACGGTCAGGCAGCCGCTGATCTGCCGGATGTCGTCCGAGGTGAGCCCGGCGGCCAGCAGCGTGCGGATGTTGCGCACCAGGGTCTCGGCGGACGGGTCGTACTCGCGGTAGCCGTTGCCGCCCCGGGCGGCGGTGAGCAGGCCCTGCTGCTCGTAGTAGCGCAGGGCGCGGGTGGTCGTCCCGGTCCGGCGGGCCAGCTCTCCGATGCGCACGGTTGCTCCCACGGTCGTCGGCCTTTCCTGTGCAGGCTAGCGGCGGCAGGCCAGCGCGAACATGGCCAGGCCGAGCAGCGTGAACCCGGAACCGGCCAGCAGCACCCCCGCCGCGCCTCCGGCGGCCAGCGCCAGCCCGCCGGCCGAGCCCGCGACGGCGATGCCGGCGTACATGGCGCTGGTGTTCAGCGCCAGGGCCTCCGTGCCGGAAGGGCCGGCGATGCGCAGCAGCCGCGCCTGGCTGGGGGCGTTGAACGCCCAGCCGCCGATCTGCCAGCAGGCCAGCACCAGGGCGAGCAGCAGCGCCGGCGTCCGGCCGGGCCACAGCCACGCCAGCGCGGTCAGCGTCAGTGTGCCCGCGCTCTGCACCGCGAGAGCCAGGAAGATCGTGCGCTCGGGGCCCAGCCGGTCGGCGCCCCGGCCGCCGAGCCACGCCCCGGCCATCCCCGCGACGCCGATCACCGCGATGAGCAGCGCGAGCCCGTACGTGGTCACCCCGGACAGAGCTTGCGCGATGGGGTCGATGTAGACGAACGTCATCAGGCCGCCGGCTGCGCCGGGCACCATGGCGGCGAGCGAGACGAGCACGGGACGGCTCGCCAGCGGGGCCAGCCGCCGCCCGAGTGTGAGGGGCGGCGCCTTGTCCAGGGCGGGCATGAACAGCCCCAGGCCGGCGGCCGTCACCAGCGCCAGGGCCGCGACGAACAGCATGGTCGAGCGCCAGCCGGACAGGCCGCCCAGCCAGGTGCCGAGCGGGACGCCCGCGAGCAGCGACAGGGTCAGCCCGGTCGCCACGGTCCCCATGAACCGGCCCGCCCGCCCAGGCGGGGCCAGGACGGCGGCGGTCGCGAACGCGGCCGGGGTGATCATGGAGGCGGTGACCGCGGCCAGGACCCGGCAGACCATCAGGGCGGTGTACGTGGGAGCGAGCGCGGCCAGGGCGTTCAGCGCGGCGAAGACCGGCATCCCGCAGATCATGACGGCCCGGCGGGGCAGCCGCGCGGTCGCCACGGCGGCCAGGGGCGCGGCGGCGGCGTAGGCCAGGGAGAACGCCGTGACGAGCTGGCCGGCCGCCGATTCGGTCACCCGGAGGTCGGCGGCGATCTCGCCGAGCACGCCGGCGATGACGAAGTCGTCGGTGCCGATGACGAACGTCAGCAGCGCCAGGCAGAGCAGCCACGCGGGGGAGCGGCCGTGTCCCGTGGTGGACCGGAGGCGGGCTGCTGGGGTGGAGGCGGTCATGCCGGGACGCTAGAACGTTGACCCCGGCGTCAAGGTCAAGCCCGCTGGGGGAACCGGTCCGGGAGACCCAGGGAGACGGCGGCGACGCGGCGGGCCAGGAGGCGGGCCGGATCCAGGACGGGGACGGGCACCCGGCGGCTGTCCAGGGCGAGGACGATCTCGGTGCAGGCCGCGACCACCCGTTCGGCGCCGCGATCGGCGAGGGCGCGGGCGACCTCGGCCAGGGCGTGCCGGTGCGTCGGGGTGACGGCGCCGGCCTTGACCGCGGCGATCGCCGCCGACACGCGCTCCTGCTCGTCGCCTGACGGTTCGAGAGGTGCGACGCCCCGGCCGCGCAGCGCGTGCGCGTACAGGCCGGAGTGCAGGGTGCCGCTGGTGGCGAGCAGCCCGGCGGCGGTGACGCCGTCGGTGGCGAGGGCGTCGGCGGTGACCTCGACGATGCTGACGAGCTCGAGGCCGGCCTCGTCGGCGAGGCGGGGGACGAAGGCGTGCGCGGTGTTGCACGGCACGGCCAGCACCTCGCACCCGGCGCGGCTGAGCGCCTGGATGCCCTGCCGGAGCTGCGGGGTCGGGTCCTCGCCGAGGCCGAGCAGGCTCAGCGAGCGGTCGGGGACGCGCGGGTCGCCCCAGATGACGACCGGCACGTGGCTCTGGTCGCCGTGGGCGGGGGTCTCCTCGACGAGCTTGCCGTAGAAGTCGGCGGTGGCGGCGGGGCCCATGCCGCCCAGGACGCCGACCAGGCGCGGCGGACGGGCCGGCCGGTGGTGCGACCGGGTCACGGGATGCGTCCTCTCCTTCGCGGCCGGTGGGACAGCCGCGGGCAACAGGATCGCCGGATAAGGTGACTTTTCGCGAAAAATGCTGCAATCGGTCATCCAGGGAGGCTCGGTGCAGGAATCCGGCAGACTGCTGTCCGAGGCCGAGCTGGAGCTCATCGACGCCCTCCAGATCAACCCCCGGGCGAGCTGGGTGGACATCGGCCAGGCCACTGGCTCGGACCCGGCCACGGCGGCGCGGCGCTGGCAGCGGCTGACCGGCTCGGGCGAGGCGTGGACCACCGTCGCGCTCGGCAAACGGCAGATGCACGAGATGAGCATGGCGTTCCTGGAGATCGACTGCGCGGCGGGCGCGGCCGTCGAGGTCGCGGCGACGCTGGCCGAGGCCAGGCACCTGATCACCGTGCAGCACGTCGCCGCCGGGCACGACCTGTTCGTGATCGCCGCGGCGGCCTCGATGCCGGCGCTGGCCGACTACCTGCTCACCGACCTGCCCCGGGTGCCCGGCGTCGCCAAGGTGCGCACCCACCTGGCGACGCGCGTGTTCGAGGCGTCGTGCCGCTGGCGGCTGCGGGTGCTGCCGCAGGGCGCGGCGGCCGGGCTGGCCAGGCGGAGCGGGCCGCCCGAGTCCACCCGGCGGATGGACGGGATCGACCGGCAGCTCTTCCACGCCCTGCTGGCCGACGGCCGGGCCGGCTACGCCGAGCTGGCCGCGACCGTCGGCACCTCCGAGCGGACCGTGCAGCGCAGGCTCTCCAGACTCGTCGCCACCGAGGACATCGACTTCCGCTGCGACCTGGCCCGCTCGCACGCCGGCTGGCACTCCTCCGCCGTGCTGTGGCTGCGCCTGCCCGACCGCCTCCTGGAGGAGACCGGCACGGCGCTGCTCGGCTGGCCGGAGACCCGCACCTGCGCCGCCCTGGCCGGGACCAGCAACATGCTGCTCACCGTCGGTTTGCACGCCGTCACCGACCTGCACCCGCTGGTGATGCGCCTGGAGCGGAAGTTCCCGTACGTGACCGTCGCCGACCGGCAGGTCGTGCTGCGCCAGACCAAGTTGTACGGCAGGCTGCTCGACCCGGCGGGACGCTGTACCGGGGTCGTGCCCGTCGATCCGTGGAGCCTGGCGCCGCACCCTTGACGGGTGGGGCGGTCAGCGGGGCGGCGGTATCGGCTCGCCCAGCGACTCCCAGGCCAGCCCGGCACGCAGCACCGCCTCCTCGGACCAGGCGACCAACTGCAGGTCGCCGATCGCCAGCGCGGGCAGCCCGAGCGCGGACACCACAGCGGTGATCCGGCCGGCCTCGCCCCGGACGGCGGCCTCGTCGCAGCCCGCCCGGGGCGCGGGGCCGCCGAGCGTGGGCATGATCAGCAGGTCCAGCCCGGTCGTCCGGTCGGCGAACCCGGCCCGCGCGGCGCCCAGCGCCTCGACGGCCGCCGCGTAACGGTCGCGGCCGATCCGGCCGGCGTCGTCGAGCTTGCGGCGCACGCCGTCGCTGTAGTGACCGGCGTTCCTCGGGTAGGTGGCCTCGTGCGTGCGCCGCGCCTGCGCGCCGACGATCGTCCAGTAGGGCGCGAGGATGTCGTACGGCAGCGCGACCTCGCGGAGTCCGGCGCCGAGCCCGGCGAAGGCGGCGGCCTGCGCGCAGCCCTCGGCGACGCCGACCGTCCACCCGGCCAGGGAGGAGAGCGGGGCGACGGGGGCGCCGGACAGCACCTCCCACACCCGGGCGAGGTCGGCGACCGAGGCGGCCATCGGGCCGACCACGTCGAACATCGGCGCCAGCGGTGCGACGCCCGCGCCCGGCACCGAGCCCGCGCGGGGCCGCAGCCCGACCACGCCGCAGCAGGCCGCCGGCATCCGCACCGAGCCGCCGGTGTCGGTGCCCAGGCCGAACCTGGCGATGCCGGCCGCCAGCGCCGCCGCGGTGCCGCCGCTGGAGCCGCCGGCGGACAGGTGCGGGTGGCGCGGGTTGCGCACGTCGCCCCAGTGCGGGTTCTCGCTGGTCACACCCCAGGCGAACTCGTGCTGGTTGGCCTTGCCCACCAGCAGCGCACCGGCCGACTCCAGCACCTCGACGCACGGCGCGGTCGTCAGCGCCTCCTCGGCGCCGTACAGGATCGAGCCCCTGGTGGTGGGGAGGCCGGCCACGTCGATCATGTCCTTGGCCACGAACGTCCAGCCGTCGAGCGGCCCGCCGGGCGGCCGGGCGGGGAGCGTGGCCAGCCTGTCGATCACGGGGGCCGGGCCGGCCTCGATGAGGATGTTGTGGTCACCGTGCCGTCTGATGGCCTCGGCCGAAGTGGCGATCGCCGCCGCGCGTTCCATGGATCTCCTGTCGAAGGTGCTGTGCGGAATTGATAGCGCTCAGACCTCCAGGGCGTCCAGGAGCGCCCGCAGCCTGGCGGTCTCGCGGTCCGGCCTGACCAGGGCGAAGATGCTGCGGCTGGTGTTCAGCCAGGGCACGTCGGCGACGACGACGCCGGGGCCGTGCCGGGCCAGCGCCAGGTCGGCGACGAACGCCGCGCCCACCCCGGCCTCGATCAGCGACAGCGTGATCTTGAAGTCGTCGGAGTGGCAGGCCACCCGGGGGTGCAGGTCCCAGCGGGAGAACACGCCGTCGAAGAACGAGGCGTCGCTGCTGCCCGGGTGGTGCACGATCCACGGCAGGTCGACGAGCTGCTCGGCCCGGTACGGCGACAGGTCGGGCCAGCTCGCGGGCAGCACCAGCCGGTAGCGGTCCTCGGCGATCCACCGCCTGCTCAGCGCCGACGGCCACGACAGCCCCGAGTTGCCCACCTGGTAGACGATCGCCGCGTCCATCTCGCCGCCCGCGCCCAGGTGCGGGATGAGCTGCGACGGCTCGGCGACCGAGATCCGCACCCCGGCCAGGTCCGCCTGCTCCAGCTGCCCCAGCACCTCGGCCAGCCGGTCGGCGAAGCTCGGGAACACGCCGAGCCGGATCTGCCGCTCGCTGCCCCGGTGCACGGCCTGGACGGAGGCGATCATGCGCTCGATGTCGACCAGGACCGTCTCGGCGTGCCTGGCCAGCACCTCCGCCGCGTCGGTCGGCAGCACGCTGTGCGCCGAGCGCTCGAACAGCCGCACGCCGATCTTCTTCTCCAGCGCGGCCATCTGCTGGGAGACGGCCGAGGAGGTGTAGCCGAGCCGATTCGCCGCCGCGGCGAAGGAGCCCAACTGGATGACCTCACGCAGAGTGCGAAGGTGTTCCGGCTTCAGCATTAGCGTTCCTTGCTCTCAGGGTTGCTAAATGCCGTGTTTATAGCGCTTCCGCGTTCTTTTAGCTACTCCTACAGTGATGCTCACCGTCACTCCAGCACCCTTGAGAGTCACTTTGAGCATCCGTGTGTACCGCAACGCCGCCATCCACACCGGGGCGGACGGCCGCCCGCCGGCCCAGGCCATGGCCGTGGACGGCGAGCACCTCGTGGCCGTCGGCACCGAGGCCGAGGTCCGCGAGGCCGCGGGCCACGGCGCCGAACTCGTCGACCTGGACGGCGCCGCCGTCCTGCCCGGCCTCTACGACGCCCACATCCACACCGCCCAGTACGCCCACAGCCTCGACGCCATCGACCTGCGCGACGTCCGCTCCCTGGCCGACGCGCTCACCCTGATCGGCGCGCACGTCGCCAGGTTGCGCCCCGGCGCCTGGCTGTTCGGCGGCCGGTGGAACAGCAACACCTGGAACCCCCCGGCCCAGCCCGACCGGTACGCGCTCGACTCCGTCAGCGGCGACCTGCCGATCGCGCTGCCGAACATCGACGGCCACACCGTGTGGGCCAACTCCGCCGCCCTGCGCCTGGCCGGCATCGACGCCACCACCCCCGACCCCGTCGGCGGCGAGATCGTCAGGGACGCGAACGGCGAGCCCACCGGCATCCTGCGCGAGTCCGCCTCCTACCCGCTGCGCGCCCTCATGGTCTCCGACGACCTGAGCGACAAGCTGCGCCGCGCCCAGGACGAACTGCTCTCCCTCGGCCTCACCAGCGTGCACGACATCGACGGCGAGGACTGCCGCGACGCCTACCTGCGGCTGCGCGACGCCGGCCAGCTCAAGATCCGCGTGCACAAGGCGATCCCGACCGTCCACCTGGAAGCGGCCATCGCCGAAGGACGCCGCACCGGCCAGGGCGACGACTGGATCCGCACCGGGCCGGTCAAGATCTTCAGCGACGGCGCGCTCGGCTCGCACACCTGCCACATGAGCGAGGCGTTCGCCGGCGACTCGGACAACGTCGGCATCGCGGTCACCCCGTACGACGACCTCGTCAAGCTGTTCAGGACCGCGGCGGATGCCGGCGTCGCGATCGCCACGCACGCCATCGGCGACCAGGCCAACCACCTCGTGCTGGACGCCTACGAGGCCATCGGCCGCACCCCCGGGCTGCGCCACCGCATCGAGCACGCCCAGCACCTGCGCCCGGCCGACCTGACCAGGATGGCCAGGCTCGGCGTCGTCGCCTCCATGCAGCCCGTCCACTGCACCAGCGACATCGACCTCGTCGACTCGCTGCTCGCCGGCCACGACCTGGCCTCCTACGCCTGGCGCGGCATGCTGAACGCCGGCGTCGCGCTGGCCTTCGGCTCCGACGCCCCCGTCGAGCACCCCGATCCGTTCGCCGCGCTGTACGCCGCGGTGACCCGTACCCGCCAGGACGGCACCCCCGTCGGCGGCTGGCAGCCGGAACAGCGGCTGAGCATGGCCGAAGCGATCACCGCGCACACCCTCGGCGCGGCCTACGCGGCAGGCGAGCAGGACCGCAAGGGCCTCCTCGTCCCCGGCATGCTCGCCGACTTCATCGCGGTGGACACCGACCCCTACCAGGAGTCGCCAGACGCGGTGCTGCGCACCAAGGTCATGACCACCGTGGTCGGCGGCGAAGTCCGCTGGCAGCGAGCCTGAAGGAGAGCCACCCCCCGTGAACACCCGTATCCCCACCCTCCTCGTCAGCGGCGCCCTGCTGGCCGCCACCGCCGCCTGCGGCGCCCAGTCCCTCGACGCCGCCGCCGGTGGCGACGCGGAGCCCGCGGCGGAGGTGGTCCTCGACCAGGCCCCCGCCGAGGAGAAGGCGGCCGGCGTCATCAACGCCATCACCCCGGACAAGGAGCTCGCGGCCAAGGTCCCCGCGGACGTCAAGGCCGAGGGGCTGAAGGTCGTCTCCTCCATCGGCTACCCGCCCATGGAGCTGTGGGCGAGCGACGGCAAGACGGCCATCGGCTTCGACCCCGCGCTGGCCAGGGCCATCGCCAGGAAGCTCGGCGTCAAGTACACGCTCACGGACGAGGAGTTCAACTCCCAGATCCCCGGCGTGCTGACCGGCCGCTACGACTTCGTGATCTCCTCCATGACCGACAACGCCGAACGCCAGGCGAAGATCACCTTCGTCGACTACGTGAAGGCCGGCTCCGGCCTGCTCGTCAAGAAGGGCAACCCGGCCGGCGTCAGCACCCCCGCCGACCTGTGCGGCAAGACCGTCTCCGTCGTCGACAACGGCTCGTCCCTGGAGCTCGCCGAGAAGTACGACGCCGACTGCAAGTCCGGCGGCAAGCAGGCGCTGAACATCCTCAAGTTCCCCGGCGACACCGAGGCCATGCTCCAGGTCATCAACGGCCGCGCCCAGGCGACCATCACCGACTACGTCGTGGCCGCCTACAAGGCCGCCGACCCCAAGGTCGAGGTCGAAGCCATCGCGCTCGAAGGCACCGAAAGCCCGTGGGGAATCGGGATGAAGCCCGACAACACCGCCCTCATCGAATCGGTCAAGGGCGCGCTCGACTCCCTGATCAAGAGCGGCGAGTACGGCAAGATCCTCGCCGCCTGGAACCTCGACAAGCTCGCCGTCGAGTCGGCCGTCGTCAACGGCGGGAAGTAGCGTGCGCACCGAACCGATCGCCGGCCCGTCGGGGGCCATGATCCCCGTCGCCCGCACCCGCCACTGGGGCCGCGTCCTGTCCGCCGTGGCCGCCCTGGCGATCTTCGGCTGGCTGCTCTTCCTCCTCGTCGTCAACCCGCGCCTCGACTGGAGCGCGGTGGCCACGTACCTGTTCAACGAGCGGATCCTGGCCGGCGTCTGGGTCACCGTCGAACTGTCCGTCCTGGCCACGATTCTCGGCCTGGTGCTCGGCGTGGTCATCGCGATCATGCGGCTGGCGCACAACCCGGTGCTGAGCCGGCTGGCGACGCTCTACATCTGGTTCTTCCGCGGCACGCCCGTGCTGGTCCAGCTCATCTTCTGGTACAACCTGGCCTTCCTGTTCCCGGCCCTCATCATCAAGATCCCGTTCACCTCGATCGGCCTCATGTGGGACACCAACCAGGTGATGACCGGGTTCACCGCCGCCATGCTGGGACTCGGGCTCAACCTGGCCGCCTACTTCGCCGAAACCGTGCGCGCCGGCATCCAGGCCGTCGACACCGGCCAGAGCGAGGCCGCCTACGCGCTCGGCATGACCCCGGCCAAGCGCATGCGGGTGATCGTGCTGCCCCAGGCGCTGCGCATCATCATCCCGCCGACGGGCAACGAGTTCATCTCCATGCTGAAGACCACCTCACTCGTGTACGTCGTCGCCGGGCACGACCTGATGACCAACGCGAGCCAGATCTACAAGACCAACAACATGATCATGGAGCTGCTCATCGTGGCCAGCCTCTGGTACCTGCTCCTGACCACCGTCGCCACCTTCCTGCAGGGCCGGCTGGAACGCCGCTTCGGCTCCGACGCCGTCCGGCTCGTCCGCCGCGGCGGCGTCGCCGCCAAGGTCCTGCCCAAGGTGCCCGCGTGAGCCCCGTCGTGCGCGCCACGGGCGTGCGCATGAGCTACGGCGACGTCCAGGTGCTCAACGGCGTCGACTTCGAGGTCGCCGCCGGCGAGGTCAGCTGCGTCATCGGCCCGTCCGGCTCCGGCAAGTCCACGTTCCTGCGCTGCCTCAACGGCCTCGAACCGGTGCTCGGCGGCAGCCTGCGCGTGCTCGGCGAGGAGGTCGGCCACACCCTCCGCGACGGCCGCTACCACCCCTGGTCGCCCAAGGAGTACGCGGCCTTCCGCAAGAACATCGGCATGGTGTTCCAGCGCTTCAACCTGTTCGCCCACCACAGCGCGCAGGAGAACGTCGCCTGCGGGCCCGTCCACGTCCTCGGCACCCCCAAGGACCAGGCCGGCAAGCTGGCGCTCGAACTCCTCGACCGGGTCGGCCTCGCCGACCACGCGCACAAGCGGCCGCACCAGCTCTCCGGCGGCCAGCAGCAGCGGGTCGCCATCGCCAGGGCGCTCGCCATGAACCCCGCCCTGATGCTCTTCGACGAGCCCACCTCGGCGCTGGACCCCGAACTGGTCGACGAGGTCCTGGAGGTCATGCGCGACCTGGCCGCCGACGGGATGACCATGGTCGTCGTCACCCACGAGATCGCCTTCGCCCGCGAGGTCGGCGACCGGCTCACCTTCTTCGCCGACGGCGTCGTCGTCGAGCAGGGCCGCCCTGCCGAGCTCCTGGCCAACCCGGCCCACGAACGGACCAGGGCGTTCCTGTCCAGCGTCCGCGGCCCCGGCGCCCCGGAAGCGGCCCTCCGATCGGACGCCTGAGGAGTGGTCAGGCCGTGAAGGTCTTGACGTAGGCGCTCACGCGGTCGGTGAGCTGGGGCTCGGAGAGGTCGAGGTGCTCGAGGATGGTGTAGCGGCCCGGACGGGTGCGCGGCGCGTACGCCACGGCCTTGGCGAAGTCGGCGTCCGACAGGCCGAGGTCGGCGGGCGTGCGCGGGAGGCCGTGGCGGCGCAGGCACGCGGAGATGAGCTCGGCCTTGGCGTCGTCGCCGCGCAGGAACGTGCAGAACAGCGCGCCCACTCCGGCGAGCTCGCCGTGGCTGGCCGTGCCGGGGAAGAGCTCGTTGACGGCGTGCATGATCTCGTGATCGCCGCCGCTGGCCGGGCGGCTGGACCCGGCCACGGCCATCGACATGCCCGACATGATCAGCGACTCGGCCAGCACGGTGAGGAACTCGTCGCCGCGCGCCGGGCCCGGCTGGTGCAGCACCACCAGGGCCGCCGACCTGGCCATCGCCACCGCCAGGCCGTCGATCTGCTCGCCTGCCTCGGCCGCGGCCAGCTCCCAGTCGGCCACCGCCGACAGGTCGCTGATCACGTCGCCGATCCCGGCCGTGGACAGCGCGGCCGGGGCGGACCGGACGCGGTCGAGGTCCACCAGGACGGCCGTCGGCATGACGACCCCGTAGGAGCCGGTGCCCGATTCGTGGCGCAGCGTGCTGACGGGTGAGGCGATGCCGTCGTGGCCCAGGCTCGTGGTCACTGCGACCATCGGGATGCCCGCCATGTGCGCGGCGAACTTGGCCACGTCGATCGTCTTGCCGCCGCCGATGCCCGCGATCGCCTCGAACTGGCCGGAGCGCAGCCGCTGCCCGAGCTCGACGGCCGAGGCCAGGCTGCCGTCGGGGATGCGGAGCACCTCGGCGCCGTCGATGCGCAGCTCGTCGCGGATGGCGTCGCCCTGGCTTGGGCCGACGGCGACGGCCACCCGGCCGCTGCGGGCGATCTGCAGATCGGACAGCAGCGTGCCCAGACCGGCGACCGCGCCGGCCCGTACGTCGATGAACAGGGGTGCGGCGAGCATGCGGGCCAGCAGGGGCATGGGTGTCCTTGTCGTCGGTGGCCGGGTGTCCGGCCGATCATAGGCCGGAGGTCCCGCCCCGCTGCACCGGACGAAAGGACGATTCCGCCCGGTTCATGCGGTGGGCGTGGTCGGCGGGGTGGCATTCTGGGAGGCGGCCGTCGTAAGGAGACCAGTGATGACGCAGCCCGCGTTCCGCCGCACCCCGCTCACCACGGACGAAAGGGCCCGGAGTGAGGCGGGCTTCGTGCCGCTGGTCGTCGAGCACCTCACCACCCACGGGCGGTTCCGGGTGAGCGCCGACACGCCCGAGATGGTGGAGCTGTTCCAGGCGGTCGCGCGGCAGGCGGGCGAGAGGCTGGGGCGGCCCGTGGTCAGCTACGCCAACGGCCGCTACATCGTGATCACTTTCGCCGACGAACCGGCTGAACTTCGTCCAGCAGGCCCATGACCAGGGCGTTGACCTCGTCGGGCCGGTCCAGCGGGGCCAGGTGGCCCGCGCCGGGCACGACGGCGTAGCGGCCGCCGGGGGCGAGCGAGGCGGCGCGGCGGACGACGGCCTCGTTCACGGCGGTGTCGTGCTCGCCGTGCACCCACAGCGACGGCACCGCGAGCCGGTGCAGGTGCGGCAGGTGGTTCAGCCGCATGCGGCGCGGCCCGTACGCGGTGATCTGCCAGTCGTCCAGGGCGGCCTCGCCGTGCGCGGCGCGGGCGCGCGCCTCGGCCTCGGTCATCGCCATCACCTCCGCGAAGTCGCGCGTACGCTCCCCTTCGGTGAGCGCGTCGACCATGGAACGCCGCAGGTAGGCGGAGGAGGCCAGCCACTTCATGGTCCAGCGCAGCGCGGGCCGGGAGCGCAGCGCGAGCCAGGTGACGAACTGCCAGGGGCGCACGTCGTCCAGCCCGCCCGGGTTGACCGCGACGAGCGCGCTGACCCGTTCGGGGCGGGTGAGCGCGTAGCCGGTCGCGAGGCCGCCGCCCATCGACAGGCCGACGAACGGGGCCCGGGCGACGCCGAGCCGGTCGAGCATGTCGTCGAGCACGCCTTCCAGCCGCTGCTGGTCCAGGGTGCCGGTCCAGGGGCGTGAGCCGCCGTGCCGGGGCAGGTCGGGGGCGATCACGTGCCGGGTGCCCGCCAGGGCGGGGATCAGGTGACGCCAGATGAGCGGGGCGACGTCCAGCATCGCGCCGTGCAGCAGGACCACGGGCGGGGCGGCCGGGTCTCCGCTCCGGTGCACGCTGAGCGGGCCGCCGTCGAGTCGCAGCACGGTGGTGGAGGTGGTCATGGTGCTCCCATCTGGGCGTCGAGCCGGTCGAGCAGGGTGTCGTGCGCCCGGCGCACCGCCGCCGCGTCGGCCCCGGCCGGGTCGAGCTCCCAGCCGGCGCTGATCAGCGCACTCATCTCGCGTACGGCCCGCGCGAGCCGCTCGCGGGGCAGGTCGCCCAGCACGGGGGCGGCGTTGATCAGGCCGACGGAGAAGACGGACATCACCAGCGAGGCCGCGTCGGGGTCGACGTCGCCGCGCAGCAACCCGGCCTCGCGCAGGTCGCTCGCGTAGCCGGTCAGCCAGTCGAGGCGCGGCCCGTACCGTTCGGGGCCCTTGTCGCGTACGTAGTCGCCGAGGACGGCCGTGTCGGCCAGGTAGAAGGCGAGCATGAGCTCGTCGGCCAGCAGCGCGTCCATGCTGATGCCGTACAGCTGGGACAGCGTGACGGGGCCGTCGTGACGCTCGACGCGCCCGCGCACGGCGGCGGCCAGCTCCCGCATGGAGCGCGCCAGCACGGCGTCGAGCAGCGCCTCCTTGGAGGGGAAGTCGAGGTAGACGGCGCCCTTGCCGATGCCGGCGCGCCGGGCGATGTCGGCGATGGTGGCGCGCGGGTAGCCCTTCTCCAGGATCACGGCGCGGGCGTGGTCGAGGATCACCGCGGCGCGGTCGGGGATCGTGGGGCGTGGCATGCGGCCTCCCGGGATCGAGGTAGTGACCACACTAGCAGTTCTGGTCACTACCGCCGATCCCGGGAGGCCGGCCCGGTCAGTAGGAGCGGCCGAAGATCACCCGCTTGCCGTAGGCGGCGGGCCGGCCGCAGCGCACGCAGACGCCGCTCTCGGCGGCCCCGTCGAGCGGGACGCACCGGGGCGTCGCGCCGGTCTCGGCCTTGATGTCGTCCTCACAGGCGGGCTCGCCGCAGTGCGGGGCCAGCGCCCAGCCCGAGGCGACGGCATCGGTGAACGAGCCCCAGTCGCCGGCCGCCCGCGTGTGGGCGTCGCGGAACTCGGTGGCCCGACGCAGCAGGAACGCCTGGAAGTCGTCCAGCACCCCCGGCAGCACCTCGGCGGCCGAGTCGAGAGGGATCGGCTGCTTGCCCTCGTCGCCGAGCCGCTTGGCCATGACCACCGTGCCGGACTCCAGGTCACGCGGCCCGAGCTCCAGCCGGACCGGCACCCCGCGCAGCTCCCAGTCGTTGAACCGGTAACCCGGCGACAGGTGGGCGCGGTCGTCGACGTGCACCCGCACCCCGGCCGCCCGTAGCCGCCCGGCGAGGTCGCGGGCCGCGGCCGGCACCTCGTCGCCCCGGCCGATCGGCACGATCACCACCTGGTGCGGCGCGAGCCGGGGCGGCAGCACCAGGCCCTTGTCGTCGCCGTGCGTCATGATCACGCCGCCGATCATCCGGGTCGACATGCCCCAGGACGTCGTGTGGCAGGTCTCCTGCCTGCCCGTCTCGGCGGTGTAGCGGATGTCGAACGCCTCGGCGAAGTTCGTCCCCATGTAGTGGGAGGTGCCCGCCTGGAGCGCCTTGCCGTCGCGCATCATGGCCTCGATGGTGAACGTGCGTTCCGCGCCCGCGAACCGCTCCCCGGCGGTCTTCTCGCCCGGCACCACCGGCAGCGCCGCGATGTCGCGCGCCACCTCGGCGTAGAGGTCGAGGGCCAGCATCGTCTCGCGCATCGCGTCGTCCCGGTCGGCGTGCGCCGTGTGGCCCTCCTGCCAGAGGAACTCCGTGGTGCGCAGGAACATCCGGGGCCGCATCTCCCAGCGCACCACGTTGGCCCACTGGTTGAGCAGCAGCGGCAGGTCACGGTGGGAGGAGATCCACTTGGCCATCATCTCGCCGATGATCGTCTCGGAGGTCGGCCGCACGATCAGCGGCTCCTCCAGCTCCTTGCCGCCCGCGTGGGTGACGACCGCGAGCTCCGGCGAGAAGCCCTCGACGTGCTGGGCCTCGCGCTGCAGGTAGCTCTCCGGGATCAGCAGCGGGAAGTACGCGTTCTCGTGACCGGTGTCCTTGATCCGCCGGTCCAGCTCTCCCTGGAGCAGCTCCCACAGCCGGTAGCCGTACGGTCGGATGACCATGGTGCCCTTCGCCGGTCCCCGGTCCACCAGCTGGGCCTTGGCGACCAGCTCGTTGTACCAGGCAGAGAAGTCCTCGCTCTGAGGTGTCACACCGCGTTCATCACGTCCCATCCACAGAGGATATCGGGCGCTGTCCAGGGATTTTCGGCGTTCCGGCCCGCTGCTAGGGTGCCCGCATGGCGGTGCCGGAACGGCTGGCCTGGGCCGTCGACACGCTCGACGTCCAGGCGGGCGAACGGATCCTGGAGATCGGCTGCGGCCGTGGCGTGGCGGTCGAGCTGGCCTGCGACGCCGGAGCCACGGTCACCGCGATCGACCGCTCGGCCACGATGATCGAGGCCGCCCGGCAGCGCAACGCCCACCACGTCGCCGCCGGGCGGGCGATCCTGCGGACCGCGGCGCTGGCCGACGCCGACCTGCCGGAAGGCGCGTTCGGCAAGGTCTTCGCGGTCAACGTCAACGTGTTCTGGACCGGCGTCCCCGCCCGCGAGCTGGACGTGATCCGCCGGGCCCTGGCGCCGGGCGGCACGCTCTTCCTGTTCTACGAGCCGCCCGGCGCGGCCAGGCGCGACGACCTGCTGGGGCGGCTGCGGCTGGACGGGTTCGCCACCGAGGTGCTGACCGGCGGCGACACCCTGCTGTGCGTGCGCGCCCGGCCCGAGGGTCAGGTCAGCGCGTAGCCCAGCACCTGTTCGTGGACGAGACCCTCGCAGCCGGCCTGGTCGGTGACGAGGTGGTCGCCGCCCGCCGAACGGCACCGGTGCAGGGCGACGGAGCCGGGCACCTGGCTCGTGTGGATGTGGCCGACCGGCCCCATCGCGAACTGGCCCTCGCAGCCCGGGTCACGGGTGAGCATGGTGTGCGCGGCGACCTTGCACTCGTACAGCGGCACGGTGCCGGCCGCCTGGTTGCGCAGCAGCTTCCACACGCGCTCCTGGGTGAAGCCGGGCGGCAGCAGCCGGGAGGTGGCCACGTGCCCCTTGGCCGGGTCGTAGCCGCGCCGGAGCTGGGTGTGGGGCAGCAGCTCGAACCCGCACGACAGCCGGGGCGGCGACAGGTCGGCGCGGTTGGCCAGCGCCCAGGTCGCCCAGGCGGGCTTGGCCGAGCCGTCGGTACGGCGCAGGCCCACGCCGAGGCCGGCGGCCGTCTCGTCCGGGTGGTCGGTCATGCGGTGCCAGATGTAGCTCTCGATGCCCGGGGTGCCGAGGACGTTGCGGAAGCTGTTGCAGAGCTGCGTGGCCTGGGCGGCCTCCGACGAGGGCGACAGGGAGTTGACGCCGCTCTCGGTGAGCTGCACCTGCCAGGCCGAGGGCGTGCCGGGGAACTGCTGCCGCAGCCAGCCCACGAGCACGCCGATGTTGCCGTAGGTGACGCGGGGGAAGTCGTCGGCGGAGAACTGCGGCGCCAGCAGGTTCGGCGGGTACGGGTGGTAGGCGACGCGCCAGGCCCGGTTGCCCGCCCGGGCGGCCAGGCCCTTGAGCACGGTCATGCCCGACAGCATGGCCTCGTGCGCGGCGGGCCGGTCGTAGGCGGTGCCGAAGTAGTGGTCGAGCGAGGTGAGGACCTTGGCGGTGGGCTGCTGGGCCATGACGGCGTCGTAGGCGGCGTTGTACGTGGCGGCGATCGCGTCGAGCCAGGCGGTGGTGTCGCAGGGCGTGCCCTGGCCGCAGCCGATGTCGAACCAGATGTTGCTGTTGACCTCGTTCATGACGACGAAGTCGGCGATGCGGCCGTTGCCGTGCTGCCCGTCGTAGCGCTGGGCGAGCATGCCGGCGAAGCGGCCGTACTCGGCGGGGTCGTTCGGCACGCAGAACTTCTCGAAGCCGGGGGCGTGCGGGGTGCAGGTGCGGCCCTGCCGCGCCCAGGCGGGGGTGCCGTAGACGACGGCGGTGACGACGAGGCCGCGGGCGGTCCAGTCCTTGACGGCGGAGTCGACGGCGGCGTTGACGGTGTAGCAGCGTCCGCCGAACTCCTGGGCGCCCGTGGCGCACGGCGGGGTCCTGACGGTGGGCTCCCAGTCGGACCAGACGAGGTTCATGGCGACGCCGCCGGCGTTGTTGCCGGATATTTCGTTCTTGTCGGGCCAGAAGTCCGGCTGGAGGCCCTTGATGCGGTAGTCGGAGCGGGTCGGGTACGGCAACGCGGCTGTGGCGTCAGCGGGGACGGCGGCGACGAGGAGTAAGAGGAAGGCGACGAGCCAACGCATGGGACCTCCTGGATTTAAACGTCTCAACAATGACGCCCAGAAGGCGGCCCGGCAAGACCCGTTTTCCTGCGAGGATCGGCTTTGAAACGTGCCTAGCCGCTCGTCGACGCCCTGACCATGAGCTCCGGCTGGAAGACGATCTCCTGGTGCCAGTGGCCCGAGTCGCCCCGCGCGTCGGTCAGCAGCAGCTCGGCGGCGGCCTGGCCGAGCTGGTGCTTCGGCTGGCGCACCGAGGTCAGCGCAGGCGACAGCAAGGCCGCGAACTCCACGTCGTCGTAGCCCATGACCGCCATGTCGTGCGGCACCGAGACGCCGCGCCGCTCCAGCCCGCGCAGCGCGCCCAGCGCCACCGTGTCGTTGACGCAGAACAGCGCCGTCGGCCCGCCGCGCGCCGGCAGCCGCTCCAGCGCGGCCTCACCCTCACGCGGGGTGAGCGCGGGCAGCGTGATCTCGGTGATCACCTCGTCGGGGTCGAGCCCGGCCGCGCGCACCGCCTTGACCAGCCCTTCCCTGCGGTCGGCGCACTGCCGCACGATCGGCGGCCCGTTGAGGAACGCGATGCGCCGGTGGCCCAGCGACAGCAGGTGCGCGCCGGCCAGCTCGCCGCCCCGGACGTTGTCGACCGCCACCGCGCACAGCTGGGAGTCGGCGCCCGGCCGGTCGAGCAGCACCATGCCGATGCCGCGCCGGCGCAGCTCGACCAGGTGGGAGATGTCCTGCCCGGCGGGCGTGATGAGGATGCCGGGCACCCGGTGCTGCTCCAGGATCTGCAGGTAGTGGGCTTCCTTCTCGATCGAGTCGCCGGAGCTGCAGAGCACGAGCAGGAGCTGCTCCTGCGACAGCCTGGTCTCGATGCCGGGCAGCACCTCGGAGAAGAACGGGTTGCCGATGTCGCGCACCATGACGCCCACCGAGCGGCCGGAGCCGCCGCGCAACTGCCGGGCGGGCGCGCTGGGCACGAAGCCGAGCGCCTTGATGGAGGCGCGCACCCGGCGCAGCGTCGGCTCGGCGACCAGCTCGGGCCGGTTGAGCACGTTGGAGACCGTGCCCACGGACACGCCGGCGTGGGCCGCGACGTCGACCATGCTGAGCCGGCGGCGCTCGGCCGGCCTGTGGATGTCGGTCACCGGGGGAAAGCCCTTCTGGTCACCTGGCTGGAAGCGTCCAGTCTACCTGTTGAAATGTTTCAGCCGACCGCGCCGTCGGGCTGGGCCTGGGGGAGCGGGCATTGACGCGGAGACCTCGGGCTGTTTACGGTGCGCAGATATTGAAATGTTTCAACTAGCTTGGGAGTCCAATGCATCTCGCCGTGACCGATCCGCGGGTGGAAGGGCTGAGCGAGCCCCTGGGCCTGGACGTGCGCGCGCCCGGCTTCTCCTGGCGGCTCACCGGCCCCGGCCGCGGGCGGGCGCAGAGCGCGTACCGGCTGATCGTGGCGCGCGAGGGCGACCCGGTGGACGACGGGGCCGAGCTGGTCTGGGACAGCGGCGACGTGACCTCGGCCGCGACGTACGACATCCCGTACGGCGGGACGGAGCTGCGGCCGCGGACCCGCTACCACTGGCGGGTCAGGGTGGCCGACGAGAGCGGCGCGTGGTCGGCGTGGAGCCCGGCGCACTGGTTCGAGACCGGGCTGGGCGACGCCGGCGACTGGACGGCCGGCTGGATCGGCACACCCTCCGTGCCCGGCTCGGAGCGCCTGCCGTCGCTGGAGAACGTGCCGCGCGTCTGGGTGGCCGGGCCGCTCGGCCCGTCGCCGTCGGAGAGCGGGGCGTTCCGGACCCGGTTCACCGTGCCGGGCGGGGCCAGGCCGCTGTCGGCGTCGCTGGTGATCGGCGGCGGCACGGCGGTCGAGGCGTACCTGAACGGCGAGCCGGTCGCGGGGGAGACGCGTGACGGCGCGTTCGTGGCCGAGGCCGGGGACCTGGTCGCCCCGGGCGAGAACGTGCTCGCGATCAGGGCTGACGGGTCCGGGCTGTGCGTGCGGCTGGAGGTCGTGGTCGAGGGCCGGCCGGTGCTGCCGCAGCTCGTGCCGGTGGCCGGGGAGAGCGCGGTGACCGTCACGTCCGGCGGCCGGTGGCGGGCGAGCGACGAGCCCGGCGACGGGTTCGAGCAGCCGGGCTACGACGACTCCGGGTGGTCGCTGGCCGAGGAGGCGGGCCTGCACGGCGACCCGCCGCACGGCCGCGAGCCGATCGGCGACCGGCCCAGCCCCTACCTGCGCCGCGAGTTCGGCGTGCCGTCGCCGGTGCGCCGGGCCAGGCTGTACGCCACCGCGCTCGGCGTCTACGAGATGCACCTGAACGGCACCCGGGTCGGCGCCGACCACCTGGCCCCCGGCTGGACCGACTACCGCCACCGCGTCACGTACCAGACCTACGACGTGACGGCGCTGGTGTCGGAGGGGCGCAACGCGATCGGCGCGGTCCTGGCCGACGGCTGGTACGCGGGCCACATCAGCTGGTTCGGGTCCTTCCAGTACGGCAGGCGGCTCGCCTTCCGCGCCGAGCTGGAGATCCTGCACGACGACGGCAGCGTGACGCGGCTGTGCACCGATCGCGACTGGCGGGCCGGGTCGGGCGCGATCCGCTACGCCGACCTGCAGAACGGCGAGCGGCAGGACCTGGCCGCCGAGCCGCTCGGCTGGACGGCGGCCGGGTTCGACGACTCCGGCTGGGCGCCGGCGGTGCCGGTGAGCCCGCCCTCGGGCCGCCTGACCGCCGCCGTCGCGCCGCCGATCCGGGTGCACGAGGAGCTGGAGCCCGTGGCCGTGTGGGAGCGGCGGCCGGGCGTGTGGATCGCCGACTTCGGGCAGAACCTGGTCGGCTGGGTCCGGCTGACCGGCCGCGCCGGGCGCGACCGGCCGGTGGTGCTGCGCCACGCCGAGGTGCTCGACCACGAGGGCGGGCTGCACCTGGCCAACCTGCGCTCGGCGCGGGCGACGGACGAGTTCCTGCCGCGCGGCGACGGGGCGGAGACGTTCGAGCCGCGCTTCACCTTCCACGGCTTCCGCTACGTCGAGGTGTCGGGGCTGCGCGAGGCCCCGGCGGAGCTCACCGCCCGGGTGGCCCACGCCGCGATGGAGCCCGCGGGCGAGTTCGCCTGCTCCGACGAGCGGCTGGACAAGCTGCAGCGCAACATCGTGTGGGGGCAGCGGGGCAACTTCGTGGCCGTCCCCACCGACTGCCCGCAGCGTGACGAGCGGCTGGGCTGGACCGGCGACATCTGGGCGTTCGCGCCCACCGCGCTGTTCAACTACGACGCCGCCGCCTTCCTGCGGAGCTGGCTGGCCGACGTGGTCGACGCGCAGGCCGACGACGGCGCGGTCACGCACGTGGCGCCCGACGTGCTGTCGGGGCGCGGGCTGTCGTCCAACGCCAAGGAGGCGGGCTCGCCCGGCTGGGGCGACGCGCTGGTGATGCTGCCGTGGGCGTTGCACCGGCTGCGCGGTGACGCCGGGGTGGTCGCCGCCTGCTTCGAGCCGATGCTGCGCTGGCTGGCGTACCTGGAGCAGCGCTCCGACAGCGGCGTCTTCCCCGAGGAGGGGTTCGGCGACTGGCTGTCGATCGGCGCCGAGACGCCCAAGCGGCTCGTCGGCACCGCGATCTTCGCGCTGTCGGCGCGGCAGCTCGCCGGGCTCGCCGCCGCGCTCGGCCGGGACGAGGACGAGCGGGCCTGCCTGGAGCTGTACGGGCGCGTCCGGCAGGCGTTCCGCGCGGCCTTCGTCGAGGGGCCCGGCGTGGTGGCGAGCGGGACGCAGACCGCGTACGTGCTGGCCATCACGGCCGGGCTGCTGGAGGAGCACGAACTGCCCAGGGCCGCCGCGCGGCTGGCCGGCGACGTCGAGGCGCGCGGCGGCCACCTGTCGACGGGCTTTCTCGGCACGCCGTTCCTGCTGGACGCGCTCACCTCGACCGGGCGGCTGGACGTGGCGTACCGGCTGCTGACGCAGGACACGTTCCCGTCGTGGCTCTACCCGGTCGTGCACGGCGACGCGACGACGATGTGGGAGCGCTGGGACTCCTGGAGCCACCACCGGGGGTTGCAGGACCCGGGCATGAACTCCTTCAACCACTACGCGTACGGGGCCGTCGGCGACTGGATGTACCGGACGGTCGGAGGGCTGGCCGCCGGATCGCCCGGCTACGCCGACGTCGTGGTGCGCCCGCGCCCCGGCGGCGGCATCACGTGGGCGCGCACCGCGCACCGCACCCGGCACGGCCGGGTGGAGGTCGCCTGGCGGCAGGGGGACGACGGCTTCGCGCTGGACGTGGTGCTGCCGCCCGGCACGCGCGGCGAGGTGCACGTGCCGGCGTCGCCCGAGCGGGTGAGCGAGGGCGGGGCGCCCGTGGCGGAGTCGCCGGGCGTGCTGTTCGACCGGCCCGGTGACGAGGGCGGGTCGGTCTTCCGGGTGGGCTCCGGCACGTACGCGTTCCGGACGTTTTAACGTTTCACCGTGGCCGCCCGTACATCCCGAAATGTCGGGTTTGAGGCAGCCACGGTGAACAAACCGTTATCCCAGGCTATTGACACAAATAGAGGGGATCGCGAGACTCGAAACGTGTCTGAAACGTTCAAATCAACGCAGGACACGGCAAGGTGAGAGGCAGTTCCATCGTGACCAGCACAAAGGCGCGCCGCCGGCTCCCGTGGGGCGTCTATCTTGTTCTCCTCCCCACGTTCGCCCTGCTCGCGGCGTTCGCGTACTACCCCGCGCTGAACGGCATGGTCCACTCGCTCTTCGAGTGGCGGCCGGGCTTCGAGTCGCCCTTCGTCGGTTTCGAGAACTACCTCACGATGCTCGGCGACGACCTGTGGTGGGCCTCGTTCCGCAACATCGGCGTCATCTTCGTCTGGGCCGTCACGCTCATGTGGGTGTTCCCGCTGCTGGCCGCCGAGCTGGTGATGTCGCTGTCGAGCGAGCGGCTGCGCTTCGTCTTCCGCACGCTGCTCATCCTCCCGCTCGCCTTCCCCGCGGTGGTCAACGTGCTGCTGTGGCAGTTCATGTACGACCCGCGCGACGGCGTCATCAACAGCCTGCTGCGCGCGGTGGGACTGGACGGGGTGGCCGCCAACTGGATCGGCGACCCCGACACCGCGCTGGTCGCGCTGATGACGATCGGCTTCCCCTGGGTGGCGAGCCTGCCGTTCCTGGTCTTCCTGTCGGCCCTGCAGAACGTGCCCGCGGAGATCTACCAGGCCGCCGAGGTCGACGGGGCCGGGCGGCTGCGCCGCTTCTGGAGCATCGACCTGCCGATGATGCTGCGCGACGTGAAGCTGCTGTTCGTGCTGGCGGTGATCTCGGTGCTCCAGTACGGCATGCAAGCGCACATCATGACCAAGGGCGGCCCCGACAACGCCACCCAGGTGCCGGTGCTGCGCATGCTCGACGCCGCCTTCCTGGACACGAGCTGGGGCTACGCCGCCACGCTCGGCACCGTGCTGTTCGCGCTGACGCTCGGCGTGAGCCTGGTCTCGCTGGTTCTCGGCAGGAAGGCGGGAGCGTGAGCCGCACGCGCAGGACCAACCTGGTGGCGGGCGCGGCGCTGTCGGTGCTCGCCTTCGCCGGGCTGTTCCCGTACCTGTTCATGCTGGCCGCCTCGGTCAAGGACAACGAGCAGTTCTTCGCCAGCTACTGGTCGCCGGCCTGGCCGGTCCACCTGGACAACTACGCGGTGGCCTGGGAGCAGGTCAGCCCGTACCTGTTCACCTCGTTCGTGGTGGCGGGGCTGGCCATCGCGGGCACGCTGGTGCTGGCCCCCGCCGCCGCGTTCGTCTTCGCCCGCTACCGCTTCCCGGGGCGCGGCGCGCTGTTCGGGCTGATCGCGGCGCTGCTCATGGTGCCGTCGATCACCAGCCTGATCCCGCTGTTCGTGCTGATGCGCGACCTGGGCATCCTGGACAGCCGGCTGGTGCTGATCATTCCGCACGTCACCGGCAACACGGTGTTCGGGATCGTCATCATGCGCACCTACATGGCGCAGATCCCCGAGGAGATCTTCGAGGCGGCGCGGGTGGACGGGGCCGGCGGCGTCCGCCTGTTCCTGGCCTTCATGCTGCCGCTGGCCCGGCCGGTGATCGGCACGGTGGCGCTGATGACCGTGCTGGGCGTGTGGAACGACTACTTCTGGCCGCTGCTCACCGTGCAGACCGACGAGTTCCGGACGATCCCGGCCGGCCTGGCGTTCTTCGCCAACCAGAACGTGCAGCAGTGGGGGCCGCTGTTCGCCGGATATGTGCTGGCCAGCCTGCCGCTGCTGGCGCTGTTCACGTTCCTGTCGAAGTGGTTCCTGGCCGGCATCCAGGGCGGCATCGTCTCCGGCAAGTGAGGTCATGCGGTTGTTTGAAACGTATCAACCACGAAAGGACCCAGCTCTCATGAGAACACCCCCCAAGAGCGGGCTGGCGGGCGCCGCCATGCTGCTCGCCCTGACAGGCTGCGGCCTGCTGGGCACCGGCGACAAGGGCGCGACCGGCGCCGACGGCAAGGTCACGATCACCCTGGCCGGCCCCAACCAGTGGAACTCCAGCGGCAGCACCTTCGGCCCCGCCTGGGAGGCGATCGTCGACTCCTTCGAGAAGCGCGAGCCCGGCATCGAGGTCAGGACCCAGGTGCTGCCCCTCGACGGCTTCTCCCAGACGATCACCACCCAGCTCGCCGCCGGAACCGCGCCCGAACTCGTCTTCAACCAGCCGCCGCACAAGGCGCACGAGGTGCACGCCCTCGACGCCGAGCTCCAGAAGCCCAACCCGTACGTGCCGGGCAACCAGCGCTGGCTCGACGTGTTCAAGAAGGACTACTTCGGCCCCGGCGTCGCCAAGGCGCTCAGCAAGGAGAGCGGGAAGCTGGAGTACATCCCGTTCAACCTGGTCGCGATCGGCCTGTTCTACAACAAGGACGCCTTCGCCAAGGCCGGCCTCGACGGGCCGCCGGCCACCTGGGAGGACTTCAGGAGCGCCTGCAAGAAGCTGAAGGACGCCGGCTACGACCCGGTCGCGCTCGACAAGGGCGGCATGGCCGTGGGCTGGACCTGGGAGTCGATCAGCACCCAGCTCGTCGACAAGTACCACGAGGAGTGGAACTTCTTCGACGCCACCGGCAAGCCCGGCAAGGCCACCGTCGCGCCCCTGGTGACGGAGAAGTCGCTCAGCAAGGCGATCAAGGAGGGCACGCTCAGCACGAAGACGCCCGAGGTCGCCGAGGCGCTCAAGCTCTACAAGGAGTTCTTCGACTGCGGCACGCCCAACTGGACGGGCGTGGCCGACGGCGGCGCGACGGTCGGCTACCGCGACTTCGTGGCCGGCAAGGCGGCCATGTCGTGGGGCACCGACTTCGCCGTCGAGGCGCTGAAGGCGGACGCGAAGTTCCCGCTGGCCACGATGCCGTTCCCGACCATTACCAAGGCCACCACGCCGCTGTCGAGCGACGCCCCGGCCCGCTACGGCGCCTCGATCGGCGGCACCAGCTACATGATCCCGTCGACGGTCAAGGGCGAGAAGTACGCGGCGGCGGTCAAGTTCCTGCAGTACATGAGCTCCCCGGCGATCAAGCCGTGGCTGGACGCGACCGGCGGCCTGCCCGCGATCGAGGGCGTCGAGCCGTCGCCCGAGACCGCCGGGCTGCTGGAGGGCGAGTGGGGCAAGACGTTCCGGGTCACCGGGCTGCCCGGCGGGCCCGAGGGGACCTCGTTCCGCGACGTGTTCGACGGCTACCTGCTCGGCGAGCGGTCGCTGGAGGAGGAGCTGGACGACCTGGCGAAGTGGTGGGACCGCGGCGTCGAGGCCGGCATCAAGAAGAACGCCTGGGGCGACGAGGACTGGGCGAAATAGGAGGAGATGGGATGCTGCGCTTATTGACGGCCTTCGCGCTGGCCGTGCCGATGCTGTTCGCCGGCCTGCCCGCGCGGGCGGCGGCTGCCGAGGTGACCGGGGTGACCGGGGTGGAGGTCGGCGAGAGCACGGTCACCGTCACCGGCACCGCCTCCGGGCCCGCCCGGCTGTACGCGCTGGACACCTGGCAGGACGGCCACGAGGGTGAGGAGCCGGTGGCGAGCGTCGAGGCGGGCGAGTTCCGCGTCGAGGTGCCCCGGATGGAGGGGGAGCAGGACCGGCTGCACGACAAGTTCGTCGCGGTGGGGGCGGACGGGCCGCTGGGCGAGGTGCGTTACGCCGACAAGCTGACGTTCCGGCCCACCAGCCAGACCCCTTATCCCGAAATTTCGTCCAAAAAGGGTCTGCAGGTGCAGATGACCGACGACGCCGAGGAGATCGGCGTCCAGCACGCGGGCATCAACCTGGCCCTCGACTCGGTCATGATGTCCGGCCCCGGCGCGCCGGGCAACACCATCGAGTTCGTCTCGCAGGGCAGGACCTACTACTTCGACCGGGGCGCCGTCGCCGGGGTGGACTCCCAGGTCAAACCGCTGTCGGACAACGGCGTCCTGGTCAACCTGATCGTGCTGGTCTACAACAGCACCGCGCCGAACTCGGCCGCCCGCACGCTCATCCACCCCGACGCCGAGCTCGGCAAGGGCACCGTCTACGCGTTCAACACCAAGACGGCCGAGGGCGAGGCGCACTTCACCGCCGCGATGGAGTTCTTCGCCCAGCGCTACAGCCGGGCCGACGGCCAGTACGGCAGGGCGTGGGGCTGGATCGTCGGCAACGAGATCGACGCCCAGCAGTTCTGGTACAACATGGGCCCGCAGGACCGTGACGTCTTCCTCGACCAGTACACCCGTGCGATGCGGCTGACCTGGCAGGCCGTGCGCAAGTCCGACGCCGCCGCCCGCGTCTACACCTCGCTCACGCACTTCTGGACCGGCGCGGCCAACGACGACCCGAAGTACACCTACAAGGGCCGCGACGTGGTCGACGGGCTCAACGCGCTGACCAAGAGGCAGGGAGACTTCGACTGGCACATCGCCTACCACCCGTATCCGGAGAACCTGTTCAATCCGGCGTTCTGGCAGGACAAGACCGCCACGGACAGCTTCGACACGATGCGGATCACGTTCAAGAACATCGAGCTGCTGCCGCGCTACCTCGCCCAGGAGCACCTCACGTACGGCGGTGAGAGACGGCGGGTGATCCTGTCGGAGCAGGGCCTGAACTCGCAGGACTACACCGCGAAGGAGCTGAGGCTCCAGGCCGCGGCCTATGCCTACGCCTACTACAAGGTCGCCTTCGCCGACGGGATCGACTCGTTCATCCTGCACCGGCACGTCGACCACAAGCAGGAGGGCGGGCTGCGGCTCGGCCTGTGGACGTGGGACGAGGAGCACGCCTCGCCGTCCAACGCGGGCGAGCGCAAGCCGGTGCACGAGGTGTTCGCCGCCATCGACACCGCGCGGTCGCTGGAGGTGACCGAGTTCGCCAAGGAGATCATCGGGATCTCCGACTGGAAGGACGTCATTCCCGGGTTCGACCCGGCCGAGCTGGCGGTCCGCAAGCCGCCGGTGACGGTCGGCGCGCAGCTCGACGCCAAGCCGGTGGCCGAGCGGGTGATCTCCGGCTTCGAGACCGGCACGGACGGCTGGCGGCCCTCGGACAACGCCGCCGCGGTGGAGCGGGTGGCCGCCGACGGCGGGCACGCGCTGCGCGTCCGCTTCGACCGCGACCTGCCCGGCTGGTCCCAGTACGCGAAGTCGTACAAGGGCGCCGACGTGCTGTTCGGCAAGCCGCTCGACGCCTCGCGCACCGCGCGGCTCTCGGTGTCGATCCGGGTGCCGGACAGCGCCGACGACGGCTTCAAGCCGGGCAACGCGTTCTCCGCCAAGATCCGCGTGTACGGGCGCGACGGCGCCGTGGCAGAAGGCGTGGGCGCGATCGACCCCGCGCGCGGCTGGAACAGGCTCACGCTCGACCTGTCCCGCTGGGCCCCGCGTGACGCGATCTCCCGCGTCAAGGTGTGGGTACGCGGCTCAGTGGGCTCCGACTGGGCCGGCTCGTACGAGATCGACAGGCTCAGCCTGGCCGCCGCCGCGCTGCCCGCCCCGGACCGGCGCAACGTCGAGATCACCGCCGCCACGGCCGAGCGCGGCCTGGTCGGCTCCACGGTCACCTTCACCGTGACCAACCGCGACGTGCTGCCGATGGCCGGCCAGGTCAGGCTCACGGCCTGCGACGGCGTCACCGTCGACCCGGCGGCGCTGCGCGTCACCGGCCTGCGCGCCGGCGCGAGCCGCACGTTCGACACCAAGCTGACCGCGTACGGGCCCGCCGACGGCGAGTATCCGGTCGTGTGCGCGTCCTACCTGCGGCAGGAGCACCGGGTGACGTTCCGGCTGCCGCCGGAGGCCGGCTACGTGCCGCCCGCGCCCGACGCCTTCGCCAACCAGGAGCTGGCCGACGGCTTCGACACGGCCGGCGACTACCAGGTGCACCGGGTGGAGCCGGAGAACAAGGAGCTGCCGCGGGTGAGCTACGCGGACGGCGTGCTGTCGGCGGGCAACGCGACGGCGGGCTGGTTCGGGCTGCTGTCGTCGGGCGTGTCGCCGCGCAACCCGGCGTTCAGCACGGCCATCACCATCCGGAAGTTCCAGGGCGACTCCACCGACATGGACACCGTCTACACGGGCCTCGTCAAGGACGGCAAAACGGACGTGGTGGCCTTCTACGTGAACACGCAGAAGTTCGCCGGCTTCGAGGTGCGCGGGCCGCAGGTGCCCGGCGGACTGGCGGTGTTCGGCATCAAGCAGGGCGTGACGATCCCGGACGGCGGCCGGTTCGCGCTGTCGCTGGTGGGTGACCGGGCCGCCATGTACGCCGACACCGGATCGGGCTGGGAGCTGGTCACCGTGGCGACGCTGGAGCACCTGCCCGAGCTGTCGGACCCGGACGTGCGGGCCGGCTACCGCTACGGCTTCGGCGTCCGCGGCGACGCCGGCGCCTCCCCGCTGCTGCTCGACGCCGTGGAGGGCCGCAGCATCTCCTGATCCCTTGTTCCTCCCTTTTGGATAGTGCTACTATCTAGCCAACAACTGGATAGTGTCACTATCCAAAAGGAGGATCGATCATGTTCATCGTCATCGGCGTCCTGGTCGGGGCGCTCCTGCTGTTCAGGCTGCTGGGTGCGCTCGGCGTCCGCCGCTTCGCCACCTGGAAGGTCAGCGCGGCGCACGGGCTCGCGGTCATGCTCGTCCTCACCGCCAGCGCCCACTTCGTCCCGGCGGGCGTCACGTTCATGCCCAACCACGCGTCGATGGTCGCCATGATGCCGCCGTTCGTCCCGTTCCCGAGCTTCATGGTGTACGCGACGGGCGTGCTGGAGCTGGCGGGCGCGGCCGGGCTCGTCCTCGGCGCCACCCGGCGGGCCGCGGGGCTCTGCCTGGCCCTGTTCTTCCTGCTGGTGCTGCCGGCCAACGTCTACGCCGCCGTCGCCGACGTGCCGGACGCCTCGCCCCTGTGGCTGCGCGTGCCGGAGCAGGTGCTCTACATCGCGATCGCGCTGTGGGCGGCCGACGCCCATCGGCTCCCGGTGGTCAGCCGGCTGCGATCAGCTTGATCAACTGCTCGCGGAACCAGTCGTAGTCGTCCAGGGCGCCCATCAGGTGCTCGGAGGCGCGTTCCTCGTGGCGGGCGGCGGCCAGTGCGCCGGCGCCCGCTTCGGTGATCCGGACGAGCATGCGGCGGCGGTCGCGGTCGTCGGGGTGGCGCTCGACATGGCCGGCCTGGCGCAGGTGCTCGACGGTGCGGCTCATCGTCTGGTCGGTCACCCGGCACAGCGCCGCGATCTCCCGCTGGGAGAGCGGGCCTGCCGCCAGGTGGTGCAGGGCGATCAGCCCGGCGTGGGTCAGGCCGTGCGCCTCCAGGAACGCGTGGAAGCGCCCCTCCACGACGCGGGCCGCCACCGACAGCAGGCGCCCGGTCGGCCAGGCGGCGATGTCGCCGCGGATCGCCTCTCCCTCGTCCACCGGCACATTGTCCCGTAGTTCATAATGTTCAGCATGCTGAGCAATCGGGTCGTGCTCTGGGGAGTCGTGGCCAGCGCCGTGCTGACGGGCCTGATCTGGGTGGCGGGGCAGCGCCTCCAGGTCGAGCTGCTGCCCGACCAGGGCGCGGCCTGGTACTACTGGAAGCTGCCCGAGCCGACCGTCTGGACCCGCCTGTCGGCCTGGCTCGGCTACGCCGGACACCAGCTCGCGCTCTGGGGCGTCATCTACTACGCGCAGACCCGCGTCCGCCGCTACACCTCCGGCCTCCACCGGGTCAACGTGGTGGCGCTGGCGGTCAACTTCGGCTTCATCGTGCTGCACCAGCTCCAGACCCAGGTGTTCTACGACGGCCTCGCCCAGGACGTGTCGATCTTCAGCTCGCAGGGCTCGGTGGTGCTGCTGCTCGTCGTGGTCCTGCTCATGGAGAACCGCCGCCGCGGCCTGTTCGCCGGCCGGCCCGCGCCCATCTCCGCCGGGGTCGTCGACTTCGCCCGCCGCTACCACGGCTACCTGTTCAGCTGGGCCGCCGTCTACACGTTCTGGTACCACCCGATGGAGACCACCAGCGGGCACCTGATCGGGTTCTTCTACATGTTCCTGCTGCTGCTCCAGGGCAGCCTCTTCCTGACCCGGGCCCACACGAACCGCTGGTGGACGCTCACCCTGGAGCTGCTGGTCGCCGCGCACGGCACGCTGGTCGCCGTCATGAGCACCGGGCCCGGCGGGCTGTGGCCGATGTTCCTGTTCGGCTTCCTCGGCGTGTTCGTCCTCACCCAGATGCACGGGCTCGGCCTCGGCGTCCCGGCCCGCTGGGCGCTCGCCGCCGGCTACGTGGCCGCCGTCGTGGCCGTCTACGCGGTGCGGGGCTGGGGCAGCCTCGACGAGGTGGTGCGCATCCCGGCCATCGAATACCTGCTCGTCGCGGTGCTCGCCGCCCTGCTCTGGGGCGGGATGCGGCTGGTCGCCGCCGTGCGCGGTTAGGGTTGAGGAATGTCCCCTTTGCACTCCGCCGGTGAGCAGCGGCGGCGCGAGGAGCTGCGCGACTTCCTCAGGTCGCGGCGGGCCCGGCTGACCCCCGAGGAGGTCGGAATGCCCGGCGGCGGCCGGCGCCGGACCCCCGGACTGCGACGCGAGGAGGTCGCGGTGCTCGCCGGCGTCGGCGTGTCCTGGTACACGTGGCTGGAACAGGGGCGCGACATCCAGGTGTCCGGGGACGTGCTCGACGCCGTCAGCCGGGCGCTGCGGCTGGGCGCCATGGAACGCGAGCACCTCTACCTGCTGGCCGGGCTCAACCCGCCGCCCCGCGAGGCCGGCGACGACGGTCAGCCGCTGCGCGAGGAGCTGCTGCGGGTGCTGGAGGCGTGGTCGCCCCGGCCCGCGTACGTGCTCGACCGGCACTGGAACTTCGCCGCCGTCAACGACGCCGCGCGGGCCGTGTTCGGTTACGCGGACGAGGACCGCAACTGCCTGATCGCCTTCTTCACCAGCCTCCGCCACCGGGCGGCGTTCCGCGACTGGGCCGCCGGTGCGCCGGGCGTGGTGCGGCAGTTCCGGTGGGACATGGCCCGCTACCCGGACGATCCGGAGTTCGGCCGGCTGGCCGCCCACCTGTCGGAGTCCAGCCCCGAGTTCGCCGCGCTGTGGGCCGAGCACGAGGTCGGCGAGACCGCGCAGGGCGTCAAGGTGATCACCCACCCGGAGGTCGGCGAGCTGGTCTTCGAGTTCACCGGCGTCCCGGTGCCCGGCCGGCCCGACCACCGGCTGCTCCTGCACAACCCGCAGCCCGGCACCGGCACCGAGGAGAAGCTGACCCTGCTCGTCCGCCAGGTGCGGCTGGCCGGTTGACTGGTGGTGCCAGACCTAGGCTGAGCCGCGTCTGGATGGGTCCGCCGGGCCGCCCGACAATCGAGCCATGACACGATTTGACGGCAAGGTCGCGCTGGTCACGGGCGCGACGAGCGGCATGGGACTGGCGACGGCGAAGCGGCTCCTGGACGAGGGGGCGAGCGTGGTCGTCACCGGCCGCGACGACGACAGGCTGGCACAGGCGGTCAAGGAGCTCGACGGCGGCGACCGGGTGCTCGCGGTACGCGGCGACGTGGCGAGCGCGGGAGACCGTGACGAGCTGATGCGCCGGATCGCCGAGCGGTTCGGGCGGCTGGACGTGGTGGTGGCCAACGCGGGCGTCGGCATCTTCGCCCCCAGCGCCGACCTCACCGAGGCGGACTTCGACACCTCCGTGGACGTCAACTTCAAGGGCGTGTTCTTCACCGTGCAGAAGGCGTTGCCGCTGATGGGCGCGGGCGCCTCCGTGGTGATCAACGCTTCCTGGACCCTCCATCGCGGGCTGGCGATCGCGTCCGTCTACTCGGCCACCAAGGCCGCCGTGCACAACCTGGCCCGCACCCTCGCGGCCGACCTCGGCGGGCGCGGCATCCGCGTCAACTCGGTCAGCCCCGGATACATCGACACGCCCATGTTCCGGGGCGCCATGGACGACGACGCCGCCGCGGCGGCCACGGCCCAGGTGGCGCTCGGGCGGCTGGGGCGCTCGGAGGACGTGGCGGCGGCCGTGGCGTTCCTGGCCTCCGACGACGCCTCGTACATCACCGGCCAGGACCTCGTCGTGGACGGCGGGCTTGTCGGGGTCGCGGGGTAAGTTCTGGGGGCATGACTCGAAGATCACGATTATGGTGGTCGGCCGCGCTGACGGCGACGGCGGCGGGGGTCGCCTACCTGCTGTCGCTGACCGGGGAGACCTTGGCGTTCGGGTACTTCTCCAGCGGGTTCTGCCCCGGCGCCGACCTGCGCTGGGAGGTCCCGGACAGGGTGTGGCCGCTGGTGGAACGGGTGCCGCTGCTCTGGTACAACGCGGCGCCGCTGATCGTGGCGGCCTTCGGGGCGCACTGGCTGACGACCCGGCTGGGGCGGCCCCGGATCGGGCGGGTGCTGGCCCGGGTGACCGCGGTGGTGACCCTGCTCCTGTACGGCCACGGCCTGATCGCGTTCGGTGTGGACATGGCGATCGACCGGCAGTGCCTGGAGATGTGGGGCGGCGTCGAGGGAGCGCGCTTCTTCCTCCGGAACGACGTCGCGCCCACGATCGCCGCCCTCTGCGTGCTGGTCGCCGCGCGCGGTCCCAGGCTCCGGACGCGCCGGATGGTGCGTTCGCGGTGGTTCCGGCGGGGTGTGGCGGGAGCGACGGCCCTGGGGGCGCTGGCGTTCCTCCCCGCCGCCGACCTGACCCCGGGGCCCATCACGACCGGCGGCTGCGAGTCCGGCACGGGCGCCTACCTCTGCGGGCTGCGCCAGGACGGCAGGTTCACCAAGGTGGGCGACCACCTCGCCCTCGCCTATGGGCGGCAGCGGTGCGCGGCCTTCCGCGGCGAGCCCACGGAGGCGTACGCCATCGCCCCGATCTGCCCGCCGGCGGCCGACGTGCTGCGGCGTGCCCAGGCCGCCGACCAGGCCGCCTGGGAGGCGGAGGAGGCCGCCGAACAGGCCGTGTGCGACCGTGCCAGGCACCGGCCGAGGATCAGGCCGGTACGCGTGGCCCACGACCGCATGCTGACCGACTACGGCGTGATGGAGGCCGTCGAGACCGAGGACGCGCTGGACGACGACCTGCTGAACAGGGCCCAGGACGACGGGCTCGTGGCCGCCCGGCGCGGCCACCTGCTGATCACCACCCACTCCGACTACACCAACTGCCTGACCGGTGAGGCGTACGACCGCCGGCCGCCGGTCGAGACCAAGGGCTGGGACCGGGTCGTGGAGCTGGGCTATGAGAGCCCGACCGGGGTGCTGGAGCTGGTGGAGGCCATGTCCGGGGAGGGGCTGCCGAACCTGGCCGTCCGGGGCGCGGGCCGCTACCGGGTCCGGGTGCACTACCGCGAGCCCGACTGGGAGGCGTGGACCCCGCAGCACGTCCTCGTCATGGTCTATCCTGGCAGGAGCGAGCGTGTGATCGACTATCGGTGAGCGACGAAGACCGTGAGGCCGGACAGCTCCTCCCGGTCCACCCGGTGGAACACGTCGCCGAGCGCGGCCCGTACCCGCTCCAGGCCGGCGGCGGACATGCGCAGGCCGCGCGCCACCCGGGACGGCGCGGAGCCGCCGTGCCAGGCGATCAGCGCCCGGCCGCCCGGCCGGGTGACGCGGTGCAGCTCGCGCACGGCCGGGGCGAGCTCCGGCCAGATCGCCACGGTGTTGACCGAGACGACCCGGTCGAACGCCCGGTCGGGGAAGCCGGTGTCGGAGGCGGTGCCGAGCCGCAGGTCGGCGGCGGGCGCGCGGCGGGCGGCGAGCAGGCGCATGTCGGGTGACGGGTCGACGCCGCACACCCGCGCGCCCGTCGCGCAGAGCAGGCGGGCCAGGCCGCCCGCGCCGTAGCCGATCTCCAGGACCCGCTGCCCGGGCCCGGCGGCGACCAGGGGCAGGATCTCCTTCTGGTGCCGATTCGTCCAGAGCATGAACCGGCCCGCCATCCGGCCCACCCACCCCACCGGGTGTGTGAAGGGCGAGTCGTAGGAACGGCCGTCGATCCAGGATGTCGTGGTTGGCATGAATTCAGCCAAGCGGTTCAAGCCGGGTTGAAGTCAAATGGGAGACATGGACCTGATCCCGATCGGTGAGGCGGCCCGGCGGCTCGGCCTGAACGCCTCCGCGCTGCGCTACTACGACGAACGCGGGCTGGTGCGGCCGGTGGGCCGCAGGCAGGGCAGGCGCGTCTACGGCGTCGAGGAGCTGCGCCGGCTGGCCTTCCTGCGGACGGCGCAGCTTCTCGGCATCCCGCTCGACACGGCGGGCGCGGTGCTGGACGCGCCGGGAGCGCGCTGGCGGGAGGAGGTCACCGGCACGCTGGCCGCGCTGGACGCGCTCGTCTCCCGCGCCCGGACCGCCCAGGAGGTGCTGCGGCACGCCCTCGACTGCCCCACCGAGCATCCGGTGCGTGAGTGCGGCTTCCTGATGGGCGAGCTCGACCGGCTGCTCGACGGCGTGTCCCCGCAGCAGCTCGCCGCCGAGCACGGCCTGCGGGGCGCGGGCGGCCCGCCCGGTTTAGCCGCCGAGCCCTCCGGGCAGCCCTGACCTGCCGACTCGGGAGCCGCGGCGGGGATGAGGGGACGATGAGCGACTGTCCGCCGATCGGCGCGTACGCCTTCCTGTCCGACTGCCACACCGGCGCCCTCGTCGGCCCGGACGGCGCCGTCGAATGGATGTGCGCGCCGCGCTTCGACGCGCCCAGCCTGTTCGCCAGGCTGCTCGACCGGCGCGGCGGCGGCGCGTGGGAGCTGACCGTCGACGGCGCCTCGGTGCGCGAGCGCCGCTACCTGGACGAGACGCTGGTGCTGCGGACCCGCTGGGAGGGCCCCGACGGCGTCGTGGCCGTGCACGACTTCCTCGCCACCACCGGCGACGGCGGCCTCGAACCCGTCCACCGGCTGGTCCGGCTCGCCACCTGCGAGCGCGGCCGGGCGCTCGTCCGCTCCCGCGTGCTGGCCAGGCCCGGCTACGCCACCCGCGACGCCCGCTGGACCCGGCGCGACGACACGCTCGTGGAGGACGACGGGGCGGTCCTCACCGGCCCGCCGGAGGCGTCGCTGCGCGAGGGCGAGTCCGTGGCGTTCACGCTCGCCTACACCGGCGAGCGCGCCCCCGCCGACGCCCACGCGCTCCTCGACGAGACCGTACGGTCGTGGCGGTCCTGGTCGGCCCGGTCCGGCTACTCCGGCGTCGGCGCGGCCGAGGTGCGGCAGAGCGCGGTGGTGCTGCGCGGCCTGCTGTACGACGAGACCGGGGCGCTGCTGGCCGCCCCCACCACGTCGCTGCCCGAATGGCCGGGCGGCCCGCGCAACTGGGACTACCGCTACGCCTGGCAGCGCGACTGCGCGCTCACCGTCCTCGCGCTGCTGCGCCTGGACCACCGCGAGGAGGCGGGCCGCTACCTGCGGTTCGTGCTCGACCGGTGCGCGAGCTGCCACGACCGGCTGCCGCCCATGTTCGCCGTCGACGGGGGCGAGGTCGCCCGGGAGACGACGCTCGGCCACCTCGACGGCTACGCCGGGTCGCGGCCCGTCCGCGTCGGGAACGACGGCTTCCACCAGCACCAGCTCGACGGCTACGGCCACGTGCTCGACGCCGCCCTCGCCTACCACGACGTCACCGGCGACCTCACCGGCGACGAGCTGGACAGCCTGTGGCGGCTCGTCGACCAGTGCGCGGCCCGCTGGCGCGAACCCGGCGACGGCCCCTGGGAGGTGCGCCACAACCCGCGCCACTGGACCTACACCACCCTGTACGCCTGGGTGTGCTTCGACCGCGCCGTCAGGCTGGCCGAGGCCACGGGCTCGACCGGCGCCCCGATCGACGCGTGGCGGCGCGAGCGCGACGCCGCCCGCGACGAGATCCTCACGCGCGGCTTCGACCGGGAGATCGGCGCGTTCACGCAGTCGTACGGCTCGCCCGACGCCGACGCGTCGCTGCTGCGGGTGCCGCTCGTCGGCTTCCTCGACTGCCGCGACCCGCGCGTGCTCGGCACCCTCGACCACATCCAGGCCCGGCTCGGCGAAGGGGGCGCCCTGGTCCACCGCTACGACCCGGACGCCACCGGCGACGGCGTCGACGGGCCGGAGGGGGCGTTCCTGATGTGCTCGTTCGAGATGGTGTCGGCGCTCGTGCTGGCGGGCCGTACCGCCGAGGCGCGCGACCGGTTCGAGACGCTGTGCGCCCGCGCCCGCCCGCTCGGCCTGTTCGCCGAGGAGATGGCCGCCGACGGCGCCATGCTCGGCAACTATCCGCAGGCGTTCACCCACCTGGCCCTCATCGAGGCCGCCCTGAACCTCGACGCCGCCGGCCACACCGACGCCCTGCACGACTGGGCCTCCCAGGCGCGCGACAAGGTTGTCGGTCGCCGCGCCTAGTGTGCCCGGCATGACCGAGGCGTGGGCGGCAGTACGGTCGGCGATCGACGCCGAGGACGCGGCCGCCGTGGCGGCCCTCGTGGCCGGGCTGGGGCGTGACGGGCGGCGCGAGGTGGCGCGTGAGCTGCCCGGCCGCCTGCCGGTGGTCGTGGTCCGGCCGTGGCGGTGGCTCGTGGCCATGCGGGTGGCCGGGTGCGGCGCCATCGGCGGCGCCGCCGCCGTCGCCTCCTGGCTGTGCCGTCGCGAGCTGCGCGTTTGGGGCGGGGAGGAGATCGCGCCGTTCCTGCTGGCGATCTCGTCCCGGCCGCCGGAGTGGCGTGCCGACCTGGCCTTACGCCTGGCGCGCCGCGTCCGCGAACCCGGCGCGAACGCCGAGCTGGCGCTGGGCCTGCTGCGCGCCACCGGGGCGGAGCCGCCCGCGCACGACCCGCTCGTCCACGCCTGGTTCGCATCGGTCCTGGACGCCCCGGCCGGCCGGATGGCCGCAGCGCTGCGGGCCGATCCGCTGCTCGACGCCATGCTGCCGCGCCTGTTCGAGGCAGGGGGCGTGCTGTCCGCCCGTCCCGGCGCTCCGGAGGCGCTGGTCTCGCTCACGCTGGACGGCCGGGTGCCGCGGGCGACGCTGCTGGACGGCTGCCTGAGCCGGTTCCTGCGCCGGGGGAGCGCCGCCGAGCTGCGGTTCTTCGCCGGTCTGCACGAGCTGCTCGCGCCCGCTGCCGACGAGGTGGCCGCGCGGCGCCGCGCCTACCTGGCGCTGCTGCCGTCGGCGCCGGGCCCGGTGGCGGACCTGGCGCTGCGGCACCTGCGCCGCCTCGGCGCCCTGCCGCCCGGCGAAGCGCGCGAGGCGGTCGACGCCCTTCTCCATCGGGCGGAAGGCCGCCTGATCTCGGCCGGGCTGGGCCGGCTCGACCGCCTGGCCGCCCAGGACGCCGACGTGCTGGACGCGTTCGCCACCGGGCTGAGCGTGGCGCTCGGGGCCGGGGCGGGCCAGGCGCGTCGCCGGGCCGCCCGGCTGGTGGTCCGGCATGCCGCCCGCTTCACCCCGGCGGGGGCGGAGCCGGTCCTGGAGGCCGCCCGGCTGATGCCCGGCGACGAGGGCGCGGAGGCCGTCGCCGCCCTCACCGGGACGCCCCTGCCCCAGACCGGGCCGCCAGAGTCGGAGCCGCCAGAGTCGGAGCCGCCAGAGTCGGAGCCGCCAGAGTCGGAGCCGCCAGAGTCTGAGCCGTTCGTGCCGCTGCCGTTGCGGGGCGCGCCCGCGCCGGAGCGCTGGGCGCCGCCGACGCTCGCGGCCGGGTGGCTGGGGCGGGCCAGGCTGGCGGAGCTCGACTGGCGGGGCGCCGAACGCTGGCTCGACGCGTTCGTACGGCTCGCCGCCACGGACCGCGCCGGCCTGAAGGGTGCGCTGGCCATGCCAGGCCCGGGGCTCCAGCAGGGGAGCCGGGGACCGGCCGGGTGGGGCGCGGCGCTGGCCGCCCTGGTGGCCCGGCCCGGCCTCGCGCAGGAGCCGGGGGTCCCGCCGCCGGACGGGGCGCTGCCGGAGGCCCGGTTCGCCGAGGTCCACCGGGCGCTGGCCGCCGACGCCCTGCCGCCGTACCTGCTGGCCACCCCGACGCACGCCGACGGGCGGCTGGATCCGGATGAGCTCGTGTCCCGGCTGGAGGGGTACGAGCGCGGCGGCGTCGAGGCGTTGCCCGTGGACCTGCGGCAGGCCCTTCTCCGGCTGCCCCGCGAGGCGCCGGGGGACGTGGCCGAGCGGGCCGCCCGGCTGGAGGGGCCCGCGGGGCGTGCGGTCGCCGGCCGGCTGGCGGGGACGGATCGGCCCGCCGAGCCGTGCGTCACCGTGCGCTGGGAGGGCCACGCCACGGGGCCCCGCGTGTCGGTCACGGGGCTGCCGTTCGAGCCGGCGGGGCAGGGGTGTGACGCGCTGCTGGGCGTCATGCCCGCGCACCGGGAGGCGGTGGCCGGGCGGCTCGTCGGCGACCTCGCCGCGATGCCGTCACCGGACGACCTGCGGGCGCTGGCGGCGGCCGACGGCCCGGCGGGTGACGCGGTGGCGCTGATCCTGGCCCACCACCTGTGCGCCGGGGCGAGGGGCGGGGCGGTGGCGCCGATGCTGTGGCTGGCGGCGTCGGGGGACCTGCCGGGCGAGGCGGTGGGCAGGCAGCTCGCGGCGCTGTTCCGGCACGGCGCCGGCCACTCGCCGTCCGGGGCGATGGCGGCGCTGCGGAGCGCGGCCAGGCAGGGGGCGCACCTCATGGTGTGGGAGGCGGTGGCGGCGCTGCTCGGCGCCGCGCTGCCGGGGCCGGGGGAGCGGGCCACCGGCACGCACACCCGCCTGGTGGCGTTCGCCGCCGAGGCGGCCGGCTGGGCGGATGCCCGGGGCGCGATACCGGCCGTGGCGCGGCTGGCGGCCGGGCAGCGCGTCACGGGGCTGGTTCGCGAGTGCCGCCGCCTCCACGCCCTGCTCACCGCCTGAGACGGCAAGATCACCCCCGAGGGTGCGTCGAAAAGTCTCCGGCTCCGGGGAATGGGTCAGGGGGGCTTGTGGTTATACACCACGTAGCCGGTGTGTCCAGTGTCCCCGGGCCTCACCTATTGCCTTCGCGGACTACCGTTCGGCTGGAGCCGCGTTGTGCCTTTCGCCGAGAGGCGACCTGCACATCGGTTTACACGTCGGGACGCCCGTCTTCCTCCGGGAAGGCGGGCGTTTCGGCGTTCTCAGGTGGAGTTGACGTACTTGCGGGGCCGCAGCGCGTGGGCGCGCAGGGCGGCCAGGGCGGCGAACTGGCCGGTGCGCGTCAGACGGACGGCCAGGTCGTCGCCGAAGGCCAGGTCGAGGGCGGTGAGCTGGCCGACGAGGGCGTTGATCGGGGCGGACACGTCGTCCAGGCCCGTCGCCGGGTGCCAGCCCTCGCCGCCGACGACCTCGGCGACCCGTTCGCGGAGCTGGGCGGGTGACATGAGGACGCCGTCGGCGAGCAGCATCAGCGCCGCCTCCCGCGCCGACACCTCGAACTCGTGCTCGCCCCGGGCCAGCAGCAGCCGGGTGACGGCCTCCCACATGGCGTCGGGGGAGGCGAGCAGGGCGCGGCCGTGGTCGGTGATGGCCAGGCGGGAGCCGTCGCGGCTGAGCGCGCCCAGGTCGCGTTCGGCGAGCTCGCGCAGGCGCAGCGCCTCGGGCGAGGGCGCGAGCCGGAGCGGCAGGTTTATGTCGGAGGCGGCCAGCGACAGCAGCTTGTGCAGGGCGGGCAGCGGCTGCGGGGTCACGGGCGCGTACAGGCGGACCTCGAAGGGCTGGGCGAGCTCGCGCCGGGCGGGGCCGCGGCCGAGGACCCAGCGGTTGAGGCGTTCGCCGTGGACGCGGTGCAGCCAGCTGTCGCCGCCGAGGTCGGCGCGCGGTTCGGTGAGCCAGCGGCGGGTCAGGGCGACGCGGTCGACGCTCTCGCCGGCGACGATGGCGAGCTCCAGGGCGGCCGAGCAGGCGACGTGGGCGCCGAGCTCCTCCGGCCCCATGATCATGCTCCAGCGCAGTTCGGGCACGTCGGGCGGCAGGACGCCGGTGGCTTCGAGCGCCTCCTGGTAGGCGGCGGTGCCGGCTTCCTCACCCTCGCGGGCGTAGGCGCGCAGGATCTGCGCGGTGGTCGGCGAGACGCACAGCGCGGCGTAGCGTTCGAGCCCGCCGAGTTGCAGCAGCCTGCCCAGCGAGGAGGCCAGGCGCTCGTGGTCGCCGCCCACCTTGAGCGGCAGCGTGTACCAGAGGAATTCGCACACGTCGAGCTGGGTCACCGTTTCCAGCGGCTCGCCGCCGGTCAGCCATTCGACGGCGGTCCTGGCGTCGTCGGCGAGGTCCGGCTGGGACCGCTCCAACTCGGCGAGAAGCGCGGTGACGTCTGGTGCACTCATGCCTCGAAGTTTGCCGTATGGACCCCAGGCCTGACGATGACCGAATCCGGTGCGTATTGGGTCTTGCACAGCGACTACCCTACGAAATCACTATGTAATGGACTGTGACCGGGTTAGATCCATAGCTTGTCGAAGAGCATCCTCGCGTTCCAGTCGCTGTAGGGAATGACTTCGGCCGACAGTACAGGATGAAGCCACCAGAAGTTGATCAAAGCGAGCAGTGCGAAGGCTCCGACGAGAGCGGCGCCGGTGGTGCGGCGCATCGGGAGGCGGCCGTCGTCGGTGCGGACCGTGGGCCCTATCAGCCATCCGGCACACAGGGTGATCGCCAGCACCATGAAAGGCACCATCGGGATCGCGTAGAAAAGGAACATTGTTCGGTTCTCGGCGAAGGCGAAGTAGAACCAGGGCAGCCACCCCATCGCGTAGGCGAGAAGCACGGCCCCGGCCCGCCAGTCGCGGTTGCCCACGTACCAGGCGATGAGCGTCACCAGGGCGGCCAGCGCGCCGAACCAGATCACCGGCGTGCCCACCCCGAGCACCGCCTCCGAGCAGTCGGGGGCCCCGCACACCTGCTGCTTGCCCTCGTAGTGGAAGGCGACGGGCCGCAGCAGCAGCGGCCACGACCACGGCTCCGACATGTAGGGATGGGAGGTGGCCAGGTCGTTGTGGAAGCTGAAGACCTGCCACTGGTACTCCACCCAGGAGCGGGCCGAGTCGATGAGGAAGAAGAACGGGTTGTCCGACGAGGTGGCCTGGTCCCACTTGCGCCCGTAGCCGGTGGCGGTGGCGAACCAGCCCGTCCAGGTCGCCATGTACGTGACGAACGGCACGAGGGCGAAGGCGATGACCCCGTTGGGCACGTCCTTGCCGAACGCCCCCTGGTAGGGGTGGCGCAGACCGACCGCCCGGCGCGCCCCGAAGTCCCACAGCAGCGACAGGATCGCGAAGGCCACCGCGAACGCCAGCCCGGACCACTTGACCCCCATCGCCGCGCCCAGGCACACCCCGGCGGCGATGCGCCAGGGCCGCCAGCCGAGCGAGGGGCCCTGCGGGGTCAGCGGCGAGCTCTCGTACCAGTCGACGAGCTTCTCCCTGGCCCGGTCGCGGTCGACCACCAGGCAGGCGAAGGCGGCGAGCACCCAGAACATCAGGAAGATGTCGAGCAGCGCGGTGCGGGACAGGACGAAGTGCAGCCCGTCCAGGGCCAGCAGCAGACCGGCGAAGCAGCCGAGCAGCGTCGAGCGGGTCATCCGCCGCGCCACCCGCGCCAGGATCAGGATCGACAGCGTGCCGATGACCGCGGCGGCGAAGCGCCAGCCGAACGGGGTGAGCCCGAACAGCCACTCGCCCGCGCCGATCATCCACTTGCCGAGCGGCGGATGCACGACGTAGGAGGCGCACGGCCCCAGGTCGTCGGTGCACTTCTGCCAGATGTCGGTGTTGCCGGCCAGGATCGCCTTGTCGGCGTCCTTGATCGTGACGCGCTCGACCAGCCAGGTGATCAGCGAATAGCCGTCCTTGGCGTAATAGGTCTCGTCGAAGACGACGGCGTTCGGGTGTCCCAGCCCGGTGAAGCGCAGCACGCCGCCGAAGACGGTGACGAGCAGCGGTCCGATCCAGCCCCACAGCGCCTTGCCGGGCATCGGGGGGATCATGCGCGCGCGCACGGACGAACCAGGGGGACTGCTCGCGCCAGGCTTCGGCTCGCCGCCGGAGGTCTGGTACGGGAAATCGGTCACCGCCATTCGGCCATCGTACGGTGCGGAAGCCGGTGCTTACCCAAGAAACACGGGGCAATCCGGGTGCCCTGTCACAATGGTCGGGTGACACGACAGGGCAGGTTGGTGCTGGCAGGGGCCCCGATAGGTCAGGCGGGCGACGTCTCGCCGCGGCTGCGCGAGGTGCTGGAGAGCGCCGACGTGGTGGCCGCGGAGGACACCCGCAGGCTGCGCAGGCTGGCCGGTGAGCTGGGGGTGGAGATCGGCGGCCGGGTCGTGTCCTACTACGACGCCAACGAGGCGGGCCGCGCGCAGGAGCTCGTCGAGACGCTCAAGGACGGCCGCACCGTCGTGGTGATCACCGACGCGGGCATGCCGGGCGTCTCCGATCCCGGCTACCGGCTGACCAGGCTGGCGGTCGACGCGGGCGTCACGGTGACCGCGCTGCCGGGGCCGAGCGCCGTCACGACGGCGCTGGCCGTCTCGGGGCTGCCGAGTGACCGGTTCTGCTTCGAGGGCTTCCCGCCGCGCAAGGCCGGCGACCGGGCCCGCCGCCTGGCCGCGCTGGCGCGCGAGGAGCGCACGATGGTGTTCTTCGAGGCGCCGCACCGGCTGGACGACTCGCTGGCGGCGATGGCCGCCGCGTTCGGCGACGACCGGCAGGCGGCGGTCTGCCGCGAGCTGACGAAGACCTACGAGGAGGTCCGCCGCGGCGGCCTGGGCGAGCTGGCGGCCTGGGCGGCGGACGGCGTGAAGGGCGAGATCACGGTCGTGGTCGCCGGGTTCACGCCCGACGACGGGCCGCCGGACATCGACGCGCTCGTGGCCGAGGTGGACCGCCGGGTGGCCGCCGGGGAGCCGGCCAAGGCCGCCGTCGCGGACGTGGCCAAGGGCGCGGGCGTGCCCAAACGCGAGCTTTATGACGCGGTTCACAGAAGATCCACGACGCCATAGTGTGCGGATCGTGAAGAACTGGGGGGTTTCGCGGCAGCGCCTGGTCCCGCCGATGCAGGAGGGCCCGCTGTGGGGCTGGCTGGGCCCGGTCCTCGTGGCGGTCTTCGGCGGGATCCTCCGCTTCTTCCGGCTCGGCGAGCCGCACGCGGTCGTCTTCGACGAGACGTACTACATCAAGGACGCGTACGCGCTGCTCAAGTACGGGGCGGAGCGCGCGATGCTGGGCACAGCCAAGGACCCCGTCGCCGACGAGCGGCTGATCACCGGCAACCTGGACATCTTCAAGCAGTGCGCCGACGCCCACGAGTGCGCCCTCTACGTGGCCCACCCGCCGCTCGGCAAGTGGATGATCGCGGTGGGCGAATGGCTGTTCGGCATGACGCCGTTCGGCTGGCGGTTCGCGGCGGCGCTGGTGGGGACGCTGTCGATCCTGATCCTGGCGCGGGTGGCGCGGCGGATGACCCGCTCGACGCTGCTGGGCTGCTTCGCCGGTCTGCTGCTCGCCTTGGACGGGCTGCACTTCGTGCTCTCGCGTACCGCGCTGCTCGACATCTTCCTGATGTTCTGGGTGCTCGCCGCCTTCGCCTGCCTGGTGGTCGACCGCGACCGGGCCAGGGAGAGGCTCGTCGGCTGGTACGAGGGCGGTCCGGGGCCGTCGCTCGGCTGGCGGCCCTGGCGCGTCGCCGCCGGGGTGTGCCTGGGCGCGGCGTGCGCGGTGAAGTGGTCGGGGATCTTCTTCCTGATCGCCTTCGCCGTCATGTCCCTCCTGTGGGACCTGGGCGCCCGCCGCGCCGTCGGCATGCGGCAGCCGTACCGGGAGACCCTCGCGCTCGACGGGCCCCGCTGGCTGGCCGCGCTCGCCGCCGTGCCCGCGATCACGTACGTGCTGTCGTGGACGACCTGGTTCGTCACCGACAACGGCTGGGGGCGCAACTGGGAGCAGGCCACGTCGTCCGGGCCGCTGTTCTTCGTCGTCGACTCGGCCCGGTCGTGGCTGGAGTACCAGTTCCAGGTGCTCGGCTACCACACCGGGCTGACCGACTATCACCCGTACATGTCCGAGCCGTGGACGTGGCCGCTGCTGTTCAGGCCGGTGTCGTTCCACTACCCGACCGGCATCCCGCCGTCCGCGTGCGGCTCCGACGCCTGCTCGCAGGCCGTGCTCGGCGTCGGCACCCCCGCCCTCTGGTACGGCTCCGCGCTGGCGCTGCTCGGCCTCATCGCCTGGTACGTCTCCAGCCGCGACTGGCGGGCCGGGGCCGTGCTGCTGGCCTACGCGGCGGGCTGGCTGCCCTGGTTCTACTACGCGCTGGCGCAGAACCGGACGATGTACCTGTTCTACATGATCCCGCTGGTGCCGTTCATGGTCCTGGCGGTCACCCTCGTCGCCGGGCTCGCGCTCGGCAGGGCGGACGCCGCCCCGGCGCGGCGGGCGGCCGGGGCCGCGGCCGTGGGGGCGTTCGCGCTCATCGTCCTGATCAACTTCGGCTGGCTCTATCCGGTGCTGTCGGCCGAGACGATCACGCAGGCGGAGTGGTGGTCGCGGATGCTCGTCGACTCCTGGGTGAAGACGGCGCCCAAGTGACGCCCCGCCGCAGCGTGATCGCCGCCGCGATGCAGGCCAGCGGCACGGCGGGCAGGACGTAGCGGTAGTCGAACTCGGCCGTCGCCGCCGGAGCCAGCAGCAGCCCGAACGCGCCCAGCCACGGCAGCACCACCGGCCCGCCCAGCGTCCGCCAGCGCACCGCGATGCCGTAGAGGCCGATCAGCATGATCCCGGCGAGCATGATGCCGCGCAGGTAGAACACCTTCTGGTAGCCGCTCATGATGTCGGCCCAGGGCGAGACGATCTTGGTCTCGGGCGGCCCCTGCTCGTAGGCGAACGCGTCGGTGTGGGTCCAGCCCTGGTAGGACGGCCAGTTGGGCAGCCGCTTGGGATTGCCGGTGCTGTCGAGCTCGTAGTAGGGCTTGAACTCGTACATGTTGTAGGTCGCGGCGTCGGGGAAGACCGGCCGGCCCCAGTGGAAGGAGCGCAGGAAGTCGCGCGCCACCACGCCCAGGTAGTCGCCGGGCTGCGACATGATCGCCCGCATGGCGAACGCGCTGGCCGCCTCGTTGGTGACGTCGGTGAACTTCTTGCCGGTGCCCCAGCGGTGCAGCACCTCGCCGGTGCCCTCGCCGTCGCCGCTGCCCTGGCCCCACAGATACCACTGCGCGTAGTCCTTGCGTTCGTGCACCGGGTCGTTGATGCACAGCAGGACGAGCTCGACCTCCTTGTAGGGGTCGATGTTCATCTTGTCGCAGTCGGCGAAGATCGCGGTGCGCATGTAGAGGATGAGGCCGTCGCTGTTGGTCATCGCGAATTTGCCGAAACTTGCCGCGAACCACCCCATGTAGGCGGCGACCGGCACCGCGCAGGCCGTCACCACGGCCGCGACCGGCTTCCACCCGGTCCGCTTGACCAGCAGGTAGAGCACGACGAGCGCGAGGATCGGCAGCCCGATCGAGCGCGTCAGCCAGGTCAGCGCCAGCAGCAGCCCGACGACCGCGCCGACCTTCCACGACATGCGCCGGTTCCACAGGACGAGCGTGATCACGCCCACGACCAGCAGCGTGAACATGGAGTCCGACATGATCAGCTGTTCGAGCTGGATCTGGTAGGCGTCGAACAGCACCGGCGCGGCGGCCAGCGTCGCCCCCCACTTCGGCAGCGCGAACTTGCGCCGCAGCAGCGCGTAGATCAGCGCCGCCGTGGCCAGGCCCATCAGGTGCTGGGTCAGCGTCACCAGCGTGAAGCTGTGGAACGGCTTGAGCAGCAGCAGCCAGAACCCGTAGCCGTCGGGCCGGATCGGGTGCGGCCGGGGGTGCAGCGCCACCGACACGTACTCGTAGGAGTCGTTGAACCACATCGCCGGGCCGTAGCCGAGCATGGTGATCAGCCGCAGCACCGCACCCGCGGCGAACGCTGCGGCGAACACCCGATGACGGCCCAGGAAAGCCCGCGCACGAGCCGTCCGGCCTGGGGCGGAGTGGTCCACAGGGGTAATCTCCGCGACGCTCACCATGCTGTAAAGAATGCCAGTCGTTTCGGTGACTTGCCCCGACCATGGACGGGCACACGGCATGATGGTGTGCTGGAAGAGCCTTAACTGAAGGGTTGAGACGTGGAACTGACGGTGGTCATGCCCTGCCTCAACGAGGCGGAGACCGTGGAAGTCTGTGTGCGCAAGGCACTGGCGTGCATGGAGGAGCACGGCATCGAGGGCGAGGTCCTGATCGCCGACAACGGCAGCACGGACGGCTCGCAGCAGCTCGCCCGTGACGCCGGCGCCCGCGTCGTCCACGTGGACGAGAAGGGCTACGGCAACGCCCTGATGGGTGGCATCCGCGCCGCGCGCGGCCGCTACGTGATCATGGGCGACGCCGACGACTCCTACGACTTCACCTCGTTGCTCCCGTTCGTCGAGCAGTTGCGCGACGGCGCCGACCTCGTGATGGGCAACCGGTTCAAGGGAGGCATCGCCCCGGGCGCGATGCCGCCGCTGCATCGCTACCTGGGCAACCCGGTGCTCTCGTTCATCGGCCGGCTGTTCTTCCCGTCGGCGATCGGCGACTTCCACTGCGGGCTGCGCGGCTTCCGCCGCGACTCCATCCTCAAGCTGCACCTGCAGACCGGGGGCATGGAGTTCGCCAGCGAGATGGTGGTGCGCTCGACGCTGTCGGGGCTCGACGTGCGCGAGGTGCCGACCACGCTCTCGCCCGACGGCCGCTCCCGCCCGCCCCACCTGCGCTCCTGGCGCGACGGCTGGCGTCACCTGCGCTTCCTGCTGCTCTACAGCCCCAAGTGGCTGTTCTTCTACCCGGGCATCCTGCTCATGGTGCTGGGGCTGGTCGCGGGCACCGCGCTGACGTTCGGGCCGGTCGAGATCGGCGAGCTGGCCTTCGACGTCGACACGCTGGTCGGCGCGTCGGCCGCGGTGGTGATCGGCTTCCAGGCGGCCCTGTTCGCGCTGTTCACCAAGGTCTACGCGGCCGAGGAGGGCTTCCTGCCTGAGTCGTCCCGGGTGCGCAGGCTCATCGACATCGTCAGCCTGGAGAAGGGCCTGATCGTCGGCGGCCTGCTGGCCCTGGCCGGTCTGGTCGGCCTGGTGGCCTCGCTGGTCCACTGGCAGGTGCGCGACTTCGGCGAGCTCGACCCGCGCGAGTCGCTGCGCCTGGTCGTGCCGTCGGCGACGGCGCTCATCATGAGCTTCCAGACGATCTTCGCCTCGCTGTTCATCAGCATCCTCGGCATCCGCCGCACCCGCGAGTCGTCCATCGACGTCGCCGCGAAGGCCGCCGAAGAGGCCGCCGAGGCCGTCACACGTGAGGAAACTTCGGCAACCTCGCGCTAGCAATTCGTTCGAGGCGCGCGGCGTCGGCCCGTAGGCTTGGACCCATGTCCCAGCACATTCTGACCGCCGTCGCGTGGCCGTACGCTAACGGCCCCCGCCACATCGGGCACGTCTCCGGGTTCGGCGTGCCGTCCGACATCTTCAGCCGCTACCAGCGGATGGCGGGCAACAAGGTGCTGATGGTCTCCGGCACCGACGAGCACGGCACCCCGATCCAGGTGCAGGCCGACAAGGAAGGCGTCACGGCCAGGGAGCTGGCCGACCGCTACAACCGCGTCATCGCCGAGGACCTGACCGGGCTGGGGCTGTCCTACGACCTGTTCACCCGCACGACGACGAAGAACCACTATGCCGTCACGCAGCAGATCTTCAAGGGTCTCTACGACAACGGCTACATCTTCCCCAAGACCACGATGGGCGCCATCTCCCCGTCGACCGGGCGCACCCTGCCCGACCGCTACATCGAGGGCACCTGCCCCATCTGCGGCTACGACGGCGCGCGCGGCGACCAGTGCGACAACTGCGGCAACCAGCTCGACCCGATCGACCTGATCAACCCGGTCAGCCGCATCAACGGCGAGACCCCGGTCTTCGCCGAGACCGAGCACTTCATGCTCGACCTGCCCGCCTTCGCCGAGGTGCTCGGCACCTACCTGCAGTCCAAGCAGGGCGAGTGGCGGCCCAACGTGCTCAAGTTCGCCCTCAACCTGCTCGGCGACCTGCAGCCGCGGGCGATCAGCCGCGACCTCGACTGGGGCGTGCCCATCCCGCTCGACGGCTGGCGCGACCAGCCCAACAAGCGGCTGTACGTGTGGTTCGACGCGGTCATCGGCTACCTGTCGGCCTCCATCGAGTGGGCCAGGCGCTCCGGCGACCCCGACGCCTGGCGCCAGTGGTGGCAGAACCCCGACGCGCGCGGCTACTACTTCATGGGCAAGGACAACATCGTCTTCCACGCCGAGATCTGGCCGGCGATGCTGTTCGGCTACAGCGGCATCGGCGCCCGCGACGGCCGCCCGGGCGAGCTCGGCAAGCTCGACGTGCCGTCCGAGGTGGTCTCCAGCGAGTTCCTGACGATGGAGGGCAGGAAGTTCTCCTCCTCCCGCCAGGTCGTCATCTACGTGCGCGACTTCCTGGCCCGCTACGACGCCGACGCGCTGCGCTACTACATCGCCGTGGCCGGGCCCGAGAACCAGGACACCGACTTCACCTGGCAGGAGTTCGTCAACCGCAACAACGGCGAGCTGGTCGCCGCGTGGGGCAACCTGGTCAACCGGTCGATCTCCATGGCGTCGAAGAACTTCGGCGTGGTGCCCGAGGCCGGCGACCTGACCGACGCCGACCGGGCGCTGCTGGAGCGCTCGCGCGGCGCGTTCGCCCCGGTGGGCGCCGAGCTGGGCCGCTCCCGGTTCAAGAACGCCATCACCGAGGCGCTCGACGTGGTCCGCGAGGCCAACAAATACCTGGCCGAGCAGGAGCCGTGGAAGCTCAAGGACGACCCGGAGCGGCAGAAGTCGATCCTGCACGTCGCCCTCCAGGTGGTCGACGACGCCAAGACGATGCTGACGCCGTTCCTGCCGAGCTCGTCCAACAAGGTCCACGCCATGCTGGGCGGCCAGGGCGTCTGGTCCGGCATGCCGGAGATCCGCGAGGTCGACGAGGACGGCGGCCAGTCCTACCCGATCATCACCGGCGACTACGACGGCGCCGCCCGCTGGGAGCACCGGCCGATCAAGCCGGGCACCCCGCTCGCGCCGCCGGTGCCGCTGTTCAAGAAGCTCGACCCTAAGGTCGTGGACGAGGAGCTCGCGCGGCTGGGCGAGTGACGCCGTAGTCGGGCAGGGAGACGGCCTCGGCCGTCTTCCGCACCGACCTGGCGATCGCCTTCTTCCACGGCATGTAGGGCAGCAGCTTGTAGTTCTGGTTGACCAGCCAGGCCATGAGCTTGCTGTCGGGCACCATGAACTTGCTGACGCCCTCGCCGGACTTCTGGCAGGCGGTGGCGTAGCCGCGCATGACCTGCTCATAGCGGGCGAACGCGGCCCGGTGGTCGGCCCCGGCCGCGGCGATCTCGCCCGCCAGCACGTACGCGCCGACGACGGCCAGCCCGGTGCCCATGCCCGACAGCGGCGACGGGCACCAGGCGGCGTCGCCGAGCAGCGCCACCCGACCCCGTGACCAGCGGTCCAGCTTGACCTGGCTCGCGGAGTCGAAGTAGAAGTCGGGCGCCCCGTCCATCGCGGCCAGCAGCCGGGGCGTCTCCCAGCCGACGCCGGCGTAGGAGTCGGCCAGCAGCCGCCGTTGCGCGGCCACGTCCCGCCGGTCATGCTCCAGCGGCTGCGAGGCGAACCAGAACATGGCCTTGGCCTCGGCGTTGTGCCTGGCGCTGTAGACGCCGACCGTCCGGCCGGGCACGTTGTAGGCCAGGCCGCTGTGGTCGAGCCCCAGGTAGTTGTCCAGGGTGAACACCGCGCAGTAGAGGCCCAGGTGGTGGACGAGGCTCCGCTCCGGGCCGAACGTCAGCGCCCGCACGTTGGAGTGCAGGCCGTCGGCTCCGATCACCAGGTCGAACCGCCGCGCCGCGCCGCTCTCGAACGTCACCTCCCCGGCCTTGGAGATCGAGGTGATGGAGTCGCCGAACACGTACTCGGTGTCGTCCCTGGTCGCCTCGTGCAGGATCGCGGCCAGGTCGCCGCGCAGGATCTCCACGTCCCCGGCGAACAGGTCCTCGGGCATGCGGGTCAGCTTCCTGCCCGCCTCGTTGACGTTCCAGGTGGCGCCCATCCGGGTCCGTTCGCGTTCGACGGCGTCGAGCAGGCCCATCCGGCGCAGCACCGTCAGGTGCGCCTCGCCCCGGAAGTCGACGGCGTAGCCGCCCGCGCGCAGGGCGGGCGCGCGTTCGACGATCGTGGCGCGGTGGCCGTGGCGGGTGAGCCAGAAGGCGAGGGCGGGGCCGGCGACGCTCGCGCCGGAGATCAGGATGTCCATGCGGCCGAGCCTGCCCGGCGGCGCTCACCGGCCGCTCACCGGTGAGTCACCGGCCTCAGCGGCTGGTCGAGCGCAGGGGTGAGGCCGCCACGGCCTCCGGGGCGACCCCGGCGAGCAGGCACGCCTCGGCGATGCCCAGGCCCGCGCCCTCGCCCCTGACGCGCGCGTACTCAGGCTCGCCGAGCAGGTCGCGCACGGCCGCGGCGGCGCGCGTCACCTCGGGGTCGGCGGACTCGGCGCCGCGGACCCCGGCCGCGACCCCCAGCAGTCTCGCGGCCCGCCCGGCGTCCGGGACGGTGGCGTACGTCTCCAGCACGGCCAGCGCCTCGATCGGCCGGGCGCACTCGGGGATCGCCCCCACCGTCAGCGACACCTCCACGGCCTGCACGAACGCGGCCCTGGCCGCCGCGAGGTCGCCCTCGGCCCGCGCGAGCCTGCCCATGCCCACCAGCAGCCGCGCCCTGCTGCCCGAGCTCTTGAGCCACTGCGGGTCGGCCAGCCGCACCGCCTGCTCGTAGAGGCCGCGCGCCCCGGCCAGGTCGCCCTCCTGGTAGGCGGCGTCGCCGAGCCCGCGCAGCGCCGTGCCGACGTACGTGGGCAGCCCGACCCGCCGCGCCACCTCGGCGGCCCGCTCGTAGTCGGCCCTGGCGCCGGCAAGGTCGTGGCGGATGCGGTAGTCGCCCCGGTTGCACAGCAGGTCGGCCAGGTCCTCGGCGGCCCCCAGCCGTTCGGCCAGCGCCACCGCCTCCTCGACGCGGGCCAGCGCCGTGGCGTCGTCGCCGCGCACGCTCGCCATCCAGGCGAGCGCGTCGAGCACCAGCGCCGCCCCCCACCGGTCGCCCAGCGCACGGAAGCCGGCCAGCGCCGCGTCCAGCCCGCGCTCGGCCGCGCCGAAGTCGGCCTCCGCCATCTGCGGGTAGGCCCACACCAGCCCGGAGACGGCCCGCTCCCACGGGTCGGGGCTGGCGGCGGCCTGCCGGATCACCTGGATCGTGACCTGCGGGTGGTCGCCCCCGGCGGTGACCATCGGCCACAGGAACGCCAGCAACGGCCGGCGCCGCCCCCGCTCGCCGCGGGCCACCAGCGTCTCGGCCGCCCGGGTCCACGGCTCGCGGACGGCCGGGGTGAGGCCGCCGCTCACCGCCGTCAGCAGGCACAGCACGTAGTCGTCGCCCAGCTCGGGGTCGGGCACGTCACCGGCGGCCTCCAGCAGCGCGAGCGCCGGCCCGGCGGCGGCGCTCCGCATGCCGCGCATCCACAGATAGGACGACATCGCCCCCAGCAGATGCATCCCGGTCGCCACCTCGCCCGCCTCGACGGCCCAGCCCAGGGCCGCCATCAGGTTGTCGTGCTCGGCGGCCAGCCGCTCCAGCCGGTCGAGCTGCCCCTCGCGCCGCAGGTGGGCGTCGGACTCCTCGGCCAGGGCCAGGAAGTGCTCCGCGTGCGCGCGGCGTACGGCGGGCTCCTCTGCGGCGAGGTGTTCGGCGCAGAAGGCGCGGATGGTCTCCAGCATCCGGTAGCGGCCGCCGGAGACCTCCACGAACGACTTGTCCGCCAGCGAGTCGAGCAGCTCCTCCGCCCCCGGCAGCGCGCACACCCGGGTCGCCGCCGAGGCCGTCGCCCCGCCGGGGAAGACCGTCAGCCGGCGGGCCATCGCCTGCTCGCCGGCGGTGAGCAGGTCCCAGCTCCAGGCGACCACGGCACGCAGCGTCCGGTGGCGGGCGTCGGCGGTGCGGCTGCCCCGCGACAGCAGGCGGAACCGGTCGTCGTGGGCGAGCCGCCCGGCGAGCTCCGCGGGCTCGTGCGTACGGGTGCGGGCCGCGGCCAGCTCGATCGCCAGCGGCAGCCCGTCCAGCGTGGCGCAGATCCGCGCCACCGCCTCACCGGCCGCGAACCCCGGCCGGACCGCCGACGCCCGATCGGCGAACAGCCTGACGGCGTCGTCCGGGGCGAGGGGGCGCACCGGCCACAGGTGCTCGCCCGTGACGTTCAGCGGCTCGCGGCTGGTGGCCAGCACCCGCAGGCCGGGACAGGCCGCCAGCAGCCGCTCGGCCAGCGCGGCGGCCTCGCCGACCAGGTGCTCGCAGTTGTCGAGCACGAGCAGTAACGCCCGCTCGCCGATCACCTGGACCAGGCGGGTCTCGTCGGCGGCGCCGCCCGGCCGCACCGGGCCGAGCAGCCCGTTCTCGCGGACGCCGAGCGCGGCGAGCACCGTGCGCGGGATCGCGCCGCCGCCCGCCACCGGGGCCAGCGCCGCCAGGCACACGTCCCCGTACGGCCGGGCGACCTCCACCGCCAGCCGGGTCTTGCCCGCGCCTCCCGGGCCGAGCAGCGTCACCAGCCTCGCCCCGCCGAGCAGCGACCGCACCGCCGCGACGTCACGCTCGCGCCCGACGAAGCTGGTCAGCGGGGCGGGCAGGGCAGGCCCGGCGGGCGCGGGCTCGCCGTGGAGCAGCGACCGGTGCAGGCCGGTCAGGGCGGGCGACGGGTCGGCGCCGAGCTCGTCGGCCAGCACCCGCCGGGCCCGCTCGAACGCCACCAGCGCCTCGGCCTGCCTGCCCTCGGCCTGGAGGGCGCGCATGAGCTGCCCGCGCAGCCGCTCGCGCAGCGGGTGGCGGTCGATCAGCTCGCCCAGCTCCGGGATCACCTCACGCGCGCGGCCCCGCAGCAGGTCGGCCTCGATCCGGTCCTCCAGCGCCTCCAGACGGCGCTCCTCCAGCGCCGCGCCGAACGCGGGATCGAGGTCGGCCACGGCCGGCCCGCGCCAGAGCGCCAGCGCCTCCCGCAGCAGCCTCGCCGACAGCCCTGGATCGCCCGGCAGGGCGTCACGCCCCTCGGCGGCCAGGCGCAGGAAGCGGTGGGCGTCCACGTCGTCGGGGGCGACGGCCAGCAGGTAGCCGGCGGCCGACAGCTCCACCGCCACGCCGTCGCGCCGCAGCCTCGACACCTGCGACTGCAGCGCGTGCCGCACGTCGCCCGGCGGGCGGTCCCCGTACAGGACGTCGATCAGCCGCTCGCGCGGCACGACCTGGCCCGGGGTGAGCAGCAGGCAGGCCAGCAGCGCGCGCCGGGCCGGGCCGCCGAGCGCCACCTCGGAGCCGTCCGCGCGCCACGCGCGGGTGCTGCCGAGGATGCCGAAACGCATGGAAGCTACCTTAGGAGGCGTGAGCAAGATTCCCGCCGCCCCGGAGCCGCTGTCCGCGCAGGTGTTCGACAGCCACTGCCACCTCGACATCATGGTGGGCGACCGGCAGGCGTCGTCCGGCGACCCCGTGGCGCTGGCCGCGCAGGCCGCCGAGGCGAGCGTGCGGAGCATCCTCGACGACGCCCGCGCCGTGGGCGTCACCCGGCTGGTGACGATCGGCTACGACCTGCCGTCGTCGCGGTGGAACGCCGAGGTGGCCGCCGCGCACGAGGGCGTCTACGCCGGGGTCGCGGTGCACCCGAACGAGGCCCACGACGCGACTCCCGAGGTGCTGGCCGAGATCGAGGCGCTGGCCGGGCGGCCCGAGGTGCGGGCCGTGGGGGAGACCGGGCTCGACTACTACCGCGACTGGGCGTCCAAGGAGGATCAGCACGCGAGCTTCCGCGCGCACGTCGAGATCGCCAGGCGCACCGGCAAGGCGCTGGTCATCCACGACCGCGAGGCGCACGACGACGTGCTGAAGGTGCTCGCGGAGGCAGGGCCGCCGCCGGTGGTGGTGTTCCACAGCTTCTCCGGCGACGCCGACATGGCCAAGAAATGCGCCGACGCCGGATATTTCATGTCCTTCTCCGGGCCGGTCACGTACAAGAACGCCGGCTACCTGCGCGAGGCCGCGCAGGTAGCGCCCGCCGAGCTGATGCTCGTCGAGACCGACGCCCCCTACCTGCCGCCGGTCCCGCACCGGGGCAAGCCCAACGCGCCCTACCTCATCCCGATCACGCTGCGCTGCCTCGCCGAGGTCAAGGGCGTCCATCCTGACGCGCTGTGCGAGACCATCAGCGCCAACGGAATCACGGTCTTCGGCGAGTGGTAGCCATGATTCGGTGAAGCCGCGGCGGCGGAGGTTCCGCCGTCACTACCGTCGGGCGCCGGAAGCTCAACCGGAGGTCGCCCGTGCGAGGAAAGCGGCGTGCCCCGCGTCCCAAGATCCCCTGGCGCTCGCCGTGGACGCCTGTGGTGTGCCTGGCGGGCGTGGTGACCGTGACCGCCATCGCGGTCATCGGCAGCCTGGCCAAGGACGTGGTGCTGGTGGTCGACGGCGAGCCGAGGGCCGTGCGGAGCTTCGCCTCCTCGGTCCTCGAACTGCTCGGCGACCAGGGAGTCAAGCTCGGCAGGGACGACGTCGTACGTCCCGCCGCCCATGCGCAGGTCATCGACGGCGCCCGCATCGAGATCCGGCGCGCCAGGCCGATCACGCTGACGGTCGACGGCCGCACCACGCGGCGGGTCGTCACCGCCACCACCGTGCGCGGCGCGCTGGCCGAACTCGACATCCCGGCCGGCCGCCTGTCGGCGCCGCGCCACCGCCACGTGCCGCTGACCGGCATGTCGCTGACCGTCTACACCAAGCGCACCGTGTACGTGTTCGCCAACGGCAGCACCCGCCAGACCCGCACCACCGCCAGGACCGTGCGCGAAGCGCTCCGGCAGAGCGGGATCCCGCTCCAGCCAGGCCAGCAGGTGCGGCCCGCCGCGCACACGTTCCCGGCGGAGGGCACCGTGATCACCGTGCTGCCGCCGCGCACCGTGCCCGTCGGGCTGGAGGTCATGCGGCTCAACTGGGCGGCGCTGGCCCACTGCGAGTCACGCGGCAACCCCAAGGCCGTCAACCTGCACGGGCCCTACTACGGGCTCTACCAGTTCAGCCTGCCGATGTGGCAGCTCGTCGGCGGCACCGGCATGCCGCACGCCTGGCCCGCCGAGGAGCAGACGTACCGGGCGCAACTGCTCTACCAGAAGGTCGCCGGCAAGTGGGAGGGCCAGTGGCCGAACTGCGGGGCGCACCTGTTCGGCACGCCTGCCGTCTCGTCGGCCAGCGCCTCAACCGGCCAGTGAGACGCCGAAGTCGGCCCCCTTCCGAGGCTGGACCGCGCGCAGGCCGTCGGCGTTGCGCGCGGCGACCGACACCGAGCCGTACGGGGCCGCGTCCGGCCGGCCCGCGTACAGCTTGTTGCCGCTGAAGGCCAGCGCCCAGCCGGTCAGCCCGCCGGCCGGCGCGAACCGCCGGTCGTCGGCGCCGTCGGCGGCGTCGACCACGCGCACCTCGCCGCCGTACGGGGCGCCGATCGCCAGCCTGCCGTCGTCCGAGGCGGCCAGCGCGAACCCGAACGCCTCCCCGCCGCCCTGCCGCACCTGGACCTTCGGGGCCAGCTTCTCGTCGTAGAGCTGCACGTACCCCGCCCCCGGAGCCCCCACGGCCGGCCCGGCGCCATCCACCCACGCCACCGCGTAGCCGTAGCGGTCACCCGAGGCGCCGGTGGGGGAGTCGAGCTTGACCGTGGACAGCCGCGCCGCCAGCGCGTCCGCGACGACCACCACCGAGCCCGAGTCGACCTTGCCCTCGGCCACCTGCCGGCCCGCGCCGTCGTCGTTCTCGTACGGCACGCCGACCACCAGGCCGTTGCCCGGCCCCATCGCCAGCGACCAGCCGAACTGATCACCCACCTCGCTGTTGCCCCGCACGTCCACCGACTGCTGGCTGATCCGGCGCAGCGCTCCGGCGCCCTTGCGGACGTAGACGGCGCCCGCGTCGGCGAGCGTCCCGTCGTCCTCGTACGGCGCGCCGATCGCCACCAGGTCGTCCCGGGCCGCCAGCGACCAGCCGAGCCGCGCGCCGCGCTGCGGCCCTTGCGCCACCAGCCGCTGTGGCGCCGCCGCCCCGCCGCCGCGAATCACGTACGCGGCGCCCGCGTCGGCACTGCCCGCCACATCCGTGTAAGGGGCGCCCACGACCAGGTCGGCGCAGGCGTCGCCGTCGACCTTGGCCAGCGCCACCGACCAGCCGAACCCGTCGCCCTCCGCCAGCCCCGGCACCTCGACCGGGACGACCTTGTCGCCCGAGATCACGTACGCGGCGCCGCGCCGGTCGTCCGCGAACGGGTCGCCCACCGCCACGTCGTCCACCCCGTCGCCGTCGAAGTCGGCGGCCCCGCCGCACGCCGACCCGGTCGCCTGGACGGACAGCGGGCTCAGCGCCAGCAAGAGAACCAGCAGGATCTTCACAGCCTGACCTCGATCTGGTCGCCGTCCTTGAGCATCGTCGCCGACAGCGCCACCGGCTTGCGGTAGAGCGGCAGGTCGAACACGAACACGCCGTCGATCCGGTCACCCGGCCCGAGCGCCGCCACCGGCGGCCCGCCCTCCAGCGGGCCGTGGCTGCCGCCCTGGTCGTCGCGGAGCGTCACGGCCGGGTCGCCGAGCTCGCGTGACGTGCCGCCGGGGTTCAGCACGGTCCAGCGCAGCACGCAGAGCTGGCCCTGCGTCTGCGTCCGGCCGTCGTACTCCTTGAGGCCGCACTCGGGCGCGCTCGGCACGATCAGCATCGGGTCGTCGAACCCCGCGCCCAGCGTGAACCGGCGGCCCACGTCCCCGGCGGGCTGCCCGGCGGCCACCGGCGACGCGCTCGCCCCCGGGACGCCCCCGTCGCGGCCGGAGGTCGCGATCAGCACCGCGCCGGTGACGGCGATGGCCAGCAGGGCCGCCGCGCCGGCGATCAGCCACCGCGTGCCGCGAGGCCGCTGGTGCCCGGGGTCGGTGGCGCTGTCGGGAGGCGGCAGCGTGTGGTGGGCGGCTTCCTTCTTCGGAGGGTCGGGCGCGGCGGGCCGTACGGCGGTCGTGTCGCCGGGCGGGGGCGTCGTGAAGGTGGCCGTGATGTCCGGTTCGTCCACCACGTTCTGCGGCGCCCGCCAGTCGCTCAGCACCTCGGTCGCGACCAGTGTGGGCGGGTTCGCCGACGTCGGCGCGGCCCCTCCGACCAGGGCGAGCACCAGCTCCTGCGCCGTGGGACGCTGCGTGGGCTCCATGTCGGTCGCGCGCCGTACCAGCTCGTCCAGCGGCGCGGGCAGCACCCCCAGGTCCGGCTGCAGGTGCAGGACCCGGGTGGCGAGCGTGATCGGGTCGCCCCGCCCGAACGGATGCCGCCCGTTGCCCGCGTACGCGACCAGGCACCCCCACGCGAAGATGTCCGCCGCCGGGGTCACGCTCTGCCCGCGCACCTGCTCCGGCGCCCACCACCCCGGGCTGCCCAGCAGCTCACCGGAGAGCGTGAACCCGGTCTCCCGGTCGAGCGCCCGCGCGATCCCGAAGTCGATCACCCGGGGCCCCGACAGCGACAGGATGACGTTCGCCGGCTTGAGGTCGCGGTGCACCAGCTCGGCGACGTGGATCGCGGCCAGCGCCGCCGCCACGCCCAGCGCCACGCCGTGCAGCGGCCCGGGGTCCAGGGCGCCGTACGTGGCGATCTGGTCGGAGAGCGGGGTGCCGGCGATGTACTCGGTCACCATGTACGGCCTGCCGTCGCCGGTGTCGCCGTTGTCCAGCACCTGGGCCGTGCAGAACGACGCGACGCGACGCGCGTTGTCGACCTCCGCGTGGAACCGGGCCGCGAACCCCTCCTGGTTGGCGAACTCGGCCTTGACCACCTTGACGGCCACGAACCGCCCCGTCGGCGCCCGGGCGAGGAACACGGTCCCCATGCCGCCTTCGCCGAGCCGCCCGAGCAGCCGGTACGGTCCGATCTCCCGCAGATCCGTGGGGCGAAGCGGGGCGGCGCCCGTTGGCTCCATGAGGGACGTCCCTTCCTGTTCCACCCATCCTCCCCTCACCGGCCCCCGTTCGCCATCGCAGGTTCTTCGATGCGGGAGACTGTATGGATGATGAGGCTGCTGGGCCCCGCAGAAATACGTATTTTGGCGAACAAGCTAGATCTGCGGCCCACCAAAAAGCTAGGCCAGAACTTCGTGATCGACGCGGGGACCGTCCGGCGGATCGTCCGCGTGGCCGAGGTGACGGCCGACGACGTGGTCATCGAGGTGGGTCCCGGCCTCGGCTCCCTCACGCTCGCGCTGCTGCCCGAGGCCCGTCACGTGGTGGCCGTCGAGATCGACCCGGTCCTGGCCGGGCAGCTTCCGCTCACCGTCGCCGAACGCGACCTCTCGGACAAGCTCACCGTCGTGGGCGCCGACGCCATGAAGATCACCGAAGCCGACCTCGCCGGACACGCCCCGACCGCGCTGGTCGCCAACCTGCCCTACAACGTGGCCGTCCCGGTGGTGCTCCACCTGCTGGAGGTGCTGCCCTCGCTGCGCAAGGGGCTGGTCATGGTGCAACTGGAGGTCGCCGACCGGCTCGCCGCCGCGCCGGGCTCCAAGGTGTACGGGGTGCCGTCGGTCAAGGCGGCCTGGTACGCCGACGTGCGGCGGGCCGGGCCGGTGGGGCGCTCGGTGTTCTGGCCGGTGCCGAACGTGGATTCCGGCCTGGTCTCCCTCACGCGCCGCGAACCGCCGTCCACCACGGCGTCGCGGGAAGAGGTGTTCGCGGTGATCGACGCGGCCTTCGCCCAGCGCCGCAAGACGCTCCGCGCGGCCCTGGCCGGCTGGGCGGGCAGCCCGCCGCAGGCGGAGGCGGCGCTGCGCGCGGCAGGCGTGGACCCTTCGGCCCGGGGCGAACAGCTCGACGTCGAGGCGTTCGCCCGGATCGCCGAGCACCGTCCTTAGCCTCCGTCCACAGCCTCCAGGCGTCGTGCGCCGAGTTGTCCACAGAACCTGGTTCGGGTCGATGACGCCCGGGTTCACCGGACGATCCTGGGGCCTCCCGTTTCAACGACAGGAGGCCGACCATGACCGTCCACCAGACCATCCCCGCCGCTGTGTCCGGAGCTGCCCTCACCGCCGCGCTCGCCCTCCCCATGTCTCCGGCAGCGGCGTCCGCGCCGGGAGACCCGTGCCCCGCGTCCGCCGCCGTCGCCTGCGCGGTCATCCGCCTGAAACCCGGCGCCCCCACCACCAAGGGCGCCGTCGCCGCGGCCGCCGCCCTGGCCCGGCTCGGCACCCCCTTCTCCTGGGGCGGCGGCTCCCCGTCCGGCCCCACCCGGGGCATCGGCAGAGGCGCGTCCACGGTCGGCTTCGACTGCAGCGGCCTGACTCTGTATTCCTGGGCCCGCGCGGGCGTCCGGCTCGGCCACTACACGGGCGCCCAGTTCCGCCAGGGCCGCCGCGTCCCGCTGACGGCCCTGCGCCAGGGTGACCTGGTCTTCTTCGGCGGCGGCTCCGGCGACCCCACCCACGTGGGCCTCTACGTACGCGGCGGCGTCATGGTGCACGCCCCGAAGACCGGCGACGTGGTCAGGACGACCCGCTTCCTCGACAACCCCTACTTCCGCGCCACCTACCGGGGCGCCGTCCGCCCGGGCTGACCCGCCCCCCGCCCGGCGCAGGTCTCGACCAGCGCCTTCACCAGGGGCGCCAGCAGCTCCCGGTCCTCCTCCCGCGCGGGCTCGTACTCGGTGATCCCCAGCCCGGCCACCGGGTGCCGCTCCGCGAGCGCCCGCACCATGCCCAGCAGCTCCTCGGGCAGCAACCCGCCGGGCACCGGCGCCCCGACGCTCCCGAACACCCCCGGTTCCAGCACATCGAGGTCCACATGCACGTACACCACCTTGCCCGCCGCCCCGTCCCCTCCGCTGCCCGCCCCGACGCCTTCCCCGCCGTCCTGCCCGCCGTCCGCCCGGCCGGCTGCCTCGACGGCGTCGAGCAGCGCACCCACGTCGGCCCCCCGCACGTGCCCCACGCCTGCCGCCCGGACGAACTCCGCCTCCCCGGCGTCCAGATCCCGCACCCCCGCGAGCACGATCCGCCCCGGGTCCAGCGGTGGCGCCGCCACGAGCCCCACCGGCCCCTCCCCGGTGAGCGCCCGCAGCACCATCCCGTGATACGTCCCCGACGGCGACGAATCAGGAGTGTTCAGGTCACCGTGCGCGTCGAACCACACCACCACCAGCCGCTCGCCGTACTCCCGCAGCGCCGCCTCGACCGGCGCCAGCTCCACCCCGCAATCACCCCCCACGACCACCACCAGCCCGGATCCCTCCGCCGAGGCGAGGGCCGTCCGCACCCGCCCGGCGGTCACGGCCAGATCGTCGTCCACCACGTCCACCCGCACCCGCGTGCCGGCCGGGACCATCCCGGCCAGCAACCGCGCCCCCTCACGCAGCCGTTCCGCCGTCGGCGCCCCGGACCCCCGCCACTGCGGCACCTCGACAACGGTCACTTCACCCATGACCCCCACCCCTCCCACAAACATCGCGAACCGCCCCATCATCCCGCCCAGCGCCAGCCGCCACACCCCCCGCCCGCGCGGGCGAGGCCGCACCCTCGACCTGCGAGGACGCCCTTCCACAGCCCCCGAATCCCGGACGACGCCTTCCCACGCCCCCGGTCCCGCTACCATCGAGTGTCCTCGCCCCGTCGGCAGTGAAAGTGGCGGCAGAATCCATGAGTTCGGTGACCGTACGGGTGCCCGCCAAGGTCAACGTGCAGCTTTCCGTCGGCCCGCTCCGGGATGACGGCTACCACGACCTCGTCAACGTCTTCCACGCCGTCTCGATCTTCGACGAGGTGGTGGCCAGCGAGTCGGAGACCATCGGCGTCTCGGTGACCGGCGAATGGGCCGACCGGGTCCCGGTCGACGACAGCAACCTCGCCGTCCGCGCCGCCCGCGCCCTCGCCAAGCACGCGGGCCGCACCTACGGCGTCGACCTCGTCATCCGCAAGGCCATCCCGGTGGCGGGCGGCATGGCGGGCGGCAGCGCCGACGCGGCCGGGGCGCTGCTGGCCTGCAACGAGCTGTGGGGCCTCGGCCTGCCGCGCGAAGACCTCATGGAGATCGGCGCCGACCTGGGCAGCGACGTGCCGTTCGCCCTCATGGGCGGCACCGCCGTCGGCACCGGCCGGGGCGAACGCCTCGCCCCGCTCACCACCCGCGGCGCCTTCCACTGGGCCTTCGCGATCGCCGACGGCGGCCTGTCGACCCCCACGGTCTACGCCGAGTGCGACCGCCTCCGCGCCGCCACGTCGTCGAAGATCCCCTGGCCGGAGGTCGACCCCGACCTCATGGAGGCCCTGCGCACCGGCGACCCGCACGGCCTCGCCCTCCACCTCGCCAACGACCTCCAGCCCGCCGCCCTGGCGCTGCGCCCCTCCCTGGCCGCCACCCTGGCCGCGGGCCGCGCCGCCGGCGCCCTGGCCGCCCTGGTCTCCGGCTCCGGCCCCACCTGCGCCTTCCTCGCCGCCGACGCCGCCCACGCAACCCGCCTGGCCCAAGCCCTGGCCCAGACCGAAGGCACCTACACCGCCATCCCCACCTCCGGCCCCGCCCCCGGCGCCACCCTCCTCTAACCCCCAGCCGAAACCCCCGCCCGCCCGCCCGGGCCGCACGTTGAGGCCGCGCGTTGGGGCTGCGCGGCTGGCCTGCCCGCTCGGCCTCCCCGCTCGGCCTGCCCGTTCTGGCTGCACGTGGGGACCGGCGGGGCGATCACCCGACGGCGTACGGTCGTGCGAGTGTGCGACTGCACGAGCGTGTGGGCGCACAGGCGCACAGGCGTACGGGTGCATGGGTGTGCGGGCGTGGGGTGTACTCGCGCGGGCCTCGGGGCCTCGGGGCCTCCGGGCCTCCGGGCCTCCGGGTGTGCGGGGGCGTGGGCGCGCGGGGGTGTCTGGTGTTGCGGTTCGGCGGGCCCGGGCCCGGGGGCGGGGGCGTTCACGTCGGGGCAGGCGTATGTGCGGGGCTGAAGGCGGATGCGGTGGGTCGTCGGCCCACTGGGGGGAGTTTCGTGCTCTCCGTGAGCCGATACGCTTGGAGAACGATGAACCTGGTCAATCTCGAGTCAGTCTCCCACGCCTACGGGCCCAAGCCGCTGCTCAGCGACGTCTCCCTCGGGGTCGAGATGGGTGAGCGCATCGGTGTCGTGGGCCGCAACGGCGGTGGCAAGACCACGCTGCTGAGCGTGATCGCCGGAGACGTCCGGCCCGACAGCGGGCGCGTGACGCACACGCGGGGCCTGCGCGTCGGCTTCCTGTCGCAGCAGGACCTGCTCGACCCGTCACACAGCGTGCGCGAGACCGTGCTGGGCGAGCTGGCCGAGCACGAGTGGGCGGGCGACCAGCGGGTCCGCGAGATCCTCGGCAACCTGATCGGCGACCTCGACCTCGACGCCAAGGCGGGCGACCTGTCGGGCGGCGAGCGCAGGCGTACGGCGCTGGCCCGGCTGCTGATCGGCGAGCATGACCTGATCATGCTGGACGAGCCGACCAACCACCTCGACATCGAGGCGATCGCCTGGCTGGCCGCCCATCTGGCGGGCCGGAAGGGCGCGCTGGTGGTGGTCACGCACGACCGCTGGTTCCTCGACGCGGTGTCCACCCGTACGTGGGAGGTCGTCGACGGCCGGGTGGAGCGCTACGAGGGCGGATATGCCGCGTACGTGCTGGCCAAGGCCGAGCGGGCGCGCATCGCCCAGGCCGCCGAGGAGCGCCGCCAGAACCTCATGCGCAAGGAGATCGCCTGGCTGCGTCGTGGCCCGCCCGCGCGTACGTCCAAGCCGAAGTTCCGGATCGAGGCGGCGCAGGCGCTGATCGCGAACGAGCCGCCGCCGCGCGAGACCGTCGAGCTGATGCGCTTCGCCGCCGCGCGTCTCGGCAAGACCGTGTACGACCTCGAGGACGTCACGCTGCACGCCGGCGGTCCCGGCGCGGGCCCGCTGGTGCTCGATGACTGCACCTGGCAGTTCGGCCCCGGCGACCGCATCGGCCTGATCGGCGTCAACGGGTCCGGCAAGTCGTCGGTGCTGCGCCTGCTCGCCGACACGATCAAGCCCGACTCGGGACGGGTGGTGCGCGGCAAGACCGTACGCCTCGCGCACCTGTCGCAGGAGCTCGCCGAGCTCGACCCCACGCGGCGGGTCCTGGAGACGGTCGAGTCGGTGCGCAAGTACATCCAGGTCGGCAAGAAGGAGTGGACGGCCTCCCAGCTGCTCGAACGCCTCGGGTTCAAGGGCGAGGCGCAGTGGAAGGTCGTCGGCGACCTGTCCGGTGGCGAGCGCAGGCGGCTGCAGTTGCTGCGCCTGCTCATGGACGACCCGAACGTGCTGCTGCTCGACGAGCCGACCAACGACCTCGACATCGAGACGCTGAACGAGCTGGAGGACCTGCTCGACGCCTGGCCCGGCACGCTGATCCTGGTCACGCACGACCGCTACTTCCTGGAGCGGGTCACCGACCGGTGCGTGGCGCTGCTCGGCGACGGCCGGCTGTCGTTCCTGCCGGGCGGGGTGGACGAATACCTCGAACGCCGCGCCGCCGGCACCGCCGTGACGGCTCGCGTCGCCGGCACCCCCGCCGGGCAGCCCGCCGCCCAGTCGGCCAACTCGGCGGCCCAGCCCGCGCCTCCGACCGGCGAGGTCTCCGGCCTCTCGGCCAAGGAGGAGCGCGAGCTGCGCAAGGAGCTCAACCGCCTCGAACGGCAGCTCGACAAGCTCAGCGGCCAGGAGGCCAAGCTGCATGCCGCGATGGCCGACGCGGCCAGCGACTACGCCAAGCTCGGCTCCCTCGACGCCCAGCTCCGTGACCTGCACGCCCAGAAGGAGACCGTCGAGGCGGAGTGGCTCGAACTCGCCGACCGCCTGGGCGACTGACACCGCCGACCCCACCCCGGGTGCACTCCGTACGCGGGCATCAAAGGTGACCGGGGTTCGGGGGTGCGACAGGGCCTTTCGGGCGCGTGGGTGGCCTGCCCCCTGGGCATTCCGTGCCGGGTGGCCTGTGCGGGCCGCCCCCGTGTGAGGGAAGGGGCGTGGAGATCAGCCGGGGGTCAGCTGTCGAAGGGCGCGAGGAGGGTGCGGAGGAGGGCGGCGAGGGTTCGCTGGTCGTCCGGGGCGAGGGAGGACAGGAGCTCGTGCTCGCGCCGCAGCAGGTCGGAGAAGGCGGCGTCGACGCGGGCGAGCCCGGTGTCGGTGAGGGAGACGAGGACGCCGCGCCGGTCCTCGGGGTCGGGGCGGCGGCGGACGAGGCCGGCCTGGGCGAGGCGGTCGATGCGGTTGGTCATGGTGCCGGAGGTGACGAGGGTGGCGCGCAGGAGGGCGCCGGGGCTGAGCTCGTACGGCTTGCCGGCGCGCCGGAGGGCGGTGAGCACGTCGAACTCCCAGGGTTCGAGGTCGTGTTCGCCGAAGGCGGCCCGCCGGGCCCGGTCGAGGTGCTTGGCCAGCCTGGACACCCGCGAGAGCACCTGGAGCGGTTCGACGTCGAGGTCGGGGCGTTCGGCCCGCCACGCCGCGACGAGCCTGTCGACCTCGTCCTGCGCATCGTGCGTCATGGCATGAGTGTACTGTCTTGACATCGAGATACATATCTCGATACCAATTATCTTCATGTCAAGAGATATGTGGGACCCGGCCACGTACGACAGGTACGCCGACGAGCGGTCGCGGCCGTTCTTCGAGCTCCTCGCCCGGGTACGGGCCGACAGCCCCGATTATGTCGTGGACGCGGGCTGCGGCACCGGCGAACTGACCACGGAGCTGGCCCGCCGCTGGCCGGAGGCGACGGTGGACGGCTTCGACTCCTCCCCGAACATGATCACCAGAGCCCGCTCGATCGACGGCGCCACGCCGAGCTTCGCCGTCGCCGACGTGACCACCTGGCACCCCGACCGCCCCGTGGACGTGCTGGTCAGCAACGCCGTCCTCCAGTGGGTCCCCGAGCACCGCGACCTGATCGAACGCTGGGTCGAGGCGCTGAGCCCCGGCGGCTGGCTGGCCTTCCAGGTCCCCGGCAACCATCGCGCCCCCAGCCACGCGGCCATCCGCGAGCTGTGCGCGTCGCGGGAATGGTCGGACCGGCTCGGCGACCTCGACAGGGGCGACCCGGTCGGCACGCCGGTGGACTACGCGGACCTGCTGAGCGGCTGCCGGGTGGACGCCTGGGAGACCACGTACGTGCACATCCTCCAGGGCGAGAGGCCGGTGCTCGACTGGGTGTCCGGCACCGCGCTGCGCCCGGTTCTCGACCGGCTGCGCCCGGACGAGGCCGAGCGGTTCACCGCCGAGCTGGCCGGGCTGCTCGCCGACGCCTATCCCGCGAGGGAGTACGGCACCCCGTTCCCGTTCCGCCGGATTTTCGTGGTGGCTCAGAAATGATCACAGCGCTGCACCATGTCCAGCTCGCCGCGCCGGCGGGCAGCGAGCCCGAGCTGCGGGCGTTCTACGCGGGCGTGCTCGGGCTCACGGAGGTGCCCAAGCCGCCGGAGCTGGCCAGGCGGGGCGGCGCCTGGTTCCGGGGCGACGGCGTGGAGGTGCACCTCGGCATCGAGGAGGACTTCAGGCCGGCCCGCAAGGCGCATCCGGCGTTCCTGGTGTCGGACCTGGACGCGCTGGTGGCCAGGCTGCCCGACGCGGTGCCGGACGAGCTGTTCCCCGGCTACCGGCGCGTGTACGTGTCGGACCCGGTGGGCAACAGGATCGAGCTGCTTCAGCCCGTGTGATGTTCGTCCCGGGGTGACATCATTGTCCGGAGAACCGGACTCTTGCGAGGTGTCGTGGGCATCGAGATCGAGGACAAGTTCGACGTTCCCCCCGGCTTCGAGGTGCCGGACCTGACCGGTCTGGCGGAGGTCGTCGGCCCCAAATCCTTCCGGCTCGTCGCCCTTTATTACGACACACCCGATCTGCGGCTGGCGTCCAGGGGCGTCACGCTCCGGCGCAGGCGGGGCGGCGCCGATCCCGGCTGGCATCTGAAGCTGCCCAAGGCCAAGGGCGTGCGCCAGGAGATCACCCACCCGCTCACCCGCAGCACCAGGATCGTCCCCGCTGAGCTGGCCGAGCTGGTCCGCGCCTACACGCGGGGAGCCGAGCTCCAGGTGGTCGCCGAGCTCGACACGCGCCGCAGCATCACGGTCCTGCGCGACGGCGACACGAAACTCGTGGAGATCGCCGACGACCGTGTCAAAGGCACGGTGTTCGGCAAGAACGGCGAAACCGGCGGCGATACCGTCACCCGCTGGCGCGAGGTCGAGGCCGAGCTGCTGGAGGGCGACGCCAAGCTGCTGGCCAAGGTGGGCAAGCGGCTGACGAAGGCGGGCGCCTCGCCGTCGGCGGCGGCCAGCAAGCTGGCCAAGCTCCTCGGCCCGCCACCGGTCCCGCGCGCCGAGCTGGAGCCGGGCACCGCGGGTCACGCCGTCGCCGGCTACCTGGCGGGCCACGTGGCCGCCCTCCTCTCCCAGGATCCCCGGGTACGGAGGGCCGAGCAGGACGCGGTGCACCAGATGCGCGTGGCCGCCCGCAGGCTGCGCAGCGCGCTCAAGGCGTTCAAGCCGATCGTCCGGGGCACGGCCGAGCTGCAGGAGGAGTTGCGATGGCTCGGCGAGGTGCTGGGCGAGGCCCGTGACCTGGAGGTGACCAGGGCCAGGTTCGCCGCCGAGCTGGACCGGCTGGCGCCCGAGCTCGTCACCGGCCCCATCCGCGTCCGCCTCGGTGACGACCTGCTCAAACGCGAGCAGGAGGCCTACGGGCGCATCCGCGAGGAGCTCAGCGGCGAGCGCTACTACCGGCTGCTGGACGCGCTCGACGGGCTGGTGGCCGCGCCCCGGCTGACGAAGGCCGCGGCCGAGCCCGCCGCGAGCACTCTCCAGGACGTGGCGGAGGCGGGCTGGGCCCGGGTGACCGGGGCGTACGAGACCGCGCGGGCGATCGCCGACCCGCAGGCGCGCGAGCTGGCCATGCACGACGTTCGCAAGGCCGCCAAGCGCGCCCGCTACACCGCCGAGGCGCTCCAGGGGCCGCTGGGCAAGCCCATGGCCAGGCTCGCCGAGCTGGCGGAGGACGTACAGGAAGTGCTGGGGGCGCACCAGGACGGGGTGGTCGCGCAGGAGACGCTGGCCCGTGAGGCGCAGGCGGCCAGGGAGGCCGGCGAGGACACGTTCACGTACGGGCTGCTGGTCGGGCTCGAACGGGCGGCGGCCGAGCGGGCGCACGCGGAGTTCCCCCGGGTGTGGGCGGAGACGACGCGGGCGGTGGCGAAGCTCACGTCTCGTGGTGCTCCACGCTGACGACCCGCTCGCCCACCCGGTGCAGCACGGCGAACGCGCCCTTGCGCAGGTGCCGGTCAGTTCCGCCGAGCGCGGCGATCAGCCCGGGCAGCACCTTGCCGTGGCTGCACACGACGGCGGGCCCGGTCAGCTCGCCGACCAGCGCCGGGGTCTTGCGCGGGTCCTGGCTCTCCTCGGCCAGCAGCGCGTCGCGGGTGATGTCGCGGGTGTACGGCTCCAGCGTCTGGACGCAGCGCAGGCTGGGTGAGCTCAGCACGGTTCTGGGCCGGTAGGCGGGCAGGACCGTGGCCAGCGTCGCGGCCTGGGCCCTCCCTTCGGCGTCGAGCGGGCGCAGGGCGTCGTCGCCGTGCCACGCCTGGCGGGAGCCCGCCGAGCCGTGCCGCACCAGGACGAGCGGGACCGTGTCCAGCGGCGCGGCGGGCAGCGCGCGCAGCAGGCCCGCGTCCCACTCGTAGGTCAGCAGGTCGCGCGCCCGTTCCGGGGACAGCCAGCGCAGCTCGTCGACCTCGTCACCGGGCGTGAACGGGTCCTCGGCCGCCACCTGCCCGGCCCAGTAGTCGACCCTCTTGAGCCGCGTGCCGAGCAGGTAGTGGACCGGGGGCAGGGCGCGGCCGAGCGTCACGGTCAGGCCGGTCTCCTCGCGCACCTCGCGCAGCGCGGCGGCGATCACGTGCTCGCCGGGCTCCAGCTTGCCCTTGGGGAAGGTCCAGTCGTCGTAGCGCGGCCGGTGGACGACGGCCACCTCGGGGGAGCTCTCCTCGCCGCGCCACACGACGGCGCCGGCGGCCAGGATCGGGTCAGTCGTCAATGGTCCTCCAGCGGCGCGTGCCGATCAGGTGGCTCTGCAGGTCCTCGCCCTGGTGGCGCACCCACGCGCCGTCGGAGCCGAGCCACCACGTGCTCGTGGTCTCGGCCATCGCCTGGTCCATCAGCTCGATCAGGTACGCCTTGTGCTGCGGCGAGGTGACCTTGACCAGGGCTTCCACCCGGCGGTCGAGGTTGCGCCGCATCAGGTCCGCGCTGCCGATCCACACCTCGGGCCGCCTGCCGAGGCCGAACTCGTACACCCGGGAGTGCTCCAGGAAGCGCCCCAGCACCGAGCGGACGCGGATCGTCTCCGACAGACCGGGGATGCCGGGCCGCAGCGTGCACACGCCGCGCACCCACAGGTCCACCGGCACGCCGGCCCGTGACGCGCGGTAGAGGGCGTCGATGATCGGCTCGTCGACCAGCGAGTTCGTCTTGATCCTGATCCGCGCCGGGCGGCCCGCCTGCTGATGGGCGATCTCCCGCTCGATCCTGGCCAGCAGCCCGCCGCGCAGCGAGTGCGGCGCGACCAGCAGCCGGCGGTAGGCCGAGTGGTTGGAGTAGCCGGTCAGGTGGATGAACAGGTCGGTGACGTCCTCGCCGACCAGCGGGTCGGCGGTGAGCAGGCCGAAGTCCTCGTACTGCCGGGCGGTCTTGGGGTTGTAGTTGCCGGTGCCGATGTGGCAGTAGCGGCGCAGCTCGCCGGAGGCCTCCTGGCGGACGACCAGCGCGAGCTTGCAGTGCGTCTTGAGCCCGACGACGCCGTAGACGACATGGCAGCCGGCCCGTTCCAGCTTGCGAGCCCAGGAGATGTTGGCGTGCTCGTCGAACCTCGCCTTGATCTCCACCACGACCACGACCTGCTTGCCCGCCTCGGCGGCGTCGATGAGCGCGTCGACGATGGGGGAGTCGCCGCTGGTCCGGTAGAGGGTCTGCTTGATCGCCAGCACCCTCGGGTCGGCCGAGGCCACCTCGATGAAGCGCTGCACGCTGGTGGCGAACGAGTCGTACGGATGGTGCAGCAGCACGTCGCGCTCGCGCAGCACCGCGAACAGGTCGTCGGCCGAGCTGATCGCCTCGGCGGGCACGAACGGCCGGTAGCCGAGCTCGCCCCGGTCCAGGTCGGCGATCGCGTGCAGCCCGGTCAGGTCGAGCGGCCCGGCGATCCGGTAGATCTCGTGCGGGGCCAGCTCCAGCTCCTCCACGAGCAGGTCGAGCACCTCCTGGGTGATGGTGTCCTCGACCTCCAGCCGCACCGGCGGCCCGAACCTGCGCCGCCGCAGCTCCTTCTCCAGGGCCTGCATGAGGTTCTCGGTGACGTCCTCGTCGACCTCCAGGTCCTCGTTCCTGGTGACCCGGAAGACGTGGTGCTGGACGATCTCCATGCCCTTGAAGAGCTGGCCCAGGTGCGCGGCGATGACGTCTTCCAGCGGTACGAACCGGTCCTTGGACGCGGTCACGAACCGGGGTAGCTGCGAGGGCACCTTGACCCGGGCGAACACGGTGTGGTCGGTGGCCGGGTTGCGCACCACGACAGCCAGATTCAGGCTCAACCCTGAAATGTACGGAAACGGGTGGGCAGGGTCGACGGCCAGCGGCGTCAGGACCGGCCGGATCCGCTCACGGAAGAGCTTGCGCAGCTCGGTGCGTTCCTCGCGGCCCAGGTCGTCCCAGCGGACGATCTCGATGCCCTCGGTCGCGAGCTGCGGGCGGATCCGCTGGTGGAAGGCCGCCGCGTGCCGCCGGGCCAGATCGTCGGCGACGGTCGCGATCCTGGCCAGCTCCTCGCTCGGCTTGAGCCCGCTCTTGGTGCGCAGCAGCAGGCCGGTCGCCATGCGCCGCTTGAGCCCGGCCACCCGGACGCGGAAGAACTCGTCGAGGTTGCTGGCGAAGATCGCCAGGAAACGGACCCGTTCCAGCAGCGGCAGTGACGCGTCCTCGGCCAGTTCCAGCACGCGTTCGTTGAACTGCAGCCAGCTCTCCTCGCGGTTGAGGAACCTCTCCTGTGGCAGGGGTAGATCGTTACCGGAATGCAGCAGTTCAGCGGACATACGTGGAATATGCCCGGTCCGGTTGAACAGAACGTTAACTTCCCCGCAACGACTTATTCGCCTGGCGAGACGCCCGGCTCTCAGTCGCCCGGCTCGCCCTGTCCGAGGCGGGCGGCCCGCTCGGCCAGCCGGGCCTCACGCTGGCGCAGCTTGTCCTCGCGCTCGCGGACCTTCTCGGCCTCCTTCATGAGCCGCTCGCGCTCCTTCTCGGCCTCTTTGAGCAGGCGCTCGCGCTCCTTCAGCTCGCGCACCCTGGCCTTCTCGGCCTCCTTCAGCTCCCGCTGGCGGATCTTCTCCGCCTCCTTCTGCTCCCGCTCGCGAGCCTTCTCCAGCTCGCGCAGCTCCTTGTCGCTGGTGCGCGGCGCGACGGCGGGCTGCGGGACGGCGGGCTGCGGCACGGCGACGGGCTGCGGCCGGGTGGCCAGGGTGATCGTGGGCTGCGGGTTGAGCCCGGTCAGGCCGTTCCAGGCCAGGTTGACCAGGTGGGCCGCGACCTCCTCGCGGCCGGGCTTGCGCACGTCCAGCCACCACTGGCCGGTCAGTGCCACCATGCCGACCAGCATCTGGGCGTACATGGGGGCGAGCTTGGGGTCGTAGCCCCGGCCGACGAACTCGTCGGCCAGGACGTCCTCCACCTGGCTCGCGATCTCGCTGATCAAGCTGGCGAACGTGCCGGTGCCCGACGCGGCGTGCGAGTCGCGGACCAGGATGCGAAACCCCTCGCTGCTCTCCTCGATGTAGCGGAGCAGGGCCAGCGCGGCCCGCTCCAGCTTGACCAGCGAGTGGGTGGCCGACAGCGCCTCGGTGATCATGGCGAGAAGTTTCTGCATCTCGCGGTCGACGACCACCGCGTAGACGCCCTCCTTGCCGCCGAAGTGCTCGTAGACCACCGGCTTGGAGACCTGGGCGGTCGCGGCGATCTCCTCGATGGAGGTCCCGTCGAACCCCTTCTCAGCGAACAGGGTGCGACTGATCAGTATCAGTTGCTCTCTTCGTTCTCTTCCGGTCATACGCCTGCGAGATCGGGATTCGGTCACGGTTCCCATAATGGCGTGCTGTCAGGAGATTCTCTTGGCCGCCAGGCGTTCCGGAGTGGGCCAGCGCACGTCGTGCGCCCAGCCGAGCCGCTCGAAGATCCGGATGACGCCGGCGCTCAGGTCGATCTGCCCCTTGAGGACGCCGTGCCGGGCGCAGGTGGGGTCGGAGTGGTGCAGGTTGTGCCACGACTCGCCGAACGACGGGATGGCCAGCCACCACACGTTGCGCGACTTGTCGCGGACCTGGAAGTCCTCCTCGCCGAACACGTGGCAGATGGAGTTGATCGACCAGGTGACGTGGTGCAGCAGGCCGATGCGCACGAGCGAGCCCCAGAACAGCGCGGTCAGCGCGCCCTGCCAGGACCAGGTGACGAGGCCGCCGATGACGCCCGGCAGCAGGATCGAGGTGAGCGCGAGGGCGCCGAACCAGCGGTGGAGCTTCATCACGTCCGGGTCCCTGACCAGGTCCGGGGCGTACTTCTCACGGTTGACCCGGTCGGCGTCGAACAGCCAGCCCATGTGCGCGTACAGCAGGCCCTTGGTCATGGACCTGAACCCGGGGCCGAAGCGCCACGGCGAGTGCGGGTCGCCCTCCTTGTCGGAGAACTTGTGGTGCTTGCGGTGGGTGGCGACCCAGTCGAGCACCGACATCTCCAGGGAGAGGCTGCCCGCGATCCCCAGAGCGATCTTGAGCGGGCGCTTGGCCTTGAACGAGCCGTGGGTGAAGTAGCGGTGCAGGCCGACCGTGACGCCGAGACCGGAGATGACGTAGAAGACCGCCGCGATCACCACGTCGCTCCAGCCGATGAGCCCCCATCCCCATGCGATCGGCACGGCGGCGCCGATAGCGATCAGCGGGAGCCCGACGACCAGCGCGAACGTGATCAGTTCGGCCTTGGTGCGCGGTTCGGGTTCGAAGTCGGGCTTCGGTCCTGGGGTCGAGCGTTCGGCGAGTACGGTCATCGGCTGCCTCTCACGAGCTGTTTGCGGTGATTGTCCTGGCTACGCAAACGTAACCTACGCCATCGTAAGTTAGGAAGCCCTAACCGGCGATGTGTGTTTCGCAACGGGCTTGTCAACGACATGCGTGGGTTTCATGGCTTGCGGCTTTTGGGACGGTCTGTTATGCCGTCTCCCTGCCCAGAGAACGCCCTGACACTCAGATGGGGGCGAAGGTGGGCGCGGAATCGGTATCGTAGGGGGTGTGTCGGACGCCACGGTGTCCGATTAATCCCGGATCGTCTAATCGGCAGGACAAGTGGTTTTGGTCCACTTTGTAGGGGTTCGAGTCCTCTTCCGGGAGCCTTTCGGGCGTCCCCCCTCGCGAGAGAGCCCAGGACGGGCAGGTATCCTCACGATGTCGGGAGGGTAGCGGTGCGGTAGCCACTGCCCTGAACCGTCCAGCCACAGGGAGCCTCAGTCCGTGAGTGTGCCGCGCCCGGCAGCCGTCGTCGTCCTCGCCGCCGGCGAGGGGACCCGGATGAAGAGCCAGACCCCGAAAGTCCTGCACGAGCTGTGCGGCCGAGCCTTGGTCGACCACATGCTCTCCGCCGCCCGTGACCTCGGTCCCGAGCGGCTCATCGTCGTCATCGGCCACGCGCTCGAACGCGTCGGCGCCCACCTCGCCGAGACCAGCCCCGACGCCCGCGCCGTCGTTCAGCGCGAGCAGCGCGGCACCGGCCACGCGGTCCGCACCGTGCTGGAGGAGGTCGGCGCCATCACCGGCACCGTCCTGGTCACCTACGGCGACGTGCCGCTCCTGCGCGCCGAGACCATGGCCGAGCTGCTGCGCAAGCACGAGGCCGACGGCAACGCGGTCACCGTGCTCACCGCCGAGGTGCCCGACCCCACCGGCTACGGCCGCATCGTCCGCGACCCGGACGGCGCCGTGCTGGAGATCGTCGAGGAGAAGGACGCCACCCCCGAGCAGCGCGCCATCAAGGAGATGAACTCCGGCATCTACGCCTTCGACGGCGCGCTCCTGGCCGACGCCGTCAAGCGGGTGTCCACCGACAACGCCCAGGGCGAGGAGTACCTCACCGACGTGCTGTCGATCCTGCGCGGCGACGGCCACCGGGTCGGCGCGCACGTCGCCGCCGACCACGCCGAGGTCGAGGGCGTCAACGACCGCGTCCAGCTCGCCCACGCCCGCAAGGTGCTCAACCAGCGCCTGCTGGAGCGCCACATGCGCGCCGGCGCCACCATCGTGGACCCGGCCAGCACCTGGATCGACGTCGGCGTCACCATTGAGCCCGACGCCGTCATCCACCCCGGCACCCAGCTCCACGGCAGCACGGTCATCGAGGCCGGCGCCGAGGTCGGGCCCGCCACCACGCTCACCGACACCCGGGTCGGCGCCGGCGCGGTCGTCCGCAACGCCGTCGCCGACAGCGCCGAGATCGGCCCCGAGGCCAGCGTCGGCCCCTACTGCTACCTGCGCCCCGGCACCGTCCTGGGCCGCAGGTCCAAGGCCGGCACCTTCGTCGAGATGAAGAACTCCCAGGTCGGCGAACGCTCCAAGGTCCCACACCTGACCTACGCGGGCGACGCCACGATCGGCGACGACGTCAACGTCGGCGCGGCCGTGGTCTTCGTCAACTACGACGGCGTCAACAAGAGCCGCACCACCGTGGGCGACGGCGCGTTCGTCGGCTGCGACACCATGCTCATCGCCCCGGTGACGATCGGCGACGGCGCCTACACGGCCGCCGGCTCCGTCATCGACGGCGATGTGCCGCCCGGCGCGATCGGGGTGGCGAGAGCGCGTCAGCGCAACATCGAGAAATGGGTCTTGCGCAGGCGCGCGGGCACGAAGTCGGCAGCCGCGGCCGAGCGGGCGCTGGCCGAGCAGCAACAGCAGGAGAGCAGCAGTGACCAGCATTAAACAGCCGGGCGAGAAGAACCTCATGCTCTTCTCCGGCCGCGCGTATCCGGAGCTGGCCGAGGAGGTCGCCGAGCACGTGGGCGTCTCCCTTACCCCCACCAAGTTGATCGACTTCGCCAACGGCGAGATCTACGCCCGCTACCTGGAATCCGTCCGGGGCTGCGACGCCTTCGTGATCCAGAGCCACACCGGCCCGATCAACCAGTGGATCATGGAACAGCTCATCATGGTCGACGCGCTCAAGCGGGCCTCCGCCAAGCGCATCACCGTGGTCATGCCGTTCTTCGGCTACGCCAGGCAGGACAAGAAGGGCCGCGGCCGCGAGCCCATCACCGCCCGGCTGATCGCCGACATCTTCAAGACCGCGGGCGCCGACCGGCTCATGTCGATCGACCTGCACACCTCGCAGATCCAGGGCTTCTTCGACGGCCCGGTGGACCACCTGTTCGCCATGCCGGTGCTGGAGAGCTACCTGAAGAACAAGCTCGACCTGGCCAACACCACGATCGTCTCGCCCGACACCGGCCGGGTGCGGCTGTCGGAGCGCTGGGCCGACACGCTCGGCACCCCGCTGGCCTTCATCCACAAGCGGCGCGACCTCGACGTCGCCAACTCGGTGAAGGTCAACGAGGTCGTCGGCAAGGTACGCGGCCGGACCTGCGTGCTCATCGACGACATGATCGACACCGCCGGCACGATCTGCAAGGCCGCCGACGCCCTCTACGAGCAGGGCGCCACCAACGTGATCACCGCCGCCACGCACGCGGTGTTCTCCGACCCGGCGGTCGACCGGCTGAAGAACTCGCGCATCTCCGAGGTCATCGTCACCAACACGCTGCCGCTGTCGCAGGAGAGCCGCTTCGACAAGCTGACCGTGCTGTCCATCGCCCCGCTGATCGCCCGCGCCATCACCGAGGTGTTCACCGACGGCTCCGTCACCAGTCTGTTCGAGGGAGACACCTGAGCCCGGTAGGCTGTGAGGGTTGCGCTCGTAACGCCTTCCGCTAGGGCGGGTGAGGGGGAGCGCAAAACCCCGTCGAACTCTGCATCCCTAGGAGATGTCGTGTCTGAAGTCCGTATCGCCGCCGAGCAGCGCACCACGTTCGGCAAGGGCGCCGCCCGCAAGATCCGCCGCGCCGACAAGGTGCCCGCCGTCCTCTACGGGCACGGCATCGACCCCAAGCACCTGACCCTGCCGGGCCACGAGGTGCTCCTCGCGCTCCGCACGCCCAACGTGCTGATCCGCCTCCACGGCGAGGGCGTCGACGAGCTCGCGCTGCCCAAGGGCGTCCAGCGTGACCCGATCAAGGGCTTCGTCGAGCACGTCGACCTGCTCCTGGTCAAGCGCGGCGAGAAGGTCACCGTCGAGATCCCCGTCACCGCCGTCGGTGACGTCAACTCCGAGGGCCTGTTCGACCAGCAGCTCATGAGCATCGCGGTCGAGGCCGAGGCCACGCACATCCCGACCGGCGTCGAGGTCAGCGTCGAGGGCCTGGAGGTCGGCGCCTCGATCACCGCCGGCCAGCTCGACCTGCCCAAGGGCACCACGCTGATCGCCGACCCGGAGACCGTGGTCATCCAGGTCAACGCCAAGCCGACCGAGGCTCCCGCCGAGGAGGAGGGCGCCGAGGGCGAGGCTGCCGAGGGCGAGGCCGCCGAGGCCGCTGCCGCCGAGTAACCATCCCGGTCACGGGGCAGTCGGCATGCCGGCTGCCCCTTTCCGCTTGAGGGGAAGCACATGGACCGCTGGCTGATCGTCGGGCTCGGCAACCCCGGCCCCGAATACGCGGGCAACAGGCACAACGCGGGCTTCATGACGCTCGACGAGTTGGCCGCCAGGGCCGGCGGGCGGTTCAAGGCGCACCGCAGCCGGGCCGAGGTGCTGGAGACGCGGGCCGCCGTGCTCGCCAAGCCGCTCACGTACATGAACCTTTCCGGCGGGCCGACCAAGGCGCTCGCCGACTTCTACAAGATCGGCCCCGACCGGCTCATCGTGGTCCACGACGAGCTCGACGTCCCGTACGGGGCGCTGCGCGCCAAGCTGGGCGGCGGCGACAACGGGCACAACGGGCTCAAGTCGATCACCAAGGTCCTCGGCACCCGCGACTACCTGCGCGTACGGTTCGGCATCGGCAGGCCGCCCGGCCGGATGGACCCCGCCTCGTTCGTGCTGAAGGACTTCGCCACGGCCGAGCGCAAGGACCTGCCGTTCCTGGTCGACCGGGCGGCCGACGTGGTGGAGTCGCTCATGGAGCGCGGCCTCGACGTCACGCAGAACGAGTTTCACCGCGCCGATCTGAACATTTCCGGCCCTCCACGCTGATCCGCTCATAACGCCGTTCCCGCCTGGGCGGCCTGCACGCAGGGCTACGATCTAGTGACATTCCGTTGACGAACGTCACCTGGAGGCGTGCGTGCAGGACGGGTTGCTGACCGTCGCCGGAGCCGAGCCCAGCGTCGCCTGGCGCGCCGGGCCGCGCGTGCCCGGCTGGGTGCGCGCCTACCAGCTCCGGGCGATGGGCGCCGACCTGCTCGCCGCCGGCGCCGGGTCGGCCGCCGCGTTCTGCTTCCGGTTCGGCCACGTCAGCGCCCACGCGCTCCCCTATCTGCTGGTCAGCGTCGCGCTGCCCGCCGTGTGGCTGGGCGCCGTCGCGCTCAACCGGGCCTACGAGCCGCGCCTCATCGGCGAGGGCTCGGAGGAGTTCCGCCGCATCGTGCGCTGCGGGGCCGCGCTCACCGCCCTGCTCGCCATCGGCTCCTACCTGACCAAGGCCGACGTCGCCCGCGGTTACGTGGTGCTCGCGCTGCCGCTGGTCACGCTGCTGACGCTGGCGCTGCGCCACGCCCTGCGGCGCGCCCTGCACCGCCGCCGGGCGCGCGGGGAGTGCCTGCGCCGCGTGGTGGCCGTCGGCCACGCCGCCTCCGTGGACGAGCTCGTACGCCTGTTCCGCAAGGAGCGCTACCACGGCATGGACGTCGTGGCCGCCTGCCTGCCCGACGACGCCGCCCTCGACAGCGTGGCCGAGGTGCCCGTCGCCGGCCACTTCAGCGACGTGCCGCTGGTCGTCGAGCAGGCAGGCGCCGACACGGTCGCCGTGCTCGCCTGTCCCGAGATGGACGGCCTGGCGCTGCGCCGCCTCGCCTGGCGGCTGGAGGCCACCCAGACCGAGCTCGTCGTGGCCCCCGCGCTCATGGAGGTCGCCGGACCGCGCACCATGATCAGGCCGGCCGCCGGGCTGCCGCTGCTGCACGTCGAGCACCCCGAGCTGACCGGCGCCAGGCAGCTCGTCAAGAACGTCTTCGACCGGCTGGTGGCCGCCGTCCTGCTCGTGCTGCTGGCCCCGCTGCTGGCCGGGCTCGCGGTCGCCGTACGCGCCACCAGCCCCGGGCCCGCGCTGTTCCGCCAGGTCAGGATCGGCAGGGACGGCAGGCCGTTCACGATCGTGAAGTTCCGCACGATGCGGCGCGGCTCCGAATATCAGAAGATCACCCTGGTCAGCGACGGCGACGGCCCGCTGTTCAAGATCCGCAACGATCCCCGAGTGACGCCGCTCGGCATGTTCCTGCGCCGCCACTCGCTCGACGAGCTGCCCCAGCTCCTCAACGTGCTGCTCGGCCACATGTCGCTGGTCGGCCCGCGCCCGCCGCTGCCGGAGGAGGTCGCCGGCTACGGCGACGACGTGCGCAGACGGCTGCTCGTCCGGCCGGGGCTGACCGGGCTGTGGCAGGTGAGCGGCCGGTCCGATCTGTCATGGGAGGAATCGGTCCGGCTCGACCTGCGTTACGTGGAGAACTGGTCCCTCATGTTGGACCTGCAGATCCTGTGGAAGACTTGGTCGGCCGTCGCACGCGGGCAAGGAGCTTACTGATGACGATTCGCGACGACCACGCCCTCGCCGCCGACCTGGCGACCGAGGCGGGCGAGCACCTGCTGGCGGTCCGGGACCGCGTCGGGTTCGCCGACCAGGCCGCGCTCAAGGCCGCCGGTGACCGGGCTTCCCACGAGTTCCTGATGGAGGCGCTGGCCAGGCTGCGGCCCAGCGACAGCGTGCTGTCGGAGGAGGCCACCCGCGAGGAGCGGCTCGACCCGCGCAGGCTGTCGGCCGACCGGGTGTGGATCGTCGACCCGCTCGACGGCACCCGCGAGTTCTCCGAGGAGGGCCGCGCCGACTGGGCCGTCCACGTCGCGCTGTGGGAGCGCGGCACGCTGAGCGCCGGGGCCGTGGCGCTGCCCGCCCAGGGCCGCACGCTCGGCACCGCCGAGCCGCCCAAGCTGCCCGCCCACGAAGGCGGCCGCTTCCGCATCGCGGTGAGCCGCACCAGGCCGCCGGAGTTCGTGCAGAAGCTCGCCTACCTCGCCGGGGCCGACCTGGTGCCGATCGGCTCGGCCGGGGCCAAGATCTGCGCGGTGCTCACCGGAGAGGTCGAGGCGTACGTCCACGCCGGCGGCCAGTACGAGTGGGACTCGGCCGCGCCGGTCGCCGTCGCGCTGGCCGCGGGAGCCCACGCCAGCCGCGTCGACGGCTCAACCCTGACCTACAACCAAGCCGACCCCTCCCTACCGGATATTCTGGTTTCCCTACCGGACTTGGCGTCTACCCTGCTCGCCGGGATTCGGGACCTGCACCGCTAAAAACGCCCCGAGGAGAGCGCTTATGCTCCAGCGCGACTACACGACGTCGCAGCTCGACGTACTCGAAGCCGAGGCCATCCACATCATGCGCGAGGTGGCTGCCGAGTTCGAGCGCCCCTGTCTGCTCTTCTCCGGCGGCAAAGACTCCATCGTCATGCTCCGCATCGCGGAGAAGGCGTTCTGGCCCGCGCCGATCCCGTTCCCGCTCATGCACGTCGACACCGGCCACAACTTCGACGAGGTCATCGAGTTCCGCGACCGCCGCGTCGAGGAGCTGGGCGCCAAGCTGATCGTGGCCTCCGTGCAGGAGTCCATCGACCAGGGCCGCGTCGCCGAGCAGACCGGCCGCCGCGCCTCCCGCAACCGCCTGCAGACCACGACGCTGCTCGACGCCATCGAGGCCAACCGCAACGACGCCGTCTTCGGCGGCGCCCGGCGCGACGAGGAGAAGGCCAGGGCCAAGGAGCGCGTCTTCTCCTTCCGCGACGAGTTCGGCCAGTGGGACCCGAAGAACCAGCGCCCCGAGCTGTGGAACCTCTACAACGGCCGCATCGCCCAGGGCGAGCACATCCGCGTCTTCCCGCTGTCCAACTGGACCGAGCTCGACGTGTGGGACTACATCCGGCGCGAGGGCATCGAGATCCCGTCGATCTACTTCGCCCACACCCGCAAGGTGTTCGAGCGTGACGGCATGCTGCTGCCCGACGCCGACGTGGTCCAGCGGGGCGACGACGAGCCGCTGTTCGAGGCCGTCGTCCGCTACCGGACCGTGGGCGACATGACCTGCACCGGCGCCGTGCAGTCCACGGCCGCCACGGTCGAGGAGATCATCGAGGAGATCGCGGCCACCCGGATCACCGAGCGCGGGGCCACCAGGGCCGACGACCGCGCCTCGGAGGCCGCCATGGAGGACCGCAAGCGGGAAGGCTACTTCTAGACCGATGGACATTCTGCGTTTCGCCACGGCGGGAAGCGTCGACGACGGCAAGTCCACCCTCATCGGGCGGCTCCTGTTCGACTCCAAGGCGATCTTCGAAGACCAGCTCGAGGCCGTCGAGCGCACCTCGCGCGACCGCGGCACCGAATACACCGACCTGTCGCTGCTGACCGACGGCCTGCGCGCCGAGCGGGAGCAGGGCATCACGATCGACGTCGCCTACCGCTACTTCGCCACGCCCCGGCGCAAGTTCATCATCGCCGACACGCCGGGCCACATCCAGTACACCCGCAACATGGTCACCGGCGCCTCCACCGCCGACCTGGCCATCATCCTCATCGACGCGCGCAAGGGCGTGCTGGAGCAGTCGCGCAGGCACGCCTTCCTGACCTCGCTGCTGCGCGTCCCGCACCTGGTGCTCGCGGTCAACAAGATGGACCTGGTCGACTACTCCCAGGAGCGCTTCGAGGAGATCCGCGAGGAGTTCACCGCGTTCGCCTCCAAGCTCAACGTGGCCGACCTGACGTTCATCCCGATCTCCGCGCTCAACGGCGACAACGTGGTGTCCCGCTCCGAGAACATGCCCTGGTACCAGGGCACCTCGCTGCTCCACCACCTGGAGAACGTGCACATCGCCTCCGACCGCAACCTGACCGACGTGCGCTTCCCGGTCCAGTACGTGATCCGCCCGCAGCGGGCCACCGACCACGCCTTCCACGACTACCGCGGCTACGCCGGCCAGGTGGCGGGCGGCGTGCTCAAGCCCGGCGACGAGGTCGTCCACCTGCCGTCCGGGCTCACCACCCGGATCGCCTCCATCGACACCTTCGACGGGCCGGTGGAGGAGGCGTTCCCGCCCATGTCGGTGACGCTGCGCTTCGAGGACGACCTCGACATCTCGCGCGGCGACATGATCGCCAGGCCCAACAACCAGCCGCAGGCCGCCCAGGACCTGGAGGCGATGGTCTGCTGGATGGCCGACACCTCCAAGCTGACGCCGCGCTCCAAGCTGACGATCAAGCACACCACCCGCACCGCGAGGGCGCTGGTGCGCGACCTGCAGTACCGGCTCGACGTCAACACCCTCCACCGTGACGAGGAGGCCACCGCGCTGGGCCTCAACGAGATCGGCCGGGTGACGCTGCGGGTGACGCAGCCGCTGTTCGTCGACGACTACGGGCGCAACCGGCTCACCGGCGGTTTCATCCTGATCGACGAGACCAGCAACAGCACCGTGGCGGCGGGCATGGTCATCGACTCCCGCTGAGCTTCGCTCCCGAAACGGCCGGTCGCGCTTCCCGCGGCCGGCCGTTCCGCGTTAGGTAGATCATTTCCGGTTCCTTGGCCGAGTGATTACTCTCCGCGCTAGTGTCTCCACGTTCCGTGTTGGCGATGCGAGAGTCCATGCCCGTGAGCGAACCGCGCGTGATCTTCCTTGGCGGCCTCGGCCGCAGCGGCACGACACTGCTCGAACGGCTCCTCGGCGAGCTGCCCGGCGTCGTGCCCCTGGGCGAGGTCGTCCACCTGTGGGAGCGCGGCGTGCTGGCCGACGAGGCATGCGGGTGCGGCCGGGCGTTCAGCGTCTGCCCGTTCTGGGTGCGCGTCGGCGACCGCGCGTTCAACGGCTGGACGGCCATGCTCGCCGAACGGGTCGTCGCCCTGCGCCACCGCGTCGACCGCACCCGGCGGGTGGCCCGCATCGCCCACGCCGACCTGGCCGAATACGTACGGGCCTACCGTCGCGTCTACCGCGCGGCCGCCGAGGCCGCCGGCGCCCGCGTGGTGATCGACTCCAGCAAGCACGCCTCCCTCGCCTGCTGCCTGGTCGAGGCCGGGGTCGACGCCCAGGTCGTGCAGGTGGTGCGCGAGCCGCGCGCCGTCGCCCACTCCTGGAGCCGCAGCGTGGCCAGACCCGAGGACGGGCAGCCGATGACCCGCTGGACCCCGCTGCGCACCGCCGTCCACTGGAACGCCCAGAACTTCGCCCTCGAAGTCCTCGCCCGGCGCGGCGCCCCCGTCACCCGCATCCGCTACGAGGACCTGCTGGCCGCGCCGGAGGCCACGCTGACCGGGCTCGCCGGGGTGCTCGGGCTCACCGAGTTCCGGCTGCCGTTCCTCGACGGCACCACCGCCTACCTGACCACCAGCCACACCTCCTCGGGCAACCCGATGCGCTTCAAAGTGGGCCGCGTCGAGCTGGCCCGCGACGACGCCTGGCGGCAAGGGCTGCCGCGCCACCACCGAGGGCTGGTCGCCGCGCTCACCTGGCCGCTCCGGGCCCGCTACGGCTACGGCAGGGCGACCGCATGACCGGTCCCGTCGGCGTGGTCGTCCCCACGCGCGGCGACCGGCCCGGCCTTCTGCGCGAGGCCGTGCTCGCCGCGCTCGCCCAGGACCACCCGGTCGACGTGGTCGTCGTCGCCGACGGCGTGCCGCCCGAGACCGTGCGGCGGCAGGTGCCCGCCCAGGCGAGAGTGATCGGCAACCGGCTCAGCCCGGGACTGCCCGGGGCGCGCAACACCGGCATCGCCGCCTGCGACACCGAGCTCGTCGCCTTCTGCGACGACGACGACCTCTGGCTGCCCGGCAAACTCGCCGCCCAGGTGCGGCTCGCCGTCACCGGCGCCGAGTTCGTGAGCTGCGGCATCGAGATCGAGTACGGCGACCGCCGCGTCACCCGGCTGGCCGGGGCCGACCGGGTCACGGCCGCCGACCTGACCCGGTCGCGCATGGTCATGGTGCACTCCTCGACGTTCCTGTTCCGGCGCGGCGCGCTCTGGGTCGACGAAAGCGCCCCCGCCGGGCAGAACGAGGACTGGGACCTCGCGCTCCGCGCCGCCCGGCGCCACCCGATCGCCTGCGCCGACCGGCCCCTCGTCCGGGTCCGGTGGGGGGCCTCCCACTACGTCGCCCGCTGGGCCGACCGCATCGCCGGGCTGGAGTGGATGCTCGCCCGGCATCCCGAACTGGCCGTGGATCCACGCGGCGCGGCACGGATCTACGGCCAGCTCGCCTTCGGCCACGCGGCGCTCGGCCGCCGCCTCGACGCGGCCCGCTGGGCTTCCCGCGCCCTGTCGGCCCGCCTCGGCGAACCCCGCGCCCCCATCGCGCTGGCCGTCGCCGCCGGCCTCATCCCCGCCCCCCGCGTCCTCGCCCTCCTCCACCGCCGAGGCCACGGCATCTGACCCCGCCCCACCGGACAACGGACCCCACCATGCCCTCACCCACCCACCCG
>NZ_JBGNUU010000023.1:0-132337 GCF_041950485.1 Nonomuraea sp. ATR24
CGCCGCGCCCGCCGCGCCCGGTGTCGCCGGAGCGCTGTCACCGGGGGGTGGGGGCCGGTGACGCTGCTCTCGCCGATGTGGCTGCTGCTCCTGGCGCCCGTCGCCCTGCTCGCGGTCGCGTACCTGGTGACGCAGGCGAGGCGCAGCGCGTACGCCGTCCGGTTCACCAACCTGGACCTGCTCGACAAGGTGGCCCCGCGCGGGCCCGGATGGCGGCGGCACGTGCCGGCCGCGCTGCTGCTCGGCGTGTTCGCGCTGCTGGTCGTCGGGTTCGCCAGGCCGACGGCCGAGGTCCGGGTGCCCAGGGAACGCGCGACGATCATGGTGGCGTTCGACGTGTCCGCGTCCATGGAGGCCACCGACGTGTCGCCGGACCGGTTCACCGCCGCCCGGCAGGCGGCCCGGCAGTTCGTGGACGGGCTGCCGGAGCGGTTCAACCTGGGCCTGGTCGCGTTCTCGTCGGACGCGTCCGTGGCGGTCCCGCCCACCACCGACAGGCAGGCGGTGCTGACCGCGCTCGACCGGCTGTCCACGTCCGCCGGCACCGCCATCGGCGAGGCCGTCCTGTCGTCGCTGGAGGCGATCGCCGCCCTCGACAGCCAGGAGGAGGCGCCGCCCGCGCACATCGTGCTGCTGTCGGACGGCTCCAGCACCACCGGCAGGACGGTCGCCGAGGCCGCGCGGGAGGCGGCCGCGCGCGGCGTGCCCGTCACCACCATCGCCTACGGCACCCAGGGCGGCGTCATCGAGCTGCAGGGCCGCCAGGTGCCGGTCCCGGTGGACGGCCCCGCCCTGCGGGAGCTGGCCGAGACCGCCGGGGGCGGCTTCTACGAGGCGGCCAGCGGCGACGAGCTCCAGGCGGTCTACGAGGACATCGGCACGTCGGTCGGCTACCGGACCGAACGGCAGGAGATCTGGCAGTGGTTCGTGGCGGCGGCCCTGGTCCTGGGGCTGCTGGCCGCCGGGGCCTCGATGCTCTGGTTCGCGAGGCTGCCGTGATCGGGCTCGGCCGGCCCAGCGGGCCGGAGTTCGTCACCCCGCCCCTGACCCGCCCGGCCCCGGCGGTCACGCCGGGCGTGCGGGCGATGGCCGGGCCGGCCGCGCCGCCTCGGGGCGGTCGTCTGCTGCTCGCCGCCGTGCTCGTCGCGGCGGTCACCGGCGGCGCGGCCGGTCTGGCCGGCGCGGCGGTGTTCGCCGGGAGCGAGCCGCCCGCCGCGGCCGCGCTGCCCAGGGCCGCCCCGGCCCCGGCGGGCAGCCTGGCCGGGATGAGCGCCACCGCCGCCCGCGTGCTCCCCAGCGTCGTCTCGATCGAGCTGCGGCGCGGCGGCGGCTCCGGGTTCGTGGTGGACGGCCGGGGCCACGTCCTCACCAACGCGCACGTCGTACGCGGTGAGAGCGAGGTGACCGTGGTGCTCGGCGACGGCCGCAGGCTGGCGGCCCGGGTGCTCGGCGCCGACGACGACGAGGACCTGGCCGTGCTGCGCGTCGACGGCGCCGCCGGGCTGCCGCCCGCGACGCTCGGCCGCTCCGCCGCCCTGGCCGTCGGCGAGCAGGTGCTCGCCATCGGCTCGCCGCTCGGCCTGTCCGGCACCGTCACCGCCGGCATCGTCAGCGCCCTGGACCGCGAGGTCAGGCTGGGCGGCTCGGCCCGCACCGCCGTGCAGACGGACGCCTCCATCAACCCCGGCAACTCCGGCGGCCCGCTCGTCAACGCCCGGGGCGAGGTCGTCGGCGTGAACACGGCCATCGCGGCGGACCGGGGCGGCGGCAACATCGGCATCGGCTTCGCCATCCCGATCGACCGCGCCGCGCCCATCGCGGAACGCATCATCCGAAATTAGGGTCCAGGCATGCGATTGCTGGTGGTCGAGGACGAGGAGGACCTGGTCGACGCGCTGCGCGTGGGCCTGGTCCGGGCCGGATACGCCGTGGACGTCGCCTTCGACGCCCCGGCGGCGCAGGAGAAGCTCCAGGTGAACGGCTACGACCTGGTGCTGCTCGACCTCAACCTGCCCGGCGGCGACGGCTTCCAGCTGTGCCGGGCGGCGCGGGCGGCGGGCAACGACGTGCGCATCATCATGGTCACCGCCCGCGACCGGCTGGACGACCGCGTGCGCGGGCTCGACGAGGGCGCCGACGACTACCTGGTCAAGCCGTTCGCCTTCCCCGAACTGCTGGCCAGGGTCCGGGCGCTGCTCCGCAGGGACACCGGCGGCACCTCCGTCCTCGAAGTCGGGCTGCTGCGGATCGACACGGCGAGGATGGAGGTGTCGCTGGGCGGCCGGGCGCTGGCGCTCACCCCCAAGGAGTACGGGGTGCTGCACTACCTGATGACGCGGCCCGGCCACGTCGTCTCCAGCGAGGAACTGCTCGAACACGTCTGGGACGAGCACGCCGACCCGTTCACCAACACCGTGCGGGTGACCGTCGGCAACCTGCGCCGCAAGCTCCAGGCGGACGGGCTCATCGAGACGGTGATCAGCCGGGGATACCGGCTCAAGGAGCCCACATGATCCACACCATCCGGTTCCGGCTCACCGTGCTCTACTCCGGGCTGCTGTTCCTGCTGGCGGCGCTGGTGCTCGGCGGCATCTACCTCGCCGTCTCGCGCACGACCGAGCAGCGGGGGTACGCGACCGAGGTCGCCAAGGCGTTCCGCAACGGCGAGTACATCGGCAAGCGGGAAGTGGTCCTCATGGAGGAGGTGGAGAACGCGATCAACGTGCGGACGATGGACACGCTGCGCGACTACTCCCTCTACACGCTCGGCGCGCTGTTCCTGGCCAGTCTCGGCATCGGCTGGATGCTGTCGGGGCGGGTGCTGCGGCCGGTCCGGTCCATCACCCGGACGACCGAGGAGATCCAGGCGACCGACCTGACCCGGCGGATCACGCTCGGCGGCCCGAACGACGAGCTGAAGGACCTCGCCGACACCATCGACACCATGCTCGACCGGCTGGAGGAGGCGTTCCGGGCGCAGCGGCAGCTCATCGACGACGCCTCCCACGAGCTGCGCAGCCCGTTGACGATCATCCGGGCGAACGTGGACGCCGTCCTGCTGTCGCCGGAGGCCAGCGACGAGGAGCGGGCCCGCGCGGTCGCCGTCGTGGACCGGGCGACGACCCGGATGACGCGGCTGGTGGAGGACCTGCTGGCCAGCGCCAGGCGGCAGGGCACCGCCTTCGCCGACACGGACCTGGACCTGGCGCGGGTGGCGGGGGAGGCGTGCGAGGAGTACGCGGCGCTGGCCTCGGCCCGCTCGCTCACCATCACCCGCGAGCTGACGCCGGGGCTGGAGATGACCGGCGACCAGGACGCGCTGCGGCGCGCGGTGGCCAACCTGCTGTCCAACGCGGTGCGGCTCTCCCCGCCGGGCGGCCGGGTCCGCGTCGCCGCCGGCCGCTGGGGCGCCCCGTGGACGGCCGCCGAAACCCTTTCCACCTCCGCCGGGCCCCCGTCGGCACGGGGGCGGGAGGCCGGCCACGGGAGGGAGCGGCGGGGCTCCGGGGCGGACGGCGGGTGGCTGTGGGTGGCGGTGCGCGACGACGGGCCCGGGCTGGAGGCGGCCGACCAGGCCCGGGTGTTCGACCGGTTCTGGCGCGGCGAGGCGAGCCGCAGGGACCGCCACACCGGCCTGGGCCTGGCGATCGTCCGGCAGATCGTGGAGTCGCACGGCGGCAGGGTGGCGGTGTTCTCGCAGGTGGGCCGGGGGTCGACGTTCGTCCTGTGGCTGCCGGCGCGGGACGGCGCGCCGGGCCCGGCGCCGGAGGCGGACCCGCTCATTTGAGCACCCGCCCGACCAGCTCGCCCTTGCGCGGCACGGCGATGCAGTAGGCGGTGCGGTGGCGCGGCCACTCGTGCTCCAGCGGGAGTACGGCGGTGGCCTCCACGAGGTGCCGCTTGTCCGGGAGGACCCGCATCTTGTCGGCGCACCAGGCCCTGGACTTGCGCATCGCCTCGGTCTCGCCGGGCCACGGGCCTTCGGGGAGCACGTACATGGAGGAGAACTCGGCGGCGTGCGGCAGCCCGCACGGCACGAGCGTCGCCGTCAGGTCGCCGTAGATCTCGGCGATGCAGTCGCCGGGACGCAGCACGGTCATGTGGAAGAGCTCCCCGGACTGGGGGGTCGTGGCTGCGCAGGCGACCGCTCCCGCCAGGCAGACGGCGGCCGTCAGTCGGCGTGTCGTGGAAAGCACGGGGCCGAGGATCCCAGCCGCCGGTCACCGTGGGATCGCGGGGACGGGGCTGAACAGTCACGCTGCTCCAGTCAGGCCGGGTTGTAAAGGGCGTGGTTCCGCGCCCCCCAATCCGCTCGGGTACGCGGAAACCTCTTCGGAATTGGTTTGAACCATTGGTATAAACCAATTGTCGAAGCTTGCTGAATATTGAGTGGATTAGACCTCTGTTTCGGTGTTGACCAGGCAAAACAGTGGTTTATCCTAAGGGTGCAGTTTCATCATCTATTTCGCCGGTAGAGTCCCGGACAGAAGCGTTGATTGGAGCTGTGGTGGCCAAGTACGTTTACGACTTCACCGAGGGCAACAGGAATCTCAAAGATCTCCTCGGCGGCAAGGGAGCCAACCTCGCCGAGATGACCAACCTGGGGCTGCCCGTCCCTCCGGGGTTCACGATCACCTCGGAGGCGTGCCGCCACTACCTCGCCGAGGGCGCCCTGCCCGACGGCCTGGAGGACGAGGTCGCCGCGCACCTGAGCGCGCTGGAGGCCGGCATGGGCCGCAAGCTCGGCCAGGCCGACGACCCGCTGCTGGTGAGCGTCCGCTCCGGGGCCAAGTTCTCGATGCCCGGCATGATGGAGACGGTGCTCAACATCGGGCTCAACGACGAGTCCGTGCACGGCCTGGCCAAGCAGTCGGGCGGCAACGAGCGCTTCGCCTGGGACTCCTACCGGCGGCTCATCCAGATGTTCGGCAAGACCGTGCTCGGCATCGACGGCGAGCTGTTCGAGGACGCGCTCGACGCGCTCAAGGGCGACCGCCAGGACACCGACCTGAACGCGGGCGAGCTCCAGGGCCTGGTGGAGACGTACAAGGGCATCGTGCGCGAGCGGACCGGCCGCGACTTCCCGGCCGACCCGCGCGAGCAGATGCGGCTGGCCGTCATGGCCGTCTTCGACTCCTGGAACGCGCCGCGCGCCATCCTCTACCGCCGCCAGGAGCGCATCCCGGCCGACCTCGGCACCGCCGTCAACATCGTGGCGATGGTGTTCGGCAACTGCGGCGACGACTCCGGCACGGGCGTCGCGTTCACCCGCGACCCGGGCACCGGCAGACAGGGCATCTACGGCGACTACCTGCAGAACGCCCAGGGCGAGGACGTGGTCGCCGGCATCCGCAACACGATCCCGCTCCAGGACCTCGAACGCCTCGACAAGCGCTCGTACGACGAGCTGCTGGCGATCATGGAGAAGCTGGAGAACCACTACCGGGACCTGTGCGACATCGAGTTCACGATCGAGCGCGGCAAGCTGTGGATGCTGCAGACGCGGGTCGGCAAGCGCACCGCCGCCGCCGCGTTCTGCATCGCCACCCAGCTCGTCGACCAGGGCCTCATCACGATGGACGAGGCCGTCACCCGCGTCACCGGCGACCAGCTCGCCCAGCTCATGTTCCCGCGCTTCGACGGCGGCGCCGAGAAGAAGAAGATCGCCAAAGGCATGAACGCCTCGCCGGGCGCGGCCGTCGGCCAGGCCGTCTTCTCCTCCGAACGCGCCGTCGAGCTGGCCGCCCGGGGCGAGGACGTCATCCTGGTCCGCCGCGAGACCAACCCCGACGACCTGTCCGGCATGATCGCCGCCCGCGGCGTCCTGACCAGCCGCGGCGGCAAGACCTCCCACGCCGCCGTGGTGGCCCGCGGCATGGGCAAGACCTGCGTGTGCGGCGCGGAGGAGCTGGAGGTGTCCGTGGACGAGCGCCGCTTCACCGCCCCCGGCGGCGTCGTGGTGTCCGAGGGCGACGTGATCTCCATCGACGGCACCAGCGGCGAGGTCTACCTGGGCGAGGTGCCCGTCGTCGACTCGGCCGTGGTGGAGTACTTCGAGGGCTCGGCGGGCAGCGGGGACCAGTCCGACGACGACCTCGTCCGCGCCGTCGACCGGATCATGCGGCACGCCGACTCCGTGCGCCGCCTCGGCGTGCGGGCCAACGCCGACACCCCGGACGACTCGGCCCGCGCCCGCCGCTTCGGCGCCGAGGGCGTCGGGCTGTGCCGCACCGAGCACATGTTCCTGGGCGAGCGCAGGCAGCTCGTGGAGGACCTGGTGCTCGCCTCCGGCGACGAGGAGCGCAAGGCCGCGCTCGACGCGCTGGAGCCGCTCCAGAAGGCCGACTTCGCGGAGATCTTCCGGGCGATGGACGGCCTGCCGGTGACGATCCGGCTCATCGACCCGCCGCTGCACGAGTTCCTGCCCGACATGGTGGCGCTGTCGGTCAAGGACGCCACGGGCCAGGCCACGGACAAGGACCGCGCCCTGCTGGCCGCCGTCAAGAGGCTGCACGAGCAGAACCCGATGCTCGGGCTGCGCGGCGTACGGCTCGGCCTGGTCATCCCCGGGCTGTTCGCCATGCAGGTCCGGGCGATCGCCCAGGCGGCCCGCGAGGTGCCGGGGGCCAGGCCGGAGATCATGATCCCGCTGGTCGCCGCCGTACAGGAGCTGGAGGCCGTCCGTGAGGAGGCCGCCGCGATCCTCGCGGAGGCGGGCGTGGAGGCCCTGATCGGCACCATGGTCGAGACCCCGAGGGCCGCGCTCACCGCCGGGCAGGTGGCCGAGGCCGCCGAGTTCTTCTCCTTCGGCACCAACGACCTCACCCAGATGACCTGGGGGTTCTCCCGCGACGACGTGGAGGCCGCGTTCTTCTCCCGCTACCTGGAGCTGGGCATCTTCGGCGTGTCGCCGTTCGAGACGCTCGACCGCGACGGCGTCGGCAGGCTGGTGGCGCTGGCGGTGCAGGAGGGGCGGGCGGCCCGGCCCGGGCTCAAGGTCGGCATCTGCGGCGAGCACGGGGGAGACCCGGACTCGGTGCACTTCTGCCACGACACCGGGCTCGACTACGTCTCCTGCTCGCCGTTCCGCATCCCGGTGGCCCGCCTGGAGGCGGGCCGCGCGGCGCTGAGAGGCAGCGACTCCGACTCGCGCTAGCGGGCCCTCATACCGCCGCCACGGGCGCCGGCTGCTCGGCGCCCGGCGGCACGTAGTCGTGGGGCACGCCCTGGTCGCCCAGCCAGGCGCGCAGCCCGGCGACGGCGGCCGGGCTGGCGGCGACCTGGGCCGCGTACTCGGCCAGCGCCGCCTCCTCGCCGTCGTCGTAGAGGAGCCGGGCGGGGCCCGCCCACGACAGCGACCAGCGGGCCTGGCCGTGCTGGATGAGCACCGCCTCCAGGGCCAGCCGCAGCACGGTGGCCAGCACCGGCCCCTCGGACTCCCAGCCGGAGGCGCGCAGCCGCTCCTCCAGCTCGGCCTGGCGGCCCCGCGCGATCGCCTCGAACGCCGCGTCCAGGTAGGGCCGGTTCGCCCCCATGACCTGCCCGCCGGCCGTCGCCAGGTCGTGCAGCGCGCCCGCGTTGCGGACCGCGTACATGCCCTCGGCGACGAGCTCGTCCCACGACGCCGGCCGCAGCTCCGCCAGCGCCTTCGGCGTCCACATCGACTCCTCGACGGCGTGCGCGGCCACGTTGGCGTCGCGCAGCAGCGTCAGCGCCGAACGCGGGTCCGGCACGTGCTCGGGCTCCGGCAGCAGCTCGATCGCCGCCAGCCGCTCGGCCAGGCTCGGATGGGAGTCGTACGGGGACGTCTCCTGAGGCCGCTCGCCCAGCCGCGTCAGCTCGGCCTGCCTGGCCGGATCGTTCAGCAGCGAGTAGAAGCCGCCGAACACCGCCGCGGGCCGGCACCCGCCCGCCCCCGTCAGCGCCAGGTAGCCCTCGGTGTAGAGGTCCCACGCGATCGCCGTGTGGTGGATCTTGCGCAGCGCCTGCGCCATCGCCTGCCGGCCGCCGATCGCGACCGCGTGCTGGTCGGCCTCCAGCTCCTGCCGGCGCGAGACCGCCTGGGAGATGCGCAGGTAGAGCTTGGCGTAGGCGGCGAACACCTTCTGGATGATCGGATGGCGGCCCAGGTGCCCCACGGTCGCGATGAGCGAGACGCGCCCCCGGTAGACCGGCGCGCCCAGCCGGGTGTGGGAGCCGCTGTAGTGGCCCAGCTCGTGCCCGAGCACCGCGCGCATCTCGTCGACCGTCAGCGTCTGCAGCAGCGGCAGCCCGACGTACATGCGCCGCCGCGTCGCCACCAGGCCGAGGAAGCGGGTGTCCTCCGCCACGGCCGCGTTCACCTCCGGCACCAGGCGGATCTCGTCGGGCGGCGCGGTGCGCACCCGCCGCGCCAGGTCCTCGACCGTCTGCCACAGCACCGGCTCGTGCTCGCGCGACACCGCCACGCCCGGCTCCTCACCGCCCGGCCGCCGGCTCACCATGACCAGCGCCTGCACGAGCGCGGCGGCGGCGAGCGTCAGCACGATCGCCGCGCGCAGCCCGTTGGCGTGGAAGTCGACGACGAGCAGCACGTCGAACACCAGCGCCGCCGTCACGACCGAGCCCACCAGCACGTAGAAGCCGGCGAGCAGGGTGAAGGCCAGCACGGCCCGGAACGCAGTCGTCATGAGGGGAGGGCTCCCGGGGAAGGGGGTTCTCGCGAGGCTTGACACTAGCGGAGTCCGGAATCTGGATAAAATCACTGCACTTATGGCCGCCTACGACACGCACGATCAGGCCCGATGGGTCCCGGAGCCGCCCGGCAACCCCGAGCGCAGCCCGTTCGAGCGCGACCGCGCCCGCATCCTGCACAGCTCCGCGCTCCGCAGGCTGGCCGCCAAGACCCAGGTCGTCGGGCCGGGCGAGACGCTCGGCGTCGGCCAGCACGTCCCGCGCACCCGGCTGACCCACTCGCTGGAGTGCGGCCAGGTCGGCAGGGAGATGGGCGCCACCCTCGGCGTCGACCCCGACCTGGTCGAGACCGCCTGCCTCGCGCACGACCTGGGCCACCCGCCGTTCGGCCACAACGGCGAGGTCGCGCTCAACGCCCTGGCCGAGGGCTGCGGCGGGTTCGAGGGCAACGCGCAGAGCCTGCGCCTGCTCACCCGCCTGGAGCCCAAGGTGATCGCCGCCGACGGCACCAGCGCCGGGCTCAACCTGACCAGGGCCGCCCTCGACGCCTCCGTCAAATACCCCTGGACCCGCGACCGGTCGGCCAAGTTCGGCGTCTACGACGACGACCTGCCCGTCTTCCGCTGGATCAGGGAAGGCGCCCCCGAGGGCCGCGTCAGCTTCGAGGCCCAGATCATGGACTGGGCCGACGACGTCGCCTACTCGGTGCACGACCTGGAGGACGCGCTGCACTCCGGCCACGTCACCCCCGAGGCGCTCCGCTCGCCCGCCGAGCGCAGGCAGGTGTGCGAGATCACCCGCACCTGGTACGCGCCCGGCGCCGACCTCGGCGAGCTGGAGGAGGTCTTCGCCGCCCTGGTGGCCGAGCCGCTGTGGCCGCGCCGGTTCGCGGCCACGTTCGCCGACCTGGCCGGGCTCAAGGCCCTCACCAGCGGCCTCATCGGCCGCTTCTGCCGCGCCGCGCAGAGCGCCACCATCGGCGCGTACGGGCCCCGCCACCGGGCCGACCTGCTCGTCCCGGAGACCACCCGGCTGGAGTGCGCCCTGCTCAAGGGCATCACCGCCCACTACGTGATGACCACCGACGACCACCACGCCACCCAGGCCAGGCAGCGCGACCTGATCACCGAGCTGGCCTCGCTGATCACGCTCGGCGCCCCCGGCACGCTGGAGCCCGCCTTCCGGCCCGCCTTCCTGGCGGCGCCCGACGACAAGGCCCGCGTCAGGGTCGTCATCGACCAGATCGCCTCGCTCACCGACACCTCCGCCGTCGGCTGGCACCGGCGGCTCAGCCGCTGACCCGCGTCACTGCATGGTGGCCGGGTTGCCCGTCGGGTTGAGCGTGAACGGGTCGTCGTCCGGCTTGGGCGACTTCGTGGTCTTCGGCGCCTTCTTCGACGTACACAGGACCGTGCAGCGCGGCGACTCGCCCAGCCTGGCGCGCATCGCCAGCGTCTCCTGCCGGGGCGACAGCGTGCGGTTGCCCGACAGCCAGGCGTCCAGGTAGTCCCACGGCTCGACCATGCCCCGGCGCACCCACCACAGCGACGGCCCGGTCTTCCAGGAGATCGCGAAGTAGAGGTTCGGCCCGGTGGTGCGGGCGTTGCCCGAGTTGCCCACCGTGCCCAGCACCTGGCCGCCGGAGACGCGGACGCCCGGCCTGATCCCGTCGGCGACGCTGTCGAGATGGCCGCCCAGGTAGCGGACGCCGTCGTCGCCGATGATCGTGACGAAGCGGCCCTCCCGGTGCGCGCCCGCGTCGGTGGACGGCAGCCAGCGGTTGCGCGTGTTGACCTCGTCCACGACGCCGCCGACCGGCGCCACGAACGCGCACCCCTCGGCCGCCCAGATCGTCGTCTTGGGCAGCACCAGGAGCCTGCGCTGGTAGCTCACCCGGCAGCCCCTGACCGGGAACGTGTAGGTGTACTTCGACAGCTTGGGCGGCGGCACCCGTACCGGGTCGTCGCCCTCGGGGGCGCGCACCGACGCCTGCCGCTCGGGCGTCGGCGGCGGGATCGTCGCGGTCACGGCCGCCGAGCCGCCCGTGCCCGGCGAGCTCGGCGCGCCGGACGTGCCGGGCGAGGCCGGCGTCCGCGCGCTGACCCCGGCGACGCCGGTCGCCGGGCTGCACGCGGCGACCGCGAGCAGGGCAGCCGTCGCCGCCACCCACCGTGTGCTCCGCATGATCTCCACCCGCGTCACCGTATCCGACCCCAGCCTTTACCTTTGTAGCCGACGGGGGGCGTTCCCATAACAGCTTTTCCGCTATCGGATGCTGTCTGCCCTCGGAGGGAAGAGTGTGACGGATGCCGTCCCCTCATCCGGAGGTTCATCCGGAGGTGCCCGCTGTGGGGTCGCCCGTCGGTGAGAGTCTGTCGGGGGAGCCGAATAGACTCACCGCGTGGCTGGCCGGATCCGTGATGTCGACATCGCGCTCGTACGCGAGCGTTCCCCCATCGCCGACGTGATCGGCGAGCACATCCAGTTGCGCAACGCCGGCGGGGGCAATCTCAAGGGCCTGTGCCCCTTCCACGACGAGAAGAGCCCGTCGTTCAACGTCACCCCCGAGCGCGGGATGTTCTTCTGCTTCGGCTGCTCCGAGGGCGGCGACGTGATCACGTTCGTCGAGAAGATCGAGCACCTGTCGTTCGGCGAGGCCGTCGAGCGGCTGGCGCAGCGCGCCGGCATCCAGCTGCAGTACGAGCAGGGCGGCTACGTGCCGCGCCGCGACCACGGGGAGCGGGCGCGGCTGATCGAGGCGCACAAGGTCGCCGCCGAGTTCTACGCCGACAAACTGTTCGGCCCCGACGCGGCCGCCGGGCGGCGGTTCCTGTCCGAGCGGGGCTTCGAGCGGGCCGACGCCGAGCTGTTCGGCGTGGGCTACGCGCCCAACGAGTGGGAGGCGCTGGCCCGCCACCTGATGGCGCGCGGCTTCAGCGCCGACGAGATCGTCAAGGGCGGCCTGGCCAAGCAGGGCAGGCGCGGCCCGATCGACCGGTTCCGGGGGCGGCTGATCTGGCCGATCCGCGACGCCACCGGCGACGTGATCGGGTTCGGCGCGCGCAAGCTGATCGACGCCGACGACGGCCCCAAATACCTCAACACCCCCGATTCGCCGCTCTACAAGAAGAGCCAGGTGCTCTACGGCCTCGACCTGGCCAAGCGCGAGATCTCCAAGCGCGCCCAGGCGGTCATCGTCGAGGGCTACACCGACGTGATGGCCTGCCATCTGGCCGGGGTGCCGACGGCGGTGGCGACCTGCGGCACCTCGTTCGGCGAGGAGCACATCAAGATCCTGCGCCGGTTCCTGCTCGACCAGGCCGAGTTCCGCGGCGAGGTGGTGTTCACCTTCGACGGCGACGCGGCGGGCCAGAAGGCGGCGCTGCGCGCGTTCGCCGACGACCAGAAGTTCGTCACCCAGACGTACGTGGCGGTCCAGGCTGACGGGCTCGACCCGTGCGACCTGCGGATCAAGCAGGGCGACGCGGCGGTGCGCGACCTGATCGCCGGGCGCGAGCCGCTGTTCCAGTTCGCCATCCGCAGCACGATCTCCCGCTACGACCTGCGCAGCAACGAGGGCAAGATCGCGGCGCTCGACGCGGCGGCGCCCATCGTGGCCGGGATCAAGGACGCCGGGCTGCGCAAGCGCTACGCGATCGACCTCGACCGGTGGCTGGGCTTCATGGACGAGCGGTTCGTCATCCAGCGCATCGCCGACGCCGCCCAGACGCAGCAGGGCCGCCCCCAGCGCGCCCCCAGGCCCGCGCCCGTCGACCCGCACGTGCGGGTGGAGGCCGAGCTGCTCAAGCTGGCGGTGCAGCGGCCCGCGCTGCTGGGGCCGCGTTTCGACGCGCTCGACCAGCAGGCGTTCACCGCTCCCGACCACCTGGCGCTGCACCAGGTCATCGTGGCGGCGGGCGGGCTGGCCGCGGCCGGGCCCGGCGGGCGCGCGTGGGTCGACCGGCTGGTGGAGCACGCCCACGCCGAGGGCGCCCGCGCGCTGGTCACCCGGTTCGCGGTGGAGGCGATCCAGGCCGACTCCCACGCCGAGGAGCGCTACGCCGCCGCCATGCTGGCCGCCATCGAGGCCACCGCGGTAGACCGCGCCATCGCCCAGGTGAAGTCGCGCATCCAGCGGCTCAATCCGGTCGACGAGCAGCAGGAGTACAACCGGCTGTTCGGCGAGCTGGTCGCCTTGGAGCAGCAGCGCCGCGTCCTGCGTGATCGCGCCGCCGGAAGTTGAAAGATCCTTTTACCACGGTAAATCCGGGTGGTTGAGTGGGAATCGCCCGGAGGTGTCCGGGCAGGCAGACCACGGTGCCCGGCCTGGGGGGACACCGGGCACGCAATCCGTAACGCGTAATTGACTTTACTTTCCTGATCAAACTCCGGCTAAACATTGAAGGGATCTCAATTCCGTAAGGGTGACGGCCTTACCTTCAGTGCCAAAAATGGGTCTGCCATTTTATGGAACCAATACTGCAGACTGTCTCCCGTGGGTGCATCGGTGCTGTCAAGTGGACCGCCATCCGTAGACCAGGTGGCGGACCTCGTCGCGAAGGGAAGGGAGCGCGGAAGCGTAACCGTCGATGACGTCGCAGCCGCGCTCGACCGATCCGAGCTCCCGTCCGACGCGCTGGAACGCGTCGTGCGGATGCTCGCCGAGAACGGTGTGGAGGTCCTCGAGCCCCAGGGCGACGAGGAGACCCCCCGCGCCGATGAGGAAGACGTAGGCAAGCGCGCGCCGACCAGCGATCTGGTCCGCATCTACCTGCGGGAGATCGGCCGCGTGCCCCTGCTGACGGCCGAAGAGGAGGTGGAGCTCGCCAAGTCGATCGAAGCCGGCCTGTTCGCCGAGGACAAGCTCGGCAACGGGGTCTCGCGTCTGGCCTTCCCGGAATTCAGGGAGCTCGTCTGGCAGGGCACCCGGGCCAAGCAGCGCCTCATCGAGGCGAACCTGCGGCTCGTGGTGTCGATAGCGAAAAGGTATGTCGGGCGCGGCATGCTCTTCCTGGACCTCATCCAGGAGGGCAATCTCGGCCTGATCCGCGCCGTGGAGAAGTTCGACTACACCAAGGGCTACAAGTTCTCCACCTACGCCACCTGGTGGATTCGCCAGGCGATCACCCGGGCGATCGCCGACCAGGCGCGGACCATCCGCATTCCCGTGCACATGGTGGAGACCATCAACAAGCTCGTCAGGGTGCAGCGCCAGCTCCATCAGGACCTCGGCCGCGAGCCGGCGCCCGAGGAGATCGCCGCGGAGATGGACCTGCCGGTCGACCGGGTCGTGGAGATCCAGCGGATCGCCCAGGAGCCGGTGTCGCTGCAGTCTCCCATCGGTGAGGAGGACTCCGACCTCGGCGACTTCATCGAGGACTCCGACGCGGTGGTGCCGATGGAGGCCGCGGCCTTCATCATGCTGCAGGACCAGCTCGACGACATCCTGGCGACGCTGTCCGACCGCGAGCAGCGCATCATCCAGCTCCGCTTCGGCCTGGCCGACGGGCATCCCCGCACGCTGGAGGAGGTGGGCAGGGAGTTCGGCGTCACGCGGGAGCGCATCCGGCAGATCGAGTCGAAGACCCTCGCCAAGCTCCGCCACCCGACCAGGGCGCAGATGCTGCGCGACTACCTCGACTGACAGGTGAGGCCGCTCGGGCCGGCGTCCCGCGGGGCGCCGGCCCGAGGCATGTCAGCAGCTGTTGGCGCCGTCGAAGGTCCGGATGCCGCGCGGCACCTGGGACGAGATCGTCTGACCGGGGTCGACGGTGTAGCAGGAGCCGTCGGTGCCACGCGCCCAGACGATCTTCAGGCGCAGCCGCCTGTCGCAGTCGTTGCGCGCGTAGCCGGTCTTGGTGACGCGGCCGGTGGTCTCCCAGACGGCCACGCACTCGGGCGCGTTGCCCGCGGGCGCGGCCAGGGCCGGCGCGGCCGCGAGGACGGCCGGGGCCAGGGAGCCGCAGACGAGCGCGGCGGCGGTGAGGGAGGTTCGGGTGAACAGGTGCATGAAGCGGTGTTCCTTTCCGGGGACGACTCTCCGCTACAGATTGCCCACTCATGGTGACCGATCTCGCGGAGACGCCCGGCTGGAGCACCAACGTTCTACGAGCATCCCTCGAACTGCGGCACGGCGACCCGGTCGACGACCAGCCCGGTGCCCCCGAACCACTTCTCCAGCAGCCGCGCGGCGGTCCCGTCCTGGTACATGTCGATGATCGCCCGGTTGACCTCCTCACAGCCGGCCACGTCGCCCTTGCGCAGCCCGACCCCGGTGCGCTGCTCGTTGAACTGGGTGCCGACCAGGCGCAGCCCGCCGCCGCTCTGCTTGGCCAGGCCCGCGAGGATGACGTCGTTGGTGGTGATGGCGTCGACCTGGCGGCCCTTCAGCGCCGTCATGCAGGCCGCGTAGTCCTTGAACGGCAGCACCCGCGCCGCCACCTTGCGCTCCTCCACCACGCGCCGCGCCGCGTTGGAGCCCGTCACCTCGCAGATGCGCCGGCCCCGGAGGTCGCGCACGTTGCGGATGCCGTTCTCGTCCGGCCGCACCAGGATGTCCTGGTAGGAGATGTGGTACGGGCCCGCGAACAGCACGGTGTCCTTGCGGTCCTGGCTGATCGTGAACGTGGCCACGACCAGGTCGGCCTTGCCGTCGACCAGCACGTCGTCCCGGTCGTCGGCCAGCACGCCGATGAGCTCGGCCTCCTTGCCGAGCTTCCCGGCGATGTAGCGGGCCACCTCGACGTCGAACCCCTCGAACGAGCCGTCGGCCTTGCGGAAGCCCACCAGCGGCAGGTCGGGGCGCACGCCGATGACCAGCCGGTCCTTGTCCAGGACGCTCTCCGCGCCGTCACCGGCCAGGCCGCACGAGGCGGCGAGCATCGCGATCACGGCCAGGACCGCGGGCAGCAGCCGCTTCATCGGTACTCCTTCAGACGTGGCCACACCCCGGCGACGAGCAGCACGCCGATGCCGCCGATCGCGAACGGGAGCAGCCGCCACAGGTTGTCCAGCGCGGACTGGCCCGCGCCGACCGCCCGCTCAAAGACCGCCTGGTGCCGGGCCGCGAGCGTCACCAGCTCCTTGTCGTAGGCGTCGAACGCGTCGCGCACCGAGCCGAGGCGGGAGGCGACGGCCGCGCCGGGCCGGTCCCCGCTCGCCATCGCGCGCAGGGTCGCGTCCGTCCGCTGGAACCTGGCCCAGGCGTCGAGCGCGGCCCGGCCCCGGTCGCCGCCGAGCTGGCGGCCCAGCATGCCCCGGTAGTCCTCGTCGCGCCCGGCGACGGCCGCGTGGTAGCCGCCCAGGTTGCCCGCTTCGAGATAGAGCAGCCGCTGCGCCTTGTCCAGGTAGGTGTGCTCGTAGGTGTCGGCCCGCTCCTCGTCGAGCAGGAACCGGCTCTGGTCGCCCTGCATGCTGTTGCCGATCGCGCGGGCCTTGGCGAGCGTGACGATCGAGTCGAAGCCCTCCTCCTTGGCCGTGCGCAGGTGGTCGGCGTCCTGCTGGAGCGCCGACGCCCCGGCCACCGTCGCCGCCAGCGTCACCACGGTGGCGGCCAGCAGCGCCGGGCCGAGGATCCGGCGGAACCGCCGCGCCAGGAAGACCTGCAGCCACGCCAGGCAGCCGATGGCCAGCAGCCCGGCCGCCACCACCGCCACCCGCAGGAGCGGCAGCGTCACCGCCGTCTCGTCGTAGGTGCGCCGCACGATCGTGCCGCTCTCCAGCGTCAGGTTGTACGCCTGCGGGAGCAGCACCTGGCGCATCAGGTCCGTGGCCTCCCGGTAGACGGCCACCACCCCGGACGGCGGCGGGCCGGCGGCGTGCCCGGACTGCTCGTCGAGCAGCAGCGCCCGCGCGGCCAGCCGCTCGTAGCGGGCCAGCCCGTCGAGCACCGACTCGATCGTGCGCCGTTCGGCCGGGTCGTCCCCGGCCAGCTCGAACGCCTTCAGCAGCGCCTGGTTCGCCATCGTGCGCTGCTGCTCGTACCGCTTGATGGCGGCCTGGCGGCGGGCGTCGTCGCCGCTGCCCATCACGAGCACGTCGGCGATCTGCGCGTCCATGTCGCTCAGCCCGAAGTAGAGCCCGGCGGTGGTGACGACCTGGGGACCGGCGTCGCGGCCGATCACCCGCAGGCCCTCGCCGGCGGTCGCGCCGCCCGCCGCGATCGCGCCGAACAGCAGCGCCAGCGCCGCGGCCGCGACGCCGGTCAGGAGCCGGATCCGGCCGGGCACGCCGCGCCGCGCGGGCGCGGGCGCGGCCTGCCGGGCGGGCGCGGCGGGCGCGACCGGCGGCGGCGCGGGCGGGGCGGGGGGCGCGGTGGGCGTCATCGTCAAGGCGTGCCCTCCCTGATCGTGATGACCGTCCACGCGCCGAGGTGGATGCGGTCGCCCAGGCCCACGGGTACGGGCACGTTCACGGTGACGGGCTTGCCGTTGACGTAGGTGCCGTTGGCGGAGCCGGGATCGACGAGCGTCCAGGAGCCGTCCGGCTGGGCGAGCAGCACCGCGTGCAGGTGCGACACGCCCGGGTCGGACGGCGGGCCGGTCAGGTCGATCTCCGGCCGGATGCCGCGGGCCTTGCTCTCGCGGCCGATGCGCACCTGCTCGCCGGCCATCCGGAAGGACCGTTCCGGGCAGTACGGCGGGAACGCGATGGAGCCGGCGTCCGGGCCGCCCTGGGCGATCACCTGCTCGTAGTAGGCCCGGTCGGCCGCCGTGACGGCCTCCCAGCGGGTCCCGCCGCCGGTCACCGGCCCGCGCGCGGGCGCGGCGCCGCCGGCGAAGGAGTGGCCGCACAGCTCGCAGAACTGCCCGGCGCGCGGCGTCTGGCAGACCGGGCAGGGCTCGGCGGGCACGGCCCCGCCGGCGCCACCGGAAGAAGCGGCCGGAGAAGCGGACGGGGGAGCGGACGGGGAGGCAGGCTCGGACGGGCGCCGGCCGGCGGCGGGGGTGGTGCCCGCGGCCTGGATCTGCAGGCCGCAGGTGTCGCAGTAGTCGTCGCTGTCCGACTGGTGGCCCTGCGGGCAGGTCACCATCAGCTGCCCTCCTCGCTCTTGCGCAGCCTGCTGGTGCGGACCGACACGGTGTCGAGCTCGATCTCGTCCGCCTTGTCCACGTTCCGGCGCAGCCTGGCCGTACCGCTGCCGGGGTCGACCTCGACCAGCCTGTTGAGCAGGCGGGCGGTGTCCTCGCGGCCGGACTCGGTGGCGAGCTTCATCGCCCGGCCCAGCCGGGCCGTGGCCCCGTCGACGTCGCCCGCGGCGCGGGCGCTGAGCCCGTCCTGGATGAGGTCGTTGAGCTCCGCCTGGCCGGTGTAGTGGGCGACCCGGTTGTTGATCCGCGTCGACAGCGCCAAGTCGTCGGTCCACTGGGCGAGCACGTTGCCCCGGGCGTACTCCTCCTGGGTGTCGGGGCGCACCAGCTTCACCCAACCGGCCCGGATCTCCTGGCCCGGCTGTCCCGGCGGCACCTCGATGCAGACGTGGTACTCGCGCTCCTCGGCGCCCCACGCCCCGATCGGGTAGTCGCCGGTCAGCGGGTTGACCTCGACCCGCTTGGCCGTCAGGTCGAACAGCTCGGGGACGACCTGCTTGACGAAGACGAGCCGCGCCCCCTGCGGCGCCCACAGGCGCAACGCCAGGTCGGGCACCGTCTTGCTCATCGAGGTCTGGATGATGCGGCGGAAGAAGTCCTCCAGCTCGTGCTGGTTCCTGACGAACTCCACGGTGCCGAGCAGCGCCTCGGCGACCTTGCGCAGCTCGCCGGTCTTCCAGTCGGTGCCGATGCCCAGGCAGTCGCAGGTGAACCTGCCGCTCCACGCCTGCAGCACCGACTCGAACACCGAGTCGCGCTCGTTGTTCTGGCCGTCGGTCATCAGGATGGCGTGCCGCACCGCGTTCGGGTGGGCCGACAGCAGGTTCCCGGCCAGCTTGAGCCATTCGCCGATCGCGGTGCCGCCGCTGGCGCTCAGCTTGCCGATCGCCCGGATCGCCTCCGCCCGGGTGGCCTGATTGGCCTGGACGAGCCGGCCGCCGCCCGGGTACACGACCTTGGCGGTGCCGGTGCCCGAGATCACCGCGAAGTACGCGCCCTCGCGCAACGTCTCCACGGCGGTGGCGGCGGCCTGCCTGGCGTCACGGATCTTGCTGCCGCTCATCGAGCCCGACGTGTCCACGATGATCACTTCGGCGGCCTCGGTGGCCGACACGTCCGCCGGGGCGCCGCCCGACGACGTCACGGTGAGCACCGCGTGCACCTCGCGGCCGTCGGTCGGCAGGTACTTGTTCTGGTCGACATGGAGCGTGAAGGTGGGCTGGTCACCCATGCGTGCCTCCTAGAGGGATCAGGCAGATGGTCACGTTGTCCTGGCCGCCGGAGTCGAGCGCGTGGCGCAGCATCCGGCGGGCCCTGGCCAGCGGGGTCCCGGCGGCGGGGAAGTCGTAGCCGTTCAGGTAGCGCCACAGGCCGTCGCTGCACACGAGCAGCAGGCCGGGGCCGGGCGGGGTGAAGACGCGGGTCCTGGGCGTCACGTCGGGGTAGTCGGCGCCGAGCCAGGCGGTGATCTCGCCGCCGCGGGCGACGTCGTCCTCGGTCAGCATGACGCCGTCGGGCAGCCAGTAGGCGCGCGAGTCGCCCGCCCAGCAGATGCTCACCCGGTCGGGCCTGGCGACCGCCGCCACGTACGTGCAGGCGGGGGCGTCGTCGGGGGAGGTGGCGAGCTTGCCGACCGCCCGGCCGGCCAGCGCGAACGCCTCCTCGTGGGTCAGCCCCCTGGTCAGGGCGTCGGCGGCGGCCTCGCAGGCGGCGGCCGACGCCTCGTCGGCCCGCGGCGAGCTGCCGACGCCGTCGCAGACGACCGCGACCACCGCGGGAGGGCCGCCGTCGTGCGGCTCCGCCGGCACCGGGACGGTCCGCGCCGAGTCCGGTACGGGGACCGGCCCGCCCATGACGGCCAGGGCGAAGGCGTCCTCGTTGCGGGAGCGGCGCAGGCCGCGGTCGGTGATCCCGGCGGCGCCGCCGGGCAGTTCGAGCTCGGCGTGGTCGCGCCCGCTGGGCTGGCGCAGGCCGCAGCGCTCGCAGTAGCCCTCGGCGTCCACGGCCGCCGCGCCGCAGGACGTACAGGCGGGGGAGGTCAGCGGGTGGCCGCAGGTTTCGCAGAACGCGTCGCCGGCGACCACGGGCGCCTCGCAGAGCGGGCAGCTCATACCCACGTCCGGGGGCGCACGGCGTTGGCCAGGTCCACGAGGGCGTGCCGCTCCTGGCGGGAGGCGGCCCCGCCGGCCAGGCCGCGGTAGATCGCCTCCAGCCGCCGCCGGACGTCCCGTTCGGTGAGGGGCGCGCCCGCCAGCCGCAGGGCGGGGTCGGGCGTGCCGGTCCCGAGCCATGTCAGGGCGGCGCGCAGGACCTCGGCCGCCAGGAGGTCGCGGCGGCGTGGATCCAGGCCGGGCAGCCGGTCCAGGCGGGCGGCGGCGCCGGCCAGGGCACGCGCCTCGTCCGGGCCGGACGAGGCGGTCCTGGCGGCGGCGGCGACCAGCGCGAGCTGGGCCGGCACGTGGTGGCTGGAAGTGGCGGGCACCTCGTCGAGCACGTCCACCCGCGCCGTCCTGGCCAGCCCGAACGCGGCACCGACATAGGAGTGGTCGGTCCGCCACACGCTCTCGTACCAGCGGGTCGCCTCCGGGCGGCCGGACAGCTCCAGCGCGTAGGCCAGCCCCAGCCGGGGCGCGATCTCGCCGGGCATCAGCGACACGCACGCGTCGAACATCGCCACCGCCCTCGGCAGGTCGCCGGTGCTGAGCCCCGCCACCGCCCGGTACCAGGTGACGCGCCAGTCGCCGGGCAGGTCGCCGGCCAGCTCGTCCAGCACGGCGAACGCCTGCGGCGAGCCGCTCTCGGCGTGCAGCCTGGCCAGCGTGAGCCGCGTCTCGGGCGTCGGCGCCATCGCCGACACCTGGGCCAGCAGCTCGTCCGGCAGCCGCCCGGCCAGGCCCGCGAGCGCGCCCGCCGCCGGGTCGGCCGGGTCCAGCAGCGGCACCGGCAGCGCCGCCGCGACCTCCTCCGGGTCCAGCGGGTCGAACACCTGCCGGCCGGACTCCGCCGGGCCCGCCCCCACCGCCTGCCGTTCCGGCCCGAACAGCGTGGACGAAGCCGGGTACGGCACGCCCTCCTCGGCGGCGCTGATCTCCCGCAGCACGCCGACGAGCTGCTCCTCCATCTCCTCGGCGCTCTGGAACCGGTCCGCCGGGTCCGGCGCCGTGGCCCGGCGCAGCAGCCTGGTGAACGACTCGTGCCCGCAGTCGTCGGGCAGCGGCATCGCCACGCCGTTCTTGGCCGGGCTGAACCCGGGCACGGCCAGCACCGCCAGCGTCCGGGCCACCGTGTAGAGGTCGGAGGAGACCGACGACGGCTGCGTCCCCAGCTCGGGCGCGTGGTAGCCGACCGTCACCCACGAGGTGCCCGCCGGCGACCCCAGCCGCTGTACGGCGCCGAGGTCGATGAGCTTGAGCCGCTTGCCGACCCGGATCACGTTGGCCGGCTTGAGGTCGCAGTAGACCAGGCCCTGCTCGTGCAGGTAGGCGAACGCGCGCAGGATCTCCCGGCCGTAGATCAGCGTCTCGCGCAGCGGCAGCGGCCCCTGTCGGCGCAGGTCCAGCAGGGACTGGCCGCCGACGTACTCCATGATGATGTAGCCGAGGCCGCCGGAGCGCTGGAAGTTGAAGACGTTGACGATGTTCGGGTGGTCGACCATCGTGAGGAACTTCTTCTCGGCCTCGGCCGACTCCAGCGCCTCGGCGTCGGCGGTGTTGAGCAGGCCCTTGAGCACCACCCACAGGCCGTCCAGGTTCTCGTCGGCGGCCAGGTAGATCCAGCCGAGCCCGCCGTGCGCCAGGCAGCCCAGCACCCGGTACTGCCCCGCCACCAGGTCGCCCTTGGCCAGCTTGGGGGTGAAGGAGAACCGGGTGCCGCAGTTGGGGCAGAAGCCGTCGGCCACGCCCGGCCTGCCGTCGCGCGAGCGGCCGACGGGCTGGCCGCAGTCGGGGTTGGCGCAGAAGCGGTTCTTCTCGGGCACCATCGGGTCGGCCATGACGGCGCTGGCCGGGTCACGGTAGGGCGCCGAGGGCAGGTCGGCGATCCCGGCCACCACGCCCGCCCGCGACCTTCCGCTGCTCGCCGGAGAGGTCACGGCGCCGCTCATCGGGCCGCTCACCGGCCCGCTCATGGGGCTGCTGACGGCTCCCGGCGGGCCGGTCAGGGGCTGGGACAGGGCGGCCGGCGCGGCGGAGCCCGTGGCGGGCGACGCCGGGAACACGACAGGCCCCGCCGCCGTGGCGACCGCCGCCGGGTGACCGCACAGGTCGCAGTACCCGTCGTCGATCGTGCCCGTGCACCCGGGCTGAGCGCAGGACGTCATCGGCCACCTCCGTGGATCGCACGCTTGTACAGCTCGACGGCCTGGGCCGCCTCGGTCAGGTCACAGGGCGCCGTCCACAGCAGCAGCCGCGCCCGTTCGTACAGCCGCAGGGCCTCGGGGTCCTCCACCGTGCCCTGGCGCGCCGCCTTCGCCTGGCTGGCGCCGAGCAGCCCGCGCAGCTCGTCCCGCCGGCCGATCAGCCCGGCCAGCGCCGCCGCCGTGGCCCTGGCCTGCGCGGCGGCCTGCCGGACGCGCTCCTCCAGCCCGGTCAGCCGCTCGGCCCGCTCCACCCAGGCGCCCGCCGCCACGTCCAGCGCGTCCAGCTCGGCCACCAGCTCCGGCACCCGGGTGCGCGGCTGCGCCTGCGGGGGCAGCGCGATCTTCACCACGACCCGGCCGTGCGCCAGCCGGGCCTCGCTCTCGGCGGCGCGTACGTCGTCCAGGGCGGCCACGAGGTTCTCCCGGCGCGTCGCGTACTCGTCCTTGACGGCCACCGCCCGCTCCAGGCCGGCGCGGGTCTCGGCCAGGCGGCGGAGGAGGGGGTCCAGCTCCCGCTTGACCGGCCCGGCGTCCAGCGGGTCCGCCAGCACGGCGGCGCGCAGCCGGGCCAGGCCGGACTCGGCGGAGGTCAGGTCGGCGGGTTCGCCCAGGCGGCCGTGCAGCTCGCGCACGTCGCGCAGCGTGCGGTCGGCCTCGTCCAGGCGGGGCAGCAGCGCGGTCCACGCCGCGTCGATCTCGGTCAGCGCGTCCGTGGCGGTCCGGAAGGCGGCGTCCATCCGCAGCACGGTCTCGTCCAGCGTCAGCCGCTCGTCCGCCTGGGGTAACAGCGAGCGCTGCTCGACGGGCCTGGCCGGAGCCTTCAGCACCACCGACGGCCCCGACAGCAGCTCCGTCAGCCGTTCGAGCTGGTCGCCGCCCAGCCGGGAGCGCTCGCCCCGGACCTGCTCGGCGGTCCGCAGCACGGCCCGGTAGGCGTCGTTCAGCGACCACAGCGTGCCCAGCGCGTCCAGCGCCGCCGACCAGCGCGCCTGCGTGGCGCCGCGTAAGGAGGCTCCCTTGAGGAGCTGGTAGGTGGTGTGCGACTCCAGGTCGAGCAGGTCACCCGAGATGCGGTCGCGTTCGGCGGCCCGGGTTCGCAGCGCGTGCTCGGCGCCTTCCCTGCTCATCGGTGGTCCCAGGCTCATCACGCTCCCGTGGCAGCAGGTCCCCGCCGTCTACCGGCACAACGGGGGGTCTGACCGGTTGGTTCCAGAAGTATTGGTTCCAGAAGTAAGGGTGGTCCCTGACTTGTCCCTGATTGAACCCCCTGACGCCTGCAATTCGCTTAAATGATCTCGTACCGTCATGGACATGGGACGAATTCTTCTGGTCATTCTGGCGGTCATCGCCGCACTCTTCCTCGTCGGCCCCCTGCTCGGCTTCGCGTTCGGGGTGCTCAAGTGGGTTCTCATCATCGGCGGTGTGGCCGTCGCCGTGATGCTCGCCTCGAAGTGGTTCAGCCGGGCGTAGCTTCGGCGGGCCTTCCGGCGCATAGTGGGTTGATGGAGGCGCGGCCGGCGGTCGACGACGCCGCCCTCGGGCGCGAGGCACTGTCCGTGCTCGAGGCGAACTGGACGGGCAGCGCCACCGTGCCCGCGCCCGGCCTCTACCCGCACCAATGGAGCTGGGACTCCGCGTTCGTGGTGATCGGCCTGGCCCGCCACCACCCCGAACGGGCCCGCGCCGAGCTCCTCAGCCTGTTACAGGGCCAGTGGTCGACGGGCATGCTGCCGCACATCGTCTTCCACACGCCCGAGGCGTACTTCCCCGGCCCGGCGGTGTGGCGCTCCCACGACCACGAGGCCGCGCCCCGCGTGCTCACCTCCGGGCTCACCGCGCCGCCGCTGCACGGGCTCGCCCTGCAGTGGCTCTACCGGCACACCGGCGACGCCGCGCTCGTCCGGCTGGCCTTCCCGGCGCTCGCCGCCCAGCACGCCTACCTCGCCGAGGCGCGCGACCTGGGCGGCGCCGGCCTGGCCGCGATCGTCCACCCGTGGGAGTCGGGCATGGACGACAGCCCGGCCTGGGACGAGCCGCTGGCCGCGCTCCCCGAGATCCGCTACGGCTACCGCAACCTCGACCTGGACGAGCGGCACCCCGACAGCGACCACGACCGCTACGTGTGGCTGGCGCTGCGCTACCGCGACAGCGGCTACCGGCCCGAATACCTGCGCGACGAGCACCCGTTCGCCATCGAGGACCCGATGTTCAACGGGATCTGGCTCGCCTCCTGCCACGCCATGACCGAGCTCGCGCGGGTGGCCGGCGCCGATCCCGCCCCGCACGCCGAACGCGCCGACCGCATCAGGCACGCGCTCCTCGACCGCCTGTGGGACGGCTGCTTCTACGCCCGCGACCTGCGGGCCGACAGGCTGATCCGGGTCTGCACCGTCGGCGCGTTCGGGCCGCTGCTCGACCCCGGCCTGCCCGGCGAACAGCTCCGCGCCTGCGTCGAGATCCTCGAATCGGCCCGCTTCATGGGCGCCACCGGCTACCCGGTGCCGAGCTGCGAGATCCGCGCCGCCCAGTTCGACCGCACCCGCTACTGGCGGGGGCCGTCCTGGGTGAACACCAACTGGCTGCTGCGCCACGCCGCCGGCGTGCACGCGCTCGACGCGCTCGGCCGCCAGCTCACCAACGGCACCCTGCGCCTGGTCCGCCAGGCGGGCTTCCGCGAGTGCTTCGACCCGTTCGACGGCAGCGGGCGCGGCTGCCGCGACTTCTCCTGGAGCGCGGCGCTCACCCTCGACCTGCTGGCCGACGCCCTGGCCGATACCTTGGAAGGATGAAAGTCTTCCGCCGCCTGCCCGCCGACGCCCGCCGGTCCCTGGAGACCGAGCCGGGGGAGCGGGTGCTCACGTTCGCGCCGTCCGGCGACGGCTACCTGGTGGCCACCACGCTGGCGCTCCACCTGCCCGGCGGGGGACGGATCCCGTACGAGGACGTCGACCGGGCCTCATGGGACGAGAACGGCCTCAACCTGATCACCACCGGCGGCGAGCGCCACCGGGTGAGCACCACCGAGCCCGGGCTGCTGCCCGAGACCGTGCGCGAGCGCGTCAACGCCACCATCGTGGTCAACAAACACGTCGACCTGCCCGGCCGCGGCGGCGTCCGGCTCGTGGCCAGACGCAGGCCGGGCGGGGAGGTGACGGGCTGGACGCTCGTGTTCGACGACGGCCTGGACCCCGACGACCCCGGGCTGCGCGCCCAGGCGGAGCAGGCCCTCGAAGGACTGCGGCGCAGCATGGGCGTGTGACCCCGGACGATCCGGCCGCCACACGCCCACGCGGCGGCTAGTAGGGCATGCCGGTCTGTCCGGCTCCGGTCTTCGTCTGGTCGACCGTCTCGTCCGGCCAGCCGGTGCCCCGATCGCCGTCATGGTCATGCTTGTGCATGAACGGCATCTGGCGGTTGCTGATCTTCTCCTTGGCCATCCCGCCGACCTTCGACATCTGCGCGTTGAACACCCCCGCGGCCTCCTGCACCCGGGGGCTGTCGGCCACACGCTGGGCCGTGCGCTTGATCTGCTCGTAACGCTCGCGCCCCGCCCGGCTGCCCAGCACGTAGCCCAGCGCCAGACCGGCGACGAATGACATTCGATATCGCATGTTTCGCACCTCCGCTCCCACCGCCCTACCCCGATGACGATGCGACACGCACTCCCGGAGTGCGCTAATCTATTCCTGCGCACGACGGAGGGGCCAAGCCCCACCGGCAGGCGCACAAGCGCGATCCCGCGTAGCTCAACGGCAGAGCAGCCGGCTGTTAACCGGCAGGTTATAGGTTCGAGTCCTATCGCGGGAGCTTCTTCTGAGGCTTCAGTCTCACAGGTCAGGCCCCCTCTCGTAGATCGAGGACCGGGGGCCTGAGTCGTTCCGGGAGCCAACAGGGGAGCCACTACCCAGCCTGGTCACCGCTCCCGAAGACCGCGTCCATGGCTTCGGCACCATGGACGATGACCGGCCTGATCTGGTGCCGGTAGACGGTCTGCGTCGTGCTGGGCGTCGAGTGCCCGACGAGATCGGCGATGCGCTCAACCGACACGTTCCCGTCGCTCAGGATCGAGACGAACGAGTGCCGGAGCTCCCGAACCTTCCAGCGGCCACCGATGCCGGCCTTCCTGGTGATCACGCGTAGGCCACGCAGCACGCGCATGGGGTCGAGCAAGGTCCCGTCGTCGCGGGTGAAGACCAGGCCATGTTCCTGCCACGCCTCACCGGCCGCGTGCCGTTGCGTGGCCTGACGGACGCGATGCCGCTTCAGTTCCTCGACCACGAGGGCCGGCAGGGCGAGCGCCCGACGTGACTTCTTGGTCTTAGTGTCTCCGCCGACCCGGTCGGCGCGCAGGACCGAGATGGCCGGCGGTTTGCCGTCCAGGTCCACGGCATCCCAGAGGAGCTTGCGCGCCTCCTCGGGCCGGATGCCGGTGAGGAGTGAGGTGATGACGTACGCGCCGAACGTCTCGCCCTCACATGCCTTGAGGAGCGCGACGGCCTGGTCCAGCGTGAGGGACGTGCTCGGCCGTCCTTCCTGCCCGCGCGGTGTCTCACACAGGGCCGAGACGTTGCGGCCGACGAGTTCCCGTTTCTCGGCCATACGGATCACACGCGTCAGCAGGTTGTGCACTTGGACGATCGTCTTGGTGGCTAAGGTACTGGCGAGTTCATCGAGCCAGAGATCAACGTGTTCAGCCCGAAGGTCCTTGAGCCGGTAGTTGCCGATCTTCGGCTTGATCTGGTTCTCAGCCATGGAGCGGGCGTGAGTGATCGTGCCGGGACTGCGGCCTTTGAGCCCGTGAACAAGGAAGTCGTCCACGGCGTCGCTGACCCGGTAGTTGGCCCTGGTCTTGATGCCCTTGTCGGCCTCGTCGCGGAGCTTCTTGACCTTGGGGTTCAGGAGCTTGACGGCTTGGGCTCGCTGCTCATCGACAGGAACGTCCTGCCACCTGCGGGGGAGAACTGCGGACACCTTACGGCGGACACGACGGCCGGCTCCGTCGAAGCCGAGGGACACGGCGGCGACCCAGGCGTTCTTGCTGGCGTCGAAGTAGAGCGAATAGTCGAGGTCTTCCTTGCTCATGCCGCCCGTCCTTCGAGCTGCGCGACGTACTCCACGAGCGCGGTGGCCGAGATGCGACGGCAGCCGTCGATTTTGATCGAGCGGATGGCTCCACTCCGAAGCAGCGCGTAGACCTTGGTCCGGCTGATCCGGAGCTGGACTGCGACCTCCTCAGGCTTATAGAGCAACGGCACGGTCGTTGCCCCGCTGGGAGATGGAACCGAGGTGGACATGTTGGTGCTCCGTTCGCGTTCTGAGGTTGGTCAGGCGGCGAGCGATGCGGACGAACTACATGCCTGTTGGTGGGCGAGTTCTTCGCGTCCTGCTCGGGTGCGTTCGCGGGCTTGGGCCGCTGCCGTGTTGGCGAGGAGTTGGTCACCGGTCGTGTGCCAGCCGGTGCCTGCATAGGTGAGGAATCCGATGACCAGGGTCGTTTCCTCGGTTTTGCTGTCAAGGATGGCTTGACGCTGAAATGGCGCTGTTTCCGGGTGTCCCTCTGACCCTGGGTGGCTTCTGTTGAGGGCGTGTGCGCGTCTGTAGGCGGCTCGTTGTTCGCGGATGGAGCCGAAGGTGATCGAGTAGCGGCGGGCTTTGGTGAGGAAGTGTCCGCCGAAGCCGAGCATGTGCGCCCACCTGCGCAGTCCTCTCCATTCTGGAGGGTGACCGAGGCTCCAGGCGGCGGCGATCAGCCGTTCGGGGTGACTGCCTTCCGGGTTGGCGTACAGGCCGATGGTGTCGGTGGTCAACCGCCGGGAGGCGTGGCCGGTGGCTTCGGTGCCCTTGGTGGAGTACTTGGCCAGATAAGCGGCTACGGCTTGGTCGTCGAGGGCGTCGCCGGAGGCCGACAGGGTGATGGGCCGGACCTCGTGTTGGTGCCCCCACGCGATGTGCCAGCCTTCGGGCTGGTCGGGGTGAGCGGAGGTGGCGTAGGTGATAACGGTGGCGGCTTGGGTGACGGCAGCGGTGATGTCGTCGGTGGTGATGCCGGGCGGGGGCGGAACGATGGCGTCGGGCAGGTCAGGGTCAACGCCATCCAGGCGAAGCAGGATGTGAAAGTGGACGGCACCACGGGCCTGGTATTCGGCTGCTTTGCCGTGTGAGAGCCGGACTCTGGACAGGCCGAGTCGCCGAGCAAGCTGGTTGAGGTGTCGCTCGGCATGTTGCTTGGTGCGGCGCCAGAGTTCTCCCGCGCAGTGGTTCCACACGACATGGTGGGCGTAGTCGTAGCAGTCGGAGCACAAAGGCCGGCCAAGTTGCTCGTCACCGGGGGAGTGGCGCTGCCAGCAAGCCAGTGGTCTCCCGTGCGGGCAGACGGGGCTGTCGCGGCGGGCGTGGCAAGGAGAAGGGCGACAAGTACAGCGCGTCTTGTTACGGCAGGAGCAGTGACGCACGTTGCGAGTGTGGACGAGCCCGAACGAGGGGGCGGTGAGGGTGGCGAACACGGCCGGATGGGTGCGAACGGTGTCAGGGACAGTCTTGCCGCCTACGAGTCCGGCGCGCACGAGGTGATAGGCGTCGTGCTGGTAGGTGGTGGCGCAGGCAGGGCAGACGGTGTGACGGCGGTTGCCGCACGCTTTGTAAATGACCCCGTCCGGCAGGGTGGAGGTGTGCCGGACGCTGAGGATTTCGCCGGTGCGCGTGTCGACGGTGGCCAAGTTGCCGCGCAGCAGTATGGGACGGGTGCAAGCCGCGGCTGACTCGACGTGGCCGAGCCAGGCCGGGTAATCGGAGCGTGCAGCGCGTTCCAGTGCGGTGCGAACATGCTGGCGCAGTTCGTGCGTGAAGGAAGCTTCGGTGTTCGCCCCCACCCCCGAGACCGGAGAAGTGGTCCCGGAGGTGAGAGCCAGCGCCGAAGCGATGTCGAGCTGGAGAGGCATACGTCAGTGCCGTCCTTCCAGGACGGGGGTGGACAGCTGTAGGACCGGCAAGGCCGGAGCCTGCTCCTGGAAGGTGCGGTCGGTATGCGTGGCGTCCTGGTGCTCAGGAGCGAGGGGCGTTTCCGCAGGTTCAGCCGTGGCTTCCGGCTCAGGACTCGGCACGGGAACCGTGATGGTCGTCGATGAGGTTGCGGTGGGGGTGCGTGAGAGCACGAGTTTGGTGAGAGCGAGGAAGGCCAGAGCGGGAATGGCGGCGATCAGCCAACCAACCGGGTGGGGCTCGGCGACGGCGATCTGGGCCGCGATGGACAGGCCGGCGGAGGCGATGAGGACGATCATCGGGTAGACGATGGGCTGACCGTTGCGCTTACGTCGCCGGACCTCCAGGCCGGAGGCGGTGGGGGTTAGTTCGGAGATGACGGCGTTAGCCCAGCCGAACCATTCGCCGGTTCCTTCGGGACTGTTGGCCATGGTCCAGTCGTGGACATGAGTGAAGGAGGCGGCTCCGGCCATGAGACCGACCAGGAGCAGGATGACGAGCTGGACGCCAGATTCGACACGTTCGGCCCGGTTAGTGGGTGAGGACATGGCGTTCCTCCGAGACGTCGTGTTGGGGGACGACGGGTTGGTGGCAGTCGAGGCAGGTGATGGAGGCCGTTGCCAGGAGTGAGGCCGCGTGGTGAGTCACGCGGTTGCACGCGCAGATGGCAGGCACGACGTTGATGCCGTACGGAATGACGGTGTCGGTGGTGAGAACACGCTCGGAGCTGGGCACGTCCCAGCCGGTGACACGCGGGGTGACCCCGCATAAGGGGCAGCAGCGTGAGGCTCCGCCACGCCGTTTCAGAGAACGTTCGAGGTTGCGACCACCGGTCCAGACGCGGGCGACGACGAAGTCGATGCCTTCAGCGGTGACGACGGCCATGAGGCGGGCACCAGTGCCGTTGCGGTGCTGGCGCAAACGGCGGTTCAAGTCGCCGGGGGTCCAGCCGATGTAGTGGCGGGCGTGTTTGTAGGGCCGTTCGAAGTGCAGCAGGTAGACGGTCCCGATGTTCATGGACGTTCACCGCCCCAGCGCTGTTGAGCGGCTTGGCGGGTAATGCCGAGAGGGCGGGCGATGTCTGCCCAGGAGTAGCCGTGTTGGGCACGGAACTGCGTGACGGCCTGGGCGATGGCGTGGTCGAGTTCGGCGACGACGCCGGCGAGGTCAGCGAGGGCTTCGATGTCGCCTTCGGCGATGCGCTTGCTATAGGCGCGGATGATCCTCTTGAGGAACGCGGCGTAGTCGGGGGTCTCAACGGAGCGGCTCATGAGGCGCTCCGCTTCATACGACGTACGCGCTGGGCTTTGTCGAGCGTGTCCAGTTGCTTGCGAGAAGGCTTGCGCTTGGGCAGTGCGTGGGCGATGTCGTAGAGGTAGGCGAAGCGGCCACCTTTGCGCCACAGGATCTGGGCGACGGGGGCTTGTCCGCCGGGGCGCAGGCCGAGGGCGGCGAGTTGACGCCGAGTCTTCAGGTTCTTAGGGGCCCACTTCCATGGGTAGGTGGGCAGCCCGTACTGGCTGCCGGTGGGGTCGTAGAAGACGACACGGGTTCCGGGGGTGGCATTGAGCCGTTCGAGCTGCGGTATCCGGGCACCCGAGGCGGGGATAGAGTGCATGACGGTTCTGCTCCTTTGCTTGGTCGCGCGGAGTGGGATCTGAGAGGCGAGGGCCGGAAGTCTTTGGCGAGAGGTCCGGCCCTCGCGCGTGTGATCAGTCGGTGCCGTCAGGCAGACCGATGGGGTCACCGCAGCAGGCGCAGTGCCAGCCGTGAGCGGTCAAGTAAGCGGAGCGACACTCTCCGTTGCACAGGACGTACTCGGGGACGCCACGGCTGTCGGTGCCGATGATGAGACGCGAGGACTGGCAGATGGGGCAGGCCAGAACCCAGGAGACAAGGCCCATGGCAAGGACCTCGATGCAAGCCGGGCAGTAGACACGCCCGTTCTCGCGGTGGCCGACAAACCAGCCGGCCTGGGTCGCCTCGATCAGGGCGACGGTGTTCGGACACTGGTTGTCGCACTGGGCAGTCCAGTTGCGGAAGTCAGGAGTGCCGTTGGAGCGATAAGCCTTGTGGATCACAGCGACCTCCACTGAGGGTCGTCGTAGGCGGAGACCGGAACCGTCATCGCGGTCAGTTCCTCGCCGTTGTCGATGTCGTTCTTGAGCCAGAACATGGGCAGGCACCATGTGGCCGGGCGGCTGAGCTGGTCGTACCAGCGCGTGTGCTGGACGGTGGACGGGCTTTCCAGCCAGGCGATGCGGTTGTTCGCCTCATCGGACACCGAGGTACACCTCCCCGCACCAGGTGCATTCCAGGGCGCCCTCACGGCCCCGGCCGGTAGTGATGGTGATCTGAGCGAAACTGCTGTTGCTGCACTCGATGCAGCACAGAGGCAGCCTTTCCACGTTGTGCTCAGCGGGAGGTGCGTCGGGCCAGGGCACCTCGTTCGGGGCCGGGACCGCGTCACGGTCGTTGGACATGGTCAGTTCTCCGTTCAGGCAGCGAGAGGTACGGGGGCCTGGTCGCCATGCCGGCGGACCCAGGTGACGTAGTCGACGAGCTGGTGGATTTGCCCGTCAGTGAGGTAGGCGGCTTTGACCAGATGAGGGATGCCGCCTTCGGCGATGAGGTAGAAGACGCCGGGGGTTTCCGGGCTGATGGCTTGGGCGTTGAAGCCAGCCGAGGCCCAGCCGTGGCCGAGGATGATGTCGGAGCTGTTGGGGGTGGTGCAGCGGAAGGCTGCCCGGTAGCCGAACAGGTCGCGCAGCGAGGTGGGGATGATGTCCACACTCGGGCGTTGGGTGGCTGCGATCACTGGCATGGCGCAGGCACGGCCCCGTGCGACCAGGTCACGTACGAGCGCGATGAACTCTTTCTGCTGCTCGGGGGTGCCGATGGTGGCGGTGTAGTAGGCGAGTTCATCGATGAAGACGCCGATGACCTTGATGGCATCGCTGGACTGGAACTTGCGTCGGCCGTGGGCGACCAGCCAGGCGTAGCGGCGGTCCATGACCTTTTGCAGACGCCGCAGGACACGAAGACCCTTGTCGATGTCGGGGCCGACGAAGACGCCGCCGGTTGCTTCGGCGGCTTCCATCCACATCCCGAGTTCGACCCATTTGGGGTCGAGCAGGACCGGGGTGAAGTCGTGGCACAGGAAGGCGTGCCCGACGAGGTTTTGGATCAGTACGGACTTGCCGCCGCCGGGTTCTCCAGCGTCCAGCAGGTTGTGATAGACCAGGTCGAGGTAGACCGGGTTGCCGAATTCGTTGATCCCGATGAACACCGGGTCGAACATGGACATTGACGGCGCTACCGGGATCGTGGCCTGGAGTTCGGAAAGAGCCGCGTGCATGGCAGCGTCACCTCTTACGGTTCAGGCGAAGGTGAGAGGTGCTACCGGGAGGGCAGTGCGAAGGTCTCCCGGTAGCGGACGACGCGTCAGATCCAGTCGAGGTCAGGGTTGTCCGTGACGGCCTTGGTAGAGCCGCCAGTGACGGCCGGGGGCCGGCCGTTCTTCCGGGCTGGACGCTCGGCAGGGTCGGTGTCGTCGATGTCCGGCACGTCAGCCAGGTCGAGCTGAGCCGGAACGGGGGCGATCGGCCGGGTAACGGCCGGAACGTCAGTCGGCAGGTCCTCCGTGAGAGGGGAGCCGACCAGGCCGCCGAGGACATCGCGACGTTTGATGTCCAGGTAGATGACGGCGGAGTTGGAAGGTCGGGCCTTGGTCACGGTGACCGAGGCGGCCCAGCAGGCGACAGCGATTCTGCCGAGCTGGGATTCGATCTGATCAGGCGACAGGCCCGGACGCAGCCAGACCCAGACGCGCTCACCCACCGGGATGGGCTTGGCCAGACCGATGAACGGCAGGCGGCCGTGCCGGTCGGTGGGGAGGAAGGAAGCGAAGCACGTACGCAGGCGATGCCGGACGATCATGCACCACAGCAGTGAGATCGTGTACCGACGAGAAGGGGGTACGAGGCTGCAACCAGCGATCACGCTGGCGTAAGCGGCGCCGGTGATGAGAGCGTTCGTCTGCTCTTGGAGGTACACCCAGCCGCCGACCACCAGCAGGACGAGGGTGATTTCCGGCAGCCACCACCAGATAGCCCGAAGAACGGGCCAGATGGCGATGATGGAAGCGATGAGCCCGCCGATGATGGTGCCGGCCGCGAAGCCGATCGGAACAGCGGCGAGTGGGGGCAGGTAGTAGGTGGAGATGATGGCGGCGAAAATGCCGACGACCGCCAAGACCACGCCGAAGGTGATCTTCGCGGTGCGAAGGTAGCTGTGCTGAACGTTGGTCTGAATAACGGTGACGGAGTTGCCGCGACGACCGTAGCCACCTCTGTTGGTTCGATGCGTCCCGAGGGTACGCTTTGACATGACTCTCCTCCTCCTGGCGAGGGGCGGGGTTGAGAGCGGGACCGTGACGTGTAGGAGCTGAAACGGTCCCGCTTATTCTTTTTCGTCTGCACACCTGAAAAGGTGCGACCTCTAAAGGGTGTCGAGTTCGAGGCTGAAGTACAGAATGCTCAGCTCATCTACGCCGAGCTCGCGCTTAACGCAGTTTTCGATGATGTGCGTGAAGACACTCAGCCGGCTCGTCCCGGGCTGGACGTCGATGGTGCCGGAGGCAGTGGCTTGCGTGCTGCCGATGAGTACGGTCATGAGATACATGTACCGAGTTGCGGTGTTCGGGCTTGTGTTCATGACGATTGATCTCCGTCCCAATGCAGTGGGAAGAGGAGCGAGATCGGCTCAACGAATTGAGCCGATCAGCGCCCGACATTGCAGGGGCGATGTAGGAGCGAATCTCCCCTTGCATCGAGTTGCCGCTGGGCAACGCGTACTGAGGTAAGGACTGCGGTCTACTTGCTGGCCGGAGCACCAGCGGGCTTGATGTCAGCCGCGCGGTAGGCCACGCCGTTGCGACCGTTGGTCGCCCAAGGCAGAGCCTCCAGCTTGAACAGGGCGACCTGGGAACCAACGCTCACCGTGGGCCTTTCTCCGGCCGTGGTGACGTTGATCATCTCGCCGCCCGTCTCGTCCAGCGCCATGACCTGCGTGACCCACATCGGTCGGCCGGTCTCCCGCTCGGACTTCTGACGCCCGTTCTGGTCGGCCTTCTCGACCGCCTCCTTCGTCACCATGAACGACTTGCCGGTGACGTCGATGAGGAGCTTCACGAGCTCACCTCCGAATCGAGGGCCGCGCCCTTGTGGCGCGAATTCCCATGTTTCGAGGTTGGCGCTTCTTCTCGAATTCAGGGATACTTTCGAAGTGGCCAAGGAGGATGACCACATTGACCTCACGGAGGCAACATGGGGCAGCCCAGGAAAGAGCTGACGCCCGACCGCTCTCCCTTGCACCTCTGGGGTTCCGAGCTACGGGCGTGGCGTGATCGCCGGGGTCTCTCACTGGCCAAAATGGGTGAACTTATTCGTTATAACCCCAGCTACTTGGCTCGCATCGAACGAGGCGAACGGAAGCCTCCACGCGAACTAGCTGAAACCGTAGATCGCGAACTCAACGCAAGCGGGGCGCTTCTTCGACTCTGGAATCTTGTCGACCCCGACCCGAATGACGTTCGTCACCCCGGTCATGTGGCCAATCTGCCTGACCATGTGGCCAACACAAGTCAGGTGCTGGCCACAACGGCTCATCCGCAAGCAGAGTCGGAGGAGACAGGGGTCACTGTCCCCTGCCGCACTTCAGACGGAGGGATCATCTTCGTGACTCTGCCCCGCCGTACGTTCTTCAGCGGCCTGGGTCTTAGCGCTGTTACGGCGTCCATCGCCGGACCGCCGGCTGTCGCGCAAGCCGGATCAGTACCTCTGGTAGGCGTAGCTCCAGACCTCAATCCCGCGGAACACTTCCGCCAACTGCGCCAGGTCCTCATCGACAACGACAACCTGTTGGGACCACTGCGCACGATTCCAACCGTGGAAGCCCAGATCGGCGCCATCCAGCAGCTCCGCCAAGTCCACGGCGGCACCGACGGACGCGATCTGCTTTACATCCAGACGCAGTACGCCGAGTTCTGCGGATGGCTGCACCACGACGCAGGCAACTTCCAGGCTTCGAGATACTGGCTCGACAGGGCCCTTGAGTGGTCGTACGCGACCGGCGATGCCGACATCACCACGTACATTCTTGCGCGTAAGGGACAGCTCGCAGGCGACATGGGCGACGCCATGACCGCAGTCGGAGTCTCGACGGCGGCGAGGGCCCAGGCCCGCCCGGACACCAAGCTTGGAGCGATCGCCGCCACGTACGTCGCGTACGGCCACGCGTTGCAGAAGGACCCCACAGCAGCAGCTCGCGCCCTTGACGATGCCCAAGCACTGCTGTCCGGCCTCGATCCCGCATTCCCAGGAGTCTGGGGCACTTGGATGGATTCGTCCTATGTAGACATCCACCGAGCGCGGAGTTGCTACGTCCTCGGCGACCACAAGCGTGCAGCCGAAGGCTTCCAGAAGGCGATCAGGCAGTTGCCCTCCGGCTACCACCGTGACCGAGGTGTCTATCTCGCCAGAGAGTCGCTCGCCCACGCGGGAGCGAAGGAGGCCGAGCAGGCCGCCGCTGTCGGCCTCCAGGCCCTTGGCATCGCGCAGGCCACAGGCTCCGCTCGCATCATTACCGAACTCACCAGGTTGGACGGCCAGTTGGAGCGCTGGGGAAGCGTTCCCGCCGTCTCCGAGTTCCGTAATACGTTCGATGAGCTTGTAGCCCACCAGGCATAAGCCCACCGCACCCACACACGAAGGACGATCACTCTTGTCTCCGCGCCCGTATGTACTGCTGAGCTGCGCTGTCTCCGTAGACGGTTACATCGATGACACCAGCCCTGACCGGTTGCTGCTTTCCAACACTGCCGACTTCGACCGAGTGGACGAGGTGCGCGCCCAGAGCGACGCCATCCTTATCGGTGCCACCACTATGCGCAAGGACAATCCGCGTTTACTCGTCAACTCCGAGGCGCGACGCGCTCGACGTGTTGAGCAGGGACTACCGCCGTATCCGCTCAAAGTGACCATCACTACCACTGGCGACCTGGATCGCAATCTGAAATTTTGGCACCACGGTGGCGAAAAAGCGATCTACTGTCCGGACTCGACGGTGCCGAAGCTCCAGGCGAACTTGGGCGACCTCGCCAGTGTCGTTGGCGCTGGACCTACTCTTAGCCTGCCAGCCATGCTTGACGACCTAGGGTCACGTGGAGTGCGCCACCTCATGGTCGAGGGTGGAAGCACCGTCCATACGCAGTTCCTCACTCAGGGCCTCGCCGACGAGATACACCTTGCGATTGCACCAATCTTCGTCGGGGACTCGAAGGCTCCCCGCTTCGTCAACGATGGCGTCTTTCCTGGCGGAACCGCCCACAGGATGAAGGTCGCGGAAGTCAAATCCGTTGATGATGTCGTCTTGATCCGCTACTTGCCGAAGCACTCCTCTGGAGACTTCACCTCATGAATCCTAGTCAGGCCACGGACTCTGATCGCCAGTGGATGGTGCGAGCAATCGATCTCGCTAAGAATTGTCCGCCATCCTCCACGGCTTTCTCCGTCGGTGCGATCATCGTTGACAAGGATGGGCGGGAAGTTGCAAGTGGATACTCGCGAGACACTGACCTCCACGTGCACGCCGAAGAATCAGCGCTCTCCAAAGTTGGCGAAACGTCCTTGGACGGTGCAACGCTATACAGCAGCCTTGAGCCTTGCTCAATGCGGAAGTCGCGTCCAACAACATGCTCGGAACTCATCCTGGCTGCCGGCATCCACCGCGTGGTGATCGCGTGGAGAGAGCCCAGCCTATTCGTGGCAGATTGCCAAGGAGTCGAACTGCTCCAGCAACACGGAGTCGAAGTAATAGAGCTACCTGACCTTGCCGCTCTGGCCAGCCAAGTAGGCATGCCTAAAGGGCGGTAACTATGCGGCCTGTGAGAACTTTCTCTACATACTTAAAGCGGCCCTGACCGGGCCGCACGCGCCGCCGACTCGGCGCAGGCCGGGCACTCCACTCGGGCTCCATGCCCGACCCGCAGAACGCCGGTCGGCTGGCGCGGACGAGGACAGGGCCGCTTTGAGGAGGCGCACGGTTCTGCTCACGGGGCCGAGCTGGTCAGCGCACGCTGGAGCAGTCACCGGGCTAGCCTTACTGCGTGCCTCCGGCGGGGGCGCTCCGGCTCCGGGATGGCGTCGCACGCGTGTGCCGGTGACGGAGTGGCTGACGTGGAAGCCCATCCCGTCTGCCATCGACCCAGGCAAGCCCAGCAGCCCGACTCCTCCGCCGCAAGCCCGGCTGTGACCGTTGGCGCCTCATGACCGTGGAAGCAGCCCAGGCGAAGGGACACGCCAGGCCGGGCTTGCGTCTCCGCCGCCGGCCCGCTGCCGCTCCGCGGTGGGTCGACGGCAAACGGGATGGCGGTGGGGGAACGCGCCGAAGGCGATCAGCAATGAATGTTTAGTCGTAGTCCGACTCTTCATCCCATTCGTCGTCAGAGGCCGGCGGCTTTAGATGCGCAGTGGCAAGCAGTTGTTTCGAGCTGGGCGATATATCGCGCCTCCATACGCCATCGCTTTGTATCCACCAGCCTGGCTCTGGCATGCTCCAGTTCTCCGTGCTATTTTCGGTGGCGATTTGAGTTACTAGCATTTGGAGACTCAATAGAAGACCACGGGTAGCCACCCTAGGTGCGTGAAGAACGTATGGGAGAGCGAGACGGTCTTGCCCTTCGATTGGTTCCTCGCTCCAGTCCTCTGGCTCGGGTACCGTTCCATCGCCATGGGCAGGGATATTTCGCATAGCGTTTCCGGCCGCAAGCAGCATTGCTGCCTCAGACCGTATGGGGGTTGCTTCGAACATGCGGCGCACCGATGTTAGGTCGGAGTCCTGCATAACGTGTTTACGAAGATGGCGCAAGGTGCAGTTATAGTGCACAGGAAGTTGCGTGGTAGGAACTCTCTGAGTTAAGTATTTGGCTGCACGAATATATCGGCGGTCGTATGCGGTTTCCCTCGGGATCGATGGAAGGCGTATTACCTTCAACAGGCGCTCAATCGCACTCCACACATAATGCAATCTAATTTGTTCCGTCGCCCAGTCGCTGGCGATGTTGTTGTGAGCGTCGTTGTAGCGTACTGCGCTGCCACAAAGCCATGTTGAGCCGTCGTCCTCGAAGCGTTCAATATCAACGAATCGAAGTCCAGCGGCCATCTCAAGCCATTGCTGAATTCGCATCCATTCATTAGTAAATGCCTGCATCGAAATGTTCTCTTCGAGAAGATCAGGCGTTGGTGCGATGGCGTTAAATACGCGTTTCAGATGTCTCGCGTGATCGTCAATACTCCGTAGATCTGGACAGTCAATATTGTCGAGAGGAGGTGGTTTATAAACACTGTAGCCCGCCGTCATTAGGGACGATATGTCCATTGGACTTCTCCCTCGCTATGCCGGTGCAACACGCCTGGTCTCAACAGGATATCCCGAAGCGGTCCTTTCGCCACACGGATCGAGCCGTACTGCCCGCACGGCAGCCAGGGTAGACGCCAGTTGAACCACAACAACCATCCATGCGAGCGCCCGTGGGACCCGGTACTGGGACCGGCCTGCAACCCCCGCCTGCAGGTAGCTTTACGGTGAGTGATCGATATGGCTCCTACGCGCGCTCCGAGTGGCGTGTTCTTGACCCTGATGATTACGTCTTTTCTGTGCTAACCGCCTACGGTTCGTGAGGGTGGCAGACCAAGCGCCAGGAGGTGCGGGCCGGTCCGTTGGTTCCATGGCCTCGCACTTCTACGCTGAGGTGCTCGGTGTTCCACAACTTCGTTGAGATGGAGAGCAGCAACCTTTCAGTTCGATTGACGCAAGCTCTTCACGCTCAGCGGGTCTGTACTCGGCGATGAGTGCCCTCCTTCAAGGGCTGAAACTGGGCAGCGGCTAGGACCAGCGGACTTCTGTCGCGGGGCTGCTGGGATGGCATAAATGATCTTATCCGGGCCTGGGAAGAGGCGCGGAGACGATCTCTGTCCGCCTCGAGAGAAGCAAGCAGCGCCTACATGCGCAGGGAGTCGCACTCGATGCGCCAGGGCTATCCCGAGAGCACCCTGCTTCGTAGATCCCTTGATCAAGAAGACTGGAAGCCCCGGCTCGCGCCGCTGCACAACGTCGACTGGTCACGAACCAATCCTGACTGGGAGGGAAGCGCAATCATCGGCGGCCACGTCTCCAAGAATCACCAAAATGTCGTACTCACAGTGAATTATCTACGCCATTAGGTCGGTCTTGAGCTGGCACCAGCAGTTTCTCCGAGGCAAACAACACCGAAGTTTCAGGCGCTTAACTACTTGGGGCCTACACGTGCGCAAAGCGCTTGCGCCCCAAGAGACCGGCCTCCTGGTGCCGTTCGCCAGGGTCAGAGCACCATCTGCCACGACAGGAGATCACAAATGGAGAGTAAGCAGGGCATCTGGGTGGCTATCATCGCCACCGCAAGTCTCGTCGCATCTGTTGTCGGGGGCGGCCTAGCCTGGGTCGGGGGTACTCCTACTGCCCTCGCGATACTCGTAGGCGCAGGGAGCTTCGCTGGCTTCATGACACTTGGGCTGGCCATCGCGAACTTCTTGGCGCGATCTCAACCTTAGAGAGCATTGAAGCGGGGAAGGTGCTGGCCCCGCGATGTGCTGGGCGCAGACAGTTGATCACCGGATCCGACGACACTGCGCGGTGAGAACGGTGTGGTGGAGGTGCACGACACCACGAGTCCCGAGGTCAAGCGAGTGGCCACGGCCGAACACGGATGAGCAACAACCCGGGACTACAAGGCGTGCTGTCCCGGCTCGCAAGCTCACGGTTGCCGCCGACGTCGTCGCGGCAAACTGAGTGACATCTGGAGCGCCTGTCCCGCTCGCCAGTGCACAATCCAGCACTCGAAACCCCTTGTCTATCAGGGCAAATACCAGCTCAGATGCTCATTATCTGTGCTTACAAGCGAAGGGTCACGAGCGGCTCCGGTAGACAACGCCGCCACCCGATCCACAGCTTGAGTGCCGACTTCAGTGAGCCGCGCCGCAATGGGAACACCCCGCTCAAGATTGCCTGGGCGGGGTGTTCATGGTTAAGCCGTAAGGGGGCGGTTAGCCCTCTTCCTTGGCGAGTTCCTTCATGTAGGCCTGAGTGTGCTGGCCCCAGTAGCTTCGGAGGTTGTCGAAGATGTCCGGGTCGCGGTGCAGGTTCTCCGCCTTCGCGTAGGCCAGGAAGAGCATGTCGAGGCTCATCCACGTCCGACGGATCAGGTCGTGCATGTCCGCCGGCTCCTGCTCGTCGAACTGGCGGTTCGCTGAGTCCTTCAGGGCGTCGTAGATGTTGCGGATGAATGGGTGGCGGTGGTTCAGCCTAAGAGTCGCCTTACCGTTCAGGTGATCGATGGCCATGAGCTCCTTGCCCGGCCAGTTGCCGTCAAGGATGGTCAACGGGTGTTCCAGGATCTGCGCACGGATCTTGTCCGCCGTTGCCGCGTCAGTCTCTGGGTCGATGTCAAGGTCCGCGAGGATTTCGTCGACCTTCGCGTTCTCCTCCTCGGGCGTTAGATCCAGTCCCGCCTGACCACGTGGAGCGGTCTGCTCCGAGCGGTCGACCACCTCCTGAATCACCGAGCTCCGCCCGTCGCCGCTCGCGGCCTGGGCGGCCACCGCGACATCAGTCCAGTGGCGACGGATTTCCTTGCGTGCCTGGATCACGGTCCGCTTGAGCCAGTCGCGCAGGGCCTCACGTAGCTTGCTCACGGGCTCGGCCCCCCGCTTGACGTGACGAACCTGGAAGTACTCGTCCAGGTCGGCCGGGAAGGAGACCTCGATGCCGATGTAGCGGTCGCCGACCTTGACGCCGGACGGCAGCATGCGGGGCACGATGTCGTAGTAGATCTCCCGGCCGTTGCGCATCATGCTGATGCGCCCCTCGTTCTCCTGGTTGATCTGAAACTCGCGGATGTCCCTGCCATCGATATCCTTCTCACCACCATCACCCATACGGTGGCGGAAGACTTCCGGAGCGATCGAGACGGTCACGCGGACGTCGTGCCCGTCGATCGTCAGGATGGTCTCATCGAAGATTCTTCCCCTGAGCTGGTCAGGCGTGATGTCCTTGCGCCCACGGTAGCGGGCCTCGATGCGCGGGTTGTCGAGCAGAAACAGCGGGTCGTGCAAGGTGGTCTGCTTGCCTTCCAGCGTGATCACCAGACCGTTGTCGATGAACTCGCGATACACTCGCGCGATCGACTTACGGAGGTCCTGGATCTTGCTTTCGAGGGACGTACCGTACGTGCCGCCGCTCGACAGGCGGTCGATGTCCTGCCAGAGGACTAGCGTGCCGCTCTCGAACGGCTTGCCCTTCTCGTCCACCATGAGGTGGGCGTGCTCAGCCGGCCAGCCCTCCACCTTGACGGCTTCGATGAACTCCTGCTCGCGGTTTTTGATGAGCTTGAGGTCGAGGAAGGCGCGGTAGTACTTGTCACTCCCCGCCGGACGAGTGACCACCTCGATCCGGGTGCCGACACTCAAGGCGGCGAGCTTGAGCCCGACGCCGAAGCGGCCCAGCCCCGAGCGCTGGCCGTAGCGGCTGGAGTAGCCCATCTTGAGCACCTGCGGGAGCATCGCAAGATCGATGCCGCGACCGTTGTCGGCGAAGGCCAGCTCGGTGATGTGCTTCTTGTCCTTGGAGTGGGTCGGTTCGATCCGGATGATCGTGGCGTTAGCTTCGATCGAATTGTCGATCGGCTCGCCAGCGGCGGCCAGCAGGTCGAAGCCGGCGTCGCGCATGCTCTCCAGCGCCTTGTCCACCTCGATGATGTGGGAGGTGTGCGGTGACGCAAGCGAAGGCGTCTGGAATGTCGGGTGGGCGGTCATGAGATTCCTTTCGTCTGCCTGAGGTGCAATCTGCGTCTCGGGCGATGGGTTGGTTAGGTGGAAACGGTCTTGAGCCGCAGGCGGTTGGAGCGGATTTCCTTCAGGGTGTCCAAACAGAAGGGACAGCCCGGGTCGCTTGCCGCACTGCGCTGCGGGTGATCGACGTTAGTCGTACGGTCGCCGAGCGCATGGAACAGACTGCACTCCATGGTGTAGGCGTTCTGTGCTGTGAACGCCACGTCGTAGGTGAAAAAGGAGTTGGGCCAGTTCTGCGAGTGCTCGATCAGGCGACGCCGCAGACTGGTTTCGCTCCGGCCGACGTACACGGGCGCGGCGGGGCCCCAGAGGACATAGGAGCCCATCACACCCTCCGGGATGAGGGCGCGGATCAGCCAGGGCTTGAGGCGGTAGCGGCGGGTGCTCACGCGGCCAGCACCTCCGCCTGGTAGATGGCCCAGGCGCGGCTACGGGCACGAGAGATGCGCTCGCGCATGCGCCTCACCGGGATTCCGTGCAGCACCGCCAAGGTGTCGGCGTCGTGGCCGCTGGCCAGGGAGCCGAGGAGTGCACGGTCGGCGGGGCGCAGCGCGGTCGAGGTGTCGAGCCAGTGCAAAACGTCGACGACCCCAAAGCCGGTCTCGTCGACGGCGATGATGTCCTCGATGGTCGACTCGAACTGCCCCGAGTCGTCGAGCGAAGTGAAGGCACTCTTCTTGCCCTGTCGCATCATGCCCCAGCGCGCGTGCCGGATCGCGTTGCGGCGCTGGTAGTGCTCCGGGAGGGTGTTCTCGGGGTGACGAAGCAGTTCGTCAAGGGCGCGCTCGCCGCGCTCCTGCGTCGCGAAGTCGACGCTGCTGAGGACCTGCCGCTGCACGTGGCACACGGCGTCCTGGGTCTCCTGGGAGATCATTCGCTTCTCCGGCTTCTGGGTGCGAGCGCCGAGACGGTCGGTCGCATCCGGTCGGGGGTTTCTCGGGTGGCTGACTGCGAGCGCCAGGTGGTCGGTCGCAGTCGTGAGTGGCGAGAAATGCGTATTGAGTTGTGGACCACATCGTACCGCTGGTGACCGACATCTGATGGGGATCGTCAGCAACCAGAGCCGTACATCAGTAGTGGCGCACCAGACGGGCATGGATTGCGCGCCCGTATGCTGCGATCGGATGAGTTCCGAATGGTCATTAAACGCCCGTGGACTGTACGTGCAGGTCAGAGTAGGTGCCCGTGAGAATCCCGCTCCTTCAGTTAACTGAAAGGGGAGGGCTACGGACAGCCCCAACAGCGCACAGCAGCCGAAGCGTGATTGGCTGACGGGCCGAAGGGGAGCCAAGTCGGGAGCCACGCCACGTGAACGAATCTTGACCGGATCGGACCCGGTTGACCGACCAACAGCACCTGTGAATCCCTTCGAACTGATAAGCACGGCAAGAGCCTGGTTCGAGTCCTATCGCGGGAGCTTGCCCACCTCAGGCCCCCTTCCGACACCGGAAGGGGGCCTGAGTCGTTTCCGGACGTTGAGGCGCAGGTAGCCCGGTGTAGTCGGCAGGTTACGCGGTTTCGTGTTTTGCCGGACACGGGAGGGATCGGCGGGTAAGGATGGGACCGTCGCGCCGGGGTCCGTCTCGGGGCGGCTGCCGCGGACAAGCCCGGGACGGTGGCGTGGAGAGGACGCCGCCAGCAGGAGACGCCGCCGACCCGGAATCGGCGGGGCGCTCCGTGAACGGAAATGTGCTGGTTACTGCGTGCGTACCTGGATCAAGTCCCTGCGCCCCACCGAGCCCCGTACCGACGCCCGGGAAGCCGAGCGGTTCATCAGGCTCTTCCATGCCGAGAACCCGGGCGGCGGCCTGAACGCCCGGTTACGTGACGTCGCCCGGGAGATCGCCCGCCGGGGCACCTACACCCACACCGGTGAGGAGCTGCGGTTCGGCGCCCGGGTGGCCTGGCGCAACAGCAATCGTTGCATCGGCCGCCTCTACTGGAAGTCGCTGAGGGTGCGTGACCGGCGGCACGTCACCGGGGCCGAGGGGGTGGCCGTGGAGTGCGTGGCGCACCTGCGCGAGGCCACCGGCGACGGCCGGATCCGGCCGACGATCACGGTGTTCCCGCCCGACGCGCCCGGCCGCCCCGCGCCGAGGGTGCTGAACGAGCAGCTTGTCCGCTACGCGGGATACCGGCGGCCGGACGGCTCGGTCGCCGGGGACCCGCGCTATGTGGCGTTCACGGCGCTGGCCCGCGAGCTGGGGTGGCGGGGCGGCGGCGGAGGCAGGTTCGACGTGCTGCCGCTGGTCGTCGACCCCGGCACGGGCGGCAGGCCGCTGCTGGCGAACCTGCCGGGGGACGCGGTGCTGGAGGTGCCGATCACGCATCCGGAGTTCGCCTGGTTCGTCGAGCTGGGGCTGCGCTGGCACGCGGTCCCGGCGATCTCCAATCTGTGCCTGGAGATCGGCGGCGTCGGCTACCCGTGCGCGCCGTTCAACGGCTGGTACATGGGCGCGGAGATCGGGGCGCGCAACCTGGCCGACGCCGACCGCTACGACCAGCTCCCGGCGGTCGCCGCCCGGCTCGGCCTGGACACCTCCACCGAGCGCTCGCTCTGGCGCGACCACGCGCTGGTGGAGCTGAACGTGGCGGTGCTGCACTCGTTCGCGGCGGCGGGGGTGACGATGACCGACCACCACACGGAGTCGAGCCGCTTCCTGACTCACCTGGCGCGCGAGGAGAAGGCCGGGCGCACCTGCCCCGCCGACTGGTCGTGGATCGTGCCGCCCATCTCCGGCGGCGTCACCCCGGTCTTCCACCGCTACTACGACAACCCGACGCTCACGCCGAACTTCGTGCCCCGGCACTGAGCCGCCTTGCACCCCCGGCCTAGAACATGCTTCTGTTAAGCATGGCCGAACTCGTGCTCTCCGCCCTCGACCGGGGCGTGCTCACCCTCACCTTCAACCGTCCCGACCGGCTCAACGCCTGGACCGGCGACCTGGGCCGCCGCTACTTCGACCTGCTGGAGCAGGCGGAGAAGGACCCGGACGTGCGGGCGATCGTGGTGACCGGGGCGGGCCGGGGGTTCTGCTCGGGCGCCGACTTCCAGACGCTGGCGTCCATCCAGACCGGCAGCTACGACGAGGAGCCCGACCCCCGGCCCGTCACCTTCCCCACGACCGTCGCCAAGCCGGTCGTCGCGGCCGTCAACGGCGCCTGCGCCGGGCTCGGCATGGTCCACGCCCTGGTCTGCGACCTGGTCTTCACCGCCGAGGACGCCAAGTGGACCACCGCCTTCTCGCGGCGCGGCCTCATCGCCGAGTACGGGCTGTCGTGGGTGCTGCCCCGCGTCATGGGCCAGCAGCGGGCGATGGACGTGCTCCTGTCCGGCCGCACCTTCACCGGGCGGGAGGCGTACGAGCTGGGCCTGGCCAACCGCGCGCTGCCGGGCGGCGAGCTGCTGGAGCACGCCCAGCGGTACGCGGCCGACCTGGCCGCGAACGTGTCGCCCGCCTCGATGGCGGTGATCAAGCGGCAGGTGTGGGGCGACTGGACGGCGTCGCTGGAGGAGGCGGCGCGAGCGGCCGCCCGGGAGATGGCCGCCTCGTTCGGGCGGCCCGACTTCGCCGAGGGCGTGGCGAGCTTCCTGGAGCGCCGCCCGCCGAACTTCCCCCCGCTGTGAGCCAGGGGGCCGCTCGGTCAGGAGACGCGGTGGGCGCCCCGGGCCGGGGTGGCCGGCAGGAAGCGGGGCGCGGCCCAGGAGCGCTCGGCGTAGGCGGCCGAGACCGACGCCTTGACGCTGTCGAGGCGGTCCTCGGCGACCAGCGCGATCGCCGAGCCGCCGAAGCCGCCGCCGGTCATGCGGGCGCCCCGGGCGCCGCCCCGGATCGCGGCCTCCACGGCCACGTCCAGCTCCGGCGAGGACACCTCGTACTGGTCGCGCAGCGACAGGTGTGAGGCGTTGAGCAGCGCGCCGATCTCGGCGGGCTTGCCCGCGCGCAGCATCCCGACCAGCGCCTCCACCCGGTGGTTCTCGGTCACCACGTGCATGACGCGCTTGCGCTCGTCGCCCTGCAGCAGCTCCAGCGCCCCGGCCAGGTCGTCCACGTCGCGCAGCGCCTCGACGCCCAGCTTGCGGGCCGCCGACTCGCACTCGGCGCGCCGCTTGGCGTACTCGCCGCCCGCGTGCTCGTGGTGCACGCCGGTGTCGATGATCAGCGTGCTCAGCCCCTCGGCCGCCAGGTCGAGCGGGATGCCCCGGGAGCCGAGCGAGCGGCAGTCGAGGAACAGCGCCTGGCCCTCCTTGCACAGCGCGGAGGCGGCCTGGTCCATGATGCCGCAGGGCATGCCGACGAAGTCGTTCTCGGCGCGCTGGGAGAGCAGCGCGATCTCCATGGGAGTCAGGCCGAGGCCGTGCAGGTCGTCGAGCGCGGAGGCGACCGACACCTCCAGGGCGGCGCTGGAGCTCAGCCCGGCGCCCTGCGGCACGTCGCCGTCGACCGCGATGTCGGCGCCGGGCACCCGGTCGCCCAGCATGGCCAGGACGCCGACGACGTAGCGGGTCCAGCCGCGCGACTCCTCATGGGCGGCGATCGTGACGGGCTCGGGGGAGCCGGACTGCAGCGAGAGCAGGCGGATCGTGCGGTCCGCGCGCGGCGTGACGGCGGCGGTGACGCCCCACGGCACCGCGAACGGCAGCACGAAGCCGTCGTTGTAGTCGGTGTGCTCGCCGATCAGGTTGACGCGGCCGGGCGCGTGCCAGACCGTCTCGGGGTCCGAGCCGTACGCGGCACGGAAAGCTTCAACAACCCGCATAATCCAACACTCCTCAACATTGGCCCGACCGTAGACTAGCGCCACGGGCACCACGGGGCGAAGGAGAGGCATGCAGGAGCTTCCGGCACCCGGTCCCGTGCGCGTCTTCCTCAAGCGCGACGACAACAAGGCGCGCAAGCTCCGCCACAACCTCGGCCACGCCCGCGTGCTCACCTTCGGCGGCGCCTACTCCGGCCACATCCGGGCGGTCGCGGCGGCCGGGCGGCGCCACGGGTTCGAGACGATCGGCGTGATCCGCGGCGAGGAGCACCTGCCGCTCAACCCGTCGCTCGCCTACGCCGTCTCCTGCGGGATGCGGCTCGACTACCTCGACCGCGCCGCCTACCGGCGCAAGCACACGCCCGAGATCGAGGCGATGCTGCGGGAGCGGTGGGGCGAGGTGACGATCCTGCCCGAGGGAGGCAGCAACGCCGCCGCCGTCCGCGGCTGCGCCGAGCTCCCCGCGGAGATCACCGGCCCGTACGACGTGATCTGCTGCCCGGTGGGCACCGGCGGCACGCTGGCGGGCATCGCGGCCGGGCTGCCGGAGGGCCGCCGGGCGCTCGGGTTCGCGGTGCTCAAGGGGGCCGGGTTCCTGGCGGGCGAGGTGGCCAGGCTGCAACGCGAGGCGTACGGGCGCGTCCGGCCCAACTGGGCGGTCAACCTCGACTACCACTTCGGCGGCTACGCCCGCACCACCCCCGAGCTCGACCGGTTCGCCGCCGAGCACCGGGTCGAGAGGGTGTACGTCGCCAAGATGCTCTACGGCGTGCTCGACCTCGTACGGCGTGGCCACTTCGCGGCGGGCACCCGGATCGTCGCCGTCATCACCGGCGAGCCTTGGCCGCCTCAGCCCTCCACGCCTGTCGCCGTGTGCGCCGCGCCGACCGGCTTGGACTCGGGCGAGCCGCGCTGGCGCAGGTAGATGGAGAGCACCACCATCGACAGCACGGCCAGCAGCTCCGACTGCCAGTTCTGCAGGCTGCGGTCCCAGAAGTCGGGCGAGGTCACGTAGCCGCCCCAGGTGACGGGATCGCGCAGGGCGCTGAGCCGTTCGGCGTTGTACGAGGCCAGCCCCGCCACCGACTGGGCCAGCCACGACAGCACGAAGATCGTCCCCATCGTGAGCCCCAGCGAGTTGCTGAACAGCCACAGCCGCAACCCCCTGGCCCGCGCCCAGGCCGGCGAGTCGGCGTCCGCGTAGGGGCCGATCTGCTGCTCCTCGTCCGACTCGGCGCCCTCCTTGCCGGGCTCCTTCGACTCGGGCGACCCGCGCTGCACCATCCAGATGGTGAACAGGATGAACAGCAGGAACTGCAGATACTCCGACTGCCAGTTCTCCGCCACGTTGACCGCGAAGGCCGAGGACGTGACGTAGTCCAGGTAGCCCACCGGCTGGCCGCCCTCGACGAGCTGCTGCTCATTGTGGCCGAGCATGCCCGCGAGCCCCTGCCCGGCCAGGCACAGCAGGAACAGCGTCATGAACGCGATCGACAGTGCGTTGTCCCTGATGCGTCTCATAGGTGCGAAAGCCCCATCCCGAAGAAGAAGATCAGCCCCGACACGATGATGATCAGGGTCAGCGTGAACATCACCCGCATCAGTTCTCCACCTCGCAGTCGTAGGGGAGATCGGGCACCGGCTCGCAGCCGGCCGCCTTGACCCGCCACCCGTCGGTGTAGCGCTGGAGGAAGAGCGTGTCGCCCGCGAGCCTGACCAGCGCGGTGTCACCCCAGACGGTCACCTCGGTCACCCCGCCGGGATCGCCCAGGTTCAGCTCGCGCAGCGCCTCCGGGCAGCTCTGGCCGCGATCGGGCAGGTTCTCGGCCGTCTTCCTGGCCAGCATCGCGCAGGCCGCCTCCGCCTGCTGGGCGGCGAGCGCGGCGCGGAACCGCTCGGCCGCGCGGGCCGGCCCGGCGGTGTCGATGGCGCAGCCGGTGACCAGCGCCAGCGCCAGCACCCCGGGAACGATTCTCATGAGCCACTGCTACCCCGGCGATGATCGGGCATGCTTGGGCGATGCAGAGGACCGACACTCCCGCGACGTGGGACGAGCGAGCCACGCTGACCGCGTTTCACCGCTACGCGCGCGACACCGCCCGCCACAAGTGCGAAGGGCTCTCCGACGCCGACGCCAGGAAGGCGCCCCTGCCGGCCTCGCCTCTCATGACCGTCGCCGGCGTGGTCAACCACCTGCGCTGGAACGAGCACTGGTGGTTCGAGGTGATGTTCCTGGGCCGCGAGGACCGGGGCCCGTGGACCGAGGCGGACCCCGACGCCGAGTTCACCGCCGCGCTGGAGCTGCCGCTGGAGCGGGTGCTGGCCGAGTACGAGGCGCAGTGCGCGCTCGTCGACGAGCTCGTCGCGGACGTCGGCCTGGACGCCACGTCGGCGCGTACCGACAGCCGGGGCGACCACCTCACGCTGCGCTGGATCATCGGCCACATGACGGAGGAGACCGCCCGCCACAACGGCCACCTGGACATCCTGCGCGAGCTGATCGACGGCGCCAAGGGCGCCTGACCCGGGGCCGTCAGGTGACGGCGGCCAGCGCGTCCAGCAGGTGGCGGACGGCGGGGGCCGGCGGGCCGGGGGCGACGGCCAGCGAGGTGGTCAGCGTGAGCCCGGCGAGCGGGCGGATGACCACCCGGGGGATCTCCGGCAGGGTGGTGACCTCGTAGAAGACCGTCCACGACGGGGCGCCCGCGCCGATGCCGGCGAGCGTCTCCTGGAACGTCGTGAACGGCGGCCCGGGAGGCGGCGCGACCCCCGCCTCCCGGCAGGCGTCGGTGACCAGGTCGTGGAAGGGCGGGTTGTCCTCGCGGGGGGCGAGCCGGAGCGGGAGGTCCGCGAGGTCCTCCAGCCGGAGCTCCGCCGCGCCCGCCATCCGGTGCCCGGCGGGCAGCGCCACGTAGAGCGGGTCCGTCCAGATCGGGAGCAGCTCCAAGCCCGGCGCGTCGCCGAGCGCGCGGACCAGGGCCGCGTCGAGCTCGCCCGACCGCACGGCCGCCAGCCGGGCGGGCAGCGGCAGGCGGCGCGGGCGGACCTGGAGACGCGGGGCGCGGGCGGCCAGCTCGTTCAGCGTCCGGAAGATCCGGTCGCCGGGCCCCTGCACGATCCCCAGGCGCAGGACGCCGTCGGCGCCCGCGCGGATGTCGGCGGCCACCTGCCGGGTGCGGTCCGCGGCGGCCAGCACGGCCCGCGCCTCGGGCAGCAGCCGCTCGCCCGCGCCGGTCAGCCGCACGTGCCGGGTCGACCGGTCGAACAGCGGCACGCCCAGCTCGCGTTCGAGGCGGCGGATCTGCTGGCTCACCGCCGACTGCACGATGCTCAGCCGCTCGGCCGCGCGGCCGAACCCGCCCTCCTCGGCGACCGCTGCGAAGTACGCGAGCTGCCGCAGCTCCACCGGCGCCCCTCGATTCATCTCGATCGGTGATGACTGCAGGTCATAACCGCTTCTGGTTCACGGCTTGTTCCCGGGATCGAATGAACCCCGAACCTGAAGGGAAACGGATATGACCACATCGCAGGCTCATGTCGTGCACGCCGGGGCGGCGGAGGTCGTCGGCCTCCCCGGGGGCGGGGCGTTCACGTTGCTCACCGACGCGAGCGCCACCGGGGGCGCGCTCGGCGCCAACCGGCTCACGCTGGGGCCGGGCCGCGACGGCGCCAGGCCGCATCACCACGCGCTCTCCACCGAGTTGTTCTACGTCCTGGACGGGGCGCTGGAGTTCCTGCTCGGCGAGGAGGCGGTGACCGTCGCGGCAGGCGGGCTGGTCGTCGTGCCGCCGGGGCTGGTCCACGCGTTCGGCGCGGCCCCGGGGACGGGCGCCGAGCTGCTGTCCGTCCTGACGCCGGGCGTCGAGCGGTTCGGGTACTTCCGTCAGCTCGCCAGGATCCAGCACGGCTCGGCGTCCTTCGACACTCTGCTGCCGGAGCAGGAGCGCTACGACGTGCACTTCGCGGACGCCGCCGCCTGGACGTCGCCGCGGAGCTCCCGATGACCGCCGCGCCCGTCGCCGCGACCGGGGCGGCGGCCATCGGGCCGGTCTCGACGGCCGTGCGGCTCGGCGGCCTGTTCGGCCCGGCGATCTTCGGCGTCACGGCCGCCGCCGTGGCCCTGCCCGAGGTCGCCGCCGAACTGCGCGCCGGGCCCGCCCAGGTCGCCTGGGTGCTGACCGCGCACGCGCTCGCGCTCGGCGTCGGCACCGCCGTGTCCGGGCGGCTGGCCGACTCCCGGGGAGCGCGCCTCACGCTGCTGATCGCCTCGCTGACGCTCGCCGCCGGCGCGCTCGTGTGCGTCCTGGCGCCGTCCCTCGGCGTCCTGGTCACCGGCCGGCTGCTGCTGGCCGCCGGGTCCGGCGGCGCGTCGGCGGTCGCCGTCGCGCTGCTCGCGGGCGTGGCCCCCGGTGAGCGCCCGCGCGTGCTCGCCGGGTACGGCGTCGTCCTGGCGCTCTTCGCCTCCGGCGCGACGCTGCTCGGCGGGCTGGTGACGACCGGGCTGAGCTGGCGCGCCACCCTCGTGCTGCCGGTGCTGTCGGTCCTGGCCGTGCCGTTCTGCCTGCGCCTGGCCGTGCGCCCCGGCTCGCGCCGCCCGCTCGACGTCACCGGGGCCGCCGCGCTGACCGTGACCGTGAGCACGCTGATCGTGCTCATCCAGGCCAGGACGCTCAAGCTCGGCCTCCCCGTGATCCTGGCGCTCGCCATGGTGCTCGTGCTCGCCGCCGCCGCGCTGGCCTGGTGGACCGCCCGGCGGCCGGACGGCTTCGTGCCGCGCCAGGTGATCGGCGACGGGGCCTGCCGGATCGCCGCCGCGATCGGCGCGGGCGTCTTCGGCGCCCTGTTCGCCGCCATGTACGTGATCCCGCAGTTCCTGGCCGCCACGTACGGGTGGAGCGTCCTCATGGTCGGCCTGGCGCTGCTGCCCGGCGCCGTGGTCGGCGCGGTGCTGTCACGCCGCGCCGGACGCCTCGGGGCGCGCGGGGCCCGCCTGCTGCTGGGCGGCACCGCGCTGGCGGCGGCGGTCGCCCTGGCCGTCACCGCGACGGGCTGGGGAGGACCGTGGCCCGCCGTGGCGGCGGCCTCGATGAGCCTCGCCGCGTTCGCTGTCACCCAGGTCGTGATCACCGGCGAGATGTCGGCGCGGCTGCCGCTCCCGCTGCGCGGGGCCGGGATGGGGCTGCTCAACCTGACATTCTTCGTCGGCGGCGGCGTGGGCTCCGCCGTCGCCGGGGCGCTGTCGGACGCGATGCCGCTGCACCGCACGCTGATGGTCGTCGCCCTCTTCCCGCTCGCCGCCGCCGTGGTCGCCGTGACCCGCGCGCCTAACCGAGCTGGTCCAGCACCGGCCCCACCACGTCGTTGAGCGTGCGGGCCAGCACCGACACGGCCCGCACGGCGCTCTCCTCGACCCTGTCGTGCGGGCCCTCCGGCTCGGGCGGCAGCCCGTCGAGCGGCACCGGCACCTCGATCAGCAGGCTCGCCCGCAGGAACGGGTGCCGGGCCAGGTCGCGCTGGGTCGGCTCGACGTACTGGCCGAACGTCTCCTGCCAGCCCAGCCAGCCCCGGTCGCGCCACCACGCCCGCGTCCGCGTCAGCTCGGCCGGCAGCGGCGACACGACCCTGATCCGCGCGTTCAGCGTGCCGTCCCAGGTGTTGCGCACACAGGTCGCGTCGAGCACGCGGCGGTCCCAGCGCACGTAGCCCGGGGACAGCGACGGCGGAGTGGCCAGCCGCCAGGCCGCGCATGCGAACCGCACCGGCGCGATGTCGCCCCAGTCGAACGCCTCCAGGCTCTTGCGCACGTGCGCCGCGTAGCGCCCGTCGCGCTCCCTGTCGAACTCCTGGTCGATCCAGAACGCCTTGGCCATGTCCTCCACCGTACGACCCGCTCAGTGTGCCGAATGCCCTGTGACGCGAGTGACACGTGTGTAGTTTTTTCACTTTATAGGTGACTAAGGAGTGACTACATGACGTCAGAACGGCTCGTGCCCGCCATGAGGAGCTGGGAAGCGGGGGACCTCGACCAGGCGGCCGTGCTGTTCCGGGAGATCGCCGCGACCGGCGACCCCGAGGCGTCACACCTGCTGGCCTCCCTGCTGGAGGAGGCCGGTGACCTCGACGGCGCCGAAGCCGCGCACCGGTCGGTGATCCAGTCGGGCGACCCGGTGTTCGGCCAGCGCTCGGCCATGGCCATGGGCCTCATGCTGGTCGCCGCCCGCGAATGGCCGGCCGCGCACCGGGTGCTGGGCATCGCCGCCGACGGCGCCGACTTCGAGGTCGCCGCGCTCGCCGAGACGGCGCTCGTCCTGGTCTGCACCGAACTGGGCGACCTCGCCGGCGCCGAAGCCGCCCTGGAACGGGCCCGCCGCTGCGACAGCCCCGCCGTCGTCGAACTCGCCGGCCGCCTCGAACTGCCCGACTTCACCCCGGCCGGCACCGCCACCCCCGCCGAACTGTACGAGGCCGCCGAGGACGAGGACGACTACCGGCGCCTCCTCACCTGCGGCGACCCCGAGACCGTGTCGCGGACCGCGTTCCGCCTCTACCAGCACTACGCCGACGAAGAGGACTTCGAGGCCGCCCGCGAAGTGTGCGAGCACGCCATCGCCGCCGGGTCCGCCGCCCACCTCGCCACCGCGTACAAGCTGCTCGGCGCCGTGCTCGTGGACCTCGGCGAGTACGCCGAGTCCGTCGCCGCCTACGCCAGGGCCGCCGAGGACCCCCGGCCCGGCATCCGCCTGCCCGCCCTCCTCGAACAGGCCAAGGTCATCGCCCAGCTCGGCGACGAGGACGCCACCAAGGCGATCTTCCACCGGGTGATCGCCAGCGGCCAGCGCGAGTACGCCGTCGAGGCCCACGCCTGCCTGGCCCAGATGCACACCGAGGCCGGCGAGGTCACCGAGGCGCTGACCCACCTGCGCCCCGTGCTCGACGCCGGCGAGTCCCGCTGGTCGTCCGTCGGCGTCACCCTCCTGTCGATGCTGCTGGACGCCCACCCCGGCGCGTACGAGGACCTCATGGAGCTGGTACGCGCCGCCGCCGGGCACCCCGACCCCGACACCGCGTACAAGGCCGGGCTGCTGCTCGACCTCGACGCCCGCCGTCAGCCCCTCCCCGACCCCGCCGAGGAACAGGCCCTCCAGGACGCCGACGCCGGCCTCGCCCGGCTGCAGGCCGGCGACCTGCCCGAAGCCCGGCGGCTCCTCCGCCGCGCCGCCGACGCCGGCGGGCCAGAACAGCCGGTACGCGCCATGGTCATGCTCGCCGAGCTGGAACTCGGCGAAGGCGACCGCGAGCAGGCCGACGAACTGCTGTCGTACGTGGCCGAAGGCGAACACGTCATGCAGGGCTTCAGCGCCACCTTCCTGCTGCACCTGCTGCGCGCCTCCGGCGACCGCCTGCACCCCGTCCTGGAGGCGATCGTCGACCACCAGCGGCTCGGCCGCGAGGAGGGCCTGCTCCGCTACCGCGCCGCCGCCCGCCACCCCGACCCCGCCGTCGCCGCCATCGGCACCGCCGTCCTCGCCCAGGTGCTCGCCTCCATCGGGTACGACCTGTCGGAAGCGGCCGGGCTCTTCCGCGAGGCCGCGGGCGGCGGCGACCCGTTCGCGCTCTCCTACACGGCGGCCGTCTTCAAGGAGATCCTCCTCGCCCACGACCGGCACGACGAGGCCGCCGACCTGCTGCGCCGCGCCCGCGCCGACGGCCACCCCGCGCTCGCCCCCTGGGTCGCGTACGCGCTCGGCGGGCTCGCCGGGGACGACCTGGCCGAGGCGCGGGCCGCGTTCACCGAGGCCCTGGAGACCCGCCACGCCGGGCTGCGCCGCGAAGCCGCCACCCGGCTGGCCCAGGTGCTCGAACGCCAGGGCGACCTCCTGGCCGCCTGCCGCCTCTACGAGCGCGTCCCCGGCGCCCGCAACGCCGCCCTCCTCGGGCTCACCCGGCTCCGTCTCGACGACCTCGACGGCGCCCGCGCCGCCTTCGCCCAGCTCCCGGCCCCCTCTGCCGACGCCGACGCCGGCGAGCTGGGGCGGTTCGGCAGGAACCTGCTGGAGCGGGACTTCGCCGCCGCCGAACGCGCGATGACCGCGCTGCCCTCCGAGGGCGGCCTCTGGATGGCCACCCTGCTGGCCATGCAGGCCGCCCACGCCTGGCAGCGGACCGGCGACCCCGCCGCTGCCGGGGCCGCCCTCTCTCTGGTGCTGACGGCCGGGCAGGAGGAGAGCCGCCAGGAGGCCGCCCTGTACCTCGCCGCCCTGCGCGACGACGCCGGTGACACCCGCGGCGCGATCGCCGCCTGGGAGCTCGCCGCCACCGGCGACGACCCCGCCCTCGCCGCCACGGCCCTCCGCGCCGCCGGCCACGCCCTGCTGACCCACCCCACCCCCACCACCCCCACCCCCACTGGGGGGACACCCGAGGAGGAGGCGGCCACCCCCTCCGGGGAGGCGGCCCCCCTCGGCGGGCCGGTGGCCACCGGGGGGACGGCCCAAGGGCCGCTGGTCTCCGGTCTTCCCGCCGTGGGGACGCCCGCGGAGGAGGCGGCCGTCCCCTCCAGAGAGGCGGGTCCCTTCGGTGAAAGACAGGGGTGGGAGGAGGCGGTCGGGGCGTTTGAGAGGGCGTTGGAGGTGGAGCCGGGGGATCAGCGGGCCGTGCTGGGGCTGGGGGAGGCGCTGGTGGCGGCGGGGCGGACGGAGCGGGCCGGGGAGGTGCTGGCGGAGGCGTTCGGGAGCGGGGCGCCGCTGCATCTGGCCGCCTTCCTGCGGGCGTACGGGCACCGGGACGAGGCGGTCGCCGTAGCCGGCGAGCTGGCGGTCCGGGAGCCGGGGGAGGCGCCGGTGGCCGAGGGGGCGAGGCTGCTGGGGGAGATGCTGGCCGAGGCGGGGGAGACGGCGGGGGCGCGGGAGGCGTTCGAGCGGGCGGTCGCGGCGGACCCGGAGGGGGCGGGGGCGACGCTGGTGTGCGCCGGGGTCAGCCTGGAGCGGGCGGGCGATGCCGAGGGGGCGCGGATGGCGTTCGAGGGGGCGGCGCGGGACGCCGACCCGTGGGCGGCGCGCGCGGGGCGGGCCCGGCTGGGCACGGCGAGCGCGGAGGAGCTGCCGTGGGGGCTGCTGGCGCTGGGGGACGAGGAGGGCGCGCTGGCCGCCCTGGCCGGGACGGCCGGCAGCCGGGAGGCGGCGGAGCTGACGCTGGCGCTGCACCGCGAGGACGTCGCCACCGTGCGGCGGCTGCTGACCGCGCGCCCGTCGCAGGAGGCGTTCGCCGGGACGCTGCGGGCGGCGGCCGAGAGGGGGGAGGCGGCCGAGGAGCTGTACCGGCTGGTCGTCGAGCTGGCGGAGCCGGCCGTGGCGGCGGAGGCCAGGGTGGGGCTGGGCCGGCTGCTGTCGGACGACGGCCGGCACTGCCGGGCCGAGCTGTGCCTGCTGCCCGCGACGCGGGAGGCGGCCACGGCGGGGGCGGCGTGGCGCGCGGTCGGGATCGCCCGGCGGCGGCGCGGGGATCTGACGGGCGCGGTGGAGGCCGTGCGTGAGGCGATGCCGGACGCGGCCGTACAGCTCGCGGAGCTGCTGGAGGAGCTCGGGGACGCGGACGGCGCGCGGGCGGCGCTGGGCGAGGGCGCCGCGGCGGGTGACCTGGAGAGCCTGCGTCACCTGCTGGTGCACCTGCTGGAGCGGGGCGAGTACGACGCGATCCCGGCGCAGGCGGAGCGGGCCGTGGCGACGGGTGATCCGCAGACCGTGGCGATGGGCCACTGGGTGTGGGGTGACGCCTGCCGGTCCACGGGTGACCTGGCGGGCGCGGTGAAGCTGTACCGGCTGGCGATGGAGGCGGGGGACCCGGACGTGGTGCCGGGCGTGCGCGGCGACCTGGCGCAGGCGCTGCGGGCACGGGGTGACGGCGGCGCGGCGGCCGAGCAGGCGTGGCTGGCCATCGAGACCGGCGACCCGGAGACCGCGGCGCGGGCGGGCGTCAACCTGGGCTGCTGGCTGCACGAGGACGGCGACCCGCTGGGCGCGGCCGACGCCTTCGCCGCCGCGCTCCAGGCGAGTGAGCAGCCGGGCGAGCCGCAGGGGGCGGCGGGGACCGCGCTCGGGAACCTCGCCGTGCTCGCGCGACAGGCCGCCGGGCGTGGCGAGCACCAGCTCGCCGCGCAGGTGCTGTCGCGGATGGGACGGCACGCGGGCGAGACGGCGCGCGAGCTCGGGGCGGCGTGCGACGATCCGGCGGCCGTGCGGGGCTACTTCGAGCTGGCCGGGCACGGCCCGGTGACGGAGCTGGAGATCGCCGGGCGGCTGGCGGAGCTGGGGCGGACGGCGGAGGCTCGGGCGGTGTACGAGCGGCTGGGCGGTGACGAGGACCCGGACGTGCGGTTCGTGGCGGGCGGCAGGCTGCTGGAGCTGCTGGAGGAGCAGGGCGACGAGGACGCCTTCTACAGCCTGGCCGAGCGGCAGGCGGGTGACGCCGAGAGCCCGGCGCGGGCGATGTTCGGCAGCCTGCTCGGCATGCTGCAGGAGCGCCAGGGTGACACGGAGGCGTCGCTGCGGACGTTGCGGGCGGCGGCGGAGTCAGGCGCGCCGCCCGCGCTGACGGCGCTCGCGCAGGCGCTGGCCGGCGACGGTCAGGTGGCCGAGGCCAGGCGGGTGTACGAGCGCGTCGTCGCCGGCGAGGACGCGGAGCTGGCCGTGCGGGCGATGGTGGCGATCGGGCACACCTATCACGACGACGACCCGGGCCTGGCCAGGGAGTGGTACGTCCGGGCGGTCGAGTCGGGGGCTGGGCACGCGAGCGCGCTGGGCGCGATGTACCTGGGCGCGCTGGCCAAGCGGGAGCGCGACTTCCCCGAGGCGCTCGGCTGGTACCAGCGGGTGATCGACGCGGGCGACCCGGAGTCGGGCATGGCCGCGGCGCACCTGGGCGAGCTGTGTTACTGGCTGGGTGATCTCGACGGCGCGCTGCGCTACTACGAGCTAACACTGGGCCTGACGGACCGGCCGGAGCTGGTCGCGGAGGCGGCCTGCCGGGCGGGCGAGATCCGCTACCGGCACGGTGACCTGGCCGCCGCGGGGGTGCTGCTGGCCCGGGCGGTGGAGACGGGGGACGAGACGTTCGCCGGGGAGGCGGAGGCGCTGCTCGGTAAACTTGCGGTTAATTAAATGACGTCATAGTCTCATCCAGTCAAACATTTATGGGGTGAGGCTGATGGGCAAGGCAGGACGACCGCCCCTGGACCCGGCGCGCCAGCTCGAACGGGCGCACCGGATCCTCGACGCGGCAGCCGAGCTGATCCTGCGCTGGGGCTACGACAAGACCACGATCGACGACGTGGCCGGGCAGGCCGGGGTCGCCAAGGGCACCATCTACCTGCACTGGCGCACGCGCGACGCGCTCTTCTCCGCGCTGCTGCGCCGCGAGCGGGTGCTGATGGTCCAAGAGGTGCGCGAGGCGGCCCCGGCCACGCTCCGGGAGCTGGTCGGCGCGCTCGCCGCCGCGCTGCTGCGGCGCCCGCTGATGAGGGCGCTGCTCGTCGGCGACCGCGAGGTGCTGGGCAAGCTCCGCGCGCTGAAACAGGACAGCCCGGCGACCCCGCTGCTCAGCGACGCCTTCGAGGACTATCTCGGCAGGCTCGACCGGCAGGGCGCCCTCCGTCCCGGCCTGACCGGCCAGGAACGGCTCACGGTCCTCGGGTCGGTGCTCTACGGGTTCGTGATCTCGCAGCCGATGATGCCCGAGCCGCCGGCCGCCGACCGGCTCGCGGAGCTGATCGCCGACACCGCCGACCGGGCGCTGTGCACCGACGGGCCGCCCGGCGACGCCGCCGAGATCGCCCGCGCCACCCTGGACTACCTCGACTCCGTCGAGGCGATCGCCCGCGGCAAGCTGGCCGGCTCCCTCGGCCTTGAGGAGGTGTGACGTGCGGACCGTGCTCCCCCTCGGCGACGAAGCCGCCGACCTCGCCACGGCGGGCGGCAAGGGCGCGTCGCTGGCGAAGCTGACCAGGGCCGGGCTGCCCGTCCCGGGCGGCTTCCACATCACCACCGGCGCCTACCGCGCGTTCGTGTCGGCCTTCCGCGACGAGATCGACCCGGGCGACCCCGCCGCCGTCGCGGAGCTGTTCGCCCGGCACGAGATCCCCGGCGACCTGGCCGCGAGCATCCGGGCCGCCTACGAGGCGCTGGGCGACGGGCTGGGCGACGGCGTGCCGGTGGCGGTGCGGTCGTCGGCGACGGCCGAGGACCTGCCGGGCATGTCGTTCGCCGGCCAGCAGGACACCTACCTCAACATCCGGGGCGACGGCCTGCTCGACGCCGTCAGGCGGTGCTGGGCCTCGCTGTGGAACGCCCGCGCGATCGCCTACCGCGAGCGGAACGGCGTCCCCCACGACGACGTGGCGCTGGCCGTCGTCGTCCAGGAGCTGGTGGACGCCGACGCCGCGGGCGTCATGTTCACCGCCAACCCCGTCACCGGGGCGCTCGGCGAGACCGTGATCAACGCGTCCTGGGGGCTCGGCGAGGCGGTCGTGGGCGGCCAGGTGACCCCCGACACGGTCGTGGTGACCTCGGGCGCCGTGACGGAGGCCCGTACCGGGGACAAGGCCGTGATGACCGTGCGGACCGAGGGCGGCACCGAGGAGCGGCCGGTCCCCGAGGAGCTGCGGCGGGCGGCGGTGCTCGACGAGGCGCAGGCCGTCGAGCTGGCCGCGCTCGGCGCGCGGGTGCAGGAGCTGTACGGCACGCCCATGGACGTGGAGTGGGTCCGGCGCGGCGGCGCGTTCGCGATCGTCCAGGCCCGCCCGGTCACCGGCGTCAAGCCGCGCACGGAGGAGTGGAACGACAGCCTCAGGGGCGACTACCTGTGGACCGGCGGCAACCTCGGCGAGGCCATCCCCGACGTGATGACGCCCGCGACCTGGTCGTTCGTGCGGATGTTCATCCACGAGGCGATGTCGGCCTCCACGCTGCCCGGCTTCGACCTGGTCGGCAACATCGGCGGACGCTTCTACATGAACCTCAGCGTGACGTTCTCCGTCGCCCGCGCGCTCGGCATGTCGGGCCGGCTGAGCGCCGTGGAGCAGGTGTTCGGCAGGCTGCCGGCCGGGCTGGAGCCGCCCATGCTCGACGTCTCCCGGTGGCGGATCGTCAAGGCGGTCGTGCCGATGGCGCTGGCCATCCGCAAACGGGTGCGCGAGCACCTGCGGGCCATGCCCGCCTTCCTGGCCGGGGCCGCCCGGCGCGGCGAGGAGCTGCGCGCACGGGTCGCCGCCACCGCCACGCCCGCCGAGCTGGACGCGCTCTGGTCACGCGAGATCGAGCCGTACTTCGTCACCGCCTGCCGCATGCTGGAGGCCGCCGGGCGGCAGGGCGGCTCGACGCTCGTCTACACGCGCGACAACCTGCGCAGGCTGGTGGGCGAGGCCGACGCCGAGGCCATGCTGACCGGCGTCAACAGCGACGGCGAGCTGGCCAGCCTCGGCCTGCTCACCGGGCTCGGCCGGCTGGCCAGGGGCGAGATCACCAGGGACGAGTTCGCCCGCGCCTACGGGCACCGCGGGCCGCACGAGTTCGAGGTGTCGATGCCGCGCCCCGGCGAGGACCCCGGCTGGATCGACGCCCAGCTCGCCGGGCTGCGCGACCTGCGTGAGGACACCCGGGCGCTGCTCGCCCGCCAGGAGAAGGCCCGCGAGGCCGCCTGGGCGCGCTTCGCCGAGCGCCATCCGCGCAGGCTCGCCGGGATGCGGGCCAGGGTGCGCCGGTGGAACGCGGTGGTGCGCGACCGGGAGGCCACGCGGTCGGAGGTCATCCGGGCGTTCTGGGTGCTGCGCGCCTTCGTGGTGCGTGCCGGTGAGCTGACCGGGCACGGCGACGCGCTGTTCTTCCTGGCGGTGGAGGAGATCCTCGACGTGCTCGGCGGTGACGCCGCCGCCCTGGCGAACGTCCCCGTACGGCGTGCCACCTACGAGCGTTACGCGGCGCTGCCGCCGTACCCGGCGCTGATCGTCGGCCGGTTCGACCCGGTGCGCTGGGCGGCCGACCCGGACCGGCGCGCCGACCTGTACGACGCGCGCGGCGGCGGCACGCCGGTCAGCGACACGGTGACCGGCTTCCCCGGGGCTCCCGGCGTCGTCGAGGGCGTGGCCCGGGTGCTGTCGGGGCCGGAGGACGGCGACCGGCTGAAGCCGGGTGAGATCCTGGTGACCACGCTGACGAACGTCGGCTGGACGCCCATGTTCCCGCGCGCCGCCGCCGTGGTGACCGACATGGGCGCGCCTCTGTCGCACGCCTCGATCGTGGCCCGCGAGCTCGGCATCCCGGCCGTGGTCGGCACCGGCAACGCCACCATGCGGCTGCGCGACGGCGACCGGATCCGGGTGGACGGCGAGCGGGGCACGGTGGACCTGTTGGGGGGCTGACAGGAGTGGCTGAAAGCCCGCATACGTGTATAACTGCGCCATGCGGACCATCAGCGTTCCTGTCGACATCAAGGCGTCCCCCGAGCGGGTGTGGGAGGTCATCGCCGACTTCGCCGCCTACCGGGAGTGGAACCCGTTCATCCGGGAGGCGGCCGGCGAGGCCCGGGAGGGCACCACGCTCGCGCTGCGGATGTTCCCCGAAGGAGGCAGGCCGATGAGCTTCCGCCCCAAGGTCCTGCGCGCCGAGCCGGGGCGGGAGCTGCGCTGGCTGGGCAACCTCATCGTGCCCGGCCTGTTCGACGGCGAGCACGCCTTCGAGCTGAGCGCGACCGGTGACGGCACGCGGATGGTGCAGAGCGAGCGGTTCAGCGGCCTCCTCGTGCCCCTCTTCGGCAAGGTCGTCGCGCGGGCGGAGGGCGACTTCGCCCGGCTGAACGAGGCCCTGCGCCGGCGGGCCGAGGAGACCTGACGGGCCGGGCCCCCGGCGTCCGGGGGCCCGGCGGGTCACAGGCCGTTGGCCGCGACCACGTCCCGATACCAGTGGGCGCTGTCCTTCCAGGTGCGCTCCATCGTGTCGCGGTCGACGCGGACGACGCCGAACCGCTTGGCGTAGCCGTGCGCCCACTCGAAGTTGTCCATCAGCGACCACAGGAAGTAGCCGCGCACGTCGGCCCCGCCCTTGATCGCCTCCAGCACGGCCGTCAGGTGCCGCCGCAGGTAGTCGACGCGGTCGGCGTCGTGCACCCGGCCGTCGGCGCCGACCGGGTCGGGGAACGCGGCGCCGTTCTCGGTGATCATGACGGGCAGCGCCGGGTAGTCGCGGCGCAGCCGCAGCAGCAGCTCCGTCAGGCCGGTCTCGTCGATGTTCCACCCCATCTCGGTGTACGGGCCGGGCTGGCGGACGAACTCGACGTCCTCGCAGCCGATCCACGGTGACGCCGTGCCGTCCGCGTGCCCGTCGGCCGTGTCGCGCGCGCCGCCCCGGTCCCACTGGCGTACCAGGATCGGGTTGTAGTAGTTGATCCCCAGCACGTCGAGCGGCGCGGCGGCGGTGGCCTCGTCGCCGTCGCGCACGAACGACCAGTCGGTCACCGAGGCGGTGTCGTCGATGAGGTCGCGCGGGTAGGCGCCGTCGAGCATCGGCCCGAGGAAGGCCCGGTTGGCCACCGCGTCGACGCGGCGGACGGCGTCGGCGTCACGCTCGGACACGCCGCGCGTGTGGTGCAGGTTGAGCGTCACCGACACCTGCGCCGTGGCCGGGATCACCTCGCGCAGCGCGCGGGCGGCCAGGCCGTGGCCGAGGTTGAGGTGGTGCAGCGCGGCCAGGGCGGCGGCCGGGTCGGTGCGGCCGGGGGCGTGCACGCCGGAGGCGTAGCCGAGGTAGGCCGAGCACCACGGCTCGTTCAGCGTGATCCAGGTGTGCACCCGGTCGCCCAGGGTCTCGCCCATGCGGCGCGCGTACTCGCCGAACCGGAGCGCGGTGTCGCGGGCCGGCCAGCCGCCGGCGTCCTCCAGCTCCTGGGGCAGGTCCCAGTGGTAGAGCGTGGCCACGGGGGCGATGCCGCGCTCGCGCAGGCCGTCGACCAGGCGGGAGTAGAAGCCGAGCCCGGCCTGGTTGAGCCGGTCGCCGCCGCCGGGCAGCACGCGCGGCCAGGAGATGGAGAACCGGTAGGCGCCCACGCCGAGCCCGGCCAGGATGTCGAGGTCCTCGTCGAGGCGGTGGTAGTGGTCGCAGGCGAGGTCGCCGGTGTCGCCGCCGGTCACCAGGCCGGGCGTGTGGGAGAAGGTGTCCCAGATCGAGGGGCCGCGGCCGTCCTCGTTCCAGGCGCCCTCGACCTGGTAGGCGGCCGTGGCCGTGCCCCACAGGAAGTCGTCGGGGAAGGTGGGCATGGGGGGTCACTCCTCGGTGGTCAGGACGATCTCGATCTGATCAGTGTCGCCGCCGGCGGTGACGCGCACACCCGGGTGCGTGACGCCGGCGATGGCCAGGTTCCAGCGGACGGGCGCGCCCTCGGTGCGGCGGGCGCGCACCCGGAGCGTCCCGCCGTCGGCGGTCACGTCGTGGGCCGCGTGGGCGTACGCGCCCCGCGTCCCCGGGGCGCATGCGCCAGTAGCCGTCCTCGAACTTCATGTCGTCCGTCTCCGAGAGGGATCAGCAGGGCCGCAGCGCCACGACGTCCTGCGGGGCGAGCGTGACGTGGCCGGCCACGGCGGACCCGGTCAGCAGGTCCTCCGACGGCTCGGGAACGGGCACGCGCACGGCGCCGCCGCCGTGGTTGAGCAGGAACAGCACGGGACCGCGCCGTACCGCCTCGACGCCGGGCGGCAGGCCGGGCAGCACGCCGGTGACGCCCGCGTCGGCGAGCAGCCGGCCGGTCAGCTCGCCCAGCGCGTCCTGATCGGGCAGCGTCGCCAGGTACCAGGCGGCGCCGTCGCCGGTCGCGTGCCGCAGCACGGCCGGGCCGCCGTCGTCGAAGGCCGCGACCGTCTCGGCGCCCTCCGCGCGCACGAGCTCCGTCCAGGTGTGCGCGGTGAACGCGCCGCCGTCGCTCCAGCGGCAGCCGACCGGCCCGTCGACGGGCCGCCACTCCTCGCCGGACGCGCCCAGCACCTCGCGCAGCGGCGCCGGGAAGCGGCCGGTGCGGACGTGCGCCCGTGGATCGACGATCCCGGAGAACGGCCCGACCAGGAGCACGCCGCCGCCGCGCGCGTACGCGGTGAGCGAGGCGGCGTCGCGGTCGCTGATCAGGAAGAGGTTCGGCACCAGGACCAGCGCGTATCGGGACAGGTCGGCGGACGGCGGGACCACGTCGGCGCTCACCCCGCGCTCCCACAGCGGCCGGTAGTGCGCCAGCAGCCGCTCGACCGGGTCGAGCCGGTCGCTGGGCAGGTCGCCCTCCTCCAGCGCCCACCAGCTCGGCCAGTCGTGCACGAGCGCCACCCGCGACTCCACCCGGGCGCCCGCCACGCCGGCCAGCCGGCGCAGTTCGGCGCCGTGCGCGCGGACCTCGGCGTGCAGCCGCGTGTCCGGCCCGGCGTGCGGCACCATCGCGGCGTGGAAGCGCTCCGCGCCGGACCGCGAGGCCCGCCACTGGAAGTAGCACGAGCCGTCGGCGCCGCGCGCCACCGCCTGCAGCGACTCCAGCCGCAGCCGGCCGGGCGGTTTGGGGAGGTTGTGCGGGCGCCAGTTGACCGCCGAGGTGGCCTGCTCCATCAGCATCCACGGCCGCCCGCCCGCCAGGCCGCGCATCAGGTCGTGGGTCAGCGCCGCGCGCACGGCGGCCAGCGGGTCGGCCGGGTCGGGGTAGTGGTCGTCGGAGACCACGTCCTCCTCGGGCGCCCAGGTCCAGTAGTCGACGGGCTTGAAGAAGCCCATGAAGTTCGTGGTGACGGGGATGTGCGGGGTGCGGGCGCGCAGCACGTCGCGCTCGGCCCGGAAGTGCGTGAGCAGCGCGTCGGAGCCGAACCGCCGGTGGTCGAGCCGCTGCGACGGGTTGACCAGGTACGGCGTGCGGCGCGGGGTGAGGATCTCGTCCCAGTCGCTGTAGCGCTGGCTCCAGAACGCGGTGCCCCACGCCTCGTTGAGCGCGTCCAGGTCGCCGTAGCGCTCGCGCAGCCAGGCGCGGAAGGCGGCCGCCGCGTCGTCGCAGTGGCAGAACTGCCCGTACTCGTTGCCCACGTGCCACATCGCCAGCGCCGGATGCCCGGCGTAGCGGTCGGCCAGGTCGCTCACCAGGGCCAGCGCCCGCTCCCGGTAGACCGGCGACGACACGCAGAACTGGTTGCGCGCCCCCCACCAGAGCCGGTGCCCCGACTCGTCCACCGGCAGGGTCTCCGGCCACCGGCGCCCCATCCACGGCGGCGGCGAGGCGGTCGGCGTGGCCAGGTCCACCGCGATCCCGGCCCCGGCCAGCAGGTCGAGCACCCGGTCCAGCCAGCCGAAGTCACGCGCGTCCGGCTCCGGCTCGATCCGCGCCCAGCTGAACACGCCGACGGTGACCAGGTTGACCCCGGCCGCCCGCATCAGCTCGGCGTCCTCCCGCCAGACCTCCTCCGGCCACTGCTCGGGGTTGTAGTCGCCGCCGAAGAGCAGGCCGCGCCCGTCCGTCAGGGAGTGCAGGCCGGGGCGGGTCACCGGGCGGCCGATCCGCGGGCGGCGGGCGCCGCAGAGCTGTCGCCGACGACCAGCCGGCAGGGCACCAGCCGCTGCCGGGGCTCCCGGTCGCCGTCCTCCAGCCGGTCGATGAGCATGCCGGCGCCGAGCCGGCCCAGCTCGGCGCTCGGCGGCTCCAGCGTGGTCAGCCGGGGGTGGAACATCTCGGCCACCCGCGACGACGACAGCACCAGCATCAGCGTCAGGTCGTGGGGGACGCGCCCGCCCCGCGCGGCCACGGCGGAGATCACCCCGACGGCGGCCTGGTCGCTCATCACGGCCAGCGCGGTCACCTCCGGGTGGGCGGCCACGAGCCGCCCGTACGCCTCGCGGCCCTCGTCGGCGGTGGAGGCCCGCAGGTCGCCCACGTAGCCGAGCCCCGCCTGCGCCGCGGCGGCGGCGAACTCCCCGGCGGCGCGGATCGCCGGGCCGTACTGCTCCGCGTAGGCGCCGGGGGCGTGGCCGAAGAACGCCAGCGAGCGGTGCCCGAGCCCGGCCACGTGGGCGACGGCGTCGGCGGCCGTCCGGGCGAAGTCGATGTCGGCGTGGTCGACGCCGTCCGGCTCGCGGGTGCGGCCGATCATGGCGACCGGCACCCCGGCCCCGGCCAGCCACTCCACCCGCTCGTCGTCGAGCCTGACCTCCATCACGAGCACGCCGTCGACCAGGCCGAGCCCGGTCAGGTGGCGCAGCTCCTCGACCGGGTCGTCGCGCTCGGGGGAGAGCAGCAGGTGGTAGCCGCGCTCCTTGGCCGCCTCGGCCGCCGCGGTGGCGAACTGCATCTCGGTCAGGCCGAAGCCGTGGTGCGGGGCCGGGAACAGCAGCGCCAGGATGCGCGTGCGCTTGCTCACCAGGCCCCGGGCCAGCGCGTTCGGCCGGTAGCCGAGGTCGGCCGCCGCCTGCTCGATCCGCCTCCTGGTCTCCGCCGCCACCGGGCGGGTGCCGTTCAGCGCGGCCGAGGCCGTGCTGACCGCCACCCGCGCCCGCTCGGCCACCTCACGTAGCGAACTCATCACACCCCGGCCCGGATCAGCGTGTCGAAACGTTTCGCATGAACGTATTGGCCGGTTTGTGGTGATGTCAACGGCCGGGTGAAGAGGCTCAGGGTTCGATGAGCCCCGCGCGGATCGCGTAACGGGTGAGCTCCAGCCGGTCGCGCATGCCGAGCTTGCCGAGCACGTTCGCGCGGTGCCGGTCGACGGTCTTGACGCTGATCACCAGCAGGTCCGCGATCTCTTTGGAGGAGTGCCCTTCGGCGATGAGCTTGACGATCTCCTCCTCGCGCGGCGTCAGGATGCTGGCGGGCAGGCTCTCGCGCTGGTCGTCACGGCGCAGGTAGTCGCGGATCAGCGCGGTGACCGCGCCCGGGTAGAGGAACGGCTCGCCGCGCATCGCCGCCCGGCACGCCTCCAGCAGGTCGCGGTCGGCCACCGACTTGAGCACGTAACCGCTGGCCCCGGCCCGGAGCGACTCGAACAGGTACTGCTCGTTGTCGTACATCGACAGCATGAGCAGCCGGACCTCCGGCGCCCGCCGGGAGATCTCCCTGGCCGCCTGGATGCCGGTCATGCGCGGCATCGCGATGTCCAGGATCGCCAGGTCGACGCCCTCGGTGGCCAGCTCGACCGCCTCGGCGCCGTTGCCCGCCTCGGCCACCACCGTCAGGTCGGGCTCGGCGTCCAGGATGAGCCGCAGGCCCTGGCGCACCAGGGCGTGGTCGTCGGCGAGCAGGATGCGGGTGGGTGCCACGATCGGTCAGTCCCCTTCCTCGACCGGTACGGCCAGGCGTACGGCGGTGCCGCCCTCGGGCGGATGCTCGATGGACAGCCGGGCGCCGATCAGCAGCGCGCGTTCGCGCATGCCGATGATGCCCGCGCCCTCGTGGATCGGGCCGCCGCGCCCGTCGTCCACGATCGACAGCAGCACCCCGCCGGGCCGCCTGACCAGCGACAGCTCCACCCGCGACGCGCCGGCGTGGCGGGCGACGTTGGTCAGCCCCTCCTGCGCGATGCGGTAGACGACCAGCTCGGCCTCGCCGCCCAGCGGCGGCAGCCGCGCGTCGAGGCGGCGGGTCACGGGCACGCCGGGGAAGTCGGCGGCCAGCGCGTTGAGCGCGCTGATCAGGCCCAGGTCCTCCAGCACGCCGGGCCGCAGCCGCCTGGCCACCTGCCGCACCTCGTCCAGGCTGGAGCGTACCGTCTCCTGGATCGTGCGCAGCTCCTCGCGCAGGTCGTCGGGCGCCCGGTCGGCGGTCCGCTTGAGCGCGAGGAGCACCACGGTCAGGCTCTGGCCGATCTCGTCGTGCAGCTCGCGGGCGATGCGCTGCCGCTCGCCCTCCTGCGCGGCCAGGGCGTGCGCGCTGGCCGCCGTCCGCTCGGCCTCCAGCCGGTCGAGCATCGCGTTGAACGTGCGCACCACGTCGGTGAGGTCGCCGTTGCCCCCGTCGGGCATCCGGTCGGTGGGTCGCAGCAGGTCGACCCGGCGCATCAGCGCGGTGAGCGCGCCGAGCGGCGCCAGGCTGCGGCGCAGCAGCAGCGCGTTGGCCGCCATGATCAGTGCCAGGCCGACGATCAGCACCGGGATCTCGGTCACCCGCACCAGCGGGGACACGGTGGCGGGGGAGAGGGCCAGCACCAGCGTCCCGGCGGTGAACACCAGCCCGTTGATCGCGATCACCCGCCGGAACAGCGCCTGCACGGGGCTCCGCCGTTGGTCGCTCATGCCCCCCAGCCTCACCGTCGGACGGCCCGGCCGTCCATCCGGTCCAGCACTCATCCTTGCCCGCGCGCGCCTACATGATGCCCACCGGCAGAGATGGGTGTCAGACCCGATGTCCGGATCGTCCCTCATTGTCGAGACTTGATGTTCCCGCCTTGATCTGGAGGACCGTCATGTCTCGCCTGTCACCATCATCACCCCGCACGTCCCGGGAGCGTACCGGCCCGCCGGGGCGTGTGCGATGACCGGTGCACTCGCCCTGACCGTCTTCGTGGTGGCGTTCTTCTTCATCGCCACCGAGAAGGTGAACAAGGTCAAGGTGGTGCTCGTCGCCGCCGGCCTCATGGCGGTACTCGGGCTGATCCCCGGAGCTCAGGTGTTCTTCTCCGAGCACGAGGGGATCGACTGGAACGTCATCTTCCTGCTCTTCGGCATGATGATCATCGTCGGGATCATCAAGCAGACGGGCGTCTTCGACTTCCTGGCCATCTGGGCCGCGAAGAAGTCGCAAGGCAGGCCGTACCGGCTCATGGTCATGCTGATGGCCATCACCGCGATCGCCTCGCCGTTCCTGGACAACGTCACCACGATCATGCTGGTCGCGCCCGTCACCGTCATGGTGTGCGACCGCCTGCACATCCCGGCCCAGCCGTACCTCATCGCCGAGGTCCTCGCCTCCAACATCGGCGGAGCCGCCACGCTCATCGGGGACCCGCCCAACATCATCATCGGCAGCCGGGCCGGCCTGACGTTCAACGACTTCCTCGCGCACATGGCCCCGGTCGTGGTCATCGTCTTCCTGGTGTTCCTGCTGCTCACGCGGGTGCTGTTCCGCAAGTCGTTCGTCTACAACCCCGACCGCGTGGCCGAGGTCATGGCGCTGCAGGAGCGGCGCGCGATCACCGACCCGCGCCTGCTCGTCCGCTGCCTGGTCGTGCTCGGGCTCGTCGTCGTCGGGTTCGGGCTGCACGCCGTCGTGCACGTCGAGCCGTCCATCGTGGCGCTCGTCGGCGCCGGCGTGATGATGCTCGTCGCCCGCGCCGACACCGGCGAGACGCTGCGCGAGGTCGAATGGCCCACGCTGGTGTTCTTCATGGGCCTGTTCGTCATGGTCGCCGGGCTCGTCAACACCGGCGTCATCGCCACCGCGGGCGAGTGGGTGATCAGCGCCGTCGGCGACAACTACTTCGGCGCGGCCACGTCGCTGCTGTTCGGCTCGGCCGTGCTCGGCGCGTTCTTCGACAACATCCCGTACGTCGCCACCGTCGCGCCGATCGTCGAAGGGCTCGTCGCCCAGGCGCCCGACCCGGCCACCGGGCAGGCGATCTGGTGGGCGTTCGCGCTCGGCGCCGACTTCGGCGGCAACGGCACCGCGGTCGCCGCCAGCGCCAACGTCGTCGCGCTCGGCATCGCCGCGCGCTCCGGGCACCGGATCTCCTTCTGGGAGTTCACCCGGTACGGGCTGCTCGTCACCGCGATCACCTCGGTGCTGGCATGGGTCTACGTCTGGCTGCGGTACTTCCTCTGATGACGCTGCCGGAGCTCTACGTCGTGCTGCTCGCCGGCGGGCTCGTGCTTTTGGCCGGCATCGCGGCGGTACGCACCGCCAGCCGGCTCGGCCTGCCCAGCCTGCTGCTGTTCCTCGGGCTGGGCATGGTCATCGGCGAGGACGTGCTCGGCGTCCGGTTCGACGACGCCCAGCTCGCCCAGACGCTCGGCACCTGCGCGCTGGCGCTCATCCTCGTCGAGGGCGGGCTCAGCACCCGCTGGACGGACCTGCGCACGCTGCTGGCCCCGTCGGCGATGCTGGCCACCCTCGGCGTCGCCGTCAGCGTGCTGGTCACCGCCACCGGCGCCCACCTGCTGCTCGGCCTCGACTGGCAGCTCGCGCTGCTGCTCGGCGCCATCGTCTCCTCCACCGACGCCGCCGCCGTGTTCGCCGTGCTGCGGACGCTGCCGCTGCCCCGGCGGCTGGCCGGGATGGTCGAGGCCGAGTCCGGGTTCAACGACGCGCCGACCGTCATCCTGGTGCTGGTCTTCAGCAGCGCCGCCGGGGTGCCCGACTTCGCCGTGATAGGCGGGCAGGTCGTCTACCAGATCGCCGCCGGGGCCGCCGTCGGGCTGCTCGCCGGCTGGGGCGGCGTCGCCGCGCTGCGCTACGTCGCACTGCCCGCCACCGGGCTGTACCCGCTGGCCACGCTCGGGCTGGGCGTCATCGCCTTCGCCGCCGCGGGCGCGCTGAACGCCTCCGGGTTCATGGCCGCCTACCTGTCCGGGATCGTGCTCGGCAACGCCGTGCTGCCGCACCGGGCCGCCACCCGCTCCTTCGCCGAAGGCGCCGGCTGGCTGGCGCAGATCGGGCTGTTCGTCATGCTCGGACTGCTCGTCGACCCGAGCGAGCTGCCCGCCGCGCTGCTGCCCGCCCTCGTCGTCGGGCTGGTGCTCCTGCTGCTCGCCCGGCCCGTCTCGGTGCTCGCCGGGCTGCTGCCCTTCCGGGTGCCGTGGCGGCACCAGGTGTTCATCTCGTGGGCGGGGCTGCGCGGGGCGGTGCCGATCGTGCTGGCCACGTTCCCGATCGTCGCCGGGGTGCCCGGCAGCGGGCACCTGCTCAACATCGTGTTCGTGCTGGTCGTCGTCTTCACCCTGATCCAGGGGCCCGCGCTGCCCGCGCTCGCCAGGCTGCTCGGCGTGACCCAGCCGGGCCAGGCCAGGGAGGTGGACATCGAGTCCGCGCCGCTCGACGTGCTCGACGCCGAGCTGCTCACGCTGACCGTGCCCGCCGGGTCGCGGCTGCACGGGGTGGAGGTGGGCGAGTTGCGGCTGCCCGCGCCCGCGGCCATCAGCCTCGTCATCCGCGACCGGGCCACGTTCGTGCCCGCGCCGGAGACGCGGCTGAGGGAGGGTGACGAGCTGCTCATCGTCACCACCGCCGCCTGCCGTGAGGCCGCCGAACGCCGCCTGCGCGCCGTCGGCCGCCGCGGCCGGCTGGCCCGCTGGCACGGCGAACACGGCGACCCCGCCGACCCGGCCGAAGCCTTAGCCCCGCCCCCCGGCCACCCGCCCGGCCACCCTCGCGCCGGGGAGCGGCCGCGGGACCGGCCGCGTGCTGGGGATCGGGCGTGCGCCGGTGACCGGCTGCGTGACGGATCCGGCGCGGGGGATCGGGCGTGCGCCGGTGACCGGGCTCCCGGGCCGCGCCGGAGCGCTCCCGGGGCGCTCACCCGTACGGGCCGCTCACCCGTACGGGACCCGTCCGGGTGAGGAGGGCGGCCCGTCAGCGGGACGGATGGCCGGACGCGGGACGGACAGGCCGCCGGTCAGCGGGGCAGCTGGCCGGGAGCAGGGCGGACAGGTCAGTGGGACGAGTGTCCGAGCGCGGTGGACAGGTCGCGGGCGGAGTCGGCGATCGCCCGGCCGATCTCCTCCAGCCGGGGCGCGGCCGGCACCCGGGCGAGGGAGACGCTGATCGCGGCGGCGATGAGGCCGCGGTGGTCGCGCACCGGGGCGGAGACCGCGGCGGCGCTGTCGTCGAGCTCGACGTCGCTGGCCACGTAGCCGAACGTGCGGGCGTGGTCGAGGTCGGCCATCCACTGCTCCTCGCCGCTGACCGCCGAGTCGAGCCCGGCGGGCAGCTTGGCGCGCAGCAGCTCGCGCACCCGCTCGGGCTCCCAGTCGGCCAGCAGCGAGCGGCCCGCCGCGGCCATGATCACGGGCACCGACACGCCCTCCCAGATGCGGTGGTAGGCGCGCGAGGACGGCATGGACACCAGCGTGAGCACCTGGTCGCCGCGCAGCACGCACAGGTGGGCGTCCTCGTCGAACGCGGTGGCCAGCCGGCGCAGGAACGGCGCCGAAACCTGGACGAGCCGCGCCTGCTGGCTGCGCGCCGCCAGCGCGAACAGCCGCCAGCCGAGCCGGTAGCGGCGGGTCACCGGGTCGCGCTCGACCATGCCCTCGCCCTCCAGCGCCCGCAGCGCCCGTGACACCTGGCTCTTCTCGCGGCCGAGCCGCTGCGCGATCCAGCTCACGCCGAACCCGTCGGTGTCGCGCTCATCACCGTGACCTGCGAGAACGTCGAGGATTTCGAGGTCTCGGCGAAGGCCTGCGGAAGACACGGGGAGCTTCTCGCTCATGCCCATCCGTTCATAACAACTGGGTTGCGCTCATCGCAACAGATTTTGCGATGAGCGCAACTAGCCATACGTTTACATTCCCATGCAACTGTAAGCGAAGGCGGTTACTTCATGACTTTCAGCGAGTACGTGGTCTCCCGATGGGACACCCTCTCGCTGGCTGCCGCCGAACACGCCCTGGTCGTGGCCGTCGCGATCGGCATCGCCACGGCCGTGGGCGTCGGCATCGGGCTCCTGACGTACGAGACCCCGAAAGCGCGTGGCGCCTCCCTGGCGCTGTCCGCCGGCATTCTGACCATTCCCTCCCTGGCCCTGCTGACCCTGCTCATCCCGTTCACCGGCCTCGGCTGGGGCTCCACGCTGATCGCGCTGACCGGGTACGCGTTCCTGCCGATCATCAGGAACACCGTGACCGGCCTGCGCGGCGTGGACGCCGCCACCGTCGAGGCCGGGCGGGGGATGGGCCTGAGCAGCGCGCGCGTGCTGCTGCGGGTGCGGCTGCCGCTCGCCTGGCCGCTGATCCTGGCGGGGGTGCGCATCTCCACGCAGATGCTCATCGGCATCGCCGCCATCGCGGCCTACGTCGACGGCCCCGGACTGGGCAACCAGATCTTCGAAGGGCTGGCGCGGCTGGGATCGGTCAACTCGCTCAACGCGACGCTCGCGGGCACGCTCGGCATCGTGGTGATCGCGGTGCTGTTCGACGCCGGCTTCTCCGCCGTCCGCCTTCTGACCACCCCGAGGGGGCTTCGTGTTCGACCGTGATCCCGCAGGCGTCCGCATCGAGCTGCGGGAGCTGACCAAGCACTACCCGGGGCAGCCCGCCCCAGCGGTCGACAACGTCAGCCTCGACATCCCGGCGGGCGAGCTCGTCGTCTTCGTCGGCCCGTCGGGCTGCGGCAAGACCACCACCATGAAGATGATCAACCGGCTGGTCGAGCCCACGTCCGGCCAGATCCGCATCGGCGGCCAGGACGTCCTCGGCCTGCACCCCGACGAGCTGCGCCGGCACATCGGCTACGCGATCCAGCAGGTCGGCCTGTTCCCGCACCTGACCGTCGGGCAGAACGTGGCGATGGTGCCCAAGCTGCTCGGCTGGCCGGCCGCCAAGGTGGCCGCCCGCGTGGAGGAGCTGCTGGAGCTGGTGAGCCTGGACCCCGGCACGTTCCGCGACCGCTACCCGCGCCAGCTCTCCGGCGGCCAGCAGCAGCGTGTCGGCGTCGCCCGCGCGCTGGCCGCGGACCCGCCGGTCATGCTCATGGACGAGCCGTTCGGCGCGACCGACCCGATCACCCGCGAGCACCTGCAGAACGAGTTCGCCAAGCTCCAGAAGCAGCTCCGCAAGACGATCATCTTCGTCACGCACGACTTCGAGGAGGCGATCCGGCTGGGCGACCGCATCGCGGTGCTGCGCGAGCGCTCGCACATCGCCCAGTACGACACGCCGGCCAACATCCTGGCCGCCCCGGCCGACGACTACGTGGCGGGGTTCATCGGCCAGGACGCCACGCTCAAGCGCCTGGCGCTGCTCAGGGTCGAGGACGTGCCGTACGAGAGCCCGCTGCCGGACCCGGCGCTGCCCGCGGTGGCGGCCGGCGCGACGCTGCGCGAGGCGCTGGACACGATGGTCGCGCACGCGGCGGACCGGTGCTCCACGCCGTCCGGCGTGATCACGTACGCCGCGCTGTGCGGCGCGGTGGGCACGGCCCATGAACAAGCCCCGGAGGAAGTGACCGCCGGTGACCGCTGAGACCCTCGCCGTCGGCACGGCCCGCACCCCCGCCCGCCCCTCCGGCCTGCGCCACCTGATCGCGCCCGCCGCCATCGCGGCGGCCCTGGTCACCCTGTACGCGTGGGTGAGCACACTGGAGCTGGACTCGATCGAGCGGCGCAGCCTCAACCAGGCGGTGCTCGTCGACAAGACCGTCGAGCACCTGCAGATGACGGTCGCCGCCACCGCCCTGGTCGTGGTGATCGCGATCCCGCTCGGCATCGTCGCCTCGCGCTCCAGGAACCGGTTCGTCACTCCGCTCATCCTCACCGCGGGCAACCTCGGCCAGGCGGTGCCGTGCATCGGGCTGCTGGTGCTGGCCACGTTCGTGCTGGGCGTCGGCTTCCAGACCGCGCTGGTCGGGCTCGTCGTCTACGCGGTGCTGCCGGTGCTGCGCAACACCATGGTCGGGGTGCAGCAGATCGACCCGGCCCTCATCGAGGCGGCCCGCGGCATGGGCATGACCAAGGGGCAGATCCTGCGCCGGGTCGAGCTCAAGCTGGCCGTCCCCGCCATCCTCGCCGGGCTGCGCACCGCCCTGGTGCTCACCGTCGGCGTCGCCACGCTGGGCGCGTTCGTGGCCGCCGGCGGCCTGGGCGAACTGATCATCAACGGGCTCAAGCTGAACCGCATGCCCGTGACCATCGTCGGCGCCGTGCTCACCGCGTGCATCGCGTTCTTCATCGACTGGCTCGGCGGGCTCGCCGAGAACCTGCTCAAGCCACGCGGCATCTGACCTGTCCGCCGATTTCGCCTGATTCACCAAGCAAGAGGTGTCTTTGCATGCTTTCCCGTCCCCTTCGCCAGACGTTCGCCCTGCTCGCCGCCGCAGCCCTGACCGTGACCGCCGCGGGCTGCGGCTCCACTGACGCCGTCGAGGCGTCCAGCGCGGGCGACGAACTGGAGGGCGCGACGTTCGTCGTCGGGTCAAAGGACTTCACCGAGAACATCATGCTCGGCAACATCGCCGTGCAACTGCTGAAGGCGCACGGCGCCGAGGTCGTCGACAAGGTCAACCTGGGCGGCACCGTCACCAACCGCAAGGCCCTCATGGCCGGCGAGATCGACCTGTACTGGGAGTACTCCGGCACCGGCTGGATCGAGCACCTGAAGAACACCACCCCGATCCAGGACCCGGCCGAGCAGTTCAAGGCCACCGCCGGCGCCGACCTGGAGAAGAACGGCGTCCGCTGGATCGGCCCCACCCCGCTGAACAACACCTACGCCCTGGCCATCCGCACCGAGAAGGCCCAGGAGCTCGGCGTCAAGACCGTCTCGGACGTGGCCGAGCTGGCCAGGACCAAGCCGGAGGAGGTCACGATCTGCATCGAGACCGAGTTCTCCACCCGCGACGACGGCCTGCCCGGCCTGTCCAAGGCGTACGACATGAAGATCCCCAAGGACCGGATCGCGCTGCTCGACACCGGCGTCGTCTACACCGAGACGGACAAGGGCGAGACCTGCAACTTCGGCGAGGTCTTCACCACCGACGGGCGCATCGCCGCGCTCGGCCTGACGGTGCTGGAGGACGACAAGAAGTTCTTCCCCGTCTACAACGCCGCCGTCACGATCAAGGACGACCTCTACAAGAAGCACCCGGCGCTGGAGAAGGTGCTGCAGCCGGTGATCGCCAAGCTGGACGACGCCACGATGCAGAAGCTCAACGCCCGCGTGGACGTCGACGGCGAGCAGCCGAAGAAGGTCTCGGCCGACTGGCTGGAGCAGAACGGCTTCCTCGGCGCGGCCTCCTGACCAGCGCTGATCGAAACATCGGTATACGTACGGAGGCACATACGTATTTCCCCGCCTCCGGGTAACGCCTAGCGTCACACGACAAGGCGACACGCTCGCTTTCACCCCCCACTTCCCGGCAGGGCGACCGCATGTGCCCACAAGGCGCGGCTCTGCCATGGGAAGAATCCGAAAGGAGCCTCCCATCGTGAGACGCAAAGCTTTAGTGGCGGCGGCCGTGGGCATCACCACGGCCGCCTCGCTGACTTTGTCGGCATTGCCGGCCGAGGCCAAGCCGCCCGGCGCCCAGAAGGGCCTGGCGGCGGCGGCCGTGGCCGACCCCGAGTCCCGGGCCGCGGCCGTCGCGGACCAGGCCGTGCAGAGCGGGCTGGACAACCTGGTCAAGGGCCCCGACGAGGCCTACCGCCGGGTGGGCGTCACCGCCGGCGCCAACGAGATGTTCTACGTCGCCTACGAGCGCACGTACAAGGGCCTGCCGATGGTCGGCGGCGACGCCGTCGTCGTCACCGACGGGGCGGGCCGCGTCCGCGACACGGTCGCGGCGTCCGGTCCCACCGGCGCCGACGTGCCGACCAAGGCGACCGTCAGCGCGGCCGAGGCGCTCAAGACCGCCAGGACCAAGCTCTCCCGCGTCGACGACACCCGGGCCCCGCGCCTGGTCGTCCTCGCCTGGGGCGACAAGCCCAGGCTGACCTGGGAAGCCGTCGTCTCCGGCATCGCCGGCGGCAAGCCGAGCATCCAGCACGTGTTCGTCGACGCCGTCACCGGCGAGGTCGCCGACTCCTACGACGTGGTCCGCGCCGGCACGGGCAACGGCTACTACTACGGCCAGGTCACGATCGCCACCAGCGGCTCCGGCAGCTCGTACTCGATGACCGACACGAGCAGGCCCGGCATCCGGTGCGGCGGCCAGAACGGCTCCGCCTACACCGGCACCGACGACAGCTGGGGCAACGGCTCCGGCACCAACCTGGAGACCGCCTGCGTCGACGCCCTGTACGGGGTGCAGCGCCAGTGGGACATGCTGCGCGACTGGCTCGGCCGCAACGGGATCAACGGCAACGGCGGCGGCTTCCCCGCCCGCGTCGGGCTCAACGACGTCAACGCCTACTGGAACGGCAGCTACACCAACTTCGGCCACAACCAGGCCAACACCCGGCAGGCCACGCCGATCGACGTGGTGGCGCACGAGTTCGGCCACGCCATCTTCCAGACCACGCCCGGCGGCGCCGGGTCCGGCAACGAGAACGGCGGCCTGAACGAGGCGACGGGCGACATCTTCGGCGCGCTCACCGAGCACTACGCCAACAACCCGAACGACCCGCCGGACTACCTGGTCGGCGAGGAGGTCGACCTGGTCGGCCAGGGCCCGATCCGCAACATGTACAACCCGGGCCTGCTCAACGACCCGAACTGCTACAGCAACCAGATCCCGAACACCGAGGTGCACGCGGCGGCCGGCCCGCTGAACCACTGGTTCTACCTGCTGGCCGAGGGCAGCAACCCGGGCGGCGGCAAGCCGTCCAGCCCGATCTGCTCCGGCGGCCCCTCGTCGGTGACCGGCATCGGCATCCAGGACGCCGGCAAGATCTTCATGAGCGCGCTGGGCCGCAAGACCTCCTCCTGGCGGTACGTGAACGTCCGCTCGGCGTCGGTCGCGGCGGCCGTCGAGCTGTTCGGCGCCAACAGCGCCGCCTGCAACACCACCAAGGCGGCGTGGAACGCGGTGAGCGTGCCGGCGCAGTCCGGCGAGCCCGCCTGCGGCACCCCGGGCAACGACTTCTCGATCGCGCTCAACCCCGCCAGTGGCAGCGCCGAGCCCGGTCAGCAGGCCACGACCGTGGTCAGCACGCAGACCACCTCGGGCAGCTCCCAGACGGTCAACCTGTCGGCCACCGGCCTGCCCAGCGGCACCACGGCCAGCTTCAACCCGGCGTCGGTGACCTCGGGCAACTCCTCCACCCTGACCCTGTCGGTCGGCTCCTCGACGGCGGAGGGCACGTACCCGATCACCGTGACCGGGAGCGGGTCGGCGACGCACACGGCGACGTTCACGCTGACGGTCGGCCCGGGCGGGCCCGTCGAGGTGCCGGACGTGAGCCTGGCCAACGTCAAGGCGCACATCACGCAGTTCCAGTCGATCGCGACCTCCAACGGCGGGAACCGCAGGTCGACCGGGCCCGGCTACACGGCGTCGGTGTCCTACGTCGAGGGCAAGCTGCGCGAGGCCGGCTACACCGTGGTCCGGCAGGCGTGCACCTCCGGCTGCACCAGCGGCTCCGGCCCCAACCTGATCGCCGACTGGCCGGGCGGTGACGACAACCAGGTCATCATGTCCGGCGCGCACCTCGACGGCGTGAGCGCGGGACCCGGCATCAACGACAACGCCTCGGGCTCCAGCGCCCTGCTGGAGGTCGCGCTGACGCTGGCCAGGGAGAACCCGCAGCTGGCCAAGCACGTCAGGTTCGGCTGGTGGACCGACGAGGAGCAGGGCCTGAACGGCTCGGAGTTCTACGTCTCGCGGCTCAGCGCGGCCGACCGGGCCAAGATCCAGGTCTACTACAACTACGACATGGTCGGCTCGCCCAACGGCGGCTACTTCATCAACAACATCACCACCGCCGGCGCGGCGCCGCTCAAGGAGTTCTACGACGGCCTGAACCTGCGGCCGGAGGAGAACGTCGAGGGCGCCAACCGCTCCGACGACGCCTCCTTCCGCAACGCCGGCATCGCCAGCTCCGGGGTCGCGGCGGGCGCCAGCGCCACCAAGACGGCGACGCAGGCCTCGAAGTGGGGCGGCCAGTCGGGACGCGCGTACGACTCCTGCTACCACGCCGCCTGCGACACCAGCGCCAACATCAACGACACGATCCTCGACCGGGCCTCCGACGCCGCCATGTACGCCGTCTGGAAGCAGGCGGTCGGCGGCGAGACCCCTGACCGGGACTTCTCGGTCTCGGCCAGCCCCGCCTCCGGCACCGTCCAGGCGGGCTCGGCGGCCACCACCACCATCGGCACGACGACCACGGCCGGCACCCCGCAGACCGTGAACCTGTCCGCCTCCGGCCTGCCGCAGGGCGCCACGGCCGGCTTCAACCCGGCCTCGGTGACCTCCGGCGGCTCCTCCACCCTGACGATCACCACCTCGGCCACCACGCCGGCCGGCGACTACAGCATCACCGTCACCGGCACCGGCGAGACGGCCACCCGGACGGTCCGCTACGCGCTGACCGTCGAGGGCGGCTCGGGCGGCCGGACCTTCACCAACGGCACCGACTACCGCATCTACGACTACAGCTACGTGCAGAGTCCCGTCTCGTCCACGGCGAGCGGCACCGCCGCCTCGCCGGTCAGGCTCTCCATCACGATCGACCACACGTGTGCCGAGGACCTGGACATCTACCTGCGCGGGCCCAACGGCACCTGGTACGCGGTCGACAGGTACGGCGGCACCTCCTGCACGCCGTACGGCACCCGGACGTTCTCCGTCCCGGTGAGTCAGCAGGCCGCGGGCACCTGGGTGCTCTGGGTCGAGGACGTCTACGCCGGTGACACCGGCTTCCTCGACTCCTGGAGCATCACCGTCTAGCGGTTCCGCCTTCGGGCCCCGGCCGGCACCCCCTCCCCGGCCGGGGCCTTCCCCTGTGCCCTCACGGGGGCGGGTCCACCTCGTTGCGGGTGCGCACGCCGAGTTTGTGCAGCACGCTGGCCACGTGCGTGTCGACGGTCCGGCGCGACAGGAACAGCACTTCGGCGATCTCCCGGTTGGTGCGGCCCGACGCGACCAGCCTGGCCACCTCCGCCTCCCGGGGCGACAGCACGCCGCCGCGCCCCCTGCGGCCCCGGCGCGGCGCGCTCGCGCCGATCTCCCGCAGCGCGTGCCGGCAGCGCGCCGCGTCGTGGGAGGCGCCGAGCACCGCGTAGCGCTCGGCCGCGTCGGCGATGATCTGCGCCGCCGCCTCCCGCGCCCCCAGCGCCAGCCGCGCCTCCGCCTCGGCCTCCGCCGCCCGCGCCGCCGCGTACGGGCGCGGCATCGTCTCGTACGCGGCCCGCGCCCCGGCGTGCAGCCTGGCCGCCTCCTCGAACAGGCCGCGCTCACCGGCCAGCCGGGCCCGCGCCGAGCCGAGCGCCGCCTGCGCCGACGGCGCGTCGCGGCCCGCCACCCCGTCGGCGAACTCGGCCACCAGCGCCTCGGCGTCCGCCCGGCGGCCCGACCTGAGCAGCGCGGCCACCGCCGCCGGGACGAGCTGGTCGCCCCACACCCACACCCCCTTGCGGCGCAGCCGGGCCACCGCCCGGTCCGCCTCGCGCACCGCCCCCTCCAGCGCGTCACGGGCCAGGTGCAGCTCCACCAGCCCGCCCGAGGCCGCCGCCGCCACCGGCAGGAACGCCGAGTCCACGTCCTGCAGCCCGGCCGCGCCCAGGTGGCAGGCGGCCTCCTCCCACTCGCCGGTCGCCATCGCCAGCATGCCGAGGGCCAGCCGGGCGTCGGCCGCCAGCATCGGCACCTCCGACGTCATCTCCACCACGGCCGCTGCCCGCTCGCGCAGCCCCTCCCAGCGGCCGGTCAGCCAGTCGAGCCGGATCGACGACACGTCCACCAGCCACACCGGGTAGAGGGCGCCGCTCTCCTCGGCGACCCGCCTGCTCTCGCGGGCGAACCTGGCCGCCTCGCCGTAGTGGCCGAGCGCCACCGCGGCGTCGCACAGGTTCGCGTAGCCGCGCGCCACCTGCCGCCGCGCCGCCGCCGACCGGGCGCCCTCCGGCAGCGTCTCCGCCAGCTCGAACGCGTCCGGCGCGCCGACCAGCATCGCCATCGACACCTTGTTGGCGTGCACCGCCGTGCGCAGCTCCGGGTCGTCGGCCGAGCACAGCAGGCTCTCGGCCTGCGCCATCCACTTCTCGTGGCAGGCCAGCGGCTCACCGCCCCACGACGGCATCGCCAGCAGCGCCAGCCCGCGCGCCGCCACGCCCGGCCGGTCCTCCAGGTCGGCGAGCGCCGCCAGCACCTCCCTGCGGCCCTCCGCCACCGCGCCCGCCTGGTTCGACAGCAGCACGCCCAGGTTCAGCCTGGCCTCGCCGCGTACGTGCCGGGGCAGGAAGTCGTCCGACAGCAGGTGCCGCAGCAGCCGCACCGACCTGCGGTACGACAGGCCGATCGCGGCCACGCGGCTGAGCTGCAACGCCAGCGGGCCCCGGGCGTCGGGCGGCAGCGCCGGGTCGGCCAGCATGCCCTCCAGCACCTCGATGGCCAGCGGCACGTCGCCGACCGCCGCCGCGTGCTCCGAGGCGGCCCCGCCGTGCCGCCGCCAGGCCGCCAGCTCGCCCGCCCGCCGCGCGTGGTAGGCGAGCTGCACCAGCGGCGGCGGGTCCAGCCCGGCCAGCTCGGCCATCGCCCGGCCGTGGATCAGCCGCCGGTCCGGGCCCGGGATCGCGTCGTAGACCGCCTGCTGGGCCAGCGCGTGGCGGAACCCGTACAGCGCGTCGGGCCGCTCCAGCAGCACCCCGGCCCGCAGCGCCTCGCGCAGCCCGTGGGCGGCGGCGCCGGAGCCCGACACGGCGGCGATCAGCGACTCGTCGGCGGGCAGCCGCAGCACGGCGGCGGCCTGCACCGCGTGCAGGGCGGCGGGGGACAGGCCGGCCAGCCGCTCGGCCATCGCCTCCCGCAGCAGCACCGGCACCGCGATCCGGTCCAGCGCCTCCTCGTCGCCGGGCTCCTGGAGCGACCGCACGACCTCTTCGATCACAAACGGCACCCCGGCCGTCCGCTCGTGCAGCCGCGCCGCGAACCCGGCCGTCACGGGGGCGCCGCCCAGCAGCTCGCCGGCGAGCGCCCGTACGCCCGCCACGTCGAGCGACGTCAGCGAGATCACCTCGCTCGTCACGTCGGGCGGGTGCCGGTAGGCGTGCCCGAACGGCAGCCCCGGCACCGGCAGATCCTCCCGCCGGAACGTCACCACCAGCGCCAGCCCCTCGGGCGGCCGGCCGATGAGAAAGCGCAGCAGGTCACGGGTGCCGTCGTCGGCCCAGTGCAGGTCCTCCACGACCAGCACCACGGGCGCGGCCACGGCCAGCAGCGCGTGCACCCCGCGGAACAGCCGGTGCCGCTCGGCGCGCGGGTCGTCCAGCGGCGGCGGCGTCGGAGCCGGCGGCAGGTGCCCGGCCAGCTCGGGAAGGTAGCCGCCCACGGCCCCCGTCACGGGGTTGAGCCGGTCCCGGCCAGGCAGCGCGCCGCCGATCTGCCGCAGCGCGTCGAAGACCGGCCCGTACGGGAACGGCTCGCGGATCTGGTGACAGTGCCCGAGCAGCACGGTGTGGCGGTCCGGATCCAGCCGGTCGACGGCCGTCCGGACCAGCCGGGTCTTCCCGATGCCCGCCTCGCCCTGGACGAGGGCCACGGCGGGCGGACGGGTGATCGCGCCGATGAGCGCTCGCAGGTGCGCGTCGCGGCCCACCAGCGCGGGAGATGCCTCGCTCGTCATCGGCGTCTCCGAGCCAGTGCGGTTTTACTGCCTCTGCCGACACCTGTTATCCACCACTTGTTACCGAGTGGTCAACACTTGGTTGGGTTTCGGGGGTTATCGGTTACCTGCGGGAAGCCTTTACGGTGCCGCCTCGTGACCCGGCAGACCCGGCGTGCGCCTGCGCTGCTTCATCTCCGCCTCGTGGACGTGGCGGCGGCCCCCGGCCAGCCGATCGCGCACGTGCGCCTCCATCTCCTGGAAGGCCGCGTAGTACAGCGCGTCGTACTCCTCGACCACCTGGAACGTCCACCGGCCGTCGATCACGTTCAGCCCGATGAGCTCCCGCTCGACGCGGTCGGCCAGCTCCTGGTGCCCGGTCCGGCGTAGCAGCTCGACGGCCCGGTCGAGGCGGGCGTCGGCGCTGCCGGTGAGCTGGTGCCACGCGTACAGGTGGCCCCGCGCCCGGTGCGTCGTCTCCAGCGCCTCGCTCAGCGCGCCCAGTGCCTCGACCGTCTCGTCCGACATGCCCTCCGGGCGGAGGTGATCGGGATCCTGCTCTGTCGCCATGCCGTCCCGGCTACCCGTCAAAGGGCGTCGAGAACGTCGGGCCGGTTGGTGATGATGCCGTCCACGCCGTAGCCGACCAGCCGGCGCATGGCGGCCGCGTCGTCCACCGTCCAGGCGAACACCCGCATCCCGTGCCGCTGCACGAGCCGCACGTAGTCGCGGGTCAGGCCGCCGTACGGCGGGTTGACCTGGTCGGCGAACTCCGACAGCCCGTCCAGCTCGGCGGCAGGCGGGGTGCCGAGCAGCCCGATCGCGGCCTCCGGCATGACGTCGTGGAAGCGGCGCATCGAGCCGTGGTCGAACGACTGCACCACCAGCGGGCCCCGCCACGAGCGGCGCAGCTCCCCGGCCACCCGCGCCTCGATCCCCCGGTACAGGCGGGGCTCCTTGACCTCCACCAGCACGCCGAGCCCGCTGCCGCTCATCTCGCGCAGCGCCTCCCGCAGCGTGGGCACCGGCTCCCCGGCGAAGCGGCGCCCGGACCACGACCCGGCGTCCAGCTCGCGGATCTCGTCCAGGGTGAAGTCGCCCACCCGCCACGGCGCCCGGCCGGGGAAGACCCGCTCGGCGTCGGTGGTGCGGGCCAGCGTGGCGTCGTGCATGAGGACGGGCTGGCCGTCGCGGGTCAGCCGCACGTCCAGCTCGAACGCGTCGGCGCCCAGCTCGGCGGCCAGCCGGAAGGCCGCCAGCGTGTTCTCCGGCGCGTAGGCGGACGCGCCGCGATGGGCGACGTTGGCCACCGGGGCCGCCGAGGCCGCCGTCGCGGGGGTGAGGAACAGGGCCAGTACGGTCATGACGATCAAGCCGGCGAGTCGGAACATGGATCTCCTCGTACTCGGGAGCGGCCGATGAGCCGAATCTGACTGACCGTCATGACCAACTGTTGAGAGCCACGTGACTCCCAGGTGGCTAGGACGCGGCGGCGGCGCGCATCCTGTCGAAGTTCGCCACGAACTGGGCGTGAATCGCCTTGTTGTTGAGCCGCAACAGGGTGTCGTCGTTGCGGCGCAGCGACGTCTGGTTGTAGTTGTGGCTGCCCGTATAGACCCAGCCGTCGACCAGCAGGTACTTGGAGTGGATGCGGCCGGGCAGCGCGCTGCCGGAGCTCAGCGTGCGCAGCTCGATCCTCGGCTCGGCGCGCAGCGCCGCCTCCACCTCCGCGTCCAGCACGCCCGCGACGACCTGCACCGTGCACCCCTCGCGGGCCAGCTCGGCCAGCCGTTCGGCGATCGCGACCCGGTAGCCGTCCCACTCCGACATGCCGACGCGGATCGGGGCGCCGTCGCGGCAGGAGACCCCGTCCAGCGCCTCCACGATCGGGTCGCCCTCGGCGCTGGGGAAGAAGTGCGCCCGCACCGAGCCGCCCGCCGCCCCCGTCCGCACGACCCGGTCGTAGTCGAGGCTCTTCCGCTCGGCGGCCAGGTCGGCGAAGTAGGAGGCGTACGCCTCGTGCAGCCGCCGGTTGCCCGCCAGCACGACGGCGTTGTTCCAGTACGTGGTCGAGTTCAGGTTCGTCAGGTTGGCCGACGACTGCACGACCACGTCGGACGCGCCTCCCGTACGGGAGAACAGGTAGAACTTGTTGTGCTGCCCCTTGTCCCCGACGCAGGCGGCGGTGCCGCCCGACATCGGCCCGGAGCACACGTGCGCGAACGAGGCGGCCGAGGTGTCCGTGCCCAGGACGGCGGCGAGCCGCTCGGCCACCGCCTTGCCGCGCGCGTCGCCGTCCAGCACCACCTGCACCCGCACGCCCCGCTCGTGCGCCTTGAGCAGCTCGGCGGCGAACTCGCTGCCGGCCGTGCCCGACATGACGAAGTGCGCGATCCTGATGCCGGCCCCGGCGGGGGTCTGGCGGACCAGGTCGCAGAGCCTGCTCACGATGGCGACCGGGTCGCCGCCCACCGGCTCGCTGAACACCGCCCCGGAGGTCACCGGCGTGCGCGGCGCGCCGGCGCACGACGACGACGTGCCGGCTGCGGCGGGGGCGGCGACGGCCCCGGAGCCCAGCAGGGCCCCGATCGCCAGGGTGGACAGGATCGCGCTACGCATGGTGCCACTACTTCCTTCGACGAACTGCTGCGCGGCGATCCTGGCCGGTCGCGGCGACGGCAGCCTGAAGGCGAGGTCAACGCCCGGCGAACGTCAAGGGGGCGACGGCGCCGCGCGAGCCGGTCCCGGGGGTCAGGCGCTCACCGCGATGTCGTCGGCGGTGACGGCCGCGCGCGGCGGCCGCCCGGACAGGTAGCGTTCGAGCTCGTCGAGCGCGCTCTCGCTCATCCGCCGGGTCTCGGACCCGAGGGACCCGGCGACGTGCGGGGTGATCATGACGTTGGGCAGGTCGTACAGCGGCGAATCGGCCGGCAGCGGCTCCGGCTCCGTGACGTCGAGGATCGCGTGGAGCCGCCCGGAGCCGCACTCGCGCTCCAGGGCGGCGGTGTCGAGGACGGAGCCGCGTGCGGTGTTGATGACCGTCGCGCCGTCCCGGAGCAGAGCCAGCTCCGCCGCGCCGATCAGGTGGCGGGTGGCCGGCAGCGCGGGGACGTGCAGGGTGAGCACGTCGCCGGCGCGCAGCAGCTCGGGCAGCGGGACCAGCCGGCCGCCCGCGGCCGCCACCTCGCCGGCGTCCGCGTACGGGTCGGCCACCAGCACGTCGACCTCCAGGCCGCGCAGCCGCTCGGCGACCCGGCGGCCGGTGCGCGAGAAGCCGACGATGCCGACCGTGCGCTCGCGGTTGGACAGCTCGCCGCGCCGCTCCAGGTAGGACCAGTCGTCGCGGTGCCTGCGCGCGTCCTGGGCGAGGAACGGGGCCTTCTTGCCCGCGAAGATGACCGCCGCGAGCGTGAACTCGGCGACCGCGATCGCGTTCACGTCGGCGGCGTTGGTGACGAGGATGCCGCGCCGCCACACCTCGTCGGTGACGAACGGGCGCACCGTGCCCGCGCAGTGGAAGACCGCGCGCAGCTCGGGGGCGTCGGCCAGCACCTCGGCGGTCAGCGGCGGGCAGCCCCACGAAGTGATCAGCACCTCGGTCCGGCGCAGCAGGCCGCGCACCCGCTCGTCGCCGAAACCGGTGACCGGGAGCGGCTCGGCGACCTCGGCGAGGGCGCGCAACCGGCGTAGCTGCGGCTCCTGGAACTGCACGCGGAAGTGCGCGGGGTCCATGACCAGCAGGGCCCGTGGCCGTCGTCCTTCTGTCACTCGAGTCCCTTCGGCGTCCGTGGGCAAGCGCTTACCGGGGTGGTGTCCGATCATGTCCATCGGGAAGCCCACTCTTCCACATAACCGATCAAAGCGGTCAGCCCCTGATTACACTGCTGCACTCATGAACGCATCCCGGACCCGCAGGGCGCTTGCGGTCGCCGTCGCGCTGCTGGTGCTCGTCGCCGTGAGCGGCTACCTGGTCATGAACGCGCGGACGTTCCAGCTGGCCGGACGCCTCGTGGACCGGGTCGAGACGGGCGAGAAGGTCGTGGCGCTGACGTTCGACGACGGGCCCGACGAGCACACCCAGGAGATCATCGACGTGCTCGCCGCCGAGAAGGCGCGCGCCACCTTCTTCGTCGTCGGGTCGCAGCTGCGCGCGTGGCCGCAGCACGGGAAGGCGCTCGTCGCGGCCGGGCACCAGCTCGGCAACCACACGTTCACGCACCGGCGGATGGTGTTCGTGCCGCCCTCGACGGTCGAGGCGGAGATCGAGCCGACCGACGCGCTCATCCGGCAGGCGGGGGAGCGGGGCGACATCCCGTTCCGGCCGCCGACCGGCAAGAAGCTGCTCACGCTGCCGCTCTACCTGGCCGGGCACGACCGCGTCACCGTCATGTGGGACGTGGAGCCCGACTCCGGCGCCACCCCTGCCGCCGCCGAGATCGTCACCCTGGTCCGCGAGCAGGTCAGGCCGGGCTCGATCATCCTGCTCCACCCCTGGTACGGGAGCGGGCGCGAGACCCGCGCGGCCATCGCCGGCGTGGTGAGAGGGCTGCGCGCCGACGGCTACCGGTTCGTCACGGTCGCCGAACTGCTCGCCGATCCCCGGTGACGCGGCCGGTTTGACGCTTTCGGGCACCATGGAAGGGTGAGCGAGAGCGCGAGAAGGTCGCTGGCGGAGCTGGTCGGCGGCGGCGGGGTGGTGGTGCTCAGCGGGGCGGGCCTGTCCACCGAGTCCGGCATCCCCGACTACCGGGGCCCGACGGGCCGCGCCCGCAAGGCCGACCCGATGACCTACCAGCAGTTCGTCGGCAGCGAGGCGGCCCGCCGCCGCTACTGGGCGCGCAGCCACGTCGGCTGGCGGCAGATCGAGGGCGCCCGCCCCAACGACGGCCACCGGGCGGTCGCCGAGCTCGAACGGCGCGGCCTGGTCGCGGGCGTCGTCACCCAGAACGTCGACGGCCTGCACCAGGCCGCCGGCGCCCGCCGGGTGATCGAGCTGCACGGCGGCCTGGACCGGGTGGTCTGCCTCTCGTGCCGCGAACGCACCCCGCGCCTCGACCTCGACGCCCGCCTGCGCGCCGCCAACCCCGGCTGGGACGCCGAGGGCCGCATCAACCCCGACGGCGACGCCGAGCTGACCGCCGAGCAGGAGCAGAGCTTCCGCCTGGTGCCCTGCCTGGCCTGCGGCGGCGTCCTCAAGCCCGACGTGATCTTCTTCGGCGAGAACGTGCCCCGGGTCCGCGTGGACGAGTGCTCGGCCCTCGTGGCCGCCGCCCGCGCCCTGCTCGTGCTCGGCTCGTCCCTGAAGGTGCGCTCGGGCCTGCGCTTCGTCACCAAGGCCGCGGAGCTCGGCATCCCCATCGCCATCGTCAACCAGGGCCCGACCGGCGGCGACGCCGACGCCCTGCTCACCCTCGACGCCCCGCTCGGCCCCACGCTCACCGACCTGACCGGCAGGCTCGTCCCGGCACAATAGGGGGATGGGATGTCACTGCGGGCTGGCCGCCCCCTACCGCGACTGCTGCGGACGCCTCCACCGGGGGGAGGGCGCGGCGCCCACCGCGGAGTCGCTGATGCGGTCGCGGTTCAGCGCGTTCGCCGTGGGCGACGAGGGCTACCTGCTGCGCACCTGGCATCCGGCGACCCGGCCGGCCGGCGTGGGGCTCGACCGGCGGGTGCGGTGGACCGGGCTGGAGATCCTGGAGACCACCGGCGGGAGCGTCGTGCACACCGAGGGCACCGTGCGGTTCCGGGCCCACTACCGGGAGCGGGGCCGGGCGGGCACGATGGAGGAGCACAGCAGGTTCGTCCGGGTGGACGGCCGGTGGGTGTACGAGGGCGCGCTCGACAGCCGGTGACCGATCAGGCGAACAGCGCCTGGATCTGCGCCACGACCTCGACGATGGCCGTCACCTCGGCGGCCCGCACCGAGAGCCGCCGCAGCGCGTCGAGGACGCGGCCCCGGTCCGGCTCGGCCTCCGCCAGCTCCTGCCGGACGTCGGCGGCGTCGCGGCGGGCCCTGGCGGGCTCGGCCAGCTCCGCCTCGTGCTCGGCCAGCAGCCGGTCGAGCCGGTCCAGCAGCAGGCTCGCCTCGCCCGAGCCGCCGTGGTTGACGGTGGCGCGGGCGTTCGGGCCCATCGCGATCGGGCCGTTGACCGTGCCGCCGTCGATGCGGATGCCGTATTGGTCTGCCATGACCGCCTCTCAGCCCCGGGTGTGGTGGTGGGACGACGCCGACGCCTGCATGCCCATCGCGATGGGGCCGTTGACGACGCTGTCGCGCACCGACATGTTCATCATGACGTTGGCCGCCTGCATCCGGTACGTGCCGGTCTCGATCTCCTTGTCCTCCAGGTAGTCGAGCACGGCCTCGGTCAGCCGGTGCTCGATCAGCTTGACGTACTTGGCGGTGTCGAGCAGCTGGAGGTAGGTCTGCATCCCGTGGCTCGCGCCGAGCTCGCGCACGCTGAGCCGGGCCCCGTACGGGTAGACGACGTGGCGGGACGGATCGAGCGTGACGAACTGCTGGCGGACGGCCCGTACGGCGGTGCGCGTCAGCCGCACGGGCGCGGCCAGGACGTCGCGCAGCAGGAGCAGCTTCAGCGCCCGCACCGACTCCCACGCGATCCGCCAGCCCGGCATGTCCGGCAGCCGGTCGACCACGTGGTACGCCTCCTTGGCCGGCGGCAGCGCGGTCACCACGAACTGGGTGTAGAGCATGCGCCCCTCAACCGCCAGGTAGATGAACGCCGAGGTGACGGCCTCCTGGTCCTCCGCCGGGGCGACCAGGCGGCCCGCCGTGTCGCGAATCTCCTGGCCCTCGTGCGCGATCGTGACGCGCTGGTAGTAGCGGACGCCGCCCTGCGGGTGGCGGCTGATGGCGGCGATCTCCTCGGGCGTGGCGTGGTGGCGGGGCCGCCCGTCCTGGCCGATCAGCGGGTGGGCGCCCGGCCAGTCGGTGACCCTGTAGATGCCGCGGGCCACCACGTGGTCGCCGATGTCGAGCCGCCGGATGCCCTCGTTGGGGCGCAGCACCTGGTCGCGCATCTCGGTGAGCCGGGTGCGGACGAAGGCGTGCAGCTCGGCCGGGTCGATGTCGACGGGCCGCTCGCGGCGCTCGGTGCCCCGGCCGGTCTCGGTGACGGTGCGCGCCCGGTCCAGCTCGACGGCGATGGACCAGCTCCGTTCGATGCCGCCGGCGCCCATGAACGCGTCCTCGTTGGCGTACATGGTGACGTTGCCCGTCTGGGCGCGGGCGACGTAGGCGAGGCGGTCGGCGGTCCCGGGCTGGTCGGGGCCGGGCTCGGGCGGGGGAGCGCCGGGCTTGAGCGTGCCGGCGAGCGTCGTGTAGACGATGATCCGGTAGAGGATCGCGACGCCGAGCGTGGCCAGCGGCACCAGGAGCAGGCCGGCGTTCTGGAGGAACGCGTACACGAGCACCGCGCCCGCCGTCACGAAGGAGCCGAAGCCCGTGGCGGCCAGCAGCAGCGCGTAGACGACGAACAGGATCACGTAGCCGCCGAAGGCCCAGAACCACAGCAGCCCGCGCACCAGCATCGGCCCGCGCCGCACCCGTTCCAGCGTGAGCAGCACGAGCGGCAACAGGAACGACAGCCAGCTGATGACGCTCATCGGCGTCAGCGCGAGCCCGAGGAGCAGGATGGCGGTGATCAGCCCGTCGCGGACGACGAGCAGGGAGCGGGAGCGGCGCGCGTGATGGATGATCGGCAGCAGATCGCATCCCCCATAGGACGGCGGAACCGCCCTGAACGGGTCGTCAAGCAATTCGTTCAGCACTTTGTCCCGGAAATCGCTGTCCAGGTACGCGCCGCCGCACAGGTAGCGGGTGGTGTTGCTCATCCGGGGGGCGCTCATCCCCGTGGGGGGTGTGAGCTGGGGTTCCGCCGGGGCGTGGCTCAGGTCCACGGGGCTCTCCCTGTGAATGTACGAGCGCGAGGACCATATAGGCGGACAGCCCTTTCCCGGATGGGTTGTTATCGAATAGCCGCGCACCGAAACCCCGAATCCCACTTTATGGCGATAAATCCTCCTTAAGGGGTTAAGTTGCGTCACACGCTTATTCCAGGGTGAAACTTTCACGGCCGGTTGACGCTAGGAAAGCGCTTACCTACATTAAGGCTGTCGCGCATACGTATGCCATTCAGACATGTGAACGAGTACTCGCTGGGGGACAGGAGGGCGGGCCGGACCTGGCCCGCCCGAGGCCGGCAAGGAGCTCAGCATGCGACAGATCAGCAACGGCAGGACGAGCGCCGCCACGGCGGCGGCACTGGCGGCGGCGCTGGCGGTGGCCGGGACGGCGGTGGTGGCCATCGCCGCCACCTCGGCGGCGGCAGCGGCGCCCGCGCCCGGCGCGTACACCGTCGTCAACAACGGCAGCGGCCTGTGCCTGACCGTGCCGGGCGGCAGCTCGTCCGACGGCGTCCAGCTCACGCAGACCGGCTGCGGCGGCGCGGCGCAGACCTGGAACCTCGTCGCCGACGGCGGCGGCTTCCAGCTCAAATCCGCCCACAGCGGCAGGTGCGCCGGCGTCGAGGACGCCAGTACCTCCGCGGGCAAGGCCGTCCAGCAGGAGAGCTGCACGGGCGCGGCCTCCCAGCGGTGGAACGTCACCGAGGCCGGCGCCGCCTACCGGATCGTCAACGCCAACGGCGGCAAGTGCCTCAACATCAGGGACAACTCGACCGCCTCCGGCGCGCTCGTGCAGACCAACTCGTGCGACTCGGTGGCGACCAAGCAATGGCGGCTCGTCCCCGCAGGCTCCACCCCGACGGACCCGCCCACCGACCCGCCGACGGACCCGCCCACAGACCCGCCCACCGATCCGCCGGGCAACGCGGACGGGCTGGTCGGCTGGGCCACCCAGGGCGGCGGCACCACGGGCGGCGGCGGCGCCTCGCCCGTCACCGTCTCCAGCGCCTCCGCGCTGGCCAGTGCCCTCTCGGGGACGAACGCGGCGGTGGTCCGGGTGTCCGGCACCATCTCCTGCTCCGGCATGATCCGCGTCGGCTCCAACAAGTCGCTGCTGGGCAACTCCGGCGCGACGATCAGCGGCTGCGGCCTCAACGTCTCCGAGGCGTCCAACGTCGTCATCCGCAACCTGAACTTCCGAGGCTGGGGCGACGACGCGATCAACGTCCAGTACTCGACCCGGGTGTGGATCGACCACAACTCCTTCAGCGACGGCTACGACGGTGCCGTGGACGTCAAACGGGCCAGCGACTACGTCACGATCTCCTGGAACCGCGTCTTCGACCACGACAAGTCGATGCTGCTCGGCCACAGCGACGGCAACGGCTCCGAGGACAGCGGGCGCCTGCGGGTGACGTACCACCACAACTGGTTCGACGGCAGCAACCAGCGGCACCCGCGCGTGCGCTCCGGCAACCCGGTGCACGTCTACAACAACCTGTACTCGAACGTCGGCGGCTACGGCGTGGCCTCAACCGAGGGCGCCGGAGTGCTGGTCGAGGGCAACTACTTCGAGAACACCGAGGACCCGTTCCACCTCGGTGAGGGCAGCTCCGACCCGGGCAGCCTCGTCGCCAGGAACAACCACTTCGTCAACTCCGGCACGGGCCAGACCGGCGGCAGCGTCCGTTCCATTCCGTACGCGTACACGCTCGACCCGGCCTCCAGCGTCAAGTCGATCGTGAGCGCGGGCGCCGGGGCGGGCAGGATCTCCGTCTGACCGGATCTTCCGCACCGGACACGTAGCGCGGCGCCCGCCACGGGCGCCGCGCTGCGGCTGTTCACGGGCCGCCCGCCACGGGCGCCAGCCCGATGCCGAACGTCAGCACGAGCCGGCCGGGCGGCGCGTGCCCGCCGGGAAGCGCGAACAGCACGAGCACCATCCCCTCCGGCAGCCGCTCGCCGAGCCCGTCACACAGCTCCCGGAGCTCGCGAATCGCCCCGCCCAGCATCGGACGGCCGCCGTCGGCGTCGAGGACGAGCCAGCCCAGCGGGAGGACAGGCCACGCGGGCCTGGCCCCGGCGCAGGACGCGCCCTGGGCGGCCTCCAGGGTGTGGCCGCCCAGGCCGGGGAAGTAGCCGAGCCCCGCCGCGTCACCCGGGCACGGCCGGGGCGCCGGCGGCTCGGCGCGCTGCCGCAGCACGCCGAGCGTGGTGAGGACGAGCGAGAACCCGCCGATGATCCCGGCCGCCTCGGCGGCGGCGGCCAGGCCGCGCAGGGTGATCGTGGCGGTCAGGTAGACGAGCGCGCCGGCGGCCAGGAGCGTGGTGACGATCTTCCTCACGCGGGTGCTTCTCCCGTTGTCCGGCATGGGACGGTGCCTCGGCTTCTCTTGGTCGGGCCGCTCGTCAGAGCTCGTTGTTCTCCGTTCTGACGAACGTGTGCCGGAGTCCGCCGAGGCCGTCTAGTCACGATTGGGCAACGTTGAAAATTGAACGACCGGTATTTCCGCTATTTCGTTATTTATTGGCGGCAGAAATTCGCCGTCCGCGTCAACCGGTCGCGCACGTCACGGACGGCGGCGTGTTCGCGCCCGTCCACGAGGCGACGAAACCGAACGTCGCCAACCCGCCGCGCGGGATCGCGCCGTTCCAGGACGCGTTCCGCACCATCACGGCCGCGCCGTCGGCGCTCAGCTCGCCGTTCCAGAGCTGGCTGATGCGCTGCCCGTCGGCGAACGTCCAGCGCACTGTCCACCCGTTCAGCGCCGTGACGCCCGTGTTCGAGACGGTCACCTCGCCCTGGAAGCCGCCCTGCCACTGGCCCGCGTTCCGGAACACGGCCGAGCAGCCCGCGGGCGGGAACGTGGACGTCACCGTCGGGGTTGCGGTCGGGCTCACGGTGGGGGTCGCGGTCGGGCTCACGGTGGGGGTCGCGGTCGGGCTCACGGTGGGGCTCGCTGTCGGCGTGCCCGACAGCGCCTCCACCAGCGCCGGATACCACCGGTCGGAGATCTTCCGGTCGCCCGCCGCGTTCGGGTGCACCCCGTCGTAGGTGTCACCGCCGGTGCCGAAGCCCGTCCACTGGTCCACGACCACCACCGGCGACTGCGCCGTACTGGTCGCCGCCGCCCACGCCGGGATCGCGTCGTTGAGCGCCACCGCCCGCGCGCCGCACTCCGCGCAGGTCGCCGGCGCCATCGGGATGATCTGCGCGACGAGGATCCGCATGGCCGGATTGCTCGCCCGCATCTGCCCCACCAGCTTGGTGTAGGCGGCCAGGATCGTCGCCGTGGGCACGTTGCTCCACACGTCGTTGGTGCCGAAGTGCATGAGCACCACGTCCGGGGAGCTCGCGGCCAGCCAGCCCACGAGTTGGTTCTGGTTCGCCACCGTGGTCACCAGCGCGCCGCCGTGCCCCTCGTTGTCACCGTCGTACGGGACCCCGCACCCCTGGGCGGGCAGCGTGCCGACGAAGTCCACGTTCGTGTGCCCGGCCTCCTGCAACCTGTTCCACAGCAGCGCCCGCCAGCAGCCCGGCGACCCCGTGATCGAGTCGCCCAGCGGCATGACCCGCACGGGCGCCGCGCTCGCCGGCGTGGCCATCGCGAACACCGCCCCCGCGGTCAGCACCAGCATCGCCGCCATGCTCGCCAGCCAAGCCCGGGTCCCCGCCATCCGACCGCTCCCGTCCGTCGCCTGCGCAGATCGTAAGAAACCCCCCGTCCGTCCGGAACCCACCCCACCCCGGTCCCACCCCCGACCTGCACCGCCGCCCCCGAACACCCTGTAACTTTCACCAGCCCGCCGAAGCCAGCCCGCCGAAGCCAGCCCCCCGAAGCGAAGCCAGCCCGCCGAAGCCCGCCCCCGAAGCCCGCCCGCTCCGGGAGGGGCCACCCTGGGCGAGGGACCGTCCGCCGGGGAAGTCGGTGACCCCTCCGGAAGGGGGCCCTGGCGTCTCGGGTGGGGCAGCTCCCTCCGGAGGGGCAGCCCTGCGGGGTCAGCCCCCCAATGGGACAGCCCCCAATGGGACAGCCCCGCCTGGGGCCAGCCGCAGGGAGGGGCCTCCCGTTGCGGGTGGTCCCGTGGTGGGAGGTCGTTGGCGGCCGCTGAAGGGGCCAGCCCCTGAAGGCATCAGCCCCCTGAGAGCGGCGGGCCGTTGAGGGGCGGGCCTGTCGGGGTGGCGGGTTCCTCTGGAGGGGTCAGTGCCGCCAGGTGGTGGGGGTGTTGAACGCCTCGCCGGGACCGGAAGCCGTACGAGGACGGGGTGGAGGCTCAGGTCGTGAGCGGCGCCCCGTGGCGGAAGTCGCGGGGGGAGGCGCCGTACGCGCGCCGGAAGGCGCGGCTGAAGTCGGCGGCGTGCGAGAACCCCCACCGGGCGGCGATGCCGTGGATGGGGACGTGGCGCAGCGCCGGGTCGGCCAGGTCGCGGCGGGCGCGTTCGAGGCGCTGGGACCTGATCCAGGCGACGACCGTGGTGCCCTGCTCCTGGAAGAGGCGGTGCAGGTAGCTGACGGAGATGTGGTGGGCGGCGGCCAGGGCGCCGGGGGAGAGGTCGGGCTCGCCGAGGCGCCGCAGGACGGACGCCTGGATGCGCAGGGTGAGCGCCTGGCGGTGTGCGTGCGGGGCGGGCCCGCCGTCGCCTTCGAGCGTGGAGGCGAGCAGCGCCGACACGAGGTCGAGCAGCGCCATCCCGATGCGCGGCCGGTCGGCGGGCGTGCAGGAGGCGGCGGTGTCGGCGACGTCCGTGACGAAGCCGGCCAGGAGGGCGCCGAGCCCGTCGCGGGCGGGGATGCGGCGGCCGAGCACGCGGTCGACGTGCTCGTCCGGCAGCGGGATGAGCGCTTTGGGGATGGTGACGGCGGCGGTCTGGAAGGTGCCGGTCCCGGGAGCGGCCTCGAAGCGGGCCGTGGTGATGCGGGTGACGTCGTGCACGAGCAGGTCGCCGGCGCCGGTGGTGAGCCGCCGGTCGTCCCAGGCGGCGTGCATCGTGCCGCGTAACGGGAGCAGGAGCTGGTAGGCGCCGTGGGCGGAGGAGTCGGCGACCCGCGTCAGCCGCAGGGGCGTGAACGCCTTCTTCTCCACCCGCAGCGCGCCCAGCTCGACCTCGCTGCCCACGGCCTCGAAGCCGGGGTCGCCGTCGGGCCTCCTGGTCAGCATTCCGTCGAGCACGTCGCCCCCCGATCAGGTCGCCTGCCGCTGTACTCCGTACGGTAGCCAATCGATCTTGACGTCGCGTTCGCTGCCGTCCCCCGGGTAGGAGGGGCGGGGTCGCGGTCGCCGCCGCCCCTCGGGTAGGGGAGCGGGGTCGCGTTCGCCGCCGCCCACGCCGGGTAGGGGAGCGGGCGAGACGAAGGGGGAGGCTTTCATGAGCGGCATCGGAGACTGGGTCAGGAAGGCCGAGAACCTGGCCAGGAAGCACTCCAAGCACGTCGACAAGGCGGTCGACAAGGCCGAGGAGATGGCCAAGAAGCGCACCGGGCACAAGTACGACGAGCAGATCGGCAGGGGCGTGGACGAGGTCCAGCGCCGCTACGGCGGGGGCGGGACGGCCGAGCCGCAGCGGCCGGCCAGGCCGGAGGACCGGCCCTAGACCTGCCCGGGGGCGTTCGCGGGGCGGCCCGGCGTGGTGACGGTCGCCGGCCCGATGCCGGCGACCTGCCGCGCCACCTCGCCCAGCAGTGCCAGCCCGGCCTCGTCGGCGGCGTCCGGCAGGGCGGCTATGACGTGCTCGATGCCCTGCTCGGCCAGCTCGCCGCACCGCTGCACGGTCTCGTCCACGCTCGCGTCGCCGGAGACGCGCAGGTGGAGGGTCTTCTCGATCTCCTCGTACGGCCTGCCCGCGCGTTCGCAGTGGGCGCGTAGCACGGCCAGCTTGTGCGGCACGTCCGCGCCGTACAGGAAGTTGCAGGCGTCGGCGTACTCGGCGACGAGCCGCAGCGTCTTGCGCTCGCCGCTGCCCCCGATGAGGATGCGCGGCCGAGCCGCCGGTGCGTTGACCGGCCGCTCCAGCCGGTAGTGGCGTCCCTCGAACGGCTCCTGGTCACCGGCGAACATCCGGCGCGCGATCCGCAGCGTCTCCTCCAGCCGCTCGAACCGCTCGGCCACCGGCGGGAACGGCAGCCCGAGCCCGCGCGCCTCCTCCTCGAACCAGCCCGCGCCGATGCCCAGCACCGCCCGACCGCCGGACAGCGCGTCCAGCGTGCTGACCTGCTTCACCAGGAATCCCGGCGCCCGGTACGGCGCCCCGGTGACGAGCGCGCCCAGCGTGACGCGGCGGGTCAGCGCGGCGGCGTAGGAGAGCGCGCCGTACGCCTCCAGCATCGGCTCGCCGACGCCGCCGAAGTTGGGGATCTGGAACAGATGGTCCATCACCCACAGGCTGTGCAGCCCCGCCTCGTCCGCGCCGCGCGCCACGTCGGCGAACCGGCCGGCGATCGCGGCGTCACCGCCGGGCCAGGTGAAACGAGGGCAGGTCAGACCGAGTCTCATCGCGGGGTTCCTCCGATTCCGGGCATGAAAAAACCCTCCCACCTGGGTCCTGGACCCGAGGCCGAGAGGGCGTCGTCCTCCTATTCTCTCACGCCCCGCGTCGCACCTGGCCGGAGCCCGAATCCACGGTCGCGGGATACACATCGCACATGGTTCAATGTGTCGCACCAATGGACATATGCCGCATAGCGGTCGTCCCATCACTTGAGGAACGCCTTGCACAAGATCGTCCCTGCCCTGGTCAGCCTCGTGCTGATCTCCGGGGCCGGCGCCTGCGGCGCCGCCGGGCCGGCTCCGGCCGCCGCGCCCGTGAACACTCCCCCCGCGGTCAGCGCCACGCCGGTCGTGATCGACGAGATGCCCGACGAGGAGCCCATCGCCACGGCGACCCCGGCCCGCGTCGGCAGCCCCGTCACGGTGAAGGGCAAGGGCAACAAGAACACCAAGAAGTTCGAGCTGTACGGCGACTACGAGGTCAAGGTCACCTACTCCGGCAACTCCTCGCAGTACGGCCCGACGAACTTCATCATGTCCGTCGAGGCCGTCGGCGGCGCGCAGCCGGTGGACGGCTCGATCGCCAACGTCATCAAGAGCAAGGGCCGGATCGACACGAACATCTACGGCTTCGCCGGGGAGTACTACCTGGACGTCGACGCCGAGGGCGTGTGGCAGGCCGAGTTCACTCCTCAGTAGCGGATCCCGCTAGCCCGCGCCGCACCGCCTCCCGGTGCCCTCCCGGGGCCAGGAGGCGGCCCGTTTCAGCTGGGACTCGTCGGCGACGACGTCCGTGACGTCCGCGTTCGTGGCGTCCGCGCCGCGCAGGTCCACCCGGCGCAGTTCGGCGCCGTACAGGCAGGCCTCGCGCAGGTCGGCGCCACGCAGGTCGGCGTCGTTCAGGCGCGCCCGGTCGAGGTTCGCCCCACGGAAGGACGCCCCCGGGGCGCGCGCTCCGCTGAGGTCCACGCCGTGCAGGTCCAGGCCGTCCAGGACGGCGCCGGCGAGCTGGGCGCCGCGCAGGTTGACGCCTTCGAGATCGCCCGCGGTCAGCGTGCGGCCCCGCAGGTCCGGTGGGGACGACCCGGCCGTGGAGTCGGCGGTCACGCCGGGCCCCGTCGAGACAGGCGAGAAGAACGGGACGCCGCGCTGGTAGCCGAGCCAGGCGAGCGCGATGAGGACCACCGCCAGCCCGGTCACCGCCAGGCGATGGCCGGGTTGCAGCACCTCGTCGCCCACGTACAGCACGAGGACCGCCACGACCACCACCCCGCTGAGGAAGGTCCCGAGGGACCCCCACAGCATCCCGACGGCGACCATGATCACCAGCGTGACGAGCGGCCACACCCACAGCCACCGGTCGCGCGCGCGTAACTCCCGCCCGGCCGGCACGGGGGCGACCGGCATGGGGCCCGCCGGCGCCGCGTAGTCGGCGACGGTCACCGGCGCGGCCACGGGAAGCTGGCCGTCGCCGGGCGCCTGGGGCGGATGGGGCGTCGTCGGGTCGCTCATCGGGGCACCTTGGTCGTTCACTCTTCGTCCGCGGGGGAGGGCGCCGCCTCCTGTGGCGGGAGCTGCTCCTGCGGCTGCTGCGCGGGCGGCACGTACGCCAGGAACGGCGGCCGCCCGTCGGCGGGCGGGGCCGCCTGGAGCACCTGCATGAGGATCTCGTTGCGGGCGCTCTCCTGCGCGATGTCCTCGGGGTGGGCCAGGCGCAGCCGGTCGTAGAAGGCGAACCGGTTCATGTCGATGAGCGTGGCGATGGCCGTGCCGTACTCGGCGGCCAGCGCCACCGCGCCACGATAGGACGCGTACGCGATGCCGTACGGGACCAGCGCCAGCAGGAGCCAGGCGCCCTCCCGCCACATGAACGGGACCGTGACGACGGCGGCGAGCAGCCCGAGGACGGCCGTCCGCACGGCCAGCTCCATCTGGGTCCGCTGGTTGTTGAGGTAGGTGAGCTCCTCGGGCTGCGCGGTCATGGCCATGCGGGGAAGGGCCACCAGCGGGTCGATGCCGTACATCGAGCCCGCCCGCCGTTCGTGGCGGCGCAGCATGTTGCCGAGCCGGGTCGGCAGGATCTCCTCCGGCCGGTCCGGGTAGCCGGCTCTCAGGCGGCGCATCTCCGCGTTGAGCGCGTCGGCGCGCAGGGCCTCGACGGTCGTGTCAGGCGCGGACGGCTTGAGCTCGTCGTCCAGCCGGGCCAGGTACCAGGCGCTGGCGCCCATCCGGTCCTGGATCGTCAGGCAGCGGCGGCGATGGTGCAGGGTGCGGGACAGGGCCAGCGGTCGCAGGAGCGGGCCGTTCCAGTAGCCCTCCATGAACTGGACGAGCATGAACTGCAGCGGGTTGGCCGCCAGCGCGCCCGCCACCGTGAAGATCGTCAGCAGGACGGCGTCCGTCAGCTTGAGGCCGTCGAACACCTTCGACCAGTCGAGGCGGCCGTCCCAGGCGCCGCTTCGCATCAGCAGGTAGAGGTAGGTGGCGAACAGCGCGGACGGGATCACGCTGACCACCGTGAAGTAGCGGCCGATCCGCGTGATGCCACCGGACGCGCCCGTGATCAGGTTCGCCATCACCGACCCTCAGGAGGTTCTGAAATTCCGGTCGCAGTACACACATGTCATGACATCGCCGGTGGGCACGTTGAGCAAGCCGCATCCCGGCCAGGGGCACCTTAGCAGGGGGAAGTCGTGCCGGTTCGGGCAGTGGCACAGCCCGTCGTCCCCCAGCCTGCTGCCACCGGAGCAGAGCGGGCACGCGTGCCCCAGGATCCGGCCGTCCACGTCGCAGCGCCAGCCGTCGCGCCCGCCGTTGACCATGTAGTGGGTGTTGCGGGAGCTGAGCCGGCAGCGCGCCACCAGGAAGCGCCTGCCGCACGAGACGCAGGTGTGCCTCGGCGGCCGGGCCTGCTGCGGCGCGCCGCAGCGCCGGTGCGGGCAGCGCACGCCGCCGCCGGCCGATCCGCCCTGGCCCGGGGGCGTGATGGGCGGATGCGATTGGGTCAGCGACAGCATCACCCACAGGCGTACCGGCAGCCGCATAGGCCGATGATGAGGGATGGACCGGCTCCCGCCAAGACCGGCGCCCGGATCTTCCCGGCCGTCCTGTCAGCGGGCCGGGCTCCTGGTCCGGACCGCGGCGTCGAGGCCGGCGGCCGGGCGGGGCCGGCCCGTGGCGCGCAGGGCGGCCGAGAGCGTGGCCGCGGCCCGTTCGAGGTGGCGGGGGAGCGTGAGGTGGTTCTCCAGCACCGGCAGGATGCGGCTGACCCGGTCCGCCAGCCGGTCGGCGTGGCGCGGCTCGACGTGCGGCAGGACGTCGGCGGCGGGTCAGCGCCGCTTCTCGACGGCCGCCACGACGTAGGCGGCGGCCCGGTCGAGGTCGGCGAACCCGGGGCGGGCGCCGGTGAGCTTGATGCCGACGGCGACGTTCGTCATGCGGAAGGAGACCTCCGAGGTGTACTGCTTGCGCATGAAGGAGAACGGGCTGCGCTGGGTGAAGCTGAACGCCTCGTCGCCGATGTCCGGGCCGGCGCGGACCTTGGTGCCGGGGGTGCGCCTCGGCTCCTGCTTCATGTTCTTGACCTGCAGGTCGTGGAAGTTCTCCGCGCCCCAGACGCTCGGCGTCAGGTACGCCATCACGACCATGGTGGCGTTGTCCGGGCCGGTCCAGCGGCAGTGATACTCGCTGAAGAACTGCTCCTTGGCCGGTCCGCCGAACACCTTGCGTGCCTGGGCGGCGGTCAGCAGGTCGCACGCCTCGAAGGCGTTCGTGAACAGCTTCGCCGTGCCGGAGGCGGACGGCAGCGCCGTCACGGGCGAGAACGGCCGGATCACGGGAGCGGTGTACGGGAACACCTTCGGCAGCACGACGGCCACCGCCGCGGCCGTCAGCCCGACGGCCAGCAGCGCGCCCAGCACGATCGGCGCGCGGCGGCGGCGCAGCCGGCCGGGCGCGGTGCGGTCGTCGTCCAGGACGCCGGCCTCGCGGGCGACCCCTTCCATCGCGGCCGCCGCCTGGGCGGGGGAGCAGCGGCGGGCCGGGTCCTTGTCCAGGAGGGCGGCGAGCACGGGCGCCATCGGGCCGGCCCGCCGGACCGGGGCGGGCTCCTGCGTCAGCGCCGCCGCGATCGCGGCCGCCGGGCTGGCGCGGGCGAACGGGGCGACGCCCTCCACGGCGGTGAACAGCGTCGCGCCCAGCGACCACAGGTCGGAGTGCGGGCCGTCGGGCTCGCCGCGCAGCCGCTCGGGCGCGATGTAGCCGGGCGAGCCGGACAGCATGCCGCCCTGGGTGATCGCCTCGTTCCCGGCGACGGTGGCGATGCCGAAGTCGGTCAGCAGCACCCGGCCGTCGTCGGTGAGCAGCACGTTGGCGGGCTTGACGTCGCGGTGCAGCACGCCCGAGGCGTGCGCGGCGCCGAGCGCGTCGAGCATCCGCAGGCCGATCGCGGCGACGCGGCCGGGCGGCAGCGGCCCGCGCTCGCGGACCACCTGTTCCAGGGAGCGTCCCCGGACGAACTCCATGACGATCCACGGCAGCCCGCCGTCGAGGACGACGTCGTGGACGGTGACGATCGACGGGTGGGAGCGCAGCCGGGCGGCGGCCCGCGCCTCGCGCAGCGTGCGCTCGGTCAGCTCGGCCCGCTCGCCCTCGCCGAGGCCAGGCGGCAGCCGGATCTCCTTGACGGCGACCTCCTGCTGGAGGAGCTCGTCCTCGGCTCGCCAGACGGTGCCCATGCCGCCCTGCCCGATCGGGGCAAGCAGCCGATAGCGGCCGGCGAGCGGCGTCACCACGGCCGACGCGGCCGGCCCCGGACTCCTGCGCTCGCGCTCGCCCCTGCCATCCGTGCCTCCAGCCGATCTCTGGCTCCTGCAGACAGGCACGATATTAGGGGCGAGCGGGACAGATGCGCGGGCTTTCGATCAATCGGACCCGACACCCGGTCAGACGGGGTTGTCAGTCGGTGCCGAACTCCATCGCGGCGTTGTCGAGCAGCTCGTCGTCGGGCACCTCGCCCCGGGAGGCGATCACTTCGGCGCCGCCCTCGGGCATCTCGCCGATCAGCTCGGTCGGGGCCGGCTGCGCGGCGCCGATCAGCGCCTGCTGCGGGCTGCCGACCATGCCGAGCCCGGCGTACTGCTCCAGCTTGGCGCGGGAGTCGGCGATGTCGAGGTTGCGCATGGTGAGCTGGCCGATGCGGTCGGACGGGCCGAACGCGGAGTCCTCGGTGCGCTCCATCGACAGCTTGTCGGGATGGTAGCTGAACGCCGGGCCGGACGTGTCGAGGATCGAGTAGTCCTCGCCGCGCCGCAGCCGCAGCGTCACCTCGCCGGTGACGGCCGTGCCGACCCACCGCTGCAGCGACTCGCGCAGCATCAGCGCCTGCGGGTCGAGCCAGCGGCCCTCGTACAGGAGCCTGCCCAGGCGGCGGCCCTCGTTGTGGTAGCTGGCGAGGGTGTCCTCGTTGTGGATGGCGTTGACCAGGCGCTCGTAGCAGATGTGCAGCAGCGCCATGCCCGGCGCCTCGTAGACGCCGCGGCTCTTGGCCTCGATGATCCGGTTCTCGATCTGGTCGGACATGCCGATGCCGTGGCGGCCGCCGATGGCGTTGGCCTCCAGCACCAGGTCGACGGCGGTGGGGAACTCCTTGCCGTTGATCGTCACCGGGCGGCCGCGGTCGAAGCCGATCGTGACGTCCTCGGTGGCGATCTCGACGTCCGGGTCCCAGAAGCGCACGCCCATGATCGGGTCGACCAGCTCGATGCCGGCGTCGAGGTGCTCCAGCGCCTTGGCCTCGTGGGTGGCGCCCCAGATGTTGGCGTCGGTGGAGTAGGCCTTCTCGGAGCTGTCACGGTAGGGCAGGCCGTGCGCGAGCAGCCACTCCGACATCTCCTTGCGGCCGCCGAGCTCGCTGACGAAGTCGGCGTCGAGCCACGGCTTGTAGATGCGCAGGGCCGGGTTGGCGAGCAGGCCGTAGCGGTAGAACCGCTCGATGTCGTTGCCCTTGAAGGTGGAGCCGTCTCCCCAGATCTGCACGCCGTCCTCCAGCATGGCGCGCACCAGCAGGGTGCCGGTGACGGCCCGCCCGAGCGGGGTGGTGTTGAAGTAGGCGCGCCCGCCGGAGCGGATGTGGAACGCGCCGCAGGTCAGCGCGGCGAGCCCCTCTTCCACGAGGGCGGCGCGGCCGTCGACGAGCCGGGTGACCTCCGCGCCGTAGGCCGTCGCGCGGCCGGGCACCGAGGCGATGTCGGGCTCGTCGTACTGGCCGATGTCGGCGGTGTACGTGCAGGGGACGGCGCCCTTCTCGCGCATCCACGCGACCGCTACGGACGTGTCGAGGCCGCCGGAGAAGGCGATCCCGACACGTTCACCGACAGGCAGGGAGGTGAGTACCTTGGACACGAGGTGAAGTATATACATACTTCTGCATGACCATGCAATGCGCCTCCCCTATGTGGCCGGCTCCAGCCCCGTGAGCAGGTTGAACGTGCCCGTGAGCTGGTTGAGTGCGACCAGGGCCGGCAGCTCGGCGATGATCCGGTCGCTCCAGCCGTGCGCCCGCAGCCCGGCCACGTCGGCGTCGGTGATCGACGAGGGCTCGGCCAGCAGGCGGACCGCGAGCTCGATCAGCGCCGTCTCGCGGGCGTCGGTGGAGGCGCCCTGACGGGCCAGCGCGATGTCGCTCTCGCTCAGTCCGGCCGCCCGCGCCGCCTCCGCGTGCGCCTGGAGGCAGTACGCGCAGCCGATCCACTCCTGGACGGCCAGTGAGACCTTCTCGCTGAGCGCGCGGGGCAGCTTCACGCGCTTCATGGCCCGCGAGAAGTCCAGGTAGCCCTGGAGCGCGGCGGGGGAGTGGGCCATGGTGGCGACCATGTCGCCCACGCCGCCTCTCCTGCTGACGATGTCCTCGAGCAGTTCCCGGGACTTGCCGGGGGCCTCGGCGGGCTCCAGGGGGGTCAGGCGTCGCATGCGTCCTCCTCGATCTCGATACCGTACCCCCCTAAGGTATATGACGGGTCGGAAAATTCCCGCCGGACAGGCCCGGCGGGAATGGGCCGGTCAGGGCAGCGGCTCGCTCATCGGGTCGGTGTAGGGCGAGCGGGGTTCGAAGGCCGCCGACGCCAGCGGGTCGCGCAGCGACTCGCCCGCCCGGTCGCCGACCTGATCCATCAGCTCGCGCACCCGCGCCTGCGCGGTCGCCGCCGCATCCGCGTCGACGACCTTGCTCAGCATGAGCAGCGTGCGCGCCTCCAGCAGCGGCGTGCGCATCTGGCGGAACAGTGCCGCCGCCCGTTGCAGGCAGCCGGCCGCGTCGGCCTGGTCGCCCGCCGCCAGCGCCAGCTCGCCGAGGCCGCCCAGCGCGTGCGCCTCCGCGAGGCGGTGGCGGGAACTGCTGGCCACCGTGAGCGCCTTGCGCAGCAGCGGCTCGGCCTCTTGCAGCTTGCCCTGCCGCAGCCGGGCCACGCCCAGCCCGTGCAGGGCGAACGCCTCCCCGATGGTGTCGCCGATCTCCTGCACGACCGCCAGCGACTCCTCGAACGCCCCCGCCGCGATGGCCACCTCGCGCGCCCGCAGGTGCACGTGGCCCATCCGGTGCAGCACCTGGGCGGTCACCCGGCGGTTGCCGCCGCCCTTGCTGCGCACCAGGGCCTCGGCCAGCAGCATCTTGGCCCCGTCGATGTCGTCGCAGTCGGCCTTGATCTGCGCCAGGTTGTGCAGCGTGTGCGCGGCGCCGATCTGGTCGCCGATGGCCGAGAACATCCGCAGGGCGTGCTGGAGGTGGCCCATCGCCGCCTCCATGCGGCCGTTCATCCGCTCCAGCACGGCGATGTTGCGGGTCGTCTTGGCGATCTGCAGCTCCGCCCCGACCTCCTCGAACAGCGTCAGCGCCGCCTCGAAGTCGCGCGCGGCGTCGTCGAAGCGCTGCTCGGTCAGCGACAGCGAGCCCCTGGCGTACAGCATCTCGGCCTGGCCGCGCCGGTCGCCTCCCGCACGGGCCGCCTCCAGGGCGATCTCGTGCGTCTCGCGCCAGTCGTCCAGGTAGACGCGCAGCTCGAAGAAGGTCTCGGCGTTCATCGCCAGCCGCCAGCACAGCTCCACCAGCCCGGCCTGGGCCGCCTGCCTGATGCCGGCGAGCAGCACGTGACGTTCGCGCTCGAACCAGGCGATCGGCTTGGCGACCAGCCGTTCGATCAGCTCCTCCGGCAGCGGCGAGGGGATCTCGTGCGCCGGGTGCGGGCCGGGCGAGGGGCCGTACTCGCGGCGGCGGGCCGCCTGCGTCAGGTGGAGCAGCGCGCTGAGCACCCGGGCCAGCGCCTCCGAGCGCATGTCCGGCGTCTCCTCGGCGGCCAGCCGCTCGCGCGCGTAGACGCGGATGAGGTCGTGGAAGCGGTACTGCACGCCGACGTGCCGCCCGGTGCCCAGCACCTCGACGAGCTGGGCGTCGGCCAGGTCGTCGAGCAGGTCCTGCACGTCGGCGAGCGGCTGGTCGAGCAGCGCGGCCCCGGTCCAGGCGGAGAAGACGTGCGCGTCGAGGATCGCCAGCCGCCGGAACAGGCGGCGCGCCTGCTCGCTGATGCCCTCGTAGGTCAGCGACAGGCTGGCCCGGATGCCCATGTCGCCGTGCATGAGCTCGTCCAGCCTGCGGGCCTCGTCCCGCAGCCGTTCCACCAGCTGCTCGACACCCCAGTACGGGCGCGCGGCCATGCGGGCGCCGGCGATGCGCAGCGCGAGCGGCAGGTAGCCGCACAGCTCGGCCAGCGCGGCGGCGGCCTCGGGCTCGGCCCACACCCGGTCGGCCCCGGCGATCCTGGACAGCATGTCGACCGACTGGGCGGCGTCGAACAGGCTGACGTCCACCTGGGTCGCCCCGGCCAGCGCGCCGAGCCGGCTGCGGCTGGTGACGATGACGGCCGAGGCGGGGTTGCCCGGCAGCAGCGGCAGCACCTGGCTCTCGGAGGCGGCGTCGTCGAGCACGATGAGCATGCGCCGGTCGGCCAGGAGCATGCGGTACATCTCGGCCCGCTCCTCCAGCGTCTCCGGCAGCGCGGTGCCCGACACGCCGAGCGCGCGCAGGAAGCGTTCGAGCACCTGCATGGGGCTGGCCGGGCGGGAGACGCCGCCGTGCAGGTCGGCGTAGAGCTGGCCGTCGGGGAAGTGCTCGGCCACGCTGTGCGCGGTGTGCACGGCGACCGTGGTCTTGCCGATCCCGGCCCGGCCGGCGATGGCGACGATGGGCACGGCGAAGCGGGCCGCGCCGTCGGGCGGCTCCGTCAGCCTCTTCTTGATCTCGTCGAGCTGGCTCTGGCGCCCGATGAAGTCCGCGATGCCGGCGGGCAGCATGCCCGGCACGGAGGAGGGGCCGGGACGCGGCTCGACGGTGACGAGCGTGGGCGGCGCGGGCGCTTCGAGGCTCTCGTCGGCTGTGAGGATGGCCGATTCGAGCTGTTGTAATCGCTCGTTGGGCTCGATCCCCAGCTCCTCGATCATCATGCGGCGGGCGTCGCGGTAGACCTGGAGCGACTCGGCCTGCCGTCCCGACCGATAGAGGGCGGTCATGAGCTGGGCGATGAAGCGCTCGCGCAACGGGTGGACGCTGACCAGGCCGGTGAGCTCGCCGACCAGCTCGTGGTGGCGGCCGAGCTCCAGCTCCAGCTGGATGCAGTCCTCGTTGGCGGTGATGCGCTGCTCGGTGAGCTGACCGGCGATGGCCTGCAGCAGCCGGCTCTCGATGCCGTCGAGCGCGGGGCCGCGCCACAGCCCGAGCGCCTCGCGGTAGTGGCGGATGGCCTCTTCGGGGTTGCGATCGTCGCGGAGCTTGCGCGCCCTGGCCACCAGGGTCTCGAAGACGCGGGCGTCGATCTCGCCGGGCTCGGCCAGGAGCGCGTATCCCTGCGGCTTGGTCACGATCATGTCGGGCCGGCCGTGCGCGGCGAACACGCGGCGCAGGGCCGAGATGCAGATCTGCACCTGGGCGCGGGAGGTCGCGGGCGGCTCGTCGTCGTAGATGGCTTCCATCAGCCGGGTCATGGCGACGGGCCGATCTGCGTTCAGAAGCAGCGCGGCCAGGATGATTTGCTGGCGCGTGCCGCCCAGTTCGAGATTTCTCCCGTCGGCGGTGGCTTCGAGTGCCCCCAGTAGTCGAAACTCCACGCACATCTCCTTGATGAAGCCGCCGCCCTCTTCGGCAACCGTCCAGGCCCCCCGGCCGGACAAGGTGCAGGGCGGAATTTGGCTGACACCATATTTGAGATTATGGCCCCAAGGTTGCCTGGTGGGGTGCTGGCTATATTACAAGATCGGCAGGCATTTATCGCGATGGTCGCGTCTGTGAAGTTCGGCCGATTTGTGCGTTACACTACAGTGCTGGGCCACTTGTGGCCACAGGGTAATCCCCATTAAACCGCGAAACGGCCGAGACCCTGAGGTCGTCGGCCGCTCGCTCCGGGATGCTCAGCCCCAGGGGTCGCCGGGGCCGTCGGCCGCGATGCCCCAGGGGTCGCCGGGACCGTTGGACACGATGCCCCACGGGTCGCCGGGGCCCTGCTCGGTGGCGGACGCGGCCGCCGCGTATGCCGGCACGGTCGAACCCAGGGCCAGGAAAGCGGCTGCGGCCGCCGCGAGAACGATGATCGACATGCGGATCCTGGCGGCGCTTGTGGCGATGGTCCGGCCCATGGTGCGTACCTCCGTCTGGATGTCGCGGCGCTCTCCCCGCCGCTCGGCCCAAACGCTCGCACCGGCGACCATCGACCCCATATCGGCGCGCTTCCGGCGCGCCATTCGAGCAGGTCGACGGCCATTCCCCGGAGCGCTTCCGCGGAAAACCCCGCAATCGGCGATAAGGCGTTCGCCGGCCCGCCGCGGGCCCCGATAAGTGCCCGATAGCGCGGCGGGGATCCGGCGATAGCGCGACGAAGGCGCGGCGATAGCGGCCGCCGCAACCCTTGTCGCGAGCCCGGGTGGCGCGAGCACGCGGCGGGTCACTCGGGTGGCCAACAGGCCCGGGGGGCGACCACCTGGGCGCGGACGAACCGCGGCAGACGGAACTCCTGAACAGGTGGCGTTTGATGGGGATTGACGTGCAGGCGCTGGACAGCGTCTACGGGCGGCCGGCCGCCAGCGTGGACGTGCGTCTGGACCGTGCCGACAACGGTCACTGGGTGATCGACGCCCAGTCGGTGACCGATCACGAAGGGCGCGTCAAGGAGTGGCGGGAGCACCGGCTCGACCGCGGCCTGTACAGAATCGTCTTCGGAAGTGATCGCTACTTCGTGAGCCTCGGGCTCACCGCCGCTTATCCGGAGATCGTCGTCGTGTTCCGCATGACGGACGAGGCGTGCACCTATCAAATTAACGTTCTGCTCTCGCCGCACTCTTATTCCGCCTATTTCGGCTCGTTCAACTGAGTAGGGCGCGCGATGAACACCAATCGGTATGACGCATTTCCGCTGATCCCGCTCCACGACCGGACGTGGCCCACGGCCGCGATCACCGCCGCGCCGCGCTGGCTGTCGACAGACCTGCGCGACGGCAACCAGGCGCTCGCCAGGCCGATGGGCCCCGAGCGCAAGCTGGCCATGTTCGAGCTCCTGGTGAGCATGGGCTACCGGGAGATCGAGGTCGGCTTCCCGTCGGCAAGCCAGGACGACCACGACTTCGTCCGCCTCCTCGTCGAGGAGGACCGCATCCCCGACGACGTGCGCATCACCGCGTTCGTGCCCGCCCGCGAGGACCTGGTGGAGCGGACCGTGGAGAGCCTGCGCGGGGCCGCCAGGGCGACCCTGCACCTCTACAACGCCACCTCGCCGGCCATCCGGAACCTGGTGTTCGGCATGGACCGCGAGCAGTGCCGCGAGCTGGCCGTGCACGGCACCCGCCTGGTCATGGCCTACGCCGACAAGCTCATCCCCGGCTGCGACCTGGCCTTCCAGTACTCGCCCGAGCACTTCAACGACACCGAGCCGGACTTCTCCCTGGAGGTCTGCGAGGCGGTCATGGACGTGTGGGAGCCCGGCCCGGACCGGCCGATCATCCTCAACTTCCCCACGACCGTCGAGCGCTCGACCCCGAACGTCTTCGCCGACCAGATCGAGTGGATGCACCGCAACCTGTCCAGGCGCGAGCACATCTGCCTGTCGGTGCACACCCACAACGACCGCGGCACCGGCGTGGCGGCGGCCGAGCTGGCCCTGATGGCGGGGGCCGAGCGGATCGAGGGCTGCCTGTTCGGCAACGGCGAGCGGGCCGGCAACGTGTGCCTGGTGACGCTCGGCATGAACCTCTACACCCAGGGCATCGACCCCGGCATCGACTTCTCCGACCTGGACCGGGTCCGCCGGGTCGTGGAGAGCTGCACCGGCATCCCGGTGCCCGCGCGGCACCCGTACGGCGGTGACCTGGTCTACACGGCGTTCTCCGGCGCCCACCAGGACGCGATCAAGAAGGGGTTCGACGCGCTGGAACGGGAGTCGGCGCGGACCGGGCTCGCGCCGTCGGAGCTGCCGTGGAGCATGCCGTACCTGCCGGTCGACCCCAGGGACGTGGGCCGGACGTACGAGGCCGTCGTGCGCATCAACAGCCAGTCGGGCAAGGGCGGGCTGGCCTACGTGATGAGCGCCAGGCACGGGCTCACGCTGCCCAGGCCGCTGCAGATCGACTTCGCGCAGGTCGTGCAGGCGCTGGCGGAGGCCGAGGGCGGGGAGATCCCGCCCGAGCGCGTCCGGGAGGTCTTCGAGGCCACGTACGCGGTCGCGCAGGCGCCTCCGGCGGTGGAGGGCGCCACGGTCGAGCTCTACCTCGACGGCCCCGCGTACGGCGGGGCGGCCTGGGCCGGGACGCTCCGCACGCTGCGCGCGGCCCTGGCCGACAAGGGCTTCGACGTGCGCGCCGTCCACCACATGGGCGGCCCGGCGGGCGAGCGCGAGGAGGTGGCCGTCTACGCGCGGTTCGGCGACGGCGACCGGGCGGTGTGGGGCGCCGGCATCCGCGGCGACGTCGAGGCGGCCGTGCTCGCCGCCGTCGGGTCGGCCGTGGCGCGGTCCTGGCCCGCCGTGCCCGCGCCGGCCGTGCCCGCGCCGCCCGCCCCGCGCCCCCCGGCGGACCCCGAATGCCGACGTCAGCGGCCCGTTCCGGCCCGGGCACGGCGGTTGATAGCCGGACGATAAGGATGCGATGGGCCCCCGGCATAGCGTTCGGACCAGGCAGCGAATCCGAGGTGAGGATCATGAGGCGCACCCAGGTGCGGAAGCGCAGGCCGCGCACCCGTGACGACGGCCACCGCTACTGGCTCGACCTGCGGACACCGTCAGGACGGGTCCTGCCGATCTGACCGCGGCGATTCGAGGGGAGACGGCCATGGGACTGATCGAACGACACGAGGAGCTGGCTGCTCTGGAGTCGCTCCTCGCCAACGCGGTGCTGAGCCGGGGCCGGATCGCCCTGGTCAGCGGCCCCGTCGCGACGGGCAAGAGCACGCTGCTGCGCTCCCTGGCCGAGCAGGCCATCGAGCTCGGCGCGCTGGCCGTCTCGGCGACCGGCTCGCTCATGGAGCGCGACCTGCCGCTCGGCGTGCTGCGCCAGCTCATCCAGGACGCGCCCCTCCCCGAGGCCGACCACGCCCGCGCGATGGCCCTCATCGAGGAGGGCAGCCGGGCCGCGACCGTGGCCGGGCCCGAGGCCGACCAGCTCGTCGACGCCCAGGTGGTGCACGCGCTCTGCACGGTCCTGCTGGACCTGTCCGAGCGGTGCCCGCTGGTGATCGCCGTCGACGACGTGCACCACGCCGACCGCACCTCGCTGCTCTGCCTGGCCTACCTCGCCAGGCGGGCCAGGAGCGCCAGGATCGTGGCCGTGTTCGCGCACTCGGACCGGATGCGCTGCGCCGACGCGTACTTCGAGACCGACCTGCTGCGCCAGCCGCACTGCCGCAGGCTCCAGCTCTCGCCGCTGTCGCGCGATGGCGTCGAGGAGCTGATGGCGGCCGAGCTCGGCACGGAGGCGACCGAGCGCTTCGCCAAGGAGTGGTACACGCTCAGCGGCGGCAACCCGCTGCTGGCCGGCGCGCTGGCCGAGGACTACCGCGAGTACCTGCGCTCGGTGGGCGAGCCGCCTCCGGAGCCGGTCGTGGGCGATCAGTTCGGCCAGGCGGTGCTGTCGTGCCTGCAGCGCGGGCACCCGCAGACGATGCGGGTGGCGCGCGGGCTCGCCGTGCTGGGCGAGACCGACGGGCTCGACCGGCTGCTCGGCATCGCGCCGATCGACATCAGCAGGGAGCTGCTCTCGCTCGGCGCGGCCGGGCTGGTCTCCGGCCGCGACTTTCGCCACCAGTCGGTCTGCCGCGCCGTCCTGGCGGGCATCGACCAGCAGGAGCGCATGGACCTGCACCGCCGGGCCGCCGAGGTGGCGCACGACGCGGGCATGACGCCCTGCGTGGTCGCCGACCACCTGCTGCAGGCGGCCCGGGTGGAGGCGCCCTGGGTGCTGCCCACGCTGGAGGAGGCCGCCAGGAACGCGCTGCGCGCCGGCCAGGTCGAGTCGGCCGTCGCCTACCTGCGGCTGGCCTGGCGCGAGTGCGACGACGAGCAGCGCCGGTTGAAGATCATGACGATGCTGGTGCGGGCCGAGTGGCGGATCAACCCGGCCGCGCCCGCCGGTCACCTGGCCGAGCTGGCCGAGGCGGTCAACCGGGGCAGCCTGCGCGGCGGCGACGTGGTCGTGCTGGCCCGCGCGCTGCTGTGGCACGGCCGCTTCGACGACGCCCGCGACGTGCTGGAGCAGCTCGGCGAGGAGGGCGACGCCGCCGACCACGAGACGATGGCCGAGATGGTCGTCGCCCAGCTCTGGCTGCGCGTCACCCACCCGCCGCTGCTGACCGGCCTGCCGCGCCCGGCGGGCCGCCGCGCGCTGGCGGGCCTGGTGTCGGTGGCCGTCAACCGGCGGGTGGAGGCCACGCTGGCGCTCGCCGAGGTGCTCACGCGGGGCCCGCGCGAGGAGAGCATGAACGCGGTGGAGCGCATCCTGGAGGACTCCCACCTCGACGAGATGTCGATGGACACCGTGGAGAACGCGCTGCTCGCCCTCACCTACGCGGGCCGCTGCGACCGCGCGGTGCCGTGGTGCGAGCGGTTCAGCGCCGAGGCGATGTCCAGGCAGGCGCCCAGCCGCCAGGCCAGGCTCGCAGCGATCCGCGCCGAGATCGCGATCCGGCAGGGCGACATGCCCGCCGCCGCGCACCACGCCCGCATCGCGCTCGACACCATCCCGATGAGCAGCTGGGGCGTCGCCATCGGCGGGCCGCTGAGCAGCCTGATCATCGCGCTGACGGCGATGGGCAGGTACGACGCGGTCCGCGAGTACCTGGACCGGCCGGTGCCCGAGACGATGTTCCAGACCCGCTACGGCCTGCACTACCTGTACGCGCGCGGGCGCTACAGCCTGGCCAACGAGTACTTCGCGCTGGCGCTGCGCGACTTCCAGCGCTGCGGCGAGCTCATGGTCACCTGGAACCTGGACACGCCGGGCCTGATCCCGTGGCGTGCCGACGCGGGGGAGGCGTGCCTGCGGATGGGGCACGTCGAGGAGGCCAGGGAGCTCATCGAGACCCAGCTGAGCATGTGCGGCGCCGAGCTGCGCCGGGGCCGGGGGATCGCGCTGCGGTTGCAGGCGGCCGTCTCCGAGCCGGCCCGCCGTCCGGCCCTGCTGCGGCAGGCGACCGAGTACCTGCAGATGGCCGGCGACCGCTACGAGCTGACCCGGGCGCTGTTCGACCTGGTGGAGGCGTACGACTCGCTGGGCGAGTACCGGCGCGCCCGGACGATCGCGGGCCGGGCGCAGGCGGCGGCGCGCGAGTGCCGGGCCGAGCCGATGATCGACGCGCTGAGCCGCGCCGACGACCCGAGCGTGGTGCCGGCGCCGCTGCCGAGCGAGCTGATCGGCGTGCTGAGCGACGCCGAGCGGCGGGTGGCCGCGCTGGCCGCGGCCGGCTACGCCAACCGGGAGATCGCGGCGCGCCTCTACATCACGCTCAGCACGGTCGAGCAGCACCTCACCCGCACCTACCGCAAGCTGAACATCAGGAGGAGGGTGGACCTTCCGCTGGTCGTCGAGTTCGACAGCCAGGTGGAGCACTGACGGAGTTGCGCGCTCCCGCCGCCCGGCCACACGGTCGGAGGCGGAGGTGCGTGATGGAGCCGATCGCCGAACTGATCACCGTCCGGGGGAACGCGACCCCGGAGGAGCTGGAGGCCGTCGTCCTGGCCGTCACCCGGCTGGTGGCGCGGGCCAGGGCCAGGTCCGAGGAGGAGCGGGCCTGGTCGGACCCGGCCGCGCTGGTGCGCCGGCCGGTCGCGGGGAGCTGGCGGCTCAGCGGCTGGGCCGGCTGACCTCTCCCATCCGCATTCGTGCTATTCGTGGCGATTTGGGCTACCACCGCAATCTGCGAAAAGCCCCCTCCCGCCGCCGAACGCATCCTGTTGAGGTGCCCGGCCCTACGGCCGGTCGAGTCGGTAGGCGAGGAGAGGTTCCACGATGTCGACATTTTTCGGTTCGCTCCGCAGGCTCGTGCTCGCCCCGTCCCTGGCCGAGGTGACGTTCGCCGGACGCGGCTTCCCCGGCCCGCCCACCGCCGACACCGAGCGGCTGGAGGCGATCCCGCAGGCCGTCGTCTGCGGCTTCGAATGGGGCATCGACGCGCGTGACCAGTGGGAGGTGCAGCGCAGGCTCGACCTGGTCGCCGCCGACCACCGCGGCTTCGCCTACGAGGGCGCGACCATGGCCTTCACCGTGCTCGACGCCATGGGCGGCAGGCGGCGGCAGCGCACCCGGGACCTGCTGCTCGGCCCGGGGCAGCCGCACATCTTCCTCGCCTACATCGGCATCGGCTTCGCCATGGCCCGGCTGCCCAGGCCGCTGTGGAAGAAGGTGCTGCCCGACCTTTCCGGCTCGCCCTACCACCCGGTGATGAGCTGGCTCGCGGTCGACGGCTACGGCTTCGACCTGGCCTACTTCCACACCCGGCGATACGTCGACGAGCAGCGGGTGCCCGCCCCGTACCCGTGGCGCGGCGAGCCCGGCTACTTCCCCCGGGCGGTCGACCAGGGCGTGGGCCGCGCCCTGTGGTTCATCCACGGCGGGCGGGCGCCCGACGTCGCCGCCGCCGTGCGGCGCTTCGCCACCGCCCGGCAGGCCGACCTGTGGAGCGGCGTCGGCCTGGCCGCCACGTTCGCGGGCGGCAGTGCGGGCGGCGCGCTGGCCGCGCTGCGCGAGGAGGCCGGCGAGCACCGCGACGAGCTCGCCCAGGGCTCGGTGTTCGCGCTCAAGGCCCGCCACTACTCCGGCCACGTCCCCGCGCACAGCGAGGCCGCCGGGAACGTGCTCACCGGCCTGTCCGTCGACGCCGCCGTCGCGCTCGCCGACGACACCGCGGTCGGGCCCGGCCGTCCCGGCGGCGTCCCGGATTACGAGCAGTGGCGCCGCAACGTACGCGCGCATTTCGCGGTTGAAAACGCCGCACGATGATCCCGCATTAACGCGGTAAGCACGACCGGAGTTGCCCGAAGATTCCACGTCATGTGTCAATGAGAAGACAGTACCTGCTGGTTGAGCGGTGAAGGGTTGTTATGGCCGGCCTGCTTCGATCGCTGAGAAAGCGAATACTTACCCCCAGTGTCACGGAGACCAAGCTCGCCGTCCGCGGTTTCCATGTAAAAAACGAGGCGGCCCGCGAATTATTGGAGAAAGTTGGCGAGATATTCCTCACCGGTTTCGCGTACGCCGCCGAGTCGCGCACTCCCGCTGAGGCGGAGGACCGGCTGGAGCAGATCCCCGACCGGTTCCGCGGCTTCGCCTACGAGGGCGCCGGGATGGGACTCGCCGTGCTGGACTGCGCCTCCCTCGCCAACCTGCGGAGGGTGAAGGGCACGCTCGCCGGGCGCGGCGACCGCCACAACTACATGATCTACGTCGGGATCGGCTGGGCCATGGCCCGGCTGCCCCGCTTCCTGTGGCCGGACCCCGCCCAGCTCGACCCGCTGCTGCTGTGGCTCGTGCACGACGGCTACGGCTTCCACCAGGCGTACTTCCACACCGACAAGTACGTGCGCCGGCAGGTGCGCGAGACGCGCTTCCCCTGGCCCGCCGGGCACGAGGCGTACGCGGCCCGCGCCGTCGACCAGGGCATCGGCCGCGCCCTGTGGTTCGTCGGCGGCACCGACGTCGAACAGGTGACGTCGCTCATCGAGAGCTTCCCCGAGGAGCGCCGCCCCGACCTGTACGCGGGCACCGGCCTGGCCGCCACCTACGCGGGCGGCGCCACCGGCGACGAGCTGTGGGAGCTGCGCGACCGGGCCGGCCCCTACCGAGGCCAGCTCGCCCAGGGCAGCGCCTTCGCCGCCGAGGCCAGGATCCGGGCCGGGCTCCTCGGCCCGCACACCCGCCAGGCCACCGCCATCCTCTGCGGCACCACGGCCGAGCAGGCCGCCGAGATCTGCATCCAGTCCATGCCCGCACCGTCCCTGCCGGGGGAGCTGCCCGCCTTCGAGATCTGGCGGCAGCGGATAGCCGGCGAATTCGTCTCCCTTGGAGGTGTCACCCCGTGACCACGGTAGCCACCTGGCTGCGCCGGCAACAGGCCGGAGTCGTCGCCCTCGTGGTGATGGCCGCCCTGTTCGTCATCGGCAGCCCGTCCTTCGCCTCCGACGAGGAGAAGGCGGAGCTGGCCGGCGCGTACGCGTTCAAGCCGCTGAGCATCGCCCTGCCGTCGGACCTGCCGCAGCAGACCATCCGCGCGGTGAACCAGCGCTACACGCACATCGACGCCTGGATCTCCTCCGTCGGGGCCGGGATCGCCATGAACGACCTCGACATGGACGGCCTGTCGAACGACCTGTGCGTCACCGACCCCCGCATCGACCGGGTCGTGGTGACCCCCACGCCGGGCGCGCGCTCGGACCGCTACAAGCCGTTCGCGCTGTCCACCGGCACGCTGCCGATGAACGACGCGATCGCCCCCATGGGCTGCATCGCCGGTGACTTCAACGAGGACGGCCGCACCGACGTCCTGACGTACTACTGGGGCCGCACCCCGATCGTCCACCTGGCCAGGACCGGGGCCACGACGCTGTCCGCGGACGCGTTCACGGCCGCCGAGCTGGTGCCCGGCGCCGGCGGCGCCACCTACACCGGGCCGCAGTGGAACAGCAACACCGCCACCACCGCCGACTTCGACGGCGACGGCCACCTCGACATCTTCATCGGCAACTACTTCCCCCACGGCCCCGTCCTCGACGACAAGGTCAACGGCGGCGTCGAGATGAACGACTCGATGTCCGGCGCGGTCAACGGCGGCGAGAACTACTTCTTCCGCTGGACCGGCGTCACCGCGGGCGCCCCGTCCTTCGACCGGCTCGACAACGTGCTGGACAAGGACGTCTCCAAGGGCTGGGAGCTCGGCGCCAGCACCGCCGACCTGGACGGCGACCTGCTTCCCGAGCTGTTCCTCAACAACGACTTCGGCCCTGACCGGCTGCTGTACAACCGGTCCACGCCCGGCAAGATCTCCTTCTCGCTGGCCGAGGGCTCCCGCACGCCGTGGGTGCCCAAGTCCAAGTCGCTCGGCCACGACTCGTTCAAGGGCATGGGCTCCGACTTCGGCGACCTCGACGGCGACGGCCTCTACGACACCTTCGTCAGCAACATCACCACCTCGTTCGGCATCCAGGAGAGCAACTTCGCCTTCTACAACACGGCGAAGGACCGGGCCGGCGTACGCGCCCAGCTCGCCGACGGCGTGGCGCCCTTCGAGGACCGCAGCGCCCAGGACCGGACCGCGTGGACCGGCTGGGGCTGGGACGTCAAGATCGACGACTTCAACAACGGCGGCGACCCCGCCATCGTCCAGGCGACCGGCTTCGTCAAGGGCTGGGTGAACCGGTGGGCGCAGCTCCAGGAGCTGGCCACCGCGAACGACGCCGTCGTGCGCAACCCGCACTCCTGGCCCGTGGTCAGGGAGGGCGCCGACATCGCCGGCAGCCAGACGCTCGCCTTCTTCGCCAAGAAGGGCGACGGCACGTACGCCGACATCTCCCGCCAGCTCGGCCTGGCGGTGCCGGTGCCGACGCGCGGCATCGCGACCGGCGACGCCGACGGCGACGGGCTGCTCGACCTCGCGGTCGCCCGCCAGTGGGACGCGCCGATCTTCTACCACAACCAGAGCGCGCCGGCCGGATCGGCCATCACGCTCCAGCTCACCCACGAAAACGCCACCGGCGCGCAGGGCTCCCCGGCCATCGGCGCCGAGGCCACGGCGACGGTCGGCGACCGCACCGTGATCGGGCGCGTCGACGGCGGCAGCGGCCACTCCGGCCGGCGCAGCCACGAGGTGCACCTGGGGCTCGGCGAGCACGTGACCGGGCCGGTGAAGGTCCACCTGCGCTGGCGCGACCGCACGGGACAGGTGCGCGAGCAGGATCTTCAGCTCAGCCCGGGCAGGCACGCCATCCAGCTCGGCTCGCAAGCGAAGGAGAAGTGACGTCATGGCCGCTGACAAGACCGCGCCGGCGGCGCAGCCCGAGAAGAAGGCCGGCGGCCCGCCGCGCCACGACCCGAAGGTCATCACCGCGCTGCGCAGGTTCGCCCTCTCGATCACGATCTTCAACATCCTCGGCTACACCGTCCTGGGCTTCGAGCAGCCGTGGACGTGGCCGCTGATCGCCATGGCGACCGGCTACACCATCGAGATCGCCCTGGAGTGGATCGGCGCCCGCGCCGAGGGCCGCCCGGCCCGCTTCCGCGGCAACGGCTTCCGCGGCCTGGTGGAGTTCCTCTACCCGGCCCACATCACCAGCATCGCGCTCAACATGCTGATCTACGTCAACGACCAGGTGCTGGTCATGATGTTCGGCATCGCGGTCGCGGTCGGCGCCAAGTGGGTGCTCAGGGCGCCGGTGCGCGGACGGCTGCGCCACTTCATGAACCCGTCCAACTTCGGCATCGCCGTGATCCTGGTGCTCCTGCCCTGGGCGAGCATCGCGCCGCCGTACCACTTCACCGAGCACGTGACCAACCCGATCGACTGGATCGTGCCCCTGATCATCATCACCGCGGGTACGATGCTGAACGCCAAGCTCACCAACCGCATGTGGCTGATCGGCGCCTGGGTGAGCGTGTTCGCCCTCCAGGCGATCGTGCGCGGGCTCATCGTGGACGACGTCTCCATCCTCGGCGGCCTGTCGATGATGACCGGCGTCGCGTTCGTGCTGTTCACCAACTACATGATCACCGACCCGGGGACGAGCCCGTCCAAGCCGCTCTCCCAGGTCGCCTTCGGCGCCGGCGTGGCCCTCACCTACGGCCTGCTCACCGGCATGAACATCCCGTACGGGATCTTCTTCGCCACCGCGATCGTGTGCGTCGTCCGCGGCGGCTTCCTGTGGTCGCTGCGCGCGGTCGAGCTGGCCCGCGAGCGCGACGCCGCCCGGGTCACCGCGGCGGCGGCCGCGGCCATCGCCACCGCCGAGAAAGAGGTCGCGCGGGCATGAGCAGGATCGCGATCGTCGGTCTCGCCTGCCGATACCCCGACGCGGACTCCCCCCGCGCCCTGTGGGAGAACGCCATCGCCGGCCGCAGAGCCTTCAGGCGGCTGCCTGACGAGCGGATGCGGCACGACGACTACTGGGATCCCGATCCCGCCACGCCCGACCGCTTCTACGCCAAGACCGCCGCCGTCATCGAGGGCTACGCCTTCGACCGGGTCGCCCACCGGATCGCCGGCAGCACCTACCGCTCGGCCGACCTCACCCACTGGCTCGCCCTCGACATGGCGGGCCGGGCCCTGGCCGACGCCGGGTTCCCCGGCGCCGAGGGCCTGCCGAAGGAGCGCACCGGCGTCGTCGTGGGCAACACGCTCACCGGCGAGTTCAGCCGCGCCAACGCGCTGCGGCTGCGCTGGCCGTACGTGCGGCGCACGCTCGCGGCGGCGCTGCGCGAGCAGGGCTGGGACGACGACAAGCTGGCCGGCTTCCTCGGCGCCTACGAGGCGGCCTTCAAGAGCCCGTTCCCGCCGGTGGACGAGGACACGCTCGCGGGCGCCCTGGCCAACACCATCGCGGGGCGGATCTGCAACCACTTCGACCTCAACGGCGGCGGCTACATCGTCGACGGCGCCTGCTCCTCGTCGCTGCTGTCGGTGGTGACCGCGAGCAAGGCGCTGGCCGACCGCGACCTCGACGTGGCGATCGCCGGCGGCGTGGACCTGTCCATCGACCCGTTCGAGGTGATCGGCTTCGCCAAGACGGGGGCGCTGGCCAAGAGCGACTTCCGGCTGTACGACCGGCACTCCAACGGCTTCTGGCCGGGCGAGGGCTGCGGCATCGTCGTGCTGATGCGCGAGGAGGACGCGGTCGCCGCCGGGCACCGCGTCTACGCCACGATCGCCGGCTGGGGCATCTCCTCCGACGGCCGGGGCAGCATGACCCGGCCCGAGGTGAGCGGCTACCAGCTCGCGCTGCGGCGGGCGTACGAGAAGGCCGGGTTCGGCATCGACACGGTGCCGCTGTTCGAGGGCCACGGGACCGGCACGGCGGTCGGCGACGCGACGGAGCTGACCGCGCTGTCGCGGGCCAGGGCCGAGGCCGGGGCGAGCGGCGGGCCCGCCGCCGTCGGCTCGATCAAGGGCATGATCGGCCACGCCAAGGCGGCGGCCGGGGTGGCCGGGCTGATCAAGGCCGTCATGGCGGTGCACGAGCAGGTGCTGCCGCCCACGCTCGGCTGCGTCGACCCGCACGAGGTGCTGACCGGCGAGGAGGCGCAACTGCGGGCGCTGCGCGTGGCCGAGCCGTGGCCCGCCGACGCCCCGCTGCGGGCCGGCGTCAGCGCCATGGGCTTCGGCGGCATCAACTCGCACGTGGTGATCGAGAACCCGGCCCCCAGGCGGAGGCTGGGCCGCCGCACCAAGCTGCTGGCCTCCTCGCTGCAGGACGCCGAGCTGCTGCTGTTCGACGGCGGCACGCCCGAGCAGCTGCGCGAGCGGGTGGCGCGGATGCACGACTACGTGCCCGCCGTGTCCTACGCCGAGCTCACCGACCTGGCCGCGACGCTCGAAGGCGAGCTGCGCGGCCTGCCCTACCGGGCCGCCGTGGTCGCCGCCACCCCCGACGAGGCCGAACGGCAGCTCGCGCGGGTGCTGGAGGCGATCGACTCCGGCGAGCGCAGGCTGCTCACCCCCGACGGCAAGGCCTTCTACGGCCACGCCGCCGGGACCGCCAGGGTCGGCTACCTCTTCCCCGGCCAGGGGTCGGGGCGCGGCACCGGCGGCGGCGCGCTGCGCAGGCGGTTCGCCGACGTGGACGAGCTGTACACCGAGGCCGGGCTGCCGGCCGGCGGCGACGTGGTCGCCACGGCCGTGGCCCAGCCGCGCATCGTCACCGGCTCGATGGCCGGGCTTCGGGCGCTGTCCCTGCTCGGCGTCGAGGCGGAGGTCGCCGTCGGCCACAGCCTGGGCGAGCTGTCGGCCCTGCACTGGGCCGGCGCGATGGACGAGCAGGCGCTGCTGCGGCTGGCCACCGGCCGGGGCCGGGCCATGACCGAGAACAGCGAGTCGGGCACCATGGCCGGCGTGCGCGCCGACCCGGCGACCGTGACCGCCCTGATCGGCGACCTGCCGGTGGTCATCGCGGGTTACAACGGCCCGAACCAGACCGTCGTCGCGGGCCCCGTCGAGGCGATCGAGGAGGTCGGCCGGGCCGCCGTGACCGCCGGGGTGAGCTGGACCAGGCTGAAGGTCTCGCACGCCTTCCACTCGCCGCTGGTCGCGCCCGCCGCCGAGGCCCTGACGCCCTACCTGGAGCGGGAGCGGTTCGGCAGGATCGGCCGCCGGGTCGTCTCCACCGTCACCGGGACCGCGCTCGCGCCGGACGGCGACATCCCCGCGCTGCTGCGGGAGCAGATCACCGCCCCGGTGCGCTTCACCCAGGCGCTCGAACAGGCCGCCGACGGCCTCGACCTGCTGATCGAGGTCGGCCCCGGCCGCGTGCTCAGCGGGCTGGCCGCCGCCGTCACCGACGTGCCGGCCATCGCGCTCGACACCGACGACGAGTCGCTGACCGGGCTGCTGCGGGTGCTCGGCGCCGCGTACGTGACGGGCGTGCCCGTCGCGCACGAGGAGCTGTTCCACGGGCGGCTCACCCGGCCGATGGAGGTCGGCCGCGAGCTGTCGTTCCTCATGAGCCCGACCGAGCAGGCGCCGAAGATCACCGTCGCGCAGGCGAGCGGGCAGCCGGCCGAACCGGCCGCTCCGGCCACCGCGTCCACCGCGTCCACCGCGTCGGCCGCGTCCACCGGCCAGGGCGAGCCCGGCGAGTCCACCACGGACCTGCTGCGCCGCCTGGCCGCCGCCCGCGCGGAGCTGCCCCTGGAGATGGTCACCGAGGACAGCAAACCGCTCGACGAGCTGCACCTCAGCTCCGTCACCGTCATGCACATCATCGACCAGGCCACCCAGCAGCTCGGCCTGCCCGCCGGGCAGACCCCGGCCAACCTCGCCACCGCCAGCCTGCGCGAGCTGGGCGAGGAGCTGGACAAGCTGGCGGCCGAGCCGGGCAGGCGGACGGTGACCGGGGTGACGGGCGCCGCCCCGTGGGTCCGGTCGTTCGCCGTCGACCTCGACGAGCTGCCGCTGCCCGCCAGGGCCGCCGCCGAGGCCGGCGGCTCCTGGCAGGTGTACGGAGGCACGGGCCCGGCCGCCTCGCCCGTCGCCCAGCCGCTGCGCGAGGCGCTCGAACGCGGGAAGGTCGGATCCGGTGTACTGGTGTGCCTACCTCCGCAGTGCTCGCCCGACGACGTCGAACAGGCGTTGCTCGGCGCGCAGGCGGCCCTCGCGGGCGGACCCGGCACCCGGTTCGTGCTCGTCCAGCACGGACGGGGCGCGGCGGGCCTGGCCAAGACGCTCCACCTGGAGTCCACCGGGCTCCGCACCACCATCGTGCACGTACCGGCGATCCCCGAAGCGGCAGCCTGGGTAGCCGCCGAGGTGGCCGCCACCGACGTCTACGCCGAGGCGTACTACGACGACGACGGCGCGCGCCGGGTGCCGACCATGCGCGCGCTGCCCGTACGCCCCGCCCGCACCGAGCACCCGCTGGACGCCTCCGACGTCCTGCTGGTCACCGGCGGCGGCAAGGGCATCACGGCGGAGTGCGCGCTGGCGGTGGCAGGAGACGCCGGGGCCGCGCTGGCCGTGCTGGGCCGCTCCGACCCGGCGGCCGACGAGGAGCTGGCCGCCAACCTGCGGCGGATGGCCGACGCCGGGCTGAACGTCCACTACGCCAGGGCCGACGTCACCGACGCCGCCCAGGTGCGCGACGCGGTCGCCGAGGTCGAGCGGGCGCTCGGCCCGGTGACGGCGGTGCTGCACGGCGCCGGCCGCAACGAGCCCGAGTCGCTGGCCACGCTCGGCATGGACGCCGTGCGCCGCACCTTCGCCCCGAAGGTCGACGGCCTGCGCCACGTGCTCGACGCGGTCGACGGCGACCGGCTGCGCCTGCTGGTCGCCTTCGGCAGCATCATCGGCCGGGCCGGGCTGCCCGGCGAGGCGCACTACGCGACGGCCAACGAGTGGCTGGCCGAGCTGACGCGCGAGTTCGCCGAGCGGCACCCGGGCTGCCGGACCCTGTGCATGGAGTGGTCGGTCTGGTCCGACGTCGGCATGGGCGAGCGGCTGTCGGTCGTCGACCGGCTGACCCGGCAGGGCGTCACCCCGATCCCGGCCGCCGACGGCGTGGAGATCATGCGGCGGCTCGTCGCCGACCCGGACGCCCCCCGCGTCGTGGTCGTCAGCGGGCGCACCGAGGGCATCCACACCGTCCGCTACGACCGGCCGGAGCTGCCCCTGCTGCGGTTCGTCGGCAAGCCGCTGATCCGCTACCACGGCGTGGAGCTCGTCACCGAGCTGGAGCTCACCGACGGCACCGACCTCTACCTGGCCGACCACCACCTGGACGGCAACCTGCTGTTCCCGGCGGTGTTCGGGATGGAGGCCATGGCCCAGGCCGCGCTGGCCACCACCGGGCGGGAGGTCACGCCGGTCATCGAGCGGGCGGAGTTCCTGCGCCCGATCGTGGTGCCGCCCGGCGGCAGCACCACGCTGCGCGTCGCCGCCGCCGTCACCGGCGACGACGACACGCTGGCCGTGAGCATCCGCAGCGGCGACACCGGCTACGAGGTCGACCACTTCCGGGCGGTGCTCACGCTGACCGGTGACGCCGCCCCCGCCGGGCCGCCCGAGCAGGCCGGCGACGGCCTCGCGGCGGTCGCGCTGGACCCCGCCGCCGAGATGTACGGCGACGTGCTGTTCCAGGGCAAGCGGTTCCAGCGGCTGGCCCGCTACCACCGGGCCGAGGCGCGCGCCGTCGAGGCCGACGTGGCGGTGGTCGACGACGGCGACTGGTTCGCCGCCTACCTGCCGGGCGAGCTGCTGCTGGGCGACCCCGGCATGCGCGACGCCCTCATGCACGGCAACCAGGTGTGCGTCCCCGACGCCACCCTGCTGCCGACCGGCGTCGACCGGATCCACCCGGGCGGCCCGGCGCTGGCCGGGCACGACCGGCTGCGCTACTGCGCGACCGAGCGCGGCAGGGACGGCGACGCCTACGTCTACGACATCGCCGTACGCGCGCCGGACGGGCAGGTCGTGGAGCGGTGGGAGGGCCTGCGGCTGCAGGCCGTGCGCAAGAAGGACGGCCGGGGGCCGTGGGTGGCGCCGCTGCTCGGGCCCTACCTGGAGCGGACCCTGGAGGACCTGACCGGCGTCCGGCTGGCCGCCTGCGTCGAACCGGGCGGGCAGGACGCGGGCGAGCGCGGCGCGCTGGCCGGGTCCCGCATCGCCGGCCGCGGCGCCGGCGACCCCGTCACGGCCCACATGGACGGCCTCACGCTGTCCGTGGCGGGCCCCGGGACCGTCGCCTGCGCGATCGCGCCCGTACAGCAGACCGGCGGGCAGACCGGCGGGCAGGCCGGTGGGCAGGCCGGCGGGGCGGCGCTGGCCGAGCGCGTGGCGGCGGAGACCGGGGAGCGGCCGGACACGGCGGCGGCCCGGGTCGCGGCCGCCGAACGCTGCCTGCGGGCCGCCGGGCTCGGCGGCGCCGAACTCATCATCACCCCGGCGGAACGTGACGCGTGGGTGGTCTTCGCCACGGCGGAGCTGCGCGTCGCCACACTCGTGACGGCCGTGCGGGACCTGCCCGACCCCGTCGTCGTCGCGGTACTCACCGAAGGGCGGACCCAGCCATGAGCAAGTACTTCGAGTACGTCCACACGGTCGGCTTCGAGGAGACCAACCTCGTGGGCAACGTCTACTACGTCAACTACCTGCGCTGGCAGGGCCGGTGCCGGGAGATGTTCCTGAAGGAGCGGGCGCCCGACGTGCTCGCCGACCTCCAGGACGATCTCAAGCTCTTCACGCTCAAGGTCGACTGCGAGTTCTTCGCGGAGATCACCGCCTTCGACGAGCTGTCCATCCGCATGCGGCTCACCGAGCTCACCCAGACCCAGGTGGAGTTCGGCTTCGACTACATGCGGCTGAACCAGGACGGGAGCGAGACGCTCATCGCCCGCGGCAGGCAGCGGGTGGCCTGCATGCGCGGGCCCAACACCAGGACGGCACCCGCCAGGGTCCCCGAGGCACTGGTGAGAGCCCTCGAACCGTACGCGTCCTAGGACGGATTCCAGGAGGTCTGGCGTGCAACTCCACCCATCAACCACACCGCTGACGGACACCAAGGCGCTGCGACGCGCGTTCGGCACCTTCGCCACAGGCGTCACCGTGGTGACGACCGGGGGAGACGTGCCGCACGCCATGACGGCCAACTCCTTCACCTCGGTATCGCTCGACCCGCCGCTCGTCCTGGTCTGCATCGACAAGAACGCGGTGATGCACCAGTGCCTCACCATGACCGGGACGTTCGGCGTGTCGGTGCTGGCCGCGCACCAGGAGGACGCGGCGCGGCACTTCTCCAACCGCTACCGGGCCCTCGGCGCCGCCCAGTTCGAGGAGGTCGAGGTCGTCAAGGGCATGTTCACCGGGGTGCCGCTCGTCGAGGGCGCCATCGCCCGCTTCGAGTGCGAGCTGTGGAGCCGGCACGACGCCGGCGACCACACCATCTTCGTGGGCAAGGTCCTGGCCATGTGCCAGGACTCCGGCAGCGAGGGCCTGCTGGTCTACCGGGGCCAGTTCAGGGAGATCACCTCCGAGCTGCGCGAGGTGACGGCGTGACCGCCGTACGCACCCGCGGGTCGGCCACGGCGGTCCAGGCGGTCCCGGCGACGCCGCCGGGACCGCCCCGCCTGGCCGCCCCGGCCCTGTTCAAGCGGCTCGTCACCGACCGGCTCGGGCTGCTGTCCACGGCCGCGGAGCGGTACGGCGACGCCGTCCGGATGACGATCGGGCCCAAGTCCATCTACCTGTTCAACCACCCCGACCACGCCAAGCACGTGCTGGCCGACAACAGCGGCAACTACCACAAGGGCATCGGCCTGTCGGAGGCCCGCCGCGTCATCGGCGACGGGCTGCTGACCAGCGAGGGCGAGCGGTGGAAGCGGCAGCGCCGCACCATCCAGCCGATGTTCCAGAACAAGCGCCTGGCCCAGCAGGACGCGGTCATCGGCGAGGAGGCCGGGCGGCTGGTCGCCCGGCTGCGGGCCCGGGCGGGCGGCGGGCCGGTCGACGTGGCCAGGGAGATGACCGGGCTCGCGCTCGGCGTGCTCGGCCGCACGCTGCTCGACGCCGACCTCGGCGCGCACGCCTCGATCGGCCACTCCTTCGAGGGCGTCCAGGACCAGGCCATGTTCGAGATGGTGACGCTGTCGATGGTGCCGCTGTGGCTGCCGCTGCCGTTGCACCTGCGCTTCCGGCGTTCCCGCCGCGACCTGTACCGGGCCGTCGACCTGCTGGTGGCCGAGCGGATCAACCGGCCGACCGACGGCGGCGACCTGCTGTCGCGGCTGATCGCCTCCGCCCGGGAGGAGGGCGATCCGCGCGCGGTCCGCCGCCGGCTGCGCGAGGAGATCGTCACCGTGCTGCTGGCCGGGCACGAGACGACCGCGAGCACGCTGTCGTGGGCCTTCCACCTGATCGACCGGCACCCCGAGGTGCGCGAGCGGCTGCGCGAGGAGGCGGTCTCCGTGCTCGGCGACCGGCCGCCGACGTACGAGGACCTGCACCGGCTGCGCTACACCGCGATGGTGCTGGAGGAGGTCATGCGCCTGTACCCGCCGGTGTGGGCGCTGACCCGGGTCGCCCAGCGCGACGACGTGGTGGGCGGCTACCGGGTGCCCGCCGGGGCGGACGTGCTGATCAGCCCGTACACGCTGCACCGGCATCCGGCCTACTGGGACGAGCCCGCGCGCTTCGACCCTGGCAGGTTCGACCCGGCGGCGCCGTCGTCGCGGCCCCGCTACGCCTACATCCCGTTCGGCGCCGGGCCGAGGTTCTGCGTCGGCAACCACCTGGGCATGATGGAGGCCACGTTCGTGCTGGCCATGGTGGCCCGCGAGCTCAGGCTGACCGGGGTGCCGGGGTTCCGCGCGGTGCCGGAGGCGATGCTGTCGCTGCGGGTGCGCGGCGGGCTGCCGATGACGGTGAGCCTCGCCTGACCGACCGGAACGATCCGCGGGCCGGTGAGCTCCTCACCGCTCGCGGATCGTCTGTGTCGGCCGTCCTTACGCAGATCAGCCGGTGGCGCCGCCGGCCGAGGTCACCAGGTCGCGCAGGGCGAGCAGGACCGGCGGGTCGAGCGGGCGCATCGGCTGGAGCCGGACGTCGGCGCGCCTCGGCCCGCTGCCGGCGGCCACCGTGATCGGCCCGGAGCGCGCGATGCACAGCGTGCCGTCGCCGGCGGGCGGCAGGTGGATGGCGTCCTCGCGGCCCGCGGCCACGGACTGCGCGATCAGGTGCCAGCGGCCCTCGGGCACGTTCTCCAGCACGTAGGGGCCGGGGCCGTCGGTCACGGTGAAGCTGACCGGGCGGCCTTCGAGGATCTGGTCGGGGAACAGGCCGGCGAAGACCGGCTGGCCGGCCAGCGGCGAGGTGACGACGCCGGTCAGCGTCGTCGTCGCGCCGGGCGGCGGGCTCTCCCCGCCGCCGGCCAGCGTCCGGGCGGTGATGCCCAGGTGCTGGCGGTACTTGCTGGGCGGCAGGCCCACGCTGTGCGTGAAGCGCGAGCTGAAGGTGCCCACGCTCGAATAGCCCACCTGGTGGCTGATGTTGGTGATGCTCAGCGAGGTCGTCGCGAGAAGCCGCTTGGCCTCGCGTAACCGCACCGCCGACAGGAACCTGCCGGGCGAGAGCCCCGTGACCCGCTGGAAGACGCGGGAGAAGTGGAACTTGCTGAACATCGCCGTGCGGGCCATGTCGTCGATCGTGAGCTGCTCCCCGAGGTTCTCCTGCATGCTCTCGATCACCCGCATGACCGCTCGTTCGATCACGTCGTCCATTTGTCCTCCCGGGTTGAGGAGGGGTTCGGGCAATCCCGGATGAAATCGCCCCCGAATGGCGGCCGAATTCTTCTCCCGGATTGCGGCGATTCCTCGATCACCCTGGTCGGTGCGCATTCTCGGCATTAGAGACCGAATGGATTTCGGCTGCCTACTGCTACACGCGGCGACGCGCGGGGAAAGCTGCATCGGACGGCGATTCATCCGAAAGAAATTTTGGGTGACCGGCCGGTCGCACTGAGTGTCGGCGGCGCCGGGGCGGTGGTCAGCGGTCTGCTCATTGCGCGAGCATACGTTCGGGCCGGTCGGCGTAGGGGCCGTGCGCAGGGGAAATAGGGGTGCCGGCGCCGCGAATAGGGGTGCCGCCCATTTATCGCCGGCTGCTTCCGGCCGGCAGTGTGACTCAAATCTAAATCAGGGGTTGCCGCACGGCAAATAGGGATGGCCTGCGGATAAGGGCATACCGGCCGCCGGTAGGGGTTGTGACGTTCCTATGGGCAGGACAAATTCGGGGCAAAGAGTTCGAATGCGACAACGCCGATGTGGGATGAGTGTGAACAATGGCCGCAGCGCGAGAGGACGGGGATTTCGCGCGATTCGTCCGGCGGAGCCGACCGGCTCTCCGGCGCACCGCCTACCAGCTCTCCAAGGACTGGTACGAGGCCGACGACCTGGTCCAGCGCACGCTGATCGCGCTGCACAAGCACTGGGACACGCTCGACGGCCACGACAGGATCGGCGCCTACGCGCGGCGCGTCATGCGACGGCTGTTCCTCAGCGACCGAAGGACCATGCGCTGGACACGCGAGGTCCTCATCGGCGCGGTGCCCGACACCCCCACCACCTCCGACCCGTACCTCCTGGTGAGCGAGCGCCTGGCGCTGATGGACGCCCTCGCCGGGCTCGGCCCGCGCCAGCGGGCCACCCTCCTGCTGCGCTTCTGGGAGGACCGCAGCGTCGAGGACACCGCGCGCGTCCTGGGCAACGAGTCCTCCACCGTGCGCAGCCAGACCACCCGCGCGCTGAACGCCCTGCGAGTGGCGCTCGACGGCGCCTCTGATCAAGACCCGAACCGCCTCTAGACAGGGAACGCCCATGGCCTCACGGAAACCGGACGACCACCAGGACAGGACGACGACGCTGGAGGCGTTCGCCGACACGATCATCCCGGGCGAGAAGCGGTACGCCGGCGACCTGGCCGTCGCGGGCGTCAGCCGGGGAGGCGGCGCCGTCCAGGCCGGCGCCATCGAACTGCTCGAATGGGACGCCACCGGCCTGACCGGCGGGCTCGACGACTTCGCCGCCGCGCTCAACCGCCACGCCGCCGCCTACGCCGCCGAGCACGGCCTGGCCGCCGAGGACGGCGTCCCGCCGTTCGTGTCGCTCCCGTACGACGACCGCGCCGCCGTCGTGCGATGGCTCACCGCGCCCGGCCACCCCGAGAAGGCCCTGTGGGTCAGCCTCGCCCTCTTCTGCAACATGGCCTACGACTCGGCCGCGCACCTGAGCACCGCCGAAGCCCTGGCCGCCGGGCACCCCGGGCTCACCGCCATGGGCATCACCCGGCCCGACCCCGACGGCCTGTGGAGGTTCCGCGCCTGGTCCTACGGCAGGCCGCTGGCCGACGTCCACCCCGCAACCACGCCCTCCGGGAGCCCCGCATGAACAGCGTCGAACGCACCGACGTGCTCGTCGTCGGAACCGGGTTCGGTGGCGCCATCGCCGCCTACCACCTCGCCGCGGGCGGCGCCAAGGTCGTCATGCTCGAACGCGGCCCCTGGCTGACCAGCGGTGACTTCGAGCACGACTACAAGCTCGGCTCCTCCTACACGCGCATCTTCGACTTCGTCGTCGGCGACGGCATGAGCGTGCTCGGCGGCAACTGCGTCGGCGGCGGCAGCGTCGTCTACTTCGCCGCCATGCCCCGCGCCCCCCGCTTCGTCTTCGAACGCCGCGGCAGCATCCGCCGCCGCATGTGGCCGCGCGCCATCGACCGCGACAGCCTCGACCCCTGGTACGACCGCGTCGAGGAGTCCATCCCGATCACCCAGCAGGGCTGGGACGACGTCTCGTACGCGGGCGGGCTGTGGGCCGCCGCCTGCCGCCACTCCGGCCGTACCGCCAACCCGGTGCCCGCCGCCGTCGACACCTCCACCTGCGTCAACTGCAACTGGATGATGGCCGGCTGCCGCTTCGACGCCAAACAGTCGCTGCTGCTCAACTACCTGCCTGCCGCCCTCGCCCACGGCGCCGAGATCCGGCCGCTGCACGAGGTGCAGAGCATCTCCAGGACCGACGACGGCGGCTACCGCGTCCACTACGCGCACGTCCACGACGAGGACTACCGTCTGACCGAAGGCGCCGGGACCATCGACGCCAAGATCGTCATCCTCGCCGCCGGAGCCGCCGCCACCCCCGTCATCCTCCAGCGCAGCGAACCCGCGCTCGGCCCCATGCCGCACGGCGTCGGCCGCTACTTCTCCGGCAACGGCGAACGCCTGAACACCGCCGTGCTCAACGAGGACCGCGTCCGCGACGTCCTCGGCCTGGAGCGCGGCGACGGCCTCGGCTACGCCGCCAACCAGATCGGCAAGGGCCCCACCGTCGCCAACTGGGACCGGCTCGACGCCTCGCTGCCCGAATACTCCCGGTACTCGCTGGAGCAGCTCTACTTCCCGCCCGGCCTCGGCACCATCCTCGCCCTGGCCGAGGACGGCTCCTGGTTCGGCCCGCGCAAGAAGGAGATGCTCGAACGCTGGCAGTCCTGGCTGATCATCTTCCAGATGATCGAGGACGACAACGAAGGCGTCTTCGGGCCGCCGCCCCAGCGCGGCAACTCCGACCGGCTCTCCCAGCAGATGCTCGGCGTCGGCCGCCTCACCTACAAGCCGACCGCCAACACGGTCGCCGCCTGGGCCATGGCCGACGCCGAATGCAAGGAGATCCTCGAACGCGACGGCCTCGCCACCGTCACCCCGTGGACCAACGACCTCGTCGGCGCCTACACCGTGCACCCCCTCGCCTCCTGCCGCATCGGCGACGACCCGCACACCTCCGCGCTCGACGACCGCCACGAGGTACGCGGCCACCCCGGCATCTTCGTCACCGACGGCTCCGCCGTGCCCGGCGCCCTCACCGTCAACCCCGCCATGACCATCTCCGCCCTCGCCGAACGGGCGATCCCCGGCATCGTCGCCGCCGCCCGCGAACGCGGCGTCGACGTCACCTACGGCGCCCCCGCCCCCGACGGCTCCACCAGCGGCCGGCGCGGCGCCGCCCACCTGGTCCCCGACCTGATGCGGAGATAGCCGTGGGCGCACTCCTCAGCAGGATGACCGCGCCCGGCACCCTCGCCCAGGTCCGCCACGTCACCCCGGTACGGCCCGGCGCCGCCCGCGGCCTCGTCGCAGGGGTGTACGCCCAGGTCGAACGCGACTTCGGCATGCTCGCCCCGCCCGTGATCCTGCACTCGCCCGCGCCGGAGACGATGGCGGCCTGCTGGCTGCTCCTGCGCGAATCGCTGCTCGCCTCCGGCACGGTCAGCCGCGTGCTCAAGGAGGTGGTCGCCACCGAGGTGTCGGCCGCCAACACCTGCCCGTACTGCGTGGACGTGCACCGCGCCACCCTGCGCGCCATCTCACGCCACGAGGACCCCGGCACCCGGCGCACCGCCTCCTGGGCCCGCGCCTGCGGCCTCAAACAGACCGCGGAACGGCACGAACCGCCGCTCCTCGTCGGCCACAGCCGCGAACTCCTCGCCGTCGCCGTCACCTTCCACTACCTCAACCGCATGGTCAACGTCTTCCTCGGCGACTCACCCCTGCCCCCCGAGCTGCCCCGAGGCGCCCGAGGAGCCGCGCTGCGCCTGTTCGGCGCCGTCATGCGGCCCGCCGCCCGCCGCTCCCGCCGCAAGGGCGACTCCCTCACCCTGCTCCCCGCCGCCCCCGTGCCCGCCGACCTCGCCTGGACCAGAGGCACCCGGCACATCGAAGGCGCCTTCGCCCGAGCCGCCGCCGCCGTCGAGACGGCCGGCGCCCGGCGGCTCCCCGAACCCGTACGCGACCTCGTCACCACCCACGTCACCACCTGGGAAGGCCACCCGCCCGGCCTCGGCCGGAGCTGGGCCGACGAGGCCGCCGCCACCCTCCCCCCGGCGCAGCGGCCCGCCGCCCGCCTCGCCCTCCTCACTGCCCTCGCCTCCTACCAGGTGGACGCCGGCGTCGTCGCCGCCTACCGCGCCGGCGACCCCGACCCGCAGGCGCTCGTCGAGACCACCGCCTGGGCCGCGCTCACCGCCGCCCGCCGCGTCGCCGCCTGGCAGCCCCTCCAGCGAGACCCGATCAACACCGCAACCGACGAGAGGACACTCCCATGACCGAGCTCGAGGTCGTGCTCGACGACCTGACCGCGGACGGCGAACAACTCGACCGCCTGGTGTCCGGCCTCGACCCGGACCAGTGGAACCTGCCCACCCCCGCGCCCGGCTGGACCATCCACAACCAGGTCGCCCACCTGGCCTTCATCTTCCGCCTGGCCACCGCCGCCGCCACCGACGCCGCCCGGTTCGAGGCCATGACCGCCGGAGCGCAGCAGAACTTCGACGGCGCCGTCAACGCCGCGCTCAAGGACTACGACGACGACACCCCCGACACCCTCCTCGCCCGCTGGCGGGCCGAACGCGCCGCCGTCGTCAAGGGCCTGGCCGCCGTACCGCCCGGCAACACCGTGCCCTGGCTCGTCAACCCGCTCCCGCCCATCGTCCTGGCCTGCGCCGGCATCATGGAGCAGTTCGCGCACGGGCAGGACATCGCCGACGCCCTCGGCGTCACCCTCGAACGCACCGACCGGCTCCGGCACCTCGTCGTCTTCGCCGTCCTCACCCAGGACTTCGGCTACCTCTCCCGCGGCCTCACCCCGCCCGGCGTCCAGTTCCGCTTCGAGATCACCGGGCCGTCGGGCGAACTGTGGGCCTACGGGCCCGAGGACGCCGAGAACCGCATCGCGGGGCCGGCCACGGACTTCTGCCTCCTCGTCACCCGCCGCCGCCACCGCGACGACGTCGCCGTCACGGCCACGGGCGCCGAGGCCGACCGCTGGCTCGACATCGCCCAGTGCTACCGCGGCCCCGCCGGCGCCGGCCGCCAACCGGGCCAGTTCCTCCCGGTATCCCACTGACCCTCCCCCCCCAGGCCCCCGCCCACCCGATCCGGACGGGGGCCTGGGGGGGGAGGGTCAGTGG
>NZ_JBGNUU010000024.1:0-126846 GCF_041950485.1 Nonomuraea sp. ATR24
CCCCCGCCCCGCCTCCACTTCACCACCCCACCCCTCCTGACCACCCCCCACCCTCCGGGCCCGCCAACGCCCCCCACGGCCTGGCCCCCACCCCAGGAGCCGTCTCCCTCGGAGGCCACGCTTCCCCTGGAGGGCGCCTCCCAGGAGTGGACTCCACCCCTGGAACAGGCCCCCCTCCCGGAGGGTGCCTCCTTCCCGGAGGGGGCGCGTTCCCAGGAAGGGGCGACGTCCTCGAAGGTGGCGCTCTCTGCTGAGGGTGCGGCCTCTTCGGGGGCTGGGGGCCCTCAGGAGACGGTTCCGTCGGAGGCGGCGGGGCCGGGTGAGGGGCTGGTCCCCTCGGAGAAGGCGCGCCTCTCGGAGGGGGTACGCCTGGCGCAACGGCCCGCCTCGCCGGAGGCCGCAGGTGGGCCTGGGGAGGGCTCCGGGCGGTCGGAGGTCGTGGTGGAGGTGAGTGACCTCGTAGTACGGGGTCGGCTGTGGTTGGCGGGGCTGCGCGTACGCCAAGGGGAGCGGCTGCTGGTCACGGGCCCGAACGGGGCGGGCAAGAGCACGCTGATGCAGGTGCTGGCCGGGGAGCTGGCTCCCGACGGGGGGACGGTGCGGCGGCCGGCCCGGGTCGGGTACCTGCGGCAGGACCAGGCCCCGGCTGCCAGGGACCTGACGCTGCTGCGGGCGTTCGCCGAGGGCCGGGCGGGTGACCTGGAGGAGCACGCGGAGACGCTGCTGGCGCTGGGCCTGTTCCGGCCGCGGGACCTGCTGCTGCGGATGGGCGAGCTGTCGTACGGGCAGCGGCGCCGGGTGGAGCTGGCCCGGCTGGTGACGAGCCCGGCGGACCTGCTGCTGCTGGACGAGCCGACGAACCACCTGTCGCCGCTGCTGGTGGAGGAGCTGGAGGAGGCGCTGGCCGGGTATGGCGGCGCGCTGGTGGTCGTGACGCATGACCGGCGGATGCGCGCCGCCTTCACGGGTTCGCGGCTGGAGCTCAGGTCTCCCTGATCGCCGAGCCGACTTCGCGGACGCGGTCGGCGAGGAGGCCGAGGGCGCCGACGGCCCGGGTCATCGGGTCGTCGCCGCTTCCGCCGAGCGCCTTGGCGCGCACGTACGCGGCCTTGATCTCGGCCCAGCGGGCGGCCTGGGCGGGGGTGAGTCGGCCGCGGAGTTCGGCGAGTTTGAGCAGGTTGGCCTCGGCGTCGGAGGTGAGGGTCTGGGCCTCGCCGAGGTAGTGGTCGTCGAGCACGGCTTCGAGCTCGTCGTCGTTCATGGCGGGGACGATGCGTTCGGCGAGCTTGTTCATGTTGCGGTAGGAGCCCTGGAGCCGGTAGGGCGGTTCGGTGCGGGCGGCGTCGGACTGGGCGGCGGAGGCGATGTAGGCGCGGTTGTTGGCCAGCACCACCTCCTGGACGCGCAGGAGCTTGCGCAGCACGCTGAGCACCTGGTCGAGCTCGGGCTTGGTGTAGGGGTGCTTGAGCTGGTCGGGGCGCACGCCCTGGTCGCCGCGGGCGAGCCGGACGAGGAGTTCGACGTCGGAGCGGTCGCGGGCGGACAGGGGGGCGAGGACGGCGTTGGAGGTGAGCGCGTTGTCGATGAAGCTGAGCGCGAACAGCTCTTCGCGTCCGGAGAGCACGTCGCCGAGGTTCCACACGTCGGCCCGGTTGGCGAGCATGTCGGGGATGCGGAAGCGCTGCCCGGACTCGGTGTACGGGTTGCCGGCCATGCACACGGCGAACCGCTTGCCGCGCAGGTCGTAGGTGCGGGTGCGCCCGTTCCAGACGCCTTCGATGCGGCGTTGGGCGTCGCAGAGCGAGATGAACTTCTGGAGCAGTTCGGGCGAGGTGTGCTGGATGTCGTCCAGGTAGAGCAGGGTGTTGTTGCCCGTCTCCAGCGCGAACGAGATCTTCTCCACTTCCTGCCTGGCGGTGGCGTCGGGCGCTTCGGCGGGGTCGAGCGAGGTGACGCGGTGGCCCAGGGCGGGCCCGTTCACCTTGACGAACACGAGCCCGAGCCGGCTGGCGACGTACTCCATGAGCGTCGTCTTGCCGTAGCCGGGCGGTGAGATGAGCAGCAGGAGCCCCATCTGGTCGGTCCGTTTGCCCGCGCCCGCCGCGCCGAGCTGCTTGGCCAGGTTGTCGCCGATGAGCGGCAGGTAGACCTCGTCGAGCAGCCGGTTGCGCACGAAGGCGCTCATCACCTTGGGCTTGTACTCCTCCAGCCGGAGCCGGCGGCGTTCGGCGTCGACGAGCTCGCCGCGCCGCTTCTGGTAGGCGCGGAAGGCGGGGACGCGTTCGGTGGCGAACCGCCGGGTCCTGGCCAGCGTCTCGTCGAGGCGGATCTCCAGTGTGCGGCCGGTGATGCGGGTGTGGGCGCCGAGGAGCCCGTCGGCGGTGGCGGTGACGGCGGCGCCGGAGTCGTGCCGGGGCAGGTCGCAGAGCTGTACGGCGACGGCTTCGGTGAGCTCGGGCTCCTGGTCGAAGGCGCCGAGCCAGGCGCGGGCGAGCTGCACCCGTTCGGGCAGCGGGACGGCCTTCAGGTCCTGCTCGAACTCGCGGGTGCGGCCGGGCCCGAGCGCCTGGTGGAACCCGGCGACGAGGTCGCGCGCCGCCTTACTGGTCACGAACCCGGCGGGCTGCCCGGCCAGCTCCTCGACCAGGTATTCGCCGGCCAGGTCGCCGGCGTCCCAGGCTCCGGCGGTCGCCAGGAAGGCCGAGATGAGCGCGCCCAGCTCGGCGGCCAGTGACGGCAGCGCCGGGGTGGGGCCGAAGACGTCGCGGGCGCGCACCAGCGACACGGCCCGGGTGGTCAATGTTTTACGTGAAACCTCGTCGATCCCGTGCGCCCAGAAGAGCTGCGCCCCGGCCCGCGCCTCGGGCGGGTAGCGCAGCAGCCCGGCGCCGTCGCGGAGCCGGACGAGCACGTCGAGGATGGCCGCGGCGTCGTGGTCGTGGACGCCGCGCTCGTACCCCTCGTCGTAGCGGTCCTGGGCGGCCTGCCGTACGAGGGCCTGGAGGTCGGCGCCCGGCACGGCGGCGTCGAGGAGTGAGGCGGCGAGGTGTTCGGCGCGGTAGACCTCCGGCGTCTCGGAGACCAGGAGCTGGTCCCAGAACGGCCGGGTGTCGGCGAACGAGGCGGGGACGGGGGCGCGGTAGTCGGTGCCGGTGATGGCGAAGTGCATCTCGGAGCCGTGCGGCACCAGCGTGAGGTCGATGGGCTGGGTGTTGACGGCGAAGCGGTGGTGGCCGAGCCGGATGGTGTCGCCGCCGTCGGTGAACAGGTCGAGCCGGTCCCGCAGTGCCCGTCCGGCCTCCTGCTGCGCCGCCTTGACCCGGCCGTCCAGCTCCTCGGCGCGTACGGCGTCGCCCAGCTCGCGCAGTTCGGCGGCGACCGAGCGGAGCTTGGTGATCATGGGGTCGGTGGCGAAGTAGGTGTTGACCTCGTCGAGCGTGCCGAGGCCGCCGAGCCGCCGGGTGACGCCGGTCAGGATGCGTTCGGCGGAGGCGAACAGCCGGTCGGCGCGCCGGGCCAGCGCGTCGAGCTGTGACTGCTTGCGGGAGGAGAACGCCTCGTAGACGTCGTCGCGCTTGGCGGCGAGCTGGGCGGCGAAGTCGTCGAACTCGCCGAACCGCGACTCCAGGTTCTCCACCTGGATCATCAGCCGGCCGAGCTGTTCGTCGCAGCTCTCGGGGCTGTCGGCGACGGCGAGCGCGCCGGTGATGGCCTGCCCGAGCAGCGCGAACTCGGCGGCGAACGCGGCGCGGCCCTCGCTGCCGAGCAGTTCGCGCCGCCGTCCGTCGAGCACGGCCCGCGCCCGGTTGACGCCGCCGAGCACCTCGGCGATGCGGCCCAGGATGGCGGTGCGGACGGTGGCGTCGGCGATGTCGAGCGAGCCGACGACCTCGGTGACGACCTCCAGTCCTTCGGCCTGCGTCGACAGCCGGTCGGCGACGGGCTCGGCCTCGGCGGCGGTGGTGATCGCGCCGGCCTGGGCGGCCAGCTCCTCGACGGCGGCGTGGTAGCCGGTGAACGCGTCGGCGCCCTCCAGGAACGCCACCGCGCGCCGGCCCGCCGCGTCCAGCTCGGCGCGCACCTCGGCGGCCAGCTCGTCCAGCCGGGCCAGGTCGACGTAACGCACCTCGCGCAGCGTCACCAGGTGGCCCTGGGCGCGGCGGAGGGTGGCCAGCAGCGTCACCCAGGCGTCGGCGGTCGCGGGCGTGTCGCCGCGCGAGCGCCGGACGAGCTGGGTGACCTCGTCCTCGGCCTCTTCGAGGGTCCGCTCGGCCTGCCGGGTGAGCTGCTCGACGTTCTCGTACTCGTCGAGGACCTGTTCGGCGGTGGCGCGGACGTCGCCGAGCGGGCCGTCCAGGCCCTGCTCGCCGAGCCAGTGGTAGCTGTCGAAGGCGCGCGTGCAGGCGGCGATCAGCGCCTCGAACGTGGCCGCCGACGGCGCCATCTCCTCGATCATCCGGGCGACCGACAGGCAGTCGGAGATGCCGCGCACCAGCTCGGCGTTGCCGATCCGCTCCAGCGGCCCGGTGCCGGCGGGCTGCGCCGCCGCGTAGGTGTCGGAGACGTACGGCGTCTGCCACACCTGCATGGGGTGGACCCGCGTCGGCTCCTCGGAGGTGGCGCGGAAGACCACCATCGTGCCGTCGTCGAACAGCGAGTAGCCGTGGCACACGATGGGGTTGGCCACCTCCTTCCTGATCACGTTGTACGGCAGCAGCAGCGAGCGGCCGTCGCCCCTGGCGTGGAAGACGTAGAGCACGTCCTCGCCGTTGGGGGAGCGCACCACCCGCTCGAACTCCAGGTCGGTCACGTCGGTGTCGAACGTCTTGCTGACGCCGGTGGCCAGGTAGTAGCCGCCGGGGAAGATCAGGCCCTGGTCCTCGGGCAGCCGCTGGCAGGCCTGGCCGATGCCGTCGAGCCTGGTCACGGCCTTGGTGCGGGTGTTGAAGACGAGGTGGCGCCAGGCGGTCTCCTTGTACGGCCTGATCCGCATGAGGATGAGCGGGCCGACGCGGGCGTGCTCGACGTCGGCGTCGGCCAGGCTCTGCAACTGCTCGGTGACGGGTTCGGCGTAGATGCCCTCGCCCGACTCCGTGTTGTTCTCGATCTTGATGGTGAGGTCGCCGCCGACGGTCTCGACGAACACCTCGCCCTGCACGGAGATGTGCGGGTGGCGGCCGAGGACGTGGTCGTCGCGGGTGGTGGGCGTCCACTCGAAGTCGTGGGAGGGCGGGAAGACGTGGTCCCGCTCCCCACGGTTGTCCTGATATTTCGGGACCCCGGTGGGCGTGACCGTCCAGCGCAGCACCCGGATGTCCGCCGGCCCCGTCTTGAACACGGCCAGCAGCTTGCCCTCCACCCGCCTGAGCTGCGCCAGCCGGGTCTCCTTGTAGTAGCGGTAGAGCTCGGCGAAGTCCTTCCTGAACGCCTCGTCGTCCAGCGTCTCCAGCTTGTCCTGGTCGAAGCGGAACGCGTCCCCGTCACGGGTGAACCGGTGCACCGCGAACACGTCCGACACCGCGGTCTCCGGCTTGAGCCCGATGAACACGTTGTAGCCGAACAGCATCACCCCGCCCAGGGAGACGATGTCCCTGGGCACGCAGTTGTTCTCGGTGCGGATCCGCTCGGTGCCCAGCAGCCGCAGCTCGGCGCCGCCGAACACCTCCAGCCGCTGGGCGTTGACCGACTCGGCCGCCTTCGTCAGCGCCTTGGCCTGGGCCCCGAGCCGGTTCCTGAGCACCTCGTAGGTGCCGGCCTCCAGATCGGGCCGGACGTCCTCGGCCACGCGTCAGACCTTCGCCGGGGTCAGCGCCGCCACGGGGGAGTCGGCCACGCCCAGCCGGCGCGCCGTCTCCAGCAGCTCGCCGAGCGGCCCGGAGTCCGGCCCGCCCCGCTGGATGAGCTGCATGAGCAGCGCCGACACGGTCAGGTTCTTCAGGTCCTCGCTGCCGATCCCGCCGACCAGCCGCCCGATGTCCTCGACCAGGCTGGCGCTCCCGTTCAGGTACGGGGTCGCCATCGACCGGACGACACCGGAGTGCTCGACGAAGCCGTCGACCACCTTGCCCGCGGTGATGGAGCCGACGACCTTGTCGAAGAACATCGTGTCGCCGCCGACGATGTCGATGTTGGCCTTGGCCAGCCCGGCGGCCAGCACACCGGCCTGCGACTCGGCCACCTGGCGGGAGACGTCGATCTGCTTGAGCCGCACTTCCTTGTCGGCCTCCAGCCGCAGGCGGTACTCCTCGTGCGCCCGGCTGGCCTCGTCCAGCGCGGCCAGCGCGGCGGCCTTCTCCGTCAGACCCTCGGCCTCGGCCTTGAGCTTCTCGCCCACCGCCGCGGCGGTGGCCAGCGCCATCGCCTGCTCGCCCTCGGCCTTGGCCTTGAGCCGGTCGCCCTCGACCAGCGCCATCGCCTTGGCGCCGTCGGCCTCGGCCCGCAGCTTCTCGCTCAGCACCAGCGCCTCGGCGCGGCCGACCTTCTCGATCGCCTCCGCGTCGCGCTCCCTGACCTGGACGTCGGCCAGCCCGGCCGCGGCCGACTCGGCCTGGATGCCCTCCGCCAGCCGGATCTTGGCCCGGGCCTCCAGCTCGGCGGCCTGCTGCTTGGCCTCGGCGAGCACGAGCTCCTCGCGGGCCCGAAACTTCGACGCCGCCTCCGCGGCCTCGGCGGCCTTGATGCCCTTGACCAGGTTCTCCTGCGCCTCGGCCTCGGCGGCGATGATCACCGACTGGCGGGTGCGCTCGGCCTCCTCGACCACGCGCAGCCGCTTGATGGCCTCCTCCTGCTCGGCCACGGTCTTGTCGACGGCGATGCGCTCGCGGATGACCTCGGCGATCGACCGCTTCTCGGTCTCGACCTCCTTGTCCTTGGCGATGCGCGACAGCTCGGTCTCCCGCTCGCGGGCGATGACCTCCAGCAGGCGGTCCTTCTCGATGCGCTCGGACTCGATGGCGATCACGCGCTCGCGGTTCTTCTCCGCGACGGCGACCTCGCGGGCCCGGTTCTCGTGCTGGACGCCGAGCTGTTCGTCCGTCTTGATGTTGGCGGCCTGCGCCTTGAGCCGCTCCTCGGCCTGGACGCGGGCGATCTCGGCCTCCTCGCGCGCCTTCATGGTCTCGATCTCGCGCTTCTGCTTGATCTCGGCGTCGGCCTGGCGGCGCTGCAGCTCCAGGATGGCCTCACGGGCGTCCACGTTCTGGCGGGTGATCTCCTTCTCCTCGGTGCGCTGGAACTCGTTGGTGCGCACGTGCTCCAGCGCCGTCAGCTCGGTGATCTTCCGGATGCCCTGGGCGTCGAGGATGTTGCTCTTGTCGAGCTGGTTGAGCGAGGTCTGCTCCAGGTAGTCGATCGCCGCGTCCTCCAGGCTGTAGCCGTTGAGGTCGGTGCCGATCAGCCTGACGATCTGGTCGCGGAACTCGTCGCGCTTGGTGTAGAGGTCGACGAAGTCGAGCTGCTTGCCGGCGGTCTTGAGCGCCTCGGAGAACTTGGCGCTGAACAGCTCCTGGAGCGTCGACTCGTCGCTGGCCCGGACGGTGCCGATGGCCTGGGCGACCTTGATGACGTCCTCGGCGGTCTTGTTCACCCGGACGAAAAAGGTGATCTTGATGTCGGCCCGGATGTTGTCGCGGCAGATCAGCCCTTCCCGGCCGGTCCGCCCGATCTCGATGGTCTTCACCGAGATGTCCATGATCTCGGCCCGGTGGACGACAGGCAGCACGATGGCCCCGGTGAACGTCACGTCGACCTTGTTGACCTTCGAGATGATCAGCGCCTTGCCCTGCTCGACCTTCCGGAAAAGGCGGCCGACGAGGATGAGCAGTCCTATGACGATGACCAGGACGACGGCGAGGAATATACCGAATCCGGTGGAGATGACATCCATCAGTGCTCACTTTCGTAAGGCATGACCCAGAAGAATTCGCCGTCTGCGTCGTATTCGAAGATCAATGCGCTGTCGCCGCGGGACAGCCTGTCCTGACCGGTCGTGCGGACCTGGATCACGGCCGAGGAGCCGTCGGCGGCGGTGACTTCGGCCTGGCCGAAGTCGGCTGTCGCCGAGCCGGTGCGGATCACGCACATCTGGCCGACGAAGTCGCCGCGCGAGGGCTGCCGCTCGCGGGGGGCCAGCCGCCGCAGCGGCGCGAGCAGGGCGCGCGTGCCCAGCCAGCCGCCGGCCAGGGCGAGCAGCGGCACGACGGGAAGGGTGGTGATCTGGCTGCCGATCAGCGTCAGCAGCCAGGAGAACGCGATCAGCAGCGAGAGCGTGACGCCGGCCGGCACACCGCCGAGACCGAGCCACGGCGCGTCATGGTCGCCGGTGTCGAACAGGCCGGTCACGACCACGATCCAGTAGCCGACGACCACGATCAGCGGGTAGGTGAAAACGGCCATCGGATAGCTGAATGCGACATGCAGAAACTCGCCCAATGCTGGTTGCCCCGTCCCCCGGTGCGTATCCGTTGTCGGACTATATCGAGATAAAGAGCGAGTAAAGGAAAAAGTTCCCGAAAGGTTAGCTGGCTTGACCTCAAGTGCGGTTGAGGGATCAGGCTGGCCGGCATGAGCCAAGAGATGATGCGGGCCGCGGCGTTCTCCGCCTTCGGCGGCCCCGAGGTGTTGCGTGTGATGGAGCTGCCCGCCCCGCAGGCGGGCCCCGGCCAGGTGCGGGTGCGGATCAGGGCGGCCGGGGTGCAGCCGTTCGACACGGCGGTGCGCGCCGGCTGGACCCCGCCGAACGTGACCGGCGACCTGCCACGCATCCCCGGCAACGAGTTCGCCGGCGTGGTGGACCAGGTGGGCGAGGGCGTGGCGGAGGTGGCGGTGGGCGCGGAGGTGCTCGGCTTCTCACTGCTCAACTGCTATGCCGAGTACGTGGTGGTGCCCGCCGGTGACGTGACGCCCAAGCCGCCGGAGCTGCCGTGGGAGGTGGCGGGCGGGCTGACCTCCGGGGTCCAGTCGGCCGAGCTGGCCATCGACGGGCTCGGCGTGGGCGAGGGCGACACGCTGCTCGTGCACGCCGCCGCCGGCTCGGTCGGCACCGCGGCCGTCCAGATCGCCCGGCGCCGCGGCGCCACCGTGATCGGCACCGCCCGCGAGGAGAACCACCCCTACCTGCGCGAGCTCGGCGCGATCCCGGTCACGTACGGGGACGGGCTGGCCGACCGGGTGCGCGAGCTCGCGCCCGGCGGGATCGACGCCGCGCTCGACGGCGCCGGCGGCCACGCGCTGGAGGTCTCGCTGGAGCTGGTCAAGGACCGCTCCCGCATCCTCACGCTGGTCGAGCACGGCAAGGCCGCCGAGCTGGGCATCAAGGTCACCCAGGGCGTCCGCACCGCCGAGCGCCTCGGCCGCTACGCCGCCCTGGTCGCCGCCGGGGAGTTCGTCTTCCCGGTGCGCAGGACGTACCGGCTGGAGGAGGCCGCGGACGCGCACCGGGAGAGCGAGGCCGGCCACGGCCGCGGCAAGATCGTGATCACGGTCGGCGCCGCTGGTTGAACCGGCCCACCTTGGACCGGTTGCCGCAGACCTCCATCGAGCACCAGCGTCGGCTGCCGTTCTTGCTGACGTCGAGGAACCACAGCACACACTGAGGGTTGGCGCACTTGCGCACTCGTTCCGGCCGCTCGCCCAGCACCCGGGCGAGGTCGGCCGCCGCGGCCCAGGCCGCGTGCCAGTCCGCCGCGTCGACCACCACCAGCTCGTACGGCCCCGCCTCCCCGAGGCGGGGCCGTCGGCCGCCGTGGTCGAGCACGGCGTTGAGCCGGTCGGGAGGGCCGCCGCCGAGCAGGGTGCGCATCGCGTCGCGGGTGGTCACCAGCCGGTCGCGGACCCGCTCGGCGTCGTCCGCGCCGGGCAGGTCGTGGTCGGCGAGCCAGGCGCGGACCCCGTCGAGATCGTCGAACTGGTCGAGGAGCCCGCCCTGCTCCACCCACACGGTGTCGACCAGGTCGAGCCCCAAGGGCTCACCGCGCAGCGGCCGGATTCTCACTACTAACCCCTGAAACGAGTTTGACCGGTTATCGACTGCCATGCTATCACTTAACCGTCTAAACCATTTTGACCGGTTAGGGGTTGCTGTGACCATTCGCTATCGCACCACCGTCGTCGACGGGCTCGACGTGTTCTACCGCGAGGCCGGAGACCCGTCCGCGCCCACGCTCGTGCTGCTGCACGGCTTCCCGACCTCGTCCGTCGCCTACCACGAGCTGATCACCGAGCTGGCCGACGAGTTCCACCTCATCGCGCCCGACTACCCGGGGTTCGGGCACAGCTCCGCGCCCGCCGCCGACGAGTTCACCTACACCTTCGACCGGCTCACCGACGTGGTGGACGCGCTGCTCGACTCGCTGGGGCTGCGCTCGTACGCCCTCTACGTGCACGACTACGGCGCGCCGGTCGGCTTCCGGCTGGCCCTGCGGCACCCGGAGCGCATCGCCGGCATCGTCACGCAGAACGGCAACGCCTACGAGGAGGGGCTGACGCCGTTCTGGGAGCCGTTCAAGAAGGTCTGGGCCGACCCGTCCGCCGACGTCGCGCCGCTGCTCGGCCTGCTCACCCCGGAGGCCACCCGCTGGCAGTACGCCCACGGCGTGTCCGACCTGTCGCTGGTCAACCCGGACAAGGCGGCGCTCGACCAGGCCAGGCTCGACCGGCCGGGCAACCACGAGATCCAGCTCGCGCTCTTCCGCGACTACGGGACCAACCCGGGGCTCTACCCGCTCTGGCAGGAGTACCTGCGCGAGCACCGGCCCCCGCTGCTGGCCGTCTGGGGGCGCAACGACGAGATCTTCGGCCCGGACGGGGCGCGCGCCTTCGCCCGTGACCTCCCGGACGTTCGCATCCACCTCCTGGACGCCGGCCACTTCCCCCTGGAGACCCGGGGCCGCCAGATCGCCGGCCTGGTGCGCGACTTCCTGCGCACGCTGTCGGACCGGCCGTAGGGCGGGCTACCGCTCCCGGGGCAGCACCCGGAAGCGCAGGTGGACGGCTTCGCGGCCCTGGGCGGTCCGCAGGATCTCCAGGTGCACGTGCCGCTCCACCTGCTCGAACAGCCTCGTCCCGGCGCCGAACAGCACCGGGACCAGGTGGATGGACAGCTCGTCCACCAGGCCCGCCCTGATGCCCTGGCAGATCGTCTCGGCGCCGCCCATGATCGCGACGTCCTGGCCGCCCGCCGCCTCCTTGGCCAGCGCCACGCCTTCCTCGATGCCGGGGGCGAACTCGTACACGCTGTTGGCGGGGACGTCGTCCGGGACGCTGTGGGAGACGACGATCAGCGGCAGCCGGGCGGGGCCGGACGGGCCGTCGGCCCGCCAGAAGCGCAGGGAGGCGTCGTAGGTGCGGCGCCCGGCGACCATCGCCCCCATCGCCGGGACGTCGGCGACGGCGCGCTCGCCGAGGTCGAAGAACCACTCGTGCAGCCGCTCCCCGCCCACGCCCATCGGCTCTTCCGGGGTGCGTCCGTCGGCCTCGACGAAGCCGTCGAGGGACATGCTGATGTCGGCGATGACCTTGCTCATGGTGGCGCTCCTCCGGATCGGCTGTCACTGAAGCGTCGAACACACTCATCCCCGATCGACACTTTGCCGCAACCCGTGATATGTATGCATATGCAACATTTGCAGACGCTCAGTACATCGGGGAGCAAGTATCATGGACACCCGTAACGGCAAGCCCGTCACCGTCGAGGACCTCTCGCCGCTGGCCTTCGCCGGATTCGCCCACTTCACCGCCATGCAGGTGCGCGACGGTCGCGTACGAGGGCTGGACCTGCACCTGGAGCGGCTGCGCAACGCCTCCAAGGAGCTGTTCGGCCGGGCGGTTCCGGACGACCGGGTGCTGGCGTACATCAGGTCGGCCGTGGAGGCGGGCCCCGCCGACCTCTCGCTCAGGGCCACCGTCTACTCGCCCGCGGGCGAGTTCACCGCCGCCGACGCCGAGCCCGAGGTGCTGGTCAGCACCGGCCCCGCCTCCGACGGCCCGCGCGGCCCGCTGGCGCTGGCCGTCGTGGAGCACGAACGCTTCCTGCCCGCCATCAAGCACGTCGGCGAGTCCGCCAAGACGTACGTGCTCCGCCAGGCCGTCGAGCAGGGCTTCGACGACGCGGCGTTCGTGGACCGGCGGGGCCGCCTGAGCGAGGCGTCGATCTGGAACCTGGCCTTCTGGGACGGCGAGGCCGTCGTGTGGCCCGAGGCCGCGATGCTCACCGGCACCACGATGGGCATCCTGCGCAGGCGGCTCGACGACCTGGGCGTGCCCCAGCGGGTCAGGGAGATCACGGTCGCCGACCTGCCGTCGCTGGCCGGGGCCGTGGTGATGAACTCGTGGACGCCCGGCGTGCCGGTGCACCGGATCGGCGGCGAGGCGCTGCCCGAGGCGCCGGAGTTCGTCGGGCTGCTGCACCGCGCCTTCGAGGCGGAGCCGCTCACCACACCGTGACGACGGCCTCCGCGACCGCTAGCTGCACGTCGTCCAGCCGGGTCTCGCCGTCCTCGACACTCCACAGCGAGTTCTGCAGGACCCGGCCGAGCGTCCAGCCCGCGGCCCGCTGCCGGTCCAGGCCCAGCAGATCGGTCATCAGGTCGAAGCGCCGCAACACCGCCCCCCGCACGTCACCGGTGGAGACCACGTCGTCCCAGCGGTTGTGCAGCGCGGGCATCAGGTCGAACCCCGGGTCGCCGGCCAGCGGCTTGGGGTCGATCGCCAGCCACGGCTCACGCTCGGCGGCCAGCACGTTGTCGTAGTGCAGATCCCAGTGCAGCAGCCGGTCGCCGGCCTCGCCCGCCAGCTCGCCGACGGCCCCGGCGCACACCCGCAGCCAGCGCCGGTCGCCCTGGCCGGGCAGCGCGTCCAGCGCGGCGGGCACCTCGTCCAGCATGCCGCGGGCGATGTCGGCCAGCCGCCGCGTCCCGGCCGGCGCGGGGACCGCCACCAGCCGCCGCAGCAGCCCGGTCAGGATCTCCAGCGCCGCCAGGTCGTCCGGCACCGACGACAGCGTCGTGCCCCCGTCGAGCCGCTCCAGCAGCAGCGTGCCCGTCGCCGGGTCCGACTCCAGCAGCAGCACGCTGGCCCGGCCCGCCCAGGCGAGCAGCCCGGGCCCCTCGCTCGCGTTCTCGTCGCTGACCGGCTGCAGCTTCAGCGCCGCCGGGGTGCCGTCGGCCCGCACCACGGGCAGCACCAGCGACACCACGCCGTGCATCGGCTCCCCGTCGAGCCGCAGCTCCCACTCCTCCAGGTAGCGCTCGGCCAGCGCGGGCAGCCCCGCCGACCACGCCCGGCCCGCCTCGCCGTCCCACTTCACGTGACTCTCGGTCAGCGCGGGCGGCACCACGATCCGCACGGTCAGTAGTGCCAGGGGAACGGCGACCAGTCGGGCTCGCGCTTCTCCAGGAAGGAGTCGCGCCCTTCGGCCGCCTCGTCGGTCATGTACGCCAGCCGCGTCGCCTCACCGGCGAACACCTGCTGGCCCACCAGCCCGTCGTCGATCGCGTTGAAGGCGAACTTGAGCATCCGCTGCGCGGTCGGCGACTTGCCGTTGACCTTGCGCGCCCACTCCAGCGCCGTCGACTCCAGCTCGCCGTGCGGCACCACCGCGTTGACCATGCCCATCCGGTGCGCGTCGGCGGCGCTGTAGGTGTCGCCCAGGAAGAAGATCTCCCGGGCGAACTTCTGCCCCACCTGCCGGGCCAGGTAGGCGGAGCCGAAGCCGCCGTCGAAGCTCGCCACGTCGGCGTCGGTCTGCTTGAACCGGGCGTGCTCGGCGCTGGCCAGTGTGAGATCGGCCACCACGTGCAGGCTGTGGCCGCCGCCCGCCGCCCAGCCGGGCACCACGCAGATGACCACCTTGGGCATGAACCTGATCAGCCGCTGCACCTCGAGGATGTGCAACCGGCCGGTCGAGGGCGTGCCGTCGGCGTACTGGTAGCCGTCCTTGCCCCGGATGCGCTGGTCGCCCCCGGAGCAGAACGCCCAGCCGCCGTCCTTGGGCGACGGGCCGTTGCCGGTCAGCAGCACGCAGCCCACGTCGGTGCTCTGGCGGGCATGGTCGAGCGCGCGGTAGAGCTCGTCGACCGTCTGCGGCCGGAAGGCGTTGCGCACCTCCGGCCGGTTGAAGGCGATGCGGACCGTGCCCTGGTCGACCGCGCGGTGATAGGTGATGTCGGTGAAGTCGAACCCGTCGACAGCCTGCCACGCCCGGGGATCGAACAGCTCGGAGACCATGGGGCAGAGCCTAACGCGTGGGTCAGGGGACCTCCGCGCGGAGCTCGGCCAGAAGCTGTCCCTGGTCTGCGAGCATGTCGGTGAGGATGCGGCGGGCGGTGCCGAGCAGGTCGGCGAGCTCCGGCGTGGCCAGTGTGTAGACCACGGTGCTGCCTTCGCGGATCGCGCTGACGATGCCCGCCCTGCGCAGGACCGCGAGCTGCTGGGAGAGGCTGGACGCCTCGATGTCGATCTGGGCCAGCAGATCCCTCACGGGTAGTGGCCCTTCCTGGAGTAGCTCCAACACTCGGATGCGAGCGGGGTGGCCGAGCGTCCGGAAGAAGTCGGCCTTGGCCTGGTTGACCTCCACGTGCATAGTGCCAGACTAATCCAGCGCAGTTGCATAATTCTTCAAGTCGTAACGTTGTTGGATAGCATGACAGCGGGGACTAGGGAGTAGCCATGGGCCGAGGAAGAGCCAAGGCGAAGCAGACGAAGGTCGCTCGCCAGCTGAAGTACACCAACCATCACATCGACTATGACCGACTCCGCGAGGAGTTGGGCGCCGATGCCGGGCGCGACGAGATGCGCCCGGCTACGGCGTCCGAGCAGGAGTCCGAGCGCGCGCAATGACGCGTGTCAGCTCCGCCGGGGCAAGGGTGACGTTCGCGAGCCGCCTGGCCTCGGGCGCCTGATCAGGCGCCACGAGTTCCAGGCGGTGCAGCACCTCACGGATGATCACGCGCATCTCCAGCAGGGCGAGCTGCGCGCCGACGCAGAAGCGCCGGCCGCCGCCGAAGGGCATCCACGCCCGGCTCTGCTGCCCCTCCAGAAAGCGTTCCGGGCGGAACTCCGCCGGTGACGGAAACGCGGCGGGGTCCTGGTGCACGAGCGGGATGAACGGTCCCGCGTACCATCCCGCGGGGATGTCATAGCCGCCCAGCCGGAGCGGGGCGTCCAGCAGCCGGGGCGCCTCATAGACCACGGGCCTGGCGCGCAGGGCCTCCTTGACGACCGCGTCGAGGTAGGGCTCGTCGTCGGGCAGCCGCCGCAGCACGTCGGGCAGGCGCAGCAGCCGCTCGAAGGTCCAGGCCAGCCCGGTGGCCGTGGTCTCGTGACCGGCGATGAGCAGTGTGACCAGCTCGTCGCGGACCTCCTCGTCGCCGAGCCCGGCGTTCAGCAGCCGGCTCAGCACGTCCGTGCCGTCCGGGTCCGCGCGCCTGCGGCGGATCTCGTCGTACAGGATGGCGTCGACGGCCGCCCGCAGCCTCAGGAACCGCGCGTACGGCAGGAACGGCAGCGCCGCCGCCGGGCCGCGCAGCCGTGCCGGGAGCATCGCGACGGAGGTCGAGCCGCCCGACTCGATCAGGCGGGGGAGCAGCGCGCGCAGGCGGCCCATGCGCTCGGCGTCGCGGATGCCGAAGATCAACCGGATGATGATCTCCAGCGTGATCTCCTGCATGCGGTCGCGCAGCGCGAACGGCCTGCCGAGCGGCCAGGCGGCGATCTTCTCTGCGGCGATGGCCGCGATCTCGTCCGCGTAGCCGGCGACCTGCCTGGCGCGCAGCGGCGGCGTCAGCGACTTGCGGTGCCCGGCCCAGGCGTCGCCGTCGAGCGTCAGCACCGAGTGCGCCCCCACCAGCGGTTCGAGGAAGTCGCGCCGGGCGGCGCCGGCCAGCCCGCCGCCCTGGTCGGTCCTGAAGACCTGCTCGGCCAGCTCGGCCGTCGCGACGTACACCTCCGGCGGGAAGCCGAACCAGCGGATCATGAAGACGTCCCCGTATCTGGCGTGACAGCGCTCGATCAGCCCGGCGGGATCACGCATGAACCAGGCCGTCTGGAGAGCGGCGGGCAGCCGGGGCCCGGGTGGCAGCACGTGCATCAGCTCCAATTGATATGTACGTACGTCATATACGCTCGTATACATCTGTAGCATGGATCACGTGTCACGAAAAGAGGCGGGATACCGCGAAAAACTCCTTGCCGGCGCGGTGAGCTGCCTTCAGGAGAAGGGCTACGCCCGCACCACGGCCCGCGACCTGGTCGCCGCCTCGGGGACCAACCTGGCCTCCATCGGCTACCACTTCGGCGGCAAGGACGCCCTGCTCAACGAGGCCATCGCCGGCTGCTACGAGGCGTGGACCGAGCGGGTGGAGGAGGCGATGTTCGGCGACGCCGTCGGCTCGCCGCGCGACCTGCTGGAGCGGGCGATGGTCGCGCTCATCGACGTGTTCGACGAGATGCGGCCCCAGCTCGTCGTCTGCATCGAGGGCTACCCCGCGGCGCTGCGCGAGAGCGTGCTGCGCGAGCGCCTGGCCGCCGCCTACGGCAGGGGCCGCGAGGCGGGCGTCGCCATGCTCCACCGGGGCGCCGCCGAGCTGGGCATCGAGCTGCCGGTCCCGCCCGAGGCGCTGGTGTCGGTGCTGATCGCGATCTCCGACGGGCTGATGATCCAGTGGCTGCTCGACCCGGCGAGCACGCCCGACGCCCGCCAGGTCGTCGACGTGCTCGCCGCGCTGGGGGCGTTCACCGGGCCGTGTGAGTGAGGATGGCCGCCGCCAGCTCGTCCGCGAACCGGGGCGCGATCATGTGCCCCATGTCCTGAACCATCAGCAGCTCGGCGTCCGGGATCTGCTCGGCGATGAGCGCCCCGTGGCCCGGCTTGGCCGGCTCGTGCGTGCCCTCGACGACCAGCGTCGGCGCCTTGATCCGGGGCAGCGCGCCCACCGGCTCGAAGTCCGGAGCCGTCTGGCCGGCCCGCCGATGGTTCATCGCCGCCCCCAGGTCACGCGCCCGCTCGTGCACGCGCTCGGCCAGCCGCCGCTCCGCGTCCTCGTCGAACGGCAGCGCGGTGCCGTTCATCACCCGCGCCTCGGCGATCAGCGCGTCGATCTCCTCACCCCGGCTCGCGGGCGGCGGGCTCGCGATCACCGCGCGGAAGTGCGCCACGAACTCCGGCGTCGGCGGCGGCAGGCTGCCCTCCGGCTGCGGCTCGCCCATCAGCGCCCGCATGATCACCTGGCCCTCGCCCCCGCCCAGCGGCGACGCGCCGACGACCGTGAGCGTCCGCACCCGCTCCGGCTGCTCCACCGCGACGAGCTGGCCGATCAGCCCGCCCGCCGAATGGCCCACGAGATGCACGCTCTCCAGCTCGTACGCGTCCATCACGCGCAGCATGTCGTCCTTGATGTCGAGCCAGCTGTAGGGATGCGCGTCGAAGTCCACGGTGCCCGACCTGCCGGTGTCGCGGTGGTCGTAACGGATCACCCGGCGACCGCCCGCCACCAGCCTGCCGACGAGCTCGTCCGGCCAGGTGACGCCCTGCGCGCCCGAGCCCGCCACCAGCAGGATCGGCGGGTGCGCCGCGTCCCCGAACTCCTCGGTCCAGATCTCGACGCCGTCACTGTCAATCAGGTTCGTTTGCATGCCTGTCAGCCTGCCGGACCGGGCCCGTGCCGCCTTCCGTAGGACTACTGGCCTCCTACAGTAGGCGGGCCAGTTCAGTACGGCTGGTGATGCCCAGCTTGGGATAGATCTTGTACAGGTGATACTCGACGGTCCGCGGGCTGAGGAACAGCCGCGCCGCCACCTCCTTGCTCGACGCCCCCTCCGCCACCAGCCGCGCGATCCGCAGCTCCTGCGGCGTCAGCGCCGCCAGCGCGTCGCCCGCCGGCCGCTCCACGGCCTCGCCCGCCGCCCGCAGCTCCGCGTGCGCGCGCCGCGCCCACGGCTCCGCGCCCAGCCGCTGGAACGTCTCCAGCGCCGCCCGCAGCGGCCCGCGCGCCTGCCCCGGCTGATGTCCCCGGCGCAACCGCTCCCCGTACAGCAACGCCGTACGCGCCTCCTCGAACGGCTCCCCGTGCAGCCGCAACGCCTCCTCGAACGGCTCGATCGCGCCCTCCACCAGCCCCACGCAGCGCAGCCGCAGCGCCCGCGCCTCGTCGGTCCTGGCCTGGGCCGCCCACCGGTCGAGCCCCTCCAGCGCCTCCCGCGCCGCCGCCGAGTCCCCGGCGGCCATCGCCGCCTCCACCCGGTCAGGGGTCGAACGCCACACCACGGTCGGATGCCCCGCCCCCGGCCCCGCCGCCCGGATCGCCTCGAACCGGTCGTGCGCCGCCGCGAACCGCCCCATCCCCAGATCCAGCATCGCCAGCGCGTACGCCGCCACCGCCGCCCGCAACCCCACCCGGTGCGGCACCGCGATGGCCAGCGCCTCACCCGCGTACGCGCGGCACCGCTCCTCCTCGCCCCGCAGCGCCGCCACCACCGCCAGGTTCGCCAGGTGGGCCGCCTCCGAGTTCGTGTAGCCCGCCTCCCTGGCCAGCGCCAGGCCCTCCTCGGCCACCGCCGCGCTCTCCGCCAGCCTGCCCCCGACCCGCTCGGCCGTCGACACGAACTCCAGCACCACCGGGAGCTGCCCCACCATCCCCGACACGCGCGCCACCCGGCCCGCCCGCCGGATCAGCTCCGCCGACACGTCCGCTTCCCCCAGGTACGACGCTGCCGCCGCGGCCCACAGGAACTCCGCCGCCCCGCTCAGCTCGCCGGTCCGCGCCAGCGCCCCGCGCAGCAGCTCGCCGCCGCTCCCGTCACGCAGCATCGCCGCGACGCCCACCAGGATGTCGCGCAGGAAGCCCGGCGCGAACCCCTCCGCCCGCCGGCCGACGTCCACCATGGCCGCCACGTCCCCGACCACGCTGGCCGCCTCCCACGCGTCGGCCAGCATCTCCAGGCTGTCGCCGGCCGCGAACACCCGCATCGCCTCGGCGGCGTCCCCGGAGTTCAGCTCGAACCGGCCCCGCAGCCGAGCCACCTCCCCCGCCACCTCCCCCCGCCCACCCCTTTCCAGGACACACCCCTCCACGGGCCCGCGCCCCTCCCCGAGGGCGCCCGCCTCCGCCAGGCCGCCCGCCTCCGTGAGGGCGGGCGTCTCCAGCCGCTCGGACGGGGCCTCTACCAGGAGGCGGGCTTCTGCCAGGTAGGTCTGGGCCTGGCCCGGGCGGCCGCCGAGCCAGGCGGCCTCGGCGGCGTCCTTGAGCCGGCGCGCCCGGATGAGGGGGTCGGGGGTGAGCTCGGCCGCCCGAGCCAGCGCCGTGGCCGCGTCACCGTAGCCGCCCCGGGCCTGCGCCCGCCCGGCAGCGGCCGCGAGGGCGCCGGCCACGGACTCGTCCCGGCCCACGGCGGCGGCGGCCAGGTGCCAGGCCCGCCGGTCCCCGTCGACCAGCTCCGCCATCACCTCATGGGCCCGCCGCAGCTCACGGGCTCCGGCGGCGGCGTGCACGGCGGACCGCACCAGGGGGTGCCGGAACCGCACCACGGCCCCGGACACCACCACCAGCCCGGCCCGTTCGGCCTCGTGCAGCCCGGCCTCGTGCGTCCCGCGCTCACGGGCCCCGGCGAGCGCGTCCGCCGCCCCCAGCGCCGGCCCCAGGTCGCTCTCCAGGGAGGCCGCCAGCAGGACCCGCCGCGCCCCCTCCGAGAGCAGCGCCACCTGGTCGCCGAACAGCTGCTCGCCTCCGGGCAGCGGGTCCGGCAGCGGCGTCCGCCCGGCGAGCTGGTCGGCGGTCAGCACCGCGACCGCCTCGCCGAGCACGAGCGGGTTCCCGCCGGTGAGCGCCACGAGCCGCGACCGCACCCCCGGCGCCACCTCGGCCCGCGCGTCCAGCAGGGCGTCGGCGCTCTCGGCGTCGAGCCCGTCCACCCGCAGCTCGGGCACCCCTTTGACGGGCGCGTCCCCGCGTACGGCCAGCACCATCCCGACCCGTTCGGTACGCAGCCGCCTGGCCGCGAACAGCAGCGCGTCGGCCGACGCCCGGTCCACCCACTGGAAGTCGTCCACCACGCAGATCAGCCCGCTGTCGGCCGCCGCCTCGACGAGCAGCGAGAGCACCCCCGCCGACACCAGGAACCGGTCCTGGCTGGGCGCCGCCATCCCGAACGCCCCGGCGACGGCGTCACGCTGCGGCCCCGGGAGGGCGTCGAGCAGCCCGATCACCGGCCACACGAGCTGGTGCAGCGCCGCGAACGCCAGATCCGCCTCCCCTTCGACGCCTCCGGCGCGCAGCACGGTCGCGCCTCCGGCCCGGGAGGCCGCCAGGTCGAGCAGGGCCGACTTGCCGACCCCCGCCGCCCCGCGCAGCACCAGCGCCCGTCCGTCTCCGGCCAGCGTCGATCCGATGAGCTCGTCGATCGCGGCAGTCTCCGCGGTTCTGCCGTACAGCATGCAGGTGACGATATAGGCCCCTGAACATGCGAAAAGCGCGCCCCCGGTTGTCGGGGGCGCGCTTCAGGCGCCGATCACGGCAGCTTGCGCGAGACCTCGTCCGCCTTGTCGGACGCCTTGGCGCCCGTGTGGCGCACGGTGTCCGCAGCCCTGTCGGACTTCTCGCCGACCCAGCGCGAGGCGTCGGAGGCGGAGTCCTTCATGTGCTCGGTCCACTGCTGGGCGTTGCGGCGGTAGACCATGTAGCCCACCGCCCCCACAGCCAGACCGGTGATCAGCGCGAGCATCGGCCAGCGCCGCGACTTCGGCCTCGCGGGATTCACCTTGTACGCGGCCGAGTTGAGCATCGAACTCACGGCCGGGGCGAGTTGGTCCTCGACCCGGTGCGCGGCGTTCTCTAGCCTTGGAGCAGCCCAGTAGCGGGCGTCTTCCACTCGCCGGTTGGCGACCAGTTTTGCCTGGTCGGCCATCGGCGCCATACTGCGGCCGGTCTTGACGGCCTGGGCCTTCATCCGGCCCATCCACGTGGTGGGAACTTCTATGGCCACGTGGCGCTTCCTCAGTGTCAGGGACACGTCTACCTCCCCTGTCGTTGGGGCCCCGCGCCTGACCTTCCCGGTAGAAGGCGGCTCAATCATGACGGGGCGTGGGAGGATGGGCCCGAAGGCCGTACGGCCATAATCGTCAAAACACCACAAAACCAACCCGGTGCATAGAGGAAGGCCGCTGTCTCGTGGCTGAGAAGCTGATCGCAAACCTGCAGACCAATCACGGCAATATCAAGGTAGAGCTCTTCCCCAACAAGGCTCCCAAAACGGTCCGTAACTTCGTCGAGCTGGCCGAGGGCAAGCGCGAGTGGACCCACCCGGGCACCGGCGAGAAGAGCACCAACCGCTACTACGACGGCACGATCTTCCACCGTGTCATCCCCGACTTCATGATCCAGGGCGGCGACCCGCTGGGCCAGGGCACCGGCGGCCCCGGCTACGAGTTCGACGACGAGATCCACCCGGACCTGTTCGCCTTCAACCGCCCCTACCTGCTGGCCATGGCCAACGCGGGCGTCCGCTTCGGCAAGGGGACCAACGGGTCGCAGTTCTTCATCACCACGGTCAACACCACGCACCTCAACGGCAAGCACACCATCTTCGGCGAGGTGCTGGAGGGCCAGGACGTGGTCGACGCGATCTCCAAGGTCCGCACCGGCCGCAACAACAAGCCGGTCGAGGACGTCGTCCTGCAGAGCGTCACCATCGAGCGCGTCCAGGAGTAGAAGCGCCGACGCACGACCGGGCCGGGCATGGCAGGGGGGACGCGGCATGCCCGGCCAAGTCATAGGCTGCGGTCATGACCGCCCAGCCGCCCAGCACGCCTCCGCAGCCCGAGCAGCCCGCCGAGGCGGTGCCGACGTGTTTCCGCCATCCCGATCGTGAGACGTGGGTGCGCTGCCAGCGCTGCGAGCGGCCCATCTGCCCTGACTGCATGCGGGATGCCGCGGTCGGGTTCCAGTGCCCGGAGTGCGTCGCCGAGGGCAACCGGGGGATCCGGCAGGCGAGGTCGACGTTCGGCGGGGCGGTGGTGCGCACGCCGTTCGTGACGTGGACGCTGCTGGCCGTCAACGTGCTGGTGTTCGGGGCGCAATACCTGACTGGAGACGCCGTCAGCGGCCTGCTGGCGATGAACCCCTACTGGGTGCTCGTCGACGGCGAGTATTACCGGCTGCTCAGCGCCGCGTTCGGGCACTTCGGCGTCTTCCACATCCTGTTCAACTGCTGGGCGCTCTACGTGACCGGGCCCTACCTGGAGCGGGCGTTCGGGCATGTCAGATTCGTGGCGCTCTACCTGATCAGCGCGCTCGGCGGATCGGTGCTGGGGCTGTGGTTCGATTCGGCCAACACGTTCAGCATGGGCGCGTCCGGGGCGATCTTCGGCCTGTTCGGCGCCGTGTTCGTGGTCGGGCGCAGGCTGAACATGGACGTGCGCGGCATCATCGTGCTGCTCGTGATCAACCTGGCCATCACGTTCCTCGTGCCCGGCATCAGCTGGACCGGACACATCGGCGGGCTGATCACGGGGGCGGCGCTGGCCGCCGGGATGGCCTACGCCCCCGGGAACAACCGGACCCTGTGGCACGTGGTGACGATCGCGGGAGCGGTGGTGCTGCTCGCGGCGCTCGTCGTGGTGCGGGCGGTCACCCTCACCCTCTGAGCTCTGTCCCCAGGTGTGGAAAAGACTGTGGAAAGAACTAACGCCAGCGAGTGGAAAGCACCACACCGAAGATGATGAAAACAAACCCGATCAGCAGATTCCAGTTCTGCAGATCGCCGATGAAGGGCGCCTGAGGGGCCACGTAGTAGGTGGCGATCCACAGAATGCCGATGAGCCAGGCGGCGACCATCGTCGGCGCGAGCCAGCGCGGGCTGACCTTCACCTGCTGGGACTTCTGCGGCGGCGTGTAAACCGCCTTCTTGCGGGCCTTCGACTTGGGCACTGGGTTAACTCCTGCTGAGGGCCTGGGCTTCCGGATCGTCCGCAGGCTCTTCGTTAAGGGTAGCGGCCCCAGGATAGTCGCCACGCGCACGACATGGCGATCCCCAGGGTCACGGTTCGGACCTGCTTACTCTGGGCGGGTGCGGGCCTTGCTGCGGACCGTGGGGGAGCTGAGCGTCACCGCGGGCCTGATCCTGATGCTGTTCTGCGCCTACCTGCTCTGGGGTACGGGCGCGTACACGCAGAGCCAGCAGCTCCTGCTGCAGCGCGAGCTGGAGGAGCGCAACGCCGGCCGCCTGGCGAGGATCGAGCTGGGCGAGGCCGTGGCGTTGCTGCGCATCCCGAAGCTGGGCCGGGGCTATCGCTACGCGGTGGTGGAGGGGGTGGACGCCGAGCACCTGAAGAAGGGGCCGGGGCACGACCCGGCCAGCGCCCCGCCCGGCAAGGTGGGAAATTTCGTGGTCTCGGGGCATCGGACCACGTACGCGGCCCCGTTCAACCGCCTGGACGAGCTCGAACGCGACGACGAGATCATCGTCGAGGCCCGCGAGGCCCGCTACACCTACCGGGTGACCTCACAGGACATCGTGGAGCCCGACGAGGTCGAGGTGCTCGCCCCGGTGCCCGGCAAGCCCGACATCCGGCCCATCCGCGCCTTCATCACCCTGTCGACCTGCCACCCCGAATACTCAGCCGCCCAGCGGCTCATCGTGTACGGGGTGCTCAAGAAGACCGAGCTCAGGAAGGAGTGACGTGTACGGCTGGATCTGGCGCAAGCTGCCGGGCGGCACCGGCGCCAAGGCGGCCTGGGCCGTGGTGCTGAGCGCGGTCGCGGTCGCCGTACTCTGGTATGCCGTGTTTCCGCTCCTGGAGCCGGCGGTGACGCTCGACGAGGTGACCGTACGCCGATGACCCGTGTCCTCGTGGTGGACAACCACGACAGCTTCGTCCACAACATCGTCCAGTACCTCAAGGAACTGGGCGCCGAGTGCGACGTGCGCCCGCGCGACGAGGTGCGGGTGGCCGACGCCGACGGCTTCGACGGCGTCCTGATCAGCCCGGGGCCCGGCACGCCCGAGGCCGCCGGGGTGAGCGTCCCGCTCGTCCACCGGGCCCACCGCGACGCGCGGCCGCTGCTCGGCGTCTGCCTCGGCCACCAGGCCATCGCCCGCGCGTTCGGCGCCTCGGTCGGGCGGGCGCCCGAACCGGTGCACGGCCGGACCAGCGCCGTCGAGCACGACGGGCGCGGCGTGTTCGACGGGCTGCCCACGCCCGTGCGGATGACCCGCTACCACTCGCTGGCCGTGCTGCCGGGCACCGTCCCGGACGCGCTGGAGGTGACCGCCCGCACCGCCGACGGCGTCATCATGGGCCTGCGTCACCGCGAGGCGCCCATCGAGGGTGTCCAGTTCCACCCCGAATCCGTGCTTTCCGAGCACGGCCACCGGCTCCTTTTGAACTGGTTGCGTGGATTGGTGTAACGCACGCCGAACGCGGAGCGACATCCAGATGAGCGTCCCCGCCGTTGCCCCCGAGCGGCGGGGGCGCTTCTTTCATGCGGAAGGCCGCCACCCCGCGAACGGGATGGCGGCCTTCGGCACGCCTGGTCAGCCGTTGAGGCCGCCGTCGAGCGGACCGTCGTCACCCGGAGGCTCGTCCTCCGACGGGAACTCGTCCGTCGGCGTGTCGGTCGGCAGGCCGTCGGTCGGGAAGTCGTCCGTCGGCTCCTGCGTGGGCGTCGACACGTCCGGCCCCTCCGAGACCACGATCGTGACCGTCATCCTCGGCGCGAGCTTGGCGCCCTCGCCCGGGTTCTGCTGGATGACGGTGCCGGCCGCCTGCTCGCTCGGCTGCGGGACGCTCTTGACCTTGAAGCCCTCCGACTCCAGCAGCGCCTTGGCCTCCTGCTCGGTCATGCCGAGCACGCTGGGCACCGTGGCCAGCTCCTTGGGGATGAAGAGCTTGACCGTGCCGCCCTTCTCCACTTCCGCGCCGGCCTTCGGGTCGGTCTGGAAGACCTTGCCCTGCGCCTTGGTGGACGCCCTGGGCTCGACCACGCCCTTGAGCCCGAGCTCGCTGAGCATCTGGTTGGCCTCGTCGATGCTCATGCCCACGAGCCCGTCGGGCACCGCGACCTTCTCCGTGCCCTTCGACACGTACAGCGTGACGGTGGCGCCCTCGTCGACCTTGGTGCCGGCGGCCGGGTCGGTCTTGATGACCGTGCCCTTGTCGAACTCGGCGCTGAACTCCTCGACCACCTTGGGCGTGAGCTTGGCGCTCTTCACCTGGGCCTCGGCGTACTCCTGCTCGGTCGAGACCAGCTCCGGCACCGCGATCTGGGAGTCGGCCGGGGTTTCGCTGCCGCCGCCGCTCAGCACCACGTAGCCGATGGTGATGAACGCGCCGATGATCAGCAGCGGGATGATGATCCACAGAGCCGTCTTGACCGCGCTGCCGCCGCCACCGCTGTTGGCCCGGCGCCGGCCGCGACCGCCGCCGCCACCGCCCTCGTCGTACTCGTAGGGCGGGACCGTGCCGGTGCGCTGCGTCGCCGGACCCTGCGCGGCCTGGGTGGCCGTCATCATGCGGGTGCCCTGGCCGTAGTTGCCCGTCATCGCCATCGTCTGCGCGTCGACCGGCATGCCGGACATCGCGCGCTGGATGTCGGCCCGCATCTCGCCCGCGCTCTGATAGCGGTGGGCGGGGTCCTTGGCCATGGCCTTGAGCACGATCGCGTCGGCCCACGCGGGGATCTCCGGGTCGATCTGCGACGGCGGGATCGGCTCCTCGCGCACGTGCTGGTAGGCGATCGCGACAGGGGAGTCGCCGGTGAACGGCGGCTGGCCCGTCAGCAGCTCGTAGAGCACGCACCCGGTGGAGTAGATGTCGCTGCGCGCGTCGACCCGCTCGCCGCGGGCCTGCTCCGGCGACAGATACTGGGCGGTCCCTATCACCTGCGCGGTCTGCGTCATCGTCGCGGCCGAGTCGGCCATCGCGCGGGCGATGCCGAAGTCCATCACCTTGACGTCGCCGGCCCGGGTGATCATCACGTTGGCCGGCTTGATGTCGCGGTGCACGATGCCGCCGCGGTGGCTGTAGTCGAGGGCGCGCAGGATGCCGTCGACCAGCTCGACCGCGCGCTCGGGAAGCAGCCGGCGGTCGGCGCGCAGCAGGTCGCGCAGCGTCCGCCCGTCGACGTACTCCATAACGATGTAGGGCACGGGAGTGCCGTCCGTGACGTCCTCGCCCGTGTCGTAGACGGCCACGACCGCCGGGTGGTTCAGCGACGCCGCCGACTGCGCCTCACGGCGGAAACGGGCCTGGAAGGTGTGGTCACGAGCCAGATCCGACCGGAGGGTCTTGATCGCGACCACCCGGTCGAGCCGGATGTCCCGGGCGCGATACACCTCGGCCATGCCGCCGCGCCCGACGACACCGTCGAGCTCGTAACGACCTCCGAGTTGCCGAGGCTGAGTCATTTCCTGCACTGTCCCTTACCGTTCATCTTGGTGCCGGCCTGCGCGGGGGGCGGCCGCCGGTGTCCATCGTCGACCCGTTGGCACGTCACGTCTGCTCCTTCGTCGGGTTTGTCTCACCCGGGTCCGGTGTGGCCGACGTCGTCGGTGTCGGCGTGGGCGTCGGCGTCGGGGTCGGTGTGGGGGTCGGGGTTCGGGTGGTGGTCGGGGTCGGTTTCGGCGTCGGCGTCTTCGTCGGTGTTGCTGACTTGCTTACCGTAGCCGACCGCGAGGGTACCGGCTTCGTCGACTTCACCGTAACAACCGGGGGCCGCCGGGTCTCCTTCTTACCGGGCGACGGTTTCGGTTTCACCGGTGAGGCCGTCCGCGAGGCGGGCTCGGTGACCGGGGGCGGCGCCTGGACCGGGGCCCTGGCCGGGGTGAGCGCGAACGCGCCGATCCCCACCGCCGCCGCGCATCCGGCCCCCGCGACCAGCGCCAGCGCGCGGCTGCGCCGCCGCTTGGGGGCGCGCTCGTGCAGCACCGTCGACGGGCTCTCGCCCAGGCTGTCGGTGGTCCGCTCGTCCTCGGGGTCAGGCGGGCGCACCTTGAAGCCGGACGGGTCGGTCAGCATGCTCAGCTCCGCGCCGCCGTCGCCGCCGCCCGCCAGCGACTCGCGCAGCACGTACGCGCGGTCCGCGATCTCCAGCGCCGACCCGGGCCGCCGCGCCGGGTCCTTGGCCAGCAGCGCCATGACGAGCTCGCGCACCGGCGCGGGCACGTCGACGCCGAGCGGCGGCGGCGTCTCGTTCAGGTGCAGCAGCGCGATCGCCACCGCGCTGTCGGCCTGGAACGGGGTCCGGCCCGACAGGCACTCGTAGGCCACCACGCCCAGCGAGTAGAGGTCGGTCGCGGGCGTCAGCGGCAGGCCCTGCGCCTGCTCCGGGCTGACGTACTGGGCGGTGCCGAGCACGGTGCCGGTCTGCGTGACCGGCGCGGCCTCCAGCGCGCGGGCGATGCCGAAGTCGGTCACCTTGATGGCGCCCTCGGGCGTCACGAGCAGGTTGCCCGGCTTGACGTCGCGGTGGATGATCCCGGAGGCGTGCGCCGCGTGCAGCGCCCTGGCCGTCTGGTGCAGCACGTCGAGCGTCACCTCGGGGCCCAGCGAGCCGTTGCGCGCCAGGATGGCCGACAGCGGCTCGCCGTGCACCAGCTCCATCACCAGATAGGCGAGGTCGCTGTGCTCGCCGTAGTCGAAGATCTGGGCGATGCCGCTGTCGGCCAGGCCCGCGGTGATGCGCGCCTCGTTGCGGAAGCGCTCGCGGAAGGTGTGGTCGGCGTAGACGTGGCTGCGCAGCACCTTGACGGCGACCTCGCGGCCCAGCAGCTCGTCGCGGGCACGCCAGACCTCCCCCATGCCTCCGGTGGCGATGCGGGAGATCAGCAGATAGCGGTTACCGAGCCGCATGGTCCTGCACGTTACAGTCCCTCACTACTTCAGCACCGCCTCCATCACGGTCCGCGCGATCGGGGCGGCCGTGCCGCCGCCCGTCGCCTCGGCGCCGACCCTGGCGGCGCCGGACTCCACCAGCACCGCCATCGCGATCTGCGGGTCGTCGGCCGGCGCGAAGGAGATGAACCACGCGTGCGGCGCCTGCCCCTCAGCGGTCTCGGCCGTGCCGGTCTTGCCCGCTACTTGGACGCCTGAGACCTGAGCTTGGTTCGCGGTGCCGTTCTGCACGACGCTGACCATCATGTCGCGCAGCTTGCCCGCCGTCTCGGAACTGACCGCCTCGGTCAGCTCGTCGGGCTCGGCCTCGTCGATCGTGTCACCCTTGGCATCGGTGATCTTGTTCACGAGGTACGGCTTCATCACGGTGCCGTCGTTGGCGATGCCGGCCGCGATCATGGCCATCTGCAGCGGCGTCATCTGGTTGCTGCGCTGGCCGATCGAGGCCATGGCGACCGCCGACTGGTCCTCGCGGGGGCCGAAGTCGCTCTTGGCCACCGGCATCGGGACGCTGACGGGCACCCCCATGCCGAACCGCTCGGTCTGCTCGCGCATCTTGTCGTAGCCCAGGTCCATGCCCATCGAGCCGAACGGCGTGTTGCACGACCTCTCCAGCGCGTACACGAGCGTGACCTGGCCGGAGCCGCACGCCGCGCCGCCGTAGTTGGGCAGGCCGACCGTGGTGTTGGGCAGCTTGAGCACCTGCGGCGCGTCGACCACCGTCTGCCCGTCGCGGCTGGGGTCGTCCTCCAGGTACGCCGCCGCCGTCACGACCTTGAACGTCGAGCCGGGCGGGTAGGTGCGGTCGATGTTGCGGTTGAGCAGCGGCTGGTTCTTGTCCTTGGCGAGCTCGTCGTAGCGGGAGAACACCTGGCTCTTGTTGGTGCCGGACAGCTCGGCCGGGTCGTAGGTGGGCAGCGAGACCATCGCCAGGATCGCGCCGGTCTTCGGGTTGAGCGCGACCACGGCGCCGCGCTTGCCGCTCTGCCGCAGCGCGTCGTAGGCGGCCTGCTGGGCCTTCGGGTTGATCGTCAGGTCGACGTTCGCGCCGCGCGTCGGCTCGCCGGTGAACAGGTCGATGCCGCGCTGGAGCAGCAGGTCGGCGCTGGAGCCGTCGAGCAGGTCGTTGCGGTAGTGCTCGATGCCCGACTCGCTCTCGGGCGAGAAGAAGCCGGTCACGTGCGCGTACAGCTTGGCCTCGGGATACTGCCTGACGAACTTGAACTCGTTGCTGTCGGTCTCCTTCGACTGGGCGAGGATGACCTTGCCGCCCGTCGTGATGCGACCGCGCTGCACCGCGTAGCGCTCGTAGAAGTTGCGGGTGTTGCGGGCGTCGTCGCTCAGGTCCTTGGCGTTGACCGCCTGCAGCACGTTCACGTTGATCATCAGCAGCGCGAACATGGCCAGGCAAGCTACGGCCGCTCGCTTGATCGTTCCGTTCATCGCTGGAACACCTGCGTCATTCCCTCGTTCTGGATCGCCTGGGGCGGGGGGCGCCGAGCGGCATCAGACATGCGTACCAGGAGCGCGATAAGGATCCAGTTAGCCAGCAACGCCGAGCCACCCTGCGACATGAACGGGGTGACGAGGCCGGTCAGCGGGATGAGGTTGGTCACGCCGCCGACGATGATGAAGACCTGCCAGGCCAGCAGGAACGACAGGCCGCCGGCGAGCAGCTTGGAGAACGGGTCGCGGGCCGCGAGCGAGGTGCGCAGGCCGCGCTCGACCAGCAGCGCGTAGAGCATCAGCAGCGCCATCAGGCCGGTCAGGCCCAGCTCCTCGCCGGTGGCGGCGAAGATGAAGTCGGAGAAGGCCAGCGGGATCAGCTCCGGGTGGCCCTGGCCGAGGCCGGTGCCGAGGATGCCGCCCGAGCCCATGGCGAACAGGCCCTGCATGAGCTGCTCGCTGCCGCCGATCTTCTTGAAGAGCTCCGGGTCCTCGGGGTTGAGATAGACCTCGAACCGGGCCTGTACGTGGTCGAAGAGCATGCCGGCCAGCAGCGCGCCGCCGACGAAGAGCAGGATGCCGATGATGACCCAGGAGCTGCGCTGCGTGGCGATGTAGAGCATCACGATGAACGTGCCGAACAGCAGCAGCGACGAGCCCAGGTCCTTCTGCATGACCAGGATGCCCAGGCTGACGCCCCAGGTGATGAGCACCGGGCCGAGGTCGCGGGCACGCGGCAGGTCGATGAACAGCAGCCGCCGCCCGGCCAGGGCGAGCACGTCGCGCTTGGCCACCAGATAGCCGGCGAAGAACACGACCAGCGCGAGCTTGGCGAACTCGGCGGGCTGGAGCTGGCCGAGGCCGGGGATGCCGATCCAGATCCGGGCGCCGTTGAGCTCCTGGCCGAGGCCCGGGGTGAGCGGCGAGACGAGCAGCAGCAGCCCGAGCGCGCCCGCGGTGTAGGTGAGCCGCTGGAGCGCGCGGTGGTCGCGCATGAAGATCAGGGTGACGCTGAACAGCACGACGCCGACCAGGGTCCACAGGATCTGCGAGTTGGGCGAGGCCAGCGTGGCCGACGGCAGCTTCGACGGCGACTCGGACAACCGGAAGATCATCACGAGCCCGAGCCCGTTGATGACCGTGACCAGCGGCAGGATCAGCGGATCGGCCCACGGGGCGAACTTGGCGAGCACGAGGTAGGCGGCCAGCATCAGCCCGCCCAGGCTCAGGCCGTAGGTCAGCATCCCCGACGGGATCTCCCCGTTCATCGCCAGGCCGACGTTCGCGTAGGCGCCCATGGTGATGGCGACCGCGAACGCGAGCATGACCAGCTGGGCCAGGCGACGCTTGGCGGGCATGGGGACGGGGGAAGCGGCCACTTCGCTCATTTATTGGGGTTTCGTCTTCGTCGGCGTGGTGGATGGCGACGTGGTCGCCTCGGGCGTGCTGGTGGCCTTCTGGTCGGAGAAGTCAAGGCTGTTGATCTTGGTGAGGCCCTCGGCGACGTTGGTGACCTCGATGCCGTCCCTTATGAGGGCCTGGTCCGGGGGGGACAGCTCCGACAGCGAACGGCCGGTGCGCTCGGCGACCTTGAAGAACTGCAGCGGCCCGACCTCCTGCTGGATGCCCTGGAACACGACCACCTCGTCGTCCCAGGCGCCGACGAAGAAGTGGTCCTGCGTGTACTGCCAGCCGAAGTAGCCGCCGACGCCCACGATCGCGGCCACGGAGACCACCGAGGCCAGCACGGGCCACACGCGGCGGCGGCGCGGCCGGCCGGCCGCCCTGGCGACCGGCTCGTCGAAGTCCTCGTCGTCACCGATCACCGGCTGGGGCGCGGTGGCCGCGCCCGCTCCGCCCGGCGAGGTCTCCTCCGCCATCAGGCGGTTCATGCCCGCCGCGCCGACCACCGCGGCCTCCGTCACCGGCTGCGGCTCGTCGCCGATCTCCAGCACGTCGGCGAGCACGCAGGTGATGTTGTCCGGCCCGCCGCCCCGGTTGGCCAGGTCGATGAGCTGGCGCACCACCTCTTCGGGATCGTCGAGGTTGGTCAGCGTGGCGTGCAGCGTCTCCGCGCTCACCACGCCGGACAGGCCGTCGGAGCAGAGCAGGTAGCGGTCGCCGACCTGGGCCTCGCGCAGCGTCAGGTCGGGGTCGACCTCGCCGCTGCCGTCGAGCGCGCGCAGCAGGATCGACCGCTGCGGGTGCGTCGCCGCCTCCTCGGGCGTGATGCGGCCGTCGTCGACGAGCTGCTGCACCAGCGTGTGATCGTGGGTGATCTGGTAGAGCTCCCCGCGTCTGAGCAGGTAGGCGCGCGAGTCGCCGACGTGCACCAGCGCGACCTGGGTGCCGTTCCACAGCATGGCCGTGAGCGTTGTGCCCATGCCTTTGAGGCTGGGATCGCGACCCACCATCTCGTGCAGCTTGCGATTGGCGTCGCGGACGGCCGCCTCGATGGCGTTGAGCAGGTCACCCCCCTGCTGGGCCTCTTCGAGAGAGGCCATGGCGGCGATGGCGACGGAGCTCGCCACCTCGCCGTGTGCGTGCCCGCCCATGCCGTCGGCGACGGCGAGCAGGCGGCCGCTGGCGTACGCCGAGTCCTCGTTCCCTTCGCGGAGGAGGCCGACGTCCGAGCGGGCGGCGTAGCGGAGTGCGATGGTCATTTGCGCAATTCAATGACTGTCTTGCCGACGCGGATCGGAACACCGAGCGGCACCGGGGTCGGACGGGTGACTTTCGAGCGGTCGAGATACGTGCCGTTGGTTGAGCCGAGATCTTCCACGATCCACTGACCGTCCTGAGGGAAGAGCCGGGCATGGCGGCTGGATGCGTAGTCATCGCTGACGACCAGCGTCGCGTCGTTGGCCCGGCCAATGGTGATGGGCGTCTCCGTGAGGTTAATGGTGGTGCCTTGCAGTGGGCCACCTGTCACGATGAGCTGGCGTGGCTCGCCCTTCTTGCTCTTGGGCTTTGCCATGGGTTTGGCGGGTTTGACCCCCTTGCGCGGGCCGGCGGGAGCAGTGCGTGATCCGAACAAGTCCGTCCGGATCACGCCGACTGCGGCAATGACGAAGAACCACAGCACCGCCAGGAAAGCGAGCCGGATCAGCAGCAGCGTGAGCTCGGACATGGACCGTTTGTCTACCCCTAATCGCGCCGGAACACCAGAGTCGTACGCCCCAACGTCACTCGCGTGCCGTTCTGGAGCTCGATTCTGCGTACCGGCTGGCCATTGACGAAAGTGCCGTTCGTCGATCCGAGATCGACGAGGACGACCTGCTGACCCTCGACGCGCAACTCCGCGTGGTGACGCGAGACGCCGGGGTCGACGAGACGAAGGTCGCAGTCGGTGCCGCGGCCCAGCAAGGTCACCGGAGTGGTGAGCTCGTAGGAGCGGTCGCCCTGCGGGTCGTCCTGGGTGGAGACGAGCAGCCGGGGCCGCCCGCCGAAAGCGTTGGGCCGCGACGGGGGCAGGTCGCTCGCCGGCTGGCGGATCTCGTCCTGCTCGACGGTCGCGCCACGGATGACGCCGGACCTGATGCGGAACAGTCCCACCGCCAGATCGCCGGCAGTCTCGAATCGGACCCGGACCGGTCCCACGAAGGAGTAGCCCTGCTCCTTGGCGTACTCCCTGGCGAGGTTGGCCAGCTCGTGGCTGATGCTGTCGGCGTACACCTCAAGCCGCTCGCTGTCGGTCGTCGACAGCTCAACCACGAAGTCGTTGGGCACGAGAGTGCGACCCTGGGCGACGATCGCCGCCCGCTCGTCCATCTCCCGCTGCACCGCGCTGGCGACCTCGACCGGCTGAAGGTCAGATTTGAACGCCCGCGCAAAGGCCCCCTCAACCAAGCCTTCGAGCCGTCGCTCGAAGCGCTGAAGGACTCCCACCGGGTACCTCCCTTCCTCCGTGCATATGATCGCGGCCCCCAGACGCTCGTGGCGCCCGGTCTCCGCTCGTCCCACGGTCACGGCGATCCTGGCGCTCGTCGGCTGTCGCGCCCTGCTCATCCGCTCCCGTGTCTTATGCGATCGTATCCGGGTTCAGTACCAGTGGCTGTTCCGTGCTACTGTTTCTCCGCACCCACAAGGGCGGGTGGCGGAACGGCAGACGCGCACGGTTCAGGTCCGTGTGTCCGAAAGGACGTGAGGGTTCAAATCCCTCCTCGCCCACTTCGGTCTCACCGATGAAATCGGCAGACCCACACTGACGAAAGACAGCCCCGGTTGGCAAGAGCCGGGGCTACTTCTTTCTCACAGGCTGCCTGGCGCGGCCGCCTCCCGCAGGGATGACGCTAGATCTCCCCACTTTCAGATCACTTTCGGATGACTTGCGTGATTTAACGCACATTTCCGTACGCGCGATGCCCGGCCCCGGGAAATCCGGGGCCGGGCATCGTCGGTCAGGCCGCCAGGGCCCTCGTGTCGAGAAGCTGGCCGAGCAGGTCCGTGAGACTCACCATGCCGATGACGGCGCCACCGGCCCCGGTGACCAGCGCCAGGTGCGCGCGGGCCTCCTGGAGCGCCGTGACGGCCTCGGGGACCTGTGTGACGCACTCCAGGCGCGGCACCGGCCTGGCGAGCTCGGCCGCCGTGCGTCCGGGCTCCAGGAGCGCGTCACGGGCGTGCAGGACCCCCTCCACGCCGGCCGGCCCGCTCACGAGCAGCCTCAGGTGACCGCTGCGGGCGGCCGCCTCACGGATCTCCGCGGTGCCGGCGGCCGGGGCCACCCCGACGACCTGGCCGATCGGCACCATCAGGCGCTCGATGCCCTCGGCCTCGAACCGCAGCGCCCGCGTCAGCAGGTCGTGCTCCTCGCGGTCGAGCAGGCCCATCCGGCCCGACTCGCCGACCAGCATGGCGAGCTGGCGCGGCGTCCTGGTGGTGGCCAGCTCGTCCCGGGTCTGGACGCCGAACAGGCGCAGCATGACGTTCGTCACGCCGTTCAGCGTCGACAGCAGCGGCCGCATCACCCAGGTGAACGCCCGGAACGGCAGCGTCAGCAGCAGCGCCGCCCGCTCGGGATGGGTCAGCGCCCACGACTTGGGCGCCATCTCGCCCACCACCATGTGCAGGAACGTGACCAGCGCCAGCGACAGCGTCAGCGCGATCGGCATCCGCAGCGCCTCCGGGATGCCGATGGTGGCGAAGACCGGCTCCAGGTAGTGCTCGATGGCCGGCTCGGTGACCTGGCCGAGCCCCAGCGTGCACAGCGTGATGCCGAGCTGGGCGCCGGCCAGCATGAGCGAGAGCTGGCGGCTGCCGCCCACGGCGGACCTGGCGGCGATCCTGACCAGGCGGTTGCCGCCGCCCGCCATCTCCTCCAGCCGGTGCCGGCGCGAGGAGACGAAGGCGAACTCGGCGGCCACGAACAGCGCGTTGAAGGCCAGCAGCGCGAGGCTGACGAGAATCATCGTCATCGGGCCGCCTCCGCGTGCCGGACCGGGGCCAGGCGCACCCATTCGGGCACCCGGCGGTTGATCGACATCACGGTCAGCTCGGCCAGGGGCGGCTCGGCGTCCTCGGCGAACGGGTCGAGCTCGGGGACGATCTCGACCGTCACCGTGTCGCCCGCCTCCGGCATCCGGCCGAGCTTGGCCAGGATGAGCCCGCCGAGCGTGTCGTAGTCGTCGCTCTCGGGCAGCGCGACGCCGGTGGCGCGCTCGACCTCGTCCAGCCGGAGCCGTCCGGGCACGTCCCAGACGCCTTCGGCCTGCGCGACCGCGCCGACCGGGTCGGGGTCGTTCTCGTCGACGAGCTCGCCGACCAGCTCCTCGGCCAGGTCCTCGACGGTGACGACGCCCGCGAGGCCGCCGTACTCGTCGATGACACAGGCGATGTCGTCCTTGGCCACCCGCATGCGGTCGAGCACGGCCGGCAGCGGCAGCGAGTCGGGGACCAGCAGCGGCGGGCGCGTGATGGCCGCGACGCGGCCCTCGTCGAGCCCGGAGGCGAGCAGCTCGCGCACGCCCGTCACGCCGAGCACGTCGCCGTCGGCGCCGAGCACCGGGTAGCGGGAGTGCCCGCACTCGCGCATGGTCTCCACGAGGTCGGAGATCGGCTGGGAGGAGCGCAACACGACCACCCGCGGGCGCGGCACCATGATCTCCTCAGCCGTGTGGTCGCCGAACTCCAGCGCCCGTTCGAGCAGCTCCGACAGGCGCGGCGGCAGCTCGCCGGCCTCGGTCGACTCCTCGATGATGCGCGAGAGCTCCTCGGGCGTGGCGCCCTGCTCCACTTCTTCGACCGGCTCGATGCCGACCTTCCTGAGCAGGCCGGTGGCCGCCGAGTCGAACAGCCGGATGACCGGGCCGACGACGGCCAGGTAGGCGAGGGTGGAGCCGGCCAGGAACTTGGCGACCGGCTCCGGCCTGGCGATGCCGAGGTTCTTGGGGGCGAGCTCGCCGAGCACCATCTGCACGATGGTCGCCACGAACACGCCGATGGCCACCGACAGGCCGGTGATCAGGCCGTCGGACAGCCCGGCCTCGGTGAGCCAGGGACGTACGAGGACCGCGATGGCGGGCTCGGCCAGGAAGCCGACCAGCAGCGCGGTGACGGTGATGCCGAGCTGCGCGCCCGACAGCATGAAGGACAGGCGGGAGGTGACCCGGAGCGCCTTTTCGGCGGCCGGGTCGCCGGCGGCGGCCTGCTCGCGCAGGACGCCCCGGTCGGCGGCGACGAAGGCGAACTCCTGGGCGACGAAGTAGCCGGTCGCGGCTGTGAGCAGGAAGAGGGCCAGAAGGCCCATATAGGCGCTCACCGTTGCGAGCTCTCAGGGGTACCCGTGCTCGTGCACGGGCCAATACTCCATGAGTCCGGAGCGGACACGATCTTCCCTTCGATAGAGGTCGTCCACAAACCTAACGACCGTGATGGCCGCTGTGTTTCCGGAGGGTCCGGGGAGCGCGTTCCGCGTACTTTTCCGTAGGAATTCCTTGGCGAGAAGTCTGCACTGGTAAGGCGATCGACGTAGCGTCTATGTCAAGCGAAGGGAAGAAGAAACCACGTGTCTGAGGACGACCGGACGCGGGCCATGCGCTCGCCGGGTGACGGCCGCCCGCTGCCTCCCCGCCATGACGACGGGCTGCGCGCGGCGGGGGCGCCGGCGCATCCGCAGCCGCAGGGGCGGCCGATCCCGGGCGCCGCCGAGGCGACCAGGATCAACCCCCCGCCGCAGGGCGAGCCCCGCAAGGGCGCCTCGCGGGTCTACGGCAAGCAGCGCTCGGGCAACAGCCCGATCAGGCCGCTCCGCGGCGGCGGTGGCGGTGACGGCGGCGGTGGGGCCGCCGCGCAGAGCCCGGCGGGGCCGAGGCGGCCGAGGAGGCCGCGCGGGCGTCTGATCGCCGGGATCATCGGCGCGTTCCTGGTGGTGCTGCTCGTCGGGGCCGCCGGGATGCTGTTCTGGATCGACGGCCGGCTGGCCGGCATCGACGGCGTGCTCGACGACTACGAGGGCCGCCCGGCCGACACGCCGGGCACCAACTGGCTGCTGGTCGGCTCCGACAGCCGCAAGGGCCTGACCGCCGCCCAGCGCCGCAAGCTCGCCACCGGCCGCAGCGCGGGCCAGCGCACCGACTCGATGATGCTGCTGCACCTGCCCGAGGGCAGCGACCGGCCCACGCTGGTCAGCCTGCCCCGCGACTCGGCCGTCACCATCCCCGGCCAGGGCCGCAACAAGCTCAACGCCGCCTACGCGATCGGCGGGCCCAGGATGCTCGTGCGGACCGTCGAGACCGTCACCGGCCTGCGCGTCGACAACTACATGGAGATCGGGTTCGCCGGCTTCGTGGACATCGTCGACGCCGTCGGCGGCGTGGAGATCAACGTACGCGCCGCCGTCAACGACCCGAAGGCGGGGCTGAAGCTCAAGAAGGGCACCCAGACGCTCACCGGCGGCCAGGCGCTCGGCTACGTCCGCACCCGCAAGGGCGGCGCGCTGCCCGACTTCGAGCGGACCAAGCGGCAGCGCCAGTTCCTCAGCGCGGTGGTCAAGAAGGCCGCCAGTCCCGGGGTGCTGATCAACCCGTTCACCTCGATCCCGCTGGCGGTCAGCGCCACCGACGCGGTCGAGGTCGACTCCGGCACCGGCGTGTTCGACATGCTGTCGCTGGGGCTGGCGATGGGCGACAGCCCCGTGACGACGGTGGTGCCGTTCGGCGGCAGCGAGATCGCGGGCGGCGGCACCGCCGTCAAGTGGGACCGGACCAAGGCGCTGGCGCTGTTCGACGCGCTCAAGGCGGACAAGCCGGTCCCTCAGGACGTCATCGACGCGAACTGACGGGTCAGCTCGCCGCCACGACGGCGCTCGTGGCGGCGGTGACCGCGATGGCCGCGTGGATCGCGGTGATCGTCTGGGCCACGGCCTCGGCCGCCCAGGTGCCCTCGGCGATCTCCTTGACCCGCGCCTTGTCGGCTCCGGGGAACGCCTTGCGGTCGAGCTTGGCGGCGTGCATGACGGCGATGAGCACGGCGGTGCGCGCCGTCGGGTCGGCGCCGCCGAGCGCGGAGGCGACGCGCTCGCGGACCTCCGCCTCGGTCCGGCCGTCGACCTCGGGCCAGCGGGTCGTGGGGAACAGCCCGAGCACCTTGGCGCGCTCCTCGGCCAGCACGCCGGCCCGGGCGAGGCGGGTGAGCAGGCGGGCGCGCAGCTTGACCGACTGGAGCTTCTGCACCCACCAGGCGGCCTTGCGCTCCTTGCCTTCGGCGATCGCGGCGAGCACGGCGTCGAGCTCCTCGTCGCCGAGCGGCGTGGGGTCGACGAGCTGGACCTTCTTGCCGTCCAGCGTCACCCGCTCGTTGACGGCCAGCTCGGCGAGCAGGGCGCCGGCGAGCGCGGGGTCGAGCTGGGTGGAGGGGATGAGGGGCTTGCCGTCATCTTCCTTGTGGGCGAGAAGGAGGATTTCCTCCGCAATCGTCACTTTCATGCTTCGACACTAACGTTTCGGCCATGACTATCTCCGAGAAGTTGCACGCGATCGGCCGGCCGCTGCTGGACGCCCAGCTCGCCCACCCCACGGTGGTGGGCATCGGGCGCGGCGACCTGCCGGAGCCGGTGTTCAGGTCGTGGCTGGAGCAGGACTACCTGTTCCTGATGGACTACACGCGGGTGTTCGCCCGGCTGGCCTGGCAGGCGCCCGACGGGCACCTGGGCGATCTGGTCGACCTGGCGCACGCGACCTTCCACGAGGAGCTCGACCTGCACCGGTCGCTGTCGGCCGGGTTCGGGGCCGACCTGGAAGGGGCGCGCAAGGGCCCGGCGTGCGCGGCCTACACGGCGTTCCTGCTGGAGTCGGCGGGCTCGTACGCCGAAGGACTGGCCGCCCTCTATCCGTGCATGTGGGGGTATTCGACGCTGGGGCAGATCCTGGCCGAGAACCCGCCCGCCGAGCCGCGCTACCGCGCGTGGGTCGACACGTACGCCGATCCGGGGTTCGCGGCGCTGGCGGCCAGGATCGCGCAGATGATCGACGAGGCCGATCCCGACCCGGCTCGGGCGGAGGCGATGTTCACCGAGGGCATGGCCCACGAGCTGGCGTTCTGGGACGTGCCGTAGCCGTCCACAGCCTGTGGACGGGGATCGTACCCTGGTGGCATGCCGGAACTTCCCGAAGTCGAATCGCTCGCCGCGTTCCTGCGGGAGCGGGCGGTGGGCCGCGCCGTGCTGGGCGTCGACGTGGTGGCCATCCAGGCGCTCAAGACGTTCGACCCGCCGGTCACCGCGCTCGGCGGGCTGACCATCACGGGCGTGTCGAGGCACGGCAAGTTCCTCGACTTCGACTGTGACGGGCTGCACCTGGTCATCCACCTGGCCCGGGCGGGCTGGCTGCGCTGGCGTGACGACCTGTCGGGCGCCAAGCCGGTGCGTCCGGGCAAGGGCCCGCTGGCCGTACGGGTGCGGCTGGCGCCCGACGAGCTGGGCCTGGCGCCCGGGTTCGAGCTGACCGAGGCGGGGACGCAGAAGCGCTTGGCCGTCTATGTGGTGAAAAATCCGGACGAGGTGCCCGGCGTCGCCGCCCTCGGCCCCGACCCGCTCGCCGACACCTTCACCATCGACGCGCTCAAGGCCATCGTGGGCGGCAACCGCACCCAGATCAAGGGCCTGCTCCGCGACCAGAAGGTCATCGCCGGCATCGGCAACGCCTACTCCGACGAGGTGCTGCACGCCGCCCGGATGTCGCCGTTCAAGATCGCCTCGTCGCTGACCGACGCCCAGATCGCCGACCTGCACGAGGCCATCGTCACGACGTTGCACGAGGCCGTCGAGCGGGCGCGCGGGCTGGCCGCCAAGGACCTCAAGGCCGAGAAGAAGTCCGGGCTGCGCGTGCACAACCGCACCGGCCAGCCGTGCGACGTGTGCGGCGACACGATCCGCGAGGTGTCGTTCGCCGACTCCTCGCTGCAGTACTGCCCGACCTGCCAGACAGGCGGCAAGCCGCTGGCCGACCGCCGCCTGTCCAAGCTGCTGAAGTAGCTCACGCCTCCACGGGCACCGGGGTCCGGCGGCGCAGCCCGGAGGCCACCACGACGACCGACACCAGCGTGGCCAGCACCGGCACCACCAGGGCCGCGCGCACGGCGTCGATGCCGCTCGCGCCGCCGTCGAGCGCCGCCACGTTCACCACGGTCACCATCGAGATCCCGAGCGCCGCGCCGAACTGGAACGACGAGGTGATCAGCCCGCCGGCCAGCCCCTGCTCGTGCTCGGCGATGCCCTCCGTCGCCACGATGGTCACGGGCCCGTACACGAAGGCGAACATCAGCCCGATCAGCAGCATCGAGGGCACCATCGCGGCGTAGGTCCAGTCCATCCCGACGCCGAGGAACATCGCGAAGGCGACCACCCCCGACAGCAGCCCGCCGAGGATCACCCGCGCGTTGCCGTAGCGGTTGACCAGCACCGGCGTGAGCGTCGGCGCGAGCAGCACGTCGGCGGCGGCGATGAGCAGCGCGAGCCCGGTCTGGATGGGCGTCCAGCCGCGCAGCTCCTGGAGGTAGAGGGTGACGAGGAACTGGAAGCCCATGAACGACGCGGTGAGCAGGGTGGCGACCACGTTCGCGCGCACGAGCGAGGCCGACCTGAACACGCCGAGGCGGACCAGCGGGTCGGCCGAGCGGCGTTCGATCGCGGTGAACGCCGCCAGCAGCGCGAACGCGCCGGCGAACGCGGCGACGGTCCAGCCCCAGCCCTCGCCTGGGTGCTCCAGCCGTACGACGCCGTAGACCAGCAGCATCATGCCGCCGGTCATCGTGACCGCGCCCGGCACGTCGAAGCGGCCACCGGCGGGACGCGGGACGGCCGGCTCCTTGATCAGCACGACGGCGGCGAGCAGGATGGCGGCGGCCAGGATCACCGGCGCGAAGAACACCCAGCGCCAGCCCACCGCCGTGAGCAGGCCGCCGATGACCAGGCCGAGCGCGAACCCGGCGGCGCCCGTCCCGGCGTAGACGAGCAGCGCCTTGTTGCGCTGCCTGCCCTCGGCGAACGACGTGGTGATCAACGAGAGCCCGGCCGGGGTCATGAACCCGGCGGCCACCCCGGTCACGAACCTGGCGACCAGCAGCACCCAGCCCTCGTTCGCGAACCCGCCGAGCCCGGAGAACACCAGGAACACCGTCAGCCAGAACAGGAACATGCGCCGCCTGCCCAGCAGGTCGGCCGCCCGGCCGCCGAGCAGCGTGAAACCGCCGTAGCCGAGCACGTACGCGGTGACCACGCCGCTCAGCACGCTCGTGGACACGCCGAGGTCGGCGCGGATGGCGGGCAGGGCGACGTTCAGCATGGCCACGTCGACGCCCTCAAGGAAGATCGTTCCGCACAGCACCAGCAGCACGCCCAGCGGGCGGCCTGTCAGCCGTTCGGATGCACGCATGATCAAACTCCAGTGGTTACGTTCTCGCATGTCGGTTATCTCTTGTAACCGTCAGAATCATGCGGCAGCATGGATCGACATGGAAGACGGCACTTTGAAGTCACCTGGTTACGTCGACAGCACCACCACCGACGCCGACTTCGACGTCCGCCACTGGGACGCCCGCGAGGGCTGCGAGGTCAGGCAGATCCTCGACCGCGTCGCCGACAAGTGGTCACTGCTGGTCATCGCCATGCTCGACTGCGAAAGCCTGCGCTTCTCCCAGCTCCGCCGCGAGATCGACGGCGTCAGCCAGCGCATGCTCAGCGTGACCCTGCGCAAGCTCGAACGCGACGGCCTGGTCAGCCGGACCGTCCACCCGGTGGTGCCGCCCCGGGTCGACTACGCGCTCACGCCGCTCGGCCGCACCCTGCACGAGACCATCAAGGCCCTGGTGACCTGGACCGAGACCCACCAGCAGGAGATCGCCGAAGCGCGTGCGGCCTACGACGCGAGGCACGGGATGATGGAGGCATGACGGTTCCAGAAGTCGAGGCACGCGATGTCCCAGAAGGCGCCTACCTGCTCGACGTGCGCGAGCAGAACGAATGGGACGCGGGCCACGCCCCCGAGGCGGTCCACATCCCGATGACGCAGATCCAGGCCCGCGTCGAGGAGGTCCCCGCCGACCGCCAGGTCTACGTCGTCTGCCGGGTGGGCGGCCGGTCGTTCCAGGTCGCCGCCTGGCTCAACCAGATCGGCCGCGACGCGGTCAACGTCGACGGCGGCATGCAGGCATGGGCTCTCGACAAGCGCCCCCTGGTCAGCGAAACAGGACAGACTCCCTTTGTAGCCTGAAAACTGGCATAATGCGCGGCGGAAAATTACACAACGCGGGAGCTCGGGGCGTACCGGGCTGAGAGGGCGACCGAGGCCGTCGCCGACCGCATGAACCTGTCCGGGTAATGCCGGCGTAGGGAGCAGTGCGATGGCGCATGACGTCCGCGACGACGAAGTCCCTCTCACTCTTGAAGGGGCCGCCCCCAAAACCCTCGGAGTCCTCGACCAGGGAGCCCTCTGGGCCAACCTGGCCGTCAGCCTCCTGGGGTTCTCGGGCGCCCTGTTCCTGCTCGACCCGCTGGGCAACGCACCGCTCAGCCTGACCGCCGCGCTGGCCGCCGCCGTCGTCGGCAGCCTGATCGGCACCGCGATGGTCGGCCTGTCGGCCATCCCCGGGACCCAGACCGGCCAGCCCGCGATGGTGCTGCTGCGCGGGCTGTTCGGGGCCCGGCTCTCGTACGTGCCGACCGTGCTCAACATCATCCAGATGATCGGCTGGGGGGCGTTCGAGCTCTGGGTCATCTCCCAGGGCGCGATGGCCGTCTTCGGCGACACCGTCCCGTACGCGGTGTGGGTGATCGTCGCCGGGGTGCTGACCACGGCCCTGACGATCTGGCCGCTCGGCGCCATCAGGCTGCTGCGGCGCTACATCACGGCCCTGGTGATCGTGGCGCTGATCTGGTTCACGTTCCAGTTCCTGGGCGACGCGCCCCCGCAGAGCGGCGGGTCCTGGACCGCGTTCGCGCCGGCCGTCGACTACGTGATCGCGCTGTCGGTGTCGTGGGTGCCGCTGGCCGCCGACTTCGCCAGGCACTCGCGCTCCAGCCGGGCCGCCTTCACCGGCGTCGTCGGCGGCTACACGCTCGCCCAGGTCGCCTGCCTAGGGCTGGGCGTCTACGCGGTGGCGATCGCCGGGGCCGCCGCCGTGCAGAACGACAGCACCGCCGTGTTCGGGCCGTTCGTGGCCGTGCCGCTGGGCGCGGTGTTCTTCGGCATCCTGGTGCTGCGCGAGGCCGACCAGTCGTTCGCGAACGTTTACTCGACCACCGTCTCGCTGCAGAACCTCATGCCCCGGGTGGACCGGCGGATCCTCAGCGTCGCCATCGGCGTGCTGACCGTCGCGATCGCGCTGGTGGTCGACGTGACCTCCTACGGCGCGTTCCTGGGCGTGATCGGCGCGGTGTTCGTGCCGATGTTCGCGGTGCTGGCCGTGGACTACTTCCTGCTCGGCGGCGCCACCCGGTGGAACACCGCCGAGGACGCGCCGGCCCGCTGGTCCATGCTGGCGCCGTGGGCGCTCGGCTTCGCCGCCTACTGGCTGACGACCTCCACGCCCACGGTGGAGCAGTGGGACGGCATCTGGGCCGCCGTGCGCGAGGCGATCGGCTTCGAGCGGCAGCCGTGGATGAACGGCGCGCTCGGCGCCGCCCTCGTGGCGGCCCTCGTGACGCTGGCGCTCGGCGCGCTCAGGCGGCGCGGCGCTCGACGTTGAGCAGGTGGCGCTTGGCGGCTTCGCCCCCGGCGTAGTCGCCGAGCCCGCCGTCGTCACGCACCACCCGGTGGCACGGCACCACCACGCACACCGGGTTGGCGCTGAGCGCGTTGCCGACCGCGCGCAGCGCGCGCGGCCTGCCGATCAGCTCGCCGATGCTCTCCAGCGTCGTGGTCGTCCCGTACGGCACCGCCATCGTCTTCTGCAGCACCGTGCGCGCGAAGGGGGTGGCGAGGGCCAGGTCGACCGGCGTGGCGAAGGCCCGCAGCCGCCCCGAGAAGTAGGCGTCGAGCTCGCGGCGCACCGGGTCGAGCCGTCTCGGGTTGGGGGCGATGTGCCGGCCCACGTGGTTGGTGACGCGCTCGTACACGTCCTGCTCGTCCTCGAAGCTGCACGAGATGATGCCGCGGCCCGTCACCGCGATGATCATCCGGCCGACCGCGCCGTCGTACGTGCCGAACGCGACATCGGGCGGCCCGTCGCCTCGATAGGTGGCGGAGGTCACCCGCAACAGGGCGTCGATGTCGTCCGACATGCCTTCACCCCCTGTTGGAAACGCCGTGACCGCAGCGTATCGGACGGATCGCCCGACAAGGCCGCCACGCCGGGGGCACTATGGAGTCGTGGGGGACGAATGGGCTGGGAGTGACGATGACATAGCCCGTGCCGTGCTCGACAGCTCGCCCAACGCCGTCGTGGTCCTCGACCGGGACCAGACCGTCCTGGTCTGGAACGCCGCGGCCGAGCGGCTCTTCGGCCTGACGGCGGCCGCGATGCTGGGCCGCCGGGCGCCGATCGTGCCGGACGAGCTGACCGCCGAGCACCACGCGGTGCTGGAGCGGGTGCGCACCGGCGGGCAGGTCTCGCTGCGCACCAAGCGCGTGCGCGGCGACGGCGAGGTGCTGGACGTCCGGGTCGACATCAGCGCGCTGCGCATCGGCAGCGCCGTCGCCGGTTACGTGTGCGTCCACCACCTGGTGCAGGCCGACGACGCGGCCAAGAACCGGATGGCCCGCCGCGCCCGGCTGGTGCGGCGGCTGACCGACGTGGTCGGCGACATCAACGCCGAGCTGGAGCTGCCCGCCGTGCTCGACCGGATCTCGGCCAGCCTGACCGAGCTCACCGGGGCCGACGCGGGCGGGTTCGTGCTCATCGAGGGCGACCGGCTGCGGCTGGTCAGCACCTACCAGCTTCCCGACGTGCCCAAGGGCACCACCACCGACCTGCACAACAGCCTCGTCGGCAAGCTGCTGCGCACCGGCAAGACCGTGCTGCTGGAGTCGGAGGGGCTCGACAGCCTGGTCTGGTCCAGCCTCAAGGGCCTGCACACGGTCGCGCTCGGCCTGGCGGCCGTCGGCGGGCGGCCGTACGGGGCGCTCTACGCGCTGTTCGCCCGGCGCAAGCCCGGCCACCTGGAGCTGGAGCTGCTGGAGCTGCTGGCCGGGCACGCCGGCATCGCCGTCGGCAACGCGGTCGCCTACCAGGAGGCGGTGCGGCAGCGGGCCCACGAGCGGGCAGTGTTCGACGCCAGCGCCGACGGCATCGCCGTGCTCGACCGCGAGGGGCGGGTGCTGCGCTGGAACCCGGCCGCCGCCCGGCTGACCGCCGTCCCGGCCGAGGAGGCCGTGGGGCAGCCGCCGCCGTTCCCGCAGCCCGCCCCGGGCGAGAAGCTGACGGTCCAGCTCGCCGACGGGCGCTGGCTGGACGTGGTGGGCGCGCGCATCCAGGAGACCGGCGAGCTGGTCGTCGACTTCCGCGACGTGACCGCGGCCAAGGAGCTGGAAGAGGCCAAGGACCTGTTCCTGGCCACGACCAGCCACGAGCTGCGCACCCCGATCACGATCGTGCGCGGCTTCGCCAGCACGCTCGACTCCCGCTGGGACAAGCTGAGCGACGCCGAGCGCCGATCCGCCGTGCACACGATCGCCGAGCGGTCCAGGTCGCTCGGGCAGCTCATGGACCACCTGCTGCTGGGCGCGCGGGCCGGCGCGGAGGAGCAGGTGGTCAGGGACGAGCCGTTCGACCTGGCCGAGCGGGTGCGCGCGGCCACGCTGGGCTTACCCGTGCTGTCCGACAGCCACCGGGTCGAGGTGAGCGTCGCCGACGGGCTGCCGCTCGCGATGGGCGACGCGCTTGCCACCGACATCGTGCTCGCGCAACTGCTGGAGAACGCGTTCAAGTACTCGCCGAAGGGCGGCCTGATCAGCGTCTCCGCACGGCCCGAGAACGGCACGCTGGTCGTGGTCGTCGACGACGAGGGCGTGGGCATCGCGCCGGCCGACCGGGAGCGGATCTTCGAACGGTTCGTGCAGGTCGACAGCGGTGACCGAAGACGGTTCGGCGGGGTCGGCTTAGGCCTCTACATCGTGCGGAGCCTGGCCAGGGCCCAGGGCGGCGAGGTGAGCGCCCATCCGGGGCCCGGCGGCGGCACCCGTATGAGACTCGTGCTCAAGCGTGCATCCCCTATCGGATCCGACACACCGATGCGGTAACGAGGTGGTCACGGTTGAGCTGATCTATCGTCCGATGTGTACAAGCTGTGATCGAGATGCGGTTTCTGGGATTGAGTAACGGGGCATTTCGGTCGTACCGGGGAGTGTTCCCGCGGGGGGCACTGGGAGCGGGGAGGTGGGTGTGTCAAGCGTGGTGCTGCTGCCGTACGCGCCGTCCAGCGTCGCCGTTGCCCGCCAGCGTCTGAGCACCGACCTGCAGGATTGCGGGGTGTTCACCGCCGCGATCGACGACGCCGTCCTCGTGGTGAGCGAGCTGCTGAGCAACGCGTTGAGGCATGCGCATCCGCTGCCGTCGGGCATGGTGAAAGTGACCTGGCTGCGCAGCGACGATCACATCGAGGTCGCCGTGAGCGACGGGGGAGCGGCGACCGAGCCGCGGGCGGGCCGGCCGGCGCTGTCGTCGCTGGGCGGCCGTGGGCTGGGCATCGTCGAGTACGTCGCGGAGAGCTGGGGGGTTCGCCACGACGGCGACACGACCACGGTGTGGGCGATCCTGCCCGCGCCCACGGGGACCGTGAACAACGGGCAGGTGCACGCGCTCAGAGAGGCCGGGTAGCCAGCACCGCGCGCTCTCCGGCCGTCCAGGCCGTCGACACGAGCAGGTAGAGCCCGGCGGCCAGGGGAAGCACCGCCGCGGCCAGCAGCGAGCCGAACGGCAGCAGCGGCATGATCCGGCGCATGAGCTCCGGCTGCTCCTCGGTCATCATGGCCGTGGTCTTGTGTGACATCCACCACGCCACCAGCGCCATCAGAGTGATGACGAGTGTAAAGACCAAAACCGGCACGCTGAACAGACCGTAATTCACCGTTATCGCGGCCACGTGCTGCCCGAGCGGCGCGCCGAACAGGTCGTGCCCCGCCAGCGCGGTCGGATGCGTCGCCACCCGGTACATCAGCCACATGAACGGCAACTGCGCCAGCCCCGGCAGGATCCCGGCGAACGGCGACGTGCCCTCCTTGGCGTAGAGCGCGCGCGTCTCGCCGGCCAGCTTCGCCGGATCGCGCCCATAGCGCTTCTGGAGCGCCCGCAGCCTGGGCGCGAGCCGTTCCCTGACCCGGGCGCTACGCGCCTGCTTGACGGCCAGAGGCAGCAACAGCAGCCGCACCGCCAGCGTGAACAGCACGATCCCGAGCGCGGCGTGGCCGCCGGACATGCCGATGACGAACGTGACAAGTGAGTCGATCATGAGCCCTTCCCATGGGAGAGAACCTCAGGGCCCGGATGAGCCCCGCTTACCGGAAAGCGGGGCGCGCCGATGGCGCTCGCGGCCGGGGCCGCCCGGCCGCGTCGGGATCGCGCTGGCGCTGGAAAGCCGTGCGCCGCGCGTAGACCAGCGGAAACCCGGACGGCTCACCGCCGAGGACAGGCAGCAGCCTGGCGGCCCAGGAGGCCAGCAACAGGACCGCGACCATGGTCACGGCGATGAGCCACGGATCGAACAGGAAGAGCGTCACCGTGCCGACGAGGACTTACCGACCATCGTGACCACGATGAACACCAGCACGGCCACGACGCCGATGATGAGAGCGACCTTCAGAAGCCCCAGAACCATCGGGACGATGAAGTTGAACAACACGAAGAGCGCAAGCAGTGCGCCCAGCACGAGCATGATTACTCGACCCATGAGGCCACCGTACGTCCTGCCGGGACGATCTGCGACCCTTACGAACCGATGACGCGGGTGCCGCCCGATCAGGTCCGCGCCGTACCGTGCAGGGGTGAGCACCCGAATCCTGGTGGTCGAGGATGATCCGACCGTGTCCGAGGTGGTCGCCCGCTACCTGGAGCGCGACGGGCACGAGGTCGAGTGCGTCGGCGACGGCGCCGAGGCACTGCGCCGCGCGCTGGCCAGCCCGCCCGACCTGATGGTGCTCGACCTGATGCTGCCCAAGCTCGACGGCCTCCAGGTGTGCAGGAAGCTCAGGGAGCGCTGGCCCGTGCCCGTGATCATGCTGACCGCGCTCGGCGAGGAGATCGACCGCGTGGCCGGGCTGGAGACCGGCGCCGACGACTACGTGACCAAGCCGTTCAGCCCCCGCGAGCTGGCGCTGCGCGTCCAGTCGGTGCTGCGCCGCGCCCGCGGCGCCGCCGTCACGGCCGGCACCGGCGTGCTCCGCGACGGCGACCTGGTCGTGGACGTGGGCGCGCACGAGGTCCGGCTCGGCGGCGCGCCGGTGATGCTGACCGCCCGCGAGTTCGACCTGCTCGCCTACCTGATGCGCAACCCCCGCCAGGCGTTCAGCCGCTCGGCGCTGCTCGACCAGGTGTGGGGCTGGTCGTTCGGCGACTCCTCCACCGTGACCGTGCACGTCAGGCGGCTGCGCGAGAAGATCGAGCCGGATCCGACCGAACCGCGAAGGATCGTCACGGTCTGGGGGGTCGGCTACCGCTACGAGCCGCTGGCATGACCGGCGACCTCGGCATGATCGTCGCCGTCACCGCCGGGCTCGGGCTCCTGGTGGCCGGGCTCGGCCTGGCCGTGATGGGCCGCCTGCGCACCCGCTCGATTGGCGTGATGCTGGCCGTCGTCGTGGTGGTCGCGGTCGTGGCGACCCTGGCCGGCGTGGTGGCGATCACCATGCGCATGATCCTCGAAGGCCCGGCGCGCGACATCGTGCTCAGCGTCGTCGCGGTGGGCGGCCTGGTGGGGCTCGGAGTCGCGTTCGTGCTGGCCAGGCGGGTGGTGGGGGAGAGCAGGCGGCTCGTCGCCGCCGTCCGCGAGGTCCCGTTCAGCGCGCCGCGCGGGCTGCCCGCCGAGCTCCAGACGATCGCCACCACCCTGGAGGAGGCGTACGCGCGCGAACGCGCCCTGGAGGGAGCCAGGCGCGAGCTCGTCGCCTGGGTCAGCCACGACCTGCGCACCCCGCTGGCCGGGATGCGCGCCATGGCCGAGGCGCTGGAGGACGGCGTGGTGTCCGATCCCGCGACCGTCGGCCGCTATCACGCCCAGATCCGGCTGGAGGTGGACCGGCTGTCGGCCATGGTCGACGACCTGTTCGAGCTGTCCAGGATCCACGCCGGGGCGCTGCGGCTGTCGCGCAGCGGGATCGGGCTGGCGGACCTGGTCGCCGACACGCTCGCCGGGGCCGAGCCGCTGGCCCGCGCCAAGGGCGTGCGGCTGACGGCCGAGGCGGGCGCGGCGCCGCCGGTCACGGCCGACGCCGGAGCCCTCGGCCGGGCGCTGCTCAACCTGGTGGCGAACGCGATCAGGCACACGCCGCCGGGGCGCGGCGTCGTGCTGCGCGCCGGGCTCGACGACGGGCTGGCCTGCCTGTCGGTCTCCGACTGCTGCGGCGGGATCCCCGCAGAGGACCTGCCGCGGGTGTTCGACGTGGCGTTCAGGGGCGAGGCGGCGCGGACGCCGACCGCCGACGGCGGGGCCGGGCTCGGGCTGGCGATCGCCCGGGGCCTCGTCGAAGCGCACGACGGGACGATCGGCGTGGTCAACGAGGGGCCCGGGTGCCGGTTCGAGATCCGGCTCCCAGCGGGTTCGGCTGCGGGTTCGGCTGCGGCTGCGGCTTCGGTGGAGGGGGGAGGGCCCGCTCAGGGCGCCGTCAGGCGGGCTCCGTGAGGGGCCGGGGTGGGCGCCGTCAGGCCGACTCCGGGAGGGCGGACTCCGGAGGCGCGTTGAACGAGTCGGAAATAGCGCGGAATGTCGGGCAGGGCCAGCGCCACATGCAGCTCCGGCACCGCAGGATCGGATGCGCGGCGTCGCTGGTGATGCCCCCGGCGTCGCGCGGCTGGTGCAGGTCGAGCAGCCGGAGCCCCAGCTCCGAGAACCTCAGCAGGTCCTCCCGGGCGCCCGCCAGGAAGTCGAGGTCCACGCCCGCCAACCGGGTGCGGACCGGCACGTACCCCTCATGGTTGACCAGGCCGCGCAGGCGAGCGGCCTCGTCGTGCCACGAGGTGGCCTTCTCGGAGCGGATGAGGATGGCCTCCAGGTGTTCGCGGAGCCTCTGACGCTGCGGATCTTCGAGTCGGTCTGTGTTCATGGACGATCGGGCCCGCGGGTTCCAGCCCAGCCCCTCCTCCTGTGTGAAGTGGGGCCGTCGCCGGACCCCAAGGTTTCGCACCGTCAAGTTTCGCGTACTCTCCGTCGCCGTGGAGCCCAAACGGCGACTCTCGTACGACCTCGCGGCCGGCGGTCAAAGTCTCTCGCGAGCCTCGGCCAAGAACCCGTCGTTTCCCGGCGTCGCTCCATACCGGTCGTCGCCCTATCGGCGTGACAACGTGACCCGGGGCGCTCGCGCCGCTAGCCTGCCCATGTGGAGCTCAAGGTCTCGACTCGATCACATGCCGGCCACGCACTCGTCGTGATCGCCGGTGAAATCGACCTCTATACGGCACCCCACCTGCAGTCGGAGTTCACGCGACTGCTGCAGGAGGGGCCCAGCCGCGTGGTCATCGACATGTCCGCCGTGGATTTCTGCGACTCCACGGGGATGAACGTGCTGCTTTCGGCGCTCAAACGGATGAAGGAGCAGGGAGGCGCGCTCGACGTCGCCGCCCCGCGCCCCGCCGTGCGCAAGATCCTGCAGGTCACCGGGCTCGACTCGGTGTTCACCGTGCATGACGAGGTGCCGCAGGAGTTCCTCATCGCCGAGGGCTCATGACGGCCGACACGGCGGTGGTCGTCCCGGCCAAGAACGAGGCCGACCGCATCGGTCTCACCGTCGAGGCGGCGCTCGGCCTGCCCGGCGTCGACCTCGTCGTGGTCGTCGACGACGGCTCGACCGACCCGACGGGCCGGGTGGCGCGCGCGGCGGGGGCCAGGGTAGTCCGCCACAGCCGCAACCGCGGCAAGGCCGCCGCGATGGAGACGGGCGCCGAAGCCGTCCGGCTTCTCGACGGCGAGATCCCGCGCCACCTGCTGTTCCTCGACGCCGACCTGGCCGGCACCGCGCAGGCCGCGGCCCCGTTAATCGAGCCCGTGCGCACCGGCGAGGCCGACATGACCATCGCGGTCTTCGCCACCAGGGTCAAGCTCGCCGGCCACGGCATCGTCGTCCGCGTCTCCCGCGACGGCATCCGCCGCGCGACCGGCTTCGAGGCCACCCAGCCGCTCAACGGGCAGCGCTGCCTCACCCGCGACGCCTTCGAGGCGGCCCGGCCGCTGGCGCACGGCTTCGGCGTGGAGACCGCGCTGACCATCGACCTGCTGCGCAAGGGCTTCCGCGTCCGCGAGGTGGAGGTGGAGATGGCCCACCGGGCGACCGGTTCCGACTGGCGGGCGCAGCTCCACCGGGCCCGGCAACTGCGTGACGTGGCGCTGGCCCTGGCCAGCCGCGAGCCGGTGGTCGCCGACAACCTCGCCAAGCTGCGGCGCTGATCGTCCCCGTCACGTTTTCCACAGGCTGGAGATCGGCGTCCGGGCGGGCGTGGCGAGTGTGCTGGAATTTGCGGGTGACTTCCGAGACCCGGAGTGCCGGGGCCGCCGCCGCGCCGGCCGCCACGCCGGTGGCCGTCCTGGCCACGGCGGCGATCGTCGCGTCGATCCTGCTGACGATCACCATCGGTCTTCTCGGCCCGTCCGCTCTGGTGCCCGCGCTGACCGGCGCGGCCTGGCATCCGCCGTTCTCGCTGTCCGCCGCGCCCGATCCGCACCTGGTCGTCGCGATGGCCGCCGCCGCGCTCGTCCTGGGCGCCGCCGGGCTGCTCGCCGGGCTGAGCGTCCTGCCCTCGCGCGCGGGCGTCGCCCGTCCTCTCGTCGCCCGCCGTCTCGTGGCGCTCGGCTGCGTGGCCGCCGGGGTGCTGGCGTTCCTGCCGCCGTCCGGCTCCGGTGACCACCTCAACTACGCCGCCTACGGGCGCATGCTCACGCTCGGCCTGAGCCCCTACTCCCACGGCGCGACCGACCTGCCCGGCGACCCGATCGCCGACGCGGTCGAGGAGCCGTGGCGGGAGGAGCCCAGCGTCTACGGGCCCGTCGCCACGTTCGTGCAGGCCCTGGCGAGCTGGGTGGGCGGCGACTCCCTGCGCCTCACGATCTTCGTTCTCGCGCTGGTCAACGCCGCCGCCTTCGTCGCGACCGGGCTCCTGATCGACCGCTTCACCCGGCACGACCCGGCCAGGCGCGTGCGCGCCGCGCTGCTGTGGACGGCCAACCCGCTGCTGCTCTACCAGCTCGTCGCGGGCATGCACGTCGACACGCTGGCCATCGCCTGCGTGGTGGCCGCCCTGCTGGCGAGCGGCCTGCCGTCCAGAGGCGGCGCCCTGGCCACCGGCGCGCTGCTGGGGCTGGGGGTCGCCGCCAAGGTCAACGTCGGCCTCGTGGCGCTCGGGCCCGCGTGGGAGATGCGGCGGCGGCCCGGCCGGCTGGCCCTCGTGGCCGGGGTCGCGCTCGCGGTGGTGATCGCCGGTTACGTCCTTGTCGGGGCCGAGGCCGTCGGGCCCGTGACCCGCACCAGCAAGTCGATCTCCCACGCCTCGCCGTGGAAGCTCGTCCAGGGCTGGCTGCAGGAGATCGTCGGCACCGGCAGCGCCTACCGGGGCGAGATCCAGATCGGCTCGCTGCTGCTGCTCGCGCTCATCGCCTGGTCGCTGTTCCGGGTGACCCGGGCGGCGCGCGGGCCCGCCGGCGAGAGCGCGGCGGTGGTGGCGCTGGTGCTGGTCGTCGCCTACCTGTTCGCCTCGCCCTACGTGCTGCCCTGGTACGACGGGCTGGCGTTCGGGGTGCTGGCCCTGGTCGCCGCGTCCACGCTCGACCGGTTCCTCGTCGCCCACCTGCTCGTGCTGTCCCTGGCCTACCTGCCGGCCCGGGTCTACGTGCTGCCCGACGACCTCGAATGGCTCAGGAGCGTCGTGCGCGGCCAGGTGACGCCGTGGGCGCTGCTGGCCCTGACGGCGGCCCTGCTGTGGTGGGCGCGGCGAGCTGCAAGGCCCTTACACACGCCGCGAGCGTGAGCGGCACCGCCACGGTCAGCGCCATGGCCGGGATGGCGATGCCCGAGTCGTTCATGAGAAAACCGATGAGCGCGCACGTCAGCGCGCCGAACAGCCCGGCACGCAGCGTGGGCGCCAGCGCGTACGCCTGGCCGAGCGCCGAGGCGCCCCACCGCGACGGCCGGTTCAGCACCAGGAAGAGGAAGGCCAGTGCGACCAGCGACAGGAGGGTCAGCGACCAGTTCCCCACCGTGACGCCCACCATCGCCCCGAACTTGCGGGCCACCACGGTCAACGCCTGACCGTCGATGATCTGCTGGACGAACGTGCCCAGATGCGTCCGCTGGCTGTCCGGGCGCAGCCAGTCGAACACCGCGATCGCGCCGATCAGCACCGCCCCGGCCAGGCCCACCAGCAGCAGCTTCACGACCGACACCCGGCGTCCCGACAGGAGGATGAGAAACACCGCCAGCCCCACCACGAACGCCGGCACCCCGCCGAAGTCGGCGCCCCACGACGGCCACCCGTCAGCGAACACCGCCAGCCCGCCGTACGCCGCGCACACCGCCATCACCACGACCCGCGGCGTCCCCCGGCCGTTCAGCCACTGCGCCACCCCGGCCAGGGCCAGGATCGTGCCCGTGGCGTAGATGGCGAACGCGATGTTGCTGAAGCCGTAGAAGCGGCCGCCGGTGACGGGCTCGTAGCCGGACACCGCGTTCACCTGGAGGGTGGAGCCGGTCATCACGTCCACCAGCATCGCCACCGACGTCACGGCCGCCACCACGGTCAGCGGGCCCAGCACGTGCGCCCGCCACGGGCCCGCGAACGCCAGACCGGTGATGAGGGCGGCGGTGGCCAGGATGGTGCCGATCAGCGCCGTCATCGGCGCCCCCAGGCTCCACCACGGGACCAGCTGGGCCAGGAACGTCGACACGGCGATGGCGCCACTCACGACGGACACCACCTGCACGGCCACCAGCAACCGTGAGGCACTGGCCACATCGATCCCCCCGGCCGCCCGGAGCCCACTGCCGGTGGCGTGGGCCGACCGCCCGCCCTGGGTCGCTCCCGGAGACGCCGGGCGGCCTGCGGCCCCGGCCTCTCCGGCTTGGGTCGGGCGGCCTGCGGCCCCGGTCTCTCCGGCCTGGGCTGGGTGGCCTGCGGTCCCGACCTCTCCGGTCGGGCGGCCTGCGGCCCCGGCCTCGTCGCCCGGGGCCAGGGGGCCTGCCATCCCGGTCTCTCTGACGTGGGCTCGGTGGTCTGCGGTGCCGAGTTCTTCGGTCCGGGCCTGGTCGGTCTCGGGGGTGGGGTGTCCGGCTTGTGTGGGGTGGTCCTCGGGGGTGGGGGCTCCGGCGGTGGGGGTGCGGCGGCGGCGTAGGGCCAGGGCGGCGAAGGCGTAGAAGAGGAGCTGCACGGCGACGAAGACGGCGAAGAAGGGGCCGCGGACCTCGCGGAGGACCTGGCTGGCCAGGTCGGCGTCCGCCAGGCCGGTGACCGTTTCGGCCGGGGTGGCCGCGGCGCCGTTCGGTTGCCAGGGGCGGCCGACGACCTGGCGCGGGTGTTCGGCGCCGGTGAGCTGGATGGCCGTGGCCGTCAGGTCGGAGATGGTGACGAGGGCGTCCTGGCGGGTGGAGGTGGCGGTGAGGTGGCCGGGCCCGTACGGCCGGCCGGTGGGCGAGGGGCCGGCGGCGATGGCGACGTGCAGGTGGGCGCTGGGGGTGACGTCCGAGATGCCCGCGACGAGGGTGGTGAAGCCGGGCGGGAGGGTGGCGAGGAACGCGCCGATCCGGGCGTCGGCCTTGGCCACGGCGGCGTGGCGGGTGGCGGCGGGCATGGCGGTGGGGACGCCGTACTGGTCGAGGGGCCGGTGGGACCAGGCGTCGGCGAGTTCGGGGGCGTCGAGGACGATCAGGGTGTAGGCGGACGGGTCCGGGAGGGCCTCGGGGGTGTCGGCGTATCGGGTGATATTTCCCGCCTTGTCGGCGGCGGCGAGGGCGGCTCCCGGCCCGATCGCGGCCGTCCTGCCCCCGGCGTCGGCCACGGACTGGCCGAGGGTGCCGAGCTGGGCGGCGTACCCGGTGTCGGCCTGGTGGGCGGACAGCTCGGCCCAGCCGGGGACCGCCGCGCCGCCGTCCGCGGTGGGCCGGGGGGCGGGGGTGGGCGGGCAGCCCTTGCCGGAGGTGCCCGCGCGCTGGCCCGCAGAGACGGTGAGCCAGCCGGCGACCGGGCAGGTGATGCCGCGGTCCGGGGGCGGGACGGCGCGGGTGGACATGGAGGCGGAGGCGCCCTGGGTGACGAGTTTCCACAGGTTGGGGGTGCGGGACTCGTCGAGGTCGCTCCACTCCAGGCCGGGGACGCCGATGAGCGCCACCCGGCCGGGTGCGGTGGTGGCCGGTGCGGTGGTGGCCGAGGCGGGTGCTGCCAGGACGGTGGTGAGCATGAGGGTGAGCAGCAGGGCGGCCAGTGCGCCGAGGGCCGGTCGCCGTGCGCCTTGTGCCCCGCTTCGCCGTACCCGTTGCGCCGACCTCCGCCGTACCGCGTACTCGCCGCACCGGCGCAGGGAGAGGTCGCGCCCGTGCCCGGGGAGGTCGCTCCGGGCGTCGGGGAGACCGCGCCCGTGTCCAGGGAAGTCGCGCCCGTGCTCGCGGAGGTCGCTCCCGTGCTCGGGGAGGGCGCGCTGGCGGCCGGGGAGCCTGCGCTGGTGCTCGGGGAGACCGGGCAGGCGCCCGGGGAGGTTGTGCTGGCCTTCCGGGAGGTCGCGCCCGTGCTTGGGGAGGGGGGAGGGCGCGCGGAAGGTGGCTTGCGGCATGTGCGGAACCCCCGGTGTTGGCGCGCTCGGTGAACAACAGCCACGGTAACGTGCCACACCGTGACGAGTGTCGAGGCGCCGTGGCGGCGGCAGTGGTGGGCGTGGGCCGTGGCGGTGCTGGTCGTCGCGGCGGCTGTGACGCCGCTGGTGCAGCACTGGCTGACGAACCCGGACGACCAGCGCCTGGTGGACCTCGACGTCTACCGTACCGGCGGGCGGATGCTGCTCGACGGGCGTCCGGTGTACGACTATTTCACCCCGGCGCCGCAGTTGCTGCCGTTCACGTACCCGCCGGTGGCGGCGATGATGGCGGCGGGCCTCGCGGCGATGTCGTGGGAGACGGCGCAGTGGGCGTGGACGGCGGGGATCTTCGTCACGCTGGCCGTGGCGGTGGGGTTCGCGTTCCGGCGGGTGCTGGGCGGCAGGTATGCGCCGTGGGTGTTCGCGTTCCTGATGGTGGCGTGCACGTACCTGATGCCGATCCGCGACCAGGTGCGGTTCGGGCAGGTGGACATCCTGCTGGTGGCGCTGTGCCTGGCCGACTGCGTGGCGCGGCGGCCGTGGTGGCCGCGCGGGTTCCTGATCGGGGTGGCGACGGCGGTCAAGCTGACGCCGGGCGTCTTCCTGATCTATCTGCTGGTGACGCGGCAGTGGCGGACGCTGTTCATGGCGTCGTTCGTGACGGCGTTGCTGACGTTGCTGCCGTTCGCGGTGGTGCCGCAGGACGCGGTGGACTTCTGGTTCGGGGCGCTGCTCGACTCCGAGCGGCTGGGCGCGAACGCCGCCACGACGAACCAGTCGATGCGCGGCATGCTGATCCGCCTGTACATGCCGGACGCGCTGACGACGGTGATCTGGCTGGCGTTGGTGGCGGTGGTCGGGTGGTACGGGTTCCGCGCCGCGCGTGAGGCGTACCGGGCGGGTGACGGGGTGCGCGCGGTGGCGCTCGTGGGGCTGATGGCGGTGCTGCTGTCGCCGGTCGCCTGGATCCACCATCTGGCCTGGGTGGTCGTGGTGCTGGGGGCGATCGTGGGCGACGGGCGCGATCCGGTGCGCCTGCGGGTGGCCGCGGGGGTGTGGCTGTACTACGTGGTGCCGGTCCCGTGGTGGGGGGTGTCGCTGAAGGCGGCGGAGATACCGGTGGTCAGCCCGGTGCTCGGCAAGATCGTGCAGAACGGTTTCGGGCTGGGGGCGCTGGCCCTGGTGTGGCTGCTGGGCTGGTGGCTGCCGAAACGGCGTTCCGAAATACCCGACGCGGCTCGTCAACCTGCGGATACCCTGTGAGTATGCCCAGACTCGCGTATCTCGGACCGGAGGGGACCTTCACCGAGGAGGCCCTGCGGCTGCTGGAGCCAGGGGCCGAGCGCCTGCCGTGCGCCACCGTGCCTGCCGCGCTCAACGCGGTGCGGAGCGGCGAGGCGGACGGGGCCGTGGTGCCGCTGGAGAACTCCCTTGAGGGCGGCATCACGACGACGCTCGACGAGTTCGCCTGGGGCGAGCCGTTGCTGATCACCGCCGAGCTGCTGCTGCCGGTGCGGTTCTCGCTGCTGGCCAGGCCCGACACCGAGCTGGTGCACATCAAGCGCGTCTACACGCATCCGGCGGCGATCACGCAGTGCCGGGCGTTCGTGTCGCGCGAGCTGCCCGACGCGGTCGTGGTGTCCGCGCCGTCGACCGCCGCGGCGGCCCAGGAGGTGTCGCTGCCGGGCTCGCCGTACGACGCGGCCATCGCGGCGCGCATCGCGGGCGAGCACTACGGCCTGGTCGAGCTGGTGGGCGACATCGGCGACCGGTCCGACACCGTGACCAGGTTCGTCAGGGTGAGCCGGCCGGGCCCGCTGCCCGAGCCGACCGGCTCCGACCGCACGACGCTGGTGGCTTTCCTGGCCGACGACCATCCGGGCGCGCTGCTGGAGATGCTGACCGAGTTCTCGGTGCGCGGCGTCAACCTGAGCCGGATCGAGTCGCGGCCCACCGGCAACGGCATCGGCCGCTACTTCTTCCACTTCGACTTCGAGGGTCACGTGGCCGACGCGCGGGTGGGGGAGGCGATCTCCGGGCTGCACCGCATCTGCGGCGAGGTGCGCTTCCTGGGCAGTTATCCGCGCGCGGACGGGGTGGCGCCGCAGATCAAGCGGGGCACCGCCGACGCGGAGTTCGCCGAGGCGGCGGGCTGGCTGGCCCGCGTCCGCGCCGGCGAGGTCTAATCCGGGAGCGGGTGAGGGGCCCGCGCCGGTAGCCTTTCCTTGTGATTGACCTGCGTACCCTTCGTGAGGATCCCGACCGGCTACGGGCGTCGCAGCGTGCCCGCGGTGAGGACGACTCCGTCGTCGACACGCTGCTCGCGCTCGATGAGCGCCGCCGATCCGCGCTGACCTCGTTCGAGGCCATGCGCGCCGAGCAGAAGAGCATGGGCAAGTCGGTCTCCAAGGCGCAGGGCGAGGAGAAGGCCGCGCTGCTCCAGCGGGCCAAGGAGCTCGCCTCGCAGGTCAAGTCCGCCGAGGCCGAGGCCGAAAAGCTGGCCGGCGAGCTCGACGAGGTCCTGCAGACGGTGCCCAACATCGTCGAGGAGGCCGCCCCGCCCGGCGGCGAGGACGACTACGTCGTGCTGGAGACGCACGGCGAGCCCCGGGTGTTCGACTTCGAGCCGAAGGACCATCTGGAGCTGGGCGAGCGGCTCGACGCCATCGACATGGAGCGCGGCGCCAAGGTGTCCGGCTCGCGGTTCTTCTTCCTCAAGGGCGTGGGCGCCAGGCTGCAGCTCGGCCTGCTCAACATGGCGATGCAGCACGCGATCGAGCGCGGGTTCACGCCGATGATCACGCCGGTGCTGGTCAAGCCGGAGACGATGCAGGGCACCGGGTTCCACGTGGCCCACGACAAGGAGATCTACCGTCTGCCTGACGACGACCTCTACCTGGTCGGCACGTCGGAGGTGTCGCTGGCGGGCTACCACGCGCACGAGATCATCGGCGGTGACGAGCTGCCGCTGCGCTACGCGGGCTGGTCGTCGTGCTTCCGCCGCGAGGCGGGCTCCTACGGCAAGGACACCCGGGGCATCATCCGCGTCCACCAGTTCGACAAGGTCGAGATGTTCTCCTACGTGCGTCCCGAGGACGCCGCCGCCGAGCACCAGCGGCTGCTTGAGTACGAGAAGGAGATGCTCGCCAAGATCGAGGTCCCGTATCGGATCATCGACACGGCGGCCGGTGACCTCGGCATGTCGGCGGCGCGCAAGTTCGACTGCGAGGCGTGGATCCCCACGCAGGGCCGCTACCGCGAGCTCACCTCGACCTCCAACTGCACCGAGTTCCAGGCGCGCCGGCTCGCCGTCCGCTACCGGGACAAGGACGGCAAGCCGCAGCATCTGGCCACGCTCAACGGCACGCTGGCCACGACCCGCTGGATCGTCGCCATCCTGGAGAACCACCAGCAGGCCGACGGCTCGGTCGTGGTGCCCGCCGCGCTGCGCCCGTACGTGGGCCTGGACGTGCTGGAGCCCGCCAAGTAGCCCATCGACCGGCTGACGGCCCGTGCGGGCCGTCAGCCGCGTCCTGGGAGCGTGTACGCGTCCGGCCGCGGCTCGCGTGCCTCCAGCAGGGCGCGTCTGCGCAGCGTGACGAGCCCGGCGGCGGCGGCGCCGACGCCGAGCAGGGCGGCGGTCGCCAGGGCGAGGCCGTAGTCGTCCACCAGGCCCACGCTCCACGCCCTGAACGGCGCCGCCACGCCCAGCCCGACCGCAACGCCCACCGCGACCGCCCGCGACAGGCCGCGCCGGCCGAGGTGCGCGTCGGTGATCAGCGAGGCGGCCACGATCACGGCAGTGAGCAGCAACGCGCCGCCGAGTACCGAGGTCATCACCGGCGCCGGGTTGTTGCTGATGAGCACGTGCCGCTCCATCTCGGACCACTCGTCGTACGGCCACGGCCCCAGCAGCACCACGCCGGCGCCGCCGAGGATGACGGCGGCCAGGGGGCGGGTGCGCCGCAGCGGCCGTACCACCTGAATGGCCAGCCCGGCCAGGGCCGCCAGGACGGCGGCCAGCGCGGCGACCCGCATCTCGCCGGAGACGTCGGCGGGCCGGCTCAGCGGGATCGCCGCGGCGTCCGACAGCTCGCCCTGGGGCGTGAGGCCGAGCCGCCGCCAGGCCCTGTCGGCGTCCTTCACGGCCACGCCGTCGCGGCCGTTGGCCACGACGACCACGTGCCCGTCGCCGTGTTCCTGGACGGCCAGCGACCTGGACACGATGGGAGCGCCGTCGGAGAGGGCGCGTTCCAGCATCTTGACGCGCCCCGGCGACACCTCCCAGCCGGGGTTCCACGTCGCGCCGCCGTCGCCGGAGCGCATGACCTTCATCGCGCCCTCGACGATCTGGTAGCAGTGCTCGCGCAGGCAGGCGGCGCGCTGGCCGGGGCCGAGCTCCTGCCCGTCCCATGCGGGGCCGATCGGCGGCTCGTCGCCTTCCAGAGCGGCCGACGCCCTCTCGCTCTCCCAGTCCGTCCACGTGCGCCCGCCGTCGGAGGACGCCAGCGGGCCCATGGACTCGCCCGCGACCACGATGGAGTCGTCGCGCACCACGACGACGTGGGCGGCCGGGGGACCGGGCGCCGCCGAGGTGGCGGTGACGGCGAGCACGGCCAGCGGCATGGTGGTGATCACGAGCCAGCGCCGCGGGACGCCCGTGAGGCTGCGCCGCCGGATCCACCACGCCAGGCCGAGCGCCGGCAGGGCCAGAAGATCCGTGGGATCGGCCAGGACGCGCGACGGGCCCGCCACGGCTGTCCAGACATGGGAGGCGGCCTCAGCGCCCGTCTCCGTCGTTTTCACGAGCGTGAAGAGCACACCGGTCAGGACCGTGGCCGCCAGATCGGCGCGGCGGCACAGCAGGAGGGCCACCAGAGGCGGCGCGACCACCAGCCCGGCCACGTCGCTGAGCTTGCCCGTGACAGGGCTTGACCAGGCGTGTTTGAGCAGGTGGTCGTTGAGAAGCAGAACGAGTGCCGCGACGAGCGTCGCGGGGTGCGATAACCACGCATGCCTCATATATGGCTTGATGTCGCGAAAGGCCGCGTGGTTCGGCGGGGATGTGAATCGAGTCACATCCGTGATCAGCCCGGGATCGGCACGGGATCGGCCGGGGCTCAGTCCGGAATGCGAAAGGCCGAGGCCCGCTGGAAGCGAACCCCGGCCTGTCTCGCTGCTACAGGTCAGATGGCACGGACCTGGGAGGCCTGCGGCCCCTTCTGTCCCTGCGTGATCTCGAACTCGACCCGCTGGCCGTCTTCAAGGCTGCGGTAGCCGTTGCCGACGATCTCGGAGAAGTGCACGAACACGTCCGGCGCACCGCCGTCCGGGGCGATGAAGCCGAAGCCCTTCTCAGCGTTGAACCACTTGACGGTTCCCTGAGCCATAAAAGCTCTCCCTCAGGATGTGAATCTATGGGACCCACACCTCGTGGGTCCCGGTGTGTCGTACAGCAAGCACCCGGGGTGGCTCAGACAATGTCATGCTGGTTTTCACTACGGGATCAGCTAATACAACGCCTCCACATCTAACACCATTCTGGCGCGTTGGTGTTCCCGTCGGTAGGAAGATTTCTGGCCGGTCGCATCACCGGGCAAACTGGAACCTGTTATGTACAGCCTTCCCGCGCCGCGTCTAGTGGCCACCGACCTGGACGGCACTGCCCTGCGTACCGACGGAACCGTGTCTCCCCGCACGGCTGCCGCGTTCGCCAAGGTGGAGGATGCCGGAGCCATGCTCGTGTTCGTGACCGGGCGGCCGCCCCGCTGGATGGGCGGCGTGGCGGGCGCGTTGCGCCACCGTGGCCTGGCCATCTGCGCCAACGGCGCGCTGATCTACGATCTGCATACCGAACGGATAGTTGAATCTCACCTCATCGACGCGGAGGTGCTGGAGGAAGTCGTCGCTCAGCTTCGAGCGAACGTGCCCGAACTCGCCTTTTCGGTCGAGTATGAAGGCGGTTTTGCGCACGAGTCAGATTTCCCGCTCGGGAGCTGGGACCGCAAGGCCGTCCAGGGGCTCGACGCCGGCTGCGAGACGCTCACCGGGCGCCCCTGCGCCAAGCTGCTGGCTCTGCACCCCGAGATGGACCCCGACACCCTCCACGCGACCGTCCAGGGCCTCGTGGGCCATCTGGTGACCGCCACCCACTCCAGCGGCCGGAGCCTCATCGAGATGAGCGCCCACGGCGTCACCAAGGCCACGGCGCTGGCCACGCTCGCCGAGCGGCACGAGATCAAGGCGTCGGAGGTCGTGGCGTTCGGCGACATGCCGAACGACCTGCCCATGCTGAGCTGGGCAGGCACGTCCTACGCGGTCGCCAACGCGCACCCCGGCGTGCTGGCGGCGGTCGACCATGTGACCGAGGCCAACGACGACGACGGCGTCGCGCGGGTGCTGGAGGAGCTTTACAGGTAGGGGCCGGAGCCGTGCGGCCGCGGCTGGTCCTCACCCTGCGGCACGCCGGGCAGCGCCCTGCGCATCTGCTCCAGCTGAGCCCTGGCGGCCATCTGCTGCGCGAACAGCGTCGTCTGGATGCCGTGGAAGAGCCCTTCGAGCCACCCCACGAGCTGGGCGTGCGCGATGCGCAGCTCGGCGTCGCTGGGAACCGCGCCGTTGTCTTCGGTGAAGGGCAGCGACAGCCGCTCCAGCTCCTCGACCAGCTCCGGCGCCAGGCCGTCCTCGAGCTCCTTGATGGAGGACTCGTGGATCTCCTTCAGCCGCTTGCGGCTGGCCTCGTCGAGAGGGGCCGCGCGCACCTCCTCCAGGAGCTGCCTGATCATGCTGCCGATGCGCATCACCTTGGCGGGCTGCTCGACCAGGTTGGTGACCGACCGCTCTTCCTCGCCGTTATCGCCCTGACCTTGGAAGTCGGGGCCCACCACCACGATGTGGGGGGTGTTGTTGTCCTCAGCATTCATACGTCTCACCGTACTAGCAGGATCTTCCCGACGTGCTCCCCGGAATCGACCATTCGATGCGCCTCGGCGGCGTCGGACATCGGCAGCTCGGCGTACACGACAGGGCGCACGGCCCCGGCGCTGACCAGCGGCCATACGTTGTCGACGACGCTGCGGACGATGGCGCCCTTCTCGTCGACGGGCCGGGAACGCAGCGTGGTGCCGTGGACCGAGGCGCGCTTCGCCAGCAGCGCGCCCAGGTCGAGCTCGGCCTTGCGGCCGCCCTGGAGGCCGATGACGACGAGCCGCCCGCCCGTACGCAGTGCCCGGATATTTCCGGACAGGTACTTGGCGCCCATGATGTCGAGAATCACATCCGCCTCGACCTTGTCCGCGAAGTCCTCCTCGCGGTAGTTGACCACCTCGTCGGCGCCCAGCTCCCTGACCCGCTCGGCCTTGGCCGCCGACCCCACCGTCGCCGCCACCCGCGCGCCCAGCGCCTTGGCGAGCTGCACCGCGAACGTGCCGATCCCACTCGCCCCGCCGTGCACCAGCAGCGTCTCGCCGCGTCGCAGCCGCGCCGTCATGAACACGTTCGACCACACCGTGCACGCCACCTCCGGCAGCCCGGCGGCCTCCACCAGCCGCACGCCCTGCGGCACCGGCATGACCTGCTGCCACGGCACGCTCACGCGCTCGGCGTAGCCGCCCCCGGCCAGCAGCGCGCACACCTCGTCGCCGGCCTTGAACTGCTCCACGTCCGCGCCGACCTCGGCCACCACGCCGGACACCTCCAGCCCCGGGTAGGCCGGCGCGCCGGGCGGCGGATCGTAGCGGCCCATGCGCTGGTGCACGTCCGCCCGGTTGACCGCGGAGGCCGTCACCTCGACGAGCACGTCGCCGCGCCCCGGCCGCGGATCCGGCACCTCACGCCATTCCAGCACCTCTGGCCCGCCGCTGCGGGTGATCTCGATGGCTCGCATGCGATCCACGGTAACGGGGCAGAGAAGTTGTGGGTTGGCGGCGTTACCCTCCACTCTTGACGTTAACCTGCGAAGTATTTGCTGCCCCTTTAGACCCACAGGGGGAACACGGTGGCAAGGCACGATCGGGAAGAATCCCTCGAGGAACAGCTGGCCTGGCTCGACGCCATCAAGGAGACGGAAGACGCTCCGGTCAAGGTCAGCGCGTCGTCGGCGTCCGCCGACGACACCGCCGTCGTGTCGCCGTACCCGCAGGACCCGTGGCTCGCGGTGCCGCAGCACGACACGCCGCCCCCGCCGCTGTTCCGGGCCGCGGTCGACTCGGTGTACGGGGCCGCCGCGGCTGAGGAGCCGCCGCCCGCGCCCTCGGCCGGGAGTGAGGCGGGGGAGTGGCCGGACCAGGCCGAGCCCGCCGCCGCCCGTACGGTGTCCGCCGACGAGGCGTTCATGGCGCCGCTGCGGCCGCTGCCCCGGCCCGAGGAGCCGGCTCCGGAGCGGGCCGAGGAGCAGACGGAGGAGAACCTGCCCTGGCCGGCGCCCCCGGCCTGGCGGCCCGCGTCCCGCGAGGACACCGCGCCCCAGCCGGCCGTCGCCGACACCCCGCCGTCCGACGACGCGGGCGAGCCGGACCCCGAGACCCATGACCGCCCGGTCTGGACCCCCGACCGGACCGAACCCGACCGCCCGGATCCGGCGGACAGCCCCGGCTGGGGCTCCGGCGAGCACGACCGGCCCCAGCGGGGCGGCTGGGCGTCCGAGAAGCAGGACCAGGCCGAGAGGCTCGGTTGGGGCTCCGGCGAGCACGAGCGGCCCGAGAGGCCCGGTTGGGGCTCCGGCGAGCATCAGCAGCCCGAGGAGCCCGGGCGGGGTGGTTCGGGCGCTGGGGAGCGTGAGCTGCCTGATCGCGTCGGCTGGGGGGCCGCGGAGCAGGAGCGGGCGTCGGAGCCGATCCGGCTGCGGTGGGGCTCGGGCGAGCACGCGCGGCCCGAGTGGCCCTCCGAGGCCGCCGACCGCCCGTTCGGCGGCCAGGAGCGCCCAGAGCGTCCAGAGCGTCAGGAACGCCAGGAGCGTGCGCAGGAGGCCGTGGAGCCGCGGCACCGGCAGGCCCCCGAGTTCCAGCGCCCGGAGCCGCGCCGCCGCCCGGCCCCCGCGCCGGTCTTCAACGCGCCGCCGAAGCCGCCCGTCACCGGCAGGCCCACGGCTGACAGCCTCGACCCCGAGACCCTGCTGCGCGGCCGCCGCAACGCCCCGTCCAAGGGCTGGCGCCGCCTGATCTACAAGGCGTCAGGCGGCTGGATCAAGCCGGGCGAGCCCCCGGAGGTCAGGCGCCGCCGCGCGCTGATGGCCAGGGCCCGCACCCCCGTGGCCGCAGGTCACCACCGGGTGGCGGTGCTGAGCCTGAAGGGCGGCGTCGGCAAGACCACGACCACGGTCGGCCTGGGCGCGACGCTGGCGCAGATGCGCGGCGACCGGGTGATCGCCATCGACGCCAACCCCGACCGCGGCACCCTGTCGGACAAGCTGGAGCTGGAGACGTCCGCGACCGTGCGCGACCTGCTCAACGAGCGCGAGCAGGTCAAGCGTTACGTCGACATCAGGGCGTTCACGTCGCAGGCGCCGTCGCGGCTGGAGGTGCTGGCGTCCGACCGTGACCCGTCGGTGTCGGAGGCGTTCAGCGGCGCCGACTATCAGGCCGTCTCGCAGGTGCTGGAGAACTTCTACTCGATCTGCATCACCGACTGCGGCACCGGCCTGCTGCACTCGGCCATGGGCGGCGTGCTGGGCCTGGCCGACCAGATCGTGCTGGTCAGCTCCCCCTCGGTGGACGGCGCGCGGGCGGCCTCGGCGACGCTCGACTGGCTGGAGGCCCACCACTACGGCGGCCTGGTGCGCGAGGCGACGGTGGTGCTGTGCAGCGTGAGGCCGCGTTCGAAGTCGGCGGTCGACATCAAGAAGCTGGAGGCCCACTTCGCCGCCCGCTGCCGTGCCGTGATCCAGGTGCCCTACGACCCGCATCTGGAGGAGGGCGCCGAGATCGACCTGGACCGGCTGCAGGAGGACACGCGGGAGGCGTTTCTGCAGGTCGCGGCCAGCGTGGGCGACGGCTTCGCGGGCAGCCACGAGTAAGCGGAGGGTGTGGGATTCGAACCCACGAGGCCATCGCTGACCTGGCCGCTTTCAAGGCGGCTGCACTCGTCCACTATGCGAACCCTCCAGTGCGCACACCACGATAGCGGCTGCGGTGGCGCCGGTGTACGTTCAGGAGGTGGCGGATCTCAGCGTCGAGGTGGAGCGCGGCGAGGGCGTCATCGTCGTGCGCCTGGCCGGCGACCTCGACAAGCTGACGGCCCCCCGGTTCAAGGAGCGGCTGGCCGACCTGCCCGCCGAGGGCCGGTTCGATCTGGTGGTGGACGCGCTCGGGCTGGAGTTCTGCGATTCGAGCGGCCTGTGGGTGCTGGTGGAGCTGCAGCGGGCGGTGGGCGCGCACGGCGGCGGGCTGCGCCTGACGGGCGTGCACGGGGTGCTGCGCCGCGTGCTCGACGTGACCGGGCTCAAGGCGGTCTTCGACGGGGTCCTACCGGCCCAGCTGTGAGAGCAGCCAGCGCGGTCCGGTGGTCTCGGCGCCGAGCTCGGTGACGCGGTCCTTCAGGGCCCGGTCGGCGGTGACGACGAGCATCCGCTCCCACCGTTTGGCCCGGGCCACCACGTCCACGATGGCGTCGTCGCCGTTGCCGGTGGCGGCGACCACCTGGATGCCGGGCATGTCGGGCACGCCCCTGGCGGCGCCCTCGACGACCGCCACCATGCGCGGGAACCACTGCGCCAGCACCGGATGGTCCAGCCGCAGCCCCGCCACGTCGTGCAGCAGCCGGGTGGCGGCACCGAGCCGGTCGTTCCACCAGCCGTGCTCGTGGCGGGCGCCGACGATGTTGGCCACGTCGAGCACGACGGTCTCGGGGCTGATCGCGCCCTGGATGTCGTCCCACGTCTCGGCGAACCCGGGATGCAGCTTGCGCCCCGGCACCTCGGGCAGCGGCACCCAGCGCAGCTCGTCGCTCTCGCCGTTGGCGCACACGGCGGCCAGCCGCTCGGCCGACTCGGCGATCACGGTCTCGAACTGCCAGCCGCCGTGGTCGTCGAGGTAGACGCCCTGGACGCGCAGCCCGTCAGCGGCGAGCGCGGCTTCCTCGTGGGCCTCGCGCAGCGCGGACGCCACGGCGTCCTCGTGGCTGTCGCGGGCTCCGCCGGGCAGGCCCCAGGTGCCGCCGTGGTGGCTCCACCAGGACCGCTTCTGCATCAGCACGTGCGGGGTGCCGAGGTCGTCATGGTGCACGGCCAGGAGCCCGGAGGCGCCGTGGAGCCCCCAGTGCCGGTGGCCTCGTCCGCATTCGGTCCAGCCGTCGCCGTCCTTGTCCGCCATGTCGAAATTGTCGCAGCCTTCGCTTGAGATGACGTGGTGGTCATCATCCTACGTACCTTCTGACCTGCGGTAACCCTGGGCGCACCGTGCGTGACGGGCGCCGGGTCCGGGCTCAGCCGCCGCCCTTGCTGAAGTGCTGGTAGTCCTTGGTGCCGGACCAGTCGCCGCCCCACTCCCAGCCGACGGCCGCGAAGGCCCGTACGACCTTGTCGCCGGGGTTGATGACGCCTTTGCCCTTCATCGGGCGTTCGGTGTACTTCTCGGCGTTCGGGTGGGCGGTGTCGCCGCCGGCGGTGACGTACGGGTTCTCGCGCGGGTTGAGGTCGATGGCCTCGCCGTAGGCGTGGTTGGACCAGCTCCCGGACCCGGTGGCGCGGCGGCAGTTGAAGGCCGAGGTGTTGTCGGCGTCGATGGAGTCGTAGTCGTCGCCCCGGTAGACGTCGACGAGCTCCATCCGCCGGATCGGCCACCGCCAGTCGTACAGCTTGCGGAAGACGGTGACGACGTCGTCGGTGACGGTCTTCCTGACGACGAGCTCGCCGGTGTGCGGTTTGTCGTCGAAGCCCCAGTAGGACATCGTGATCAGCCGCAGGTCGCGGTAGTGGACCGGGCAGCCGGAGCGCCATGAGTGCCGCAGGCGGTCACGGCTGATGGTGCTGACCTCGGCCTTGAACTCGGGCGGCTCGGTGGCGGTCGGGGTCGGCGTCGGGGTGGCGGGCGTCCGCGTCGTGGGTGCGGCCGGCGGGCTGGGCGCGGAGGACGCGACCGGCGCCTGCCCGCCGCACGCGACGGACGCGAGCATCACGAACGTCATGGCGGCAGCACGCTTCATCTGGCCACCATATGCGACGTCGTGCCAGGTCAGGGTGTACGGTCGCCGGTCGGCGAGCCGACGTGCCGTCCCCGGGTGAGCTCGCGCAGGGCGTCGGCCGCGTACATGACCAGGGCGAGGAACGAGACGACGGCGAGCCCGCCGCCGATCCACAGGTCGTTGACGGTGGCGTCGGTGTAGGCGGCGCCGGCGGGCTGGTAGCCGATCGCGAACGGCGCGGCCACCAGCCAGAGGCCGGTCAGGAACAGCAGGACGAGGGCGGAGACGCCCAGTTTGGCCTTCATCGGTTCTCCTCGGCGGTGACCAGGGTGACCGAGCCGTTCTGGCGGTTCGGGCGGGCGGTGTGGTTCAGGTCCTCGCGCAGCGCCTCGACGAGCGGCGCGAGCAGGGCGGCGAGCTCCGCGGATGAGGTCTGCGGCGCCGCCGGGGCGGGCTCGGGCTCCGGCTCGGCCTTGCGCTCGCGTACGGTCACGAGGCCGCGTGCGACGAGGTCCTCGTGGATGGCGGCGGCGAAGGCGGCGGCGCCGGCGAGCCCGATGACGGCCACGCCGAGGCCGGTGAAGAACTCGGCGGTGGTCGGATCGGTCCAGTCGGCGTTCGCCGGCTGGGTGCCCAGGGCGAACGGGGCGAGCATCAGCCACAGGCCGGCCAGGGCCGCCAGGACGGCCGTGACGGCGCCGATGAACTTGCGAATCATTGCGGGATCCCTCCAGTGACGAGGTCTTTGCGCGGCGGCGCGGCCTGCGCGATCAGCGCGCGCGAGGTGGGGCGCAGCACGTTCTGCGCCACCGACCTGGCGCGTTCCGGCTCGGACCGGTCGTCGGGCGGGGCCATCCGGGCGACCGCGGTGAGCAGGGCGGACGGCCGCCCGTTGGTACGCTCCACCCGCTGGGCGACGAGCTCCAGCAGCAGCCCGGCCAGGACCAGGTCGTCCTTGCCGAGCGGCGGGGCGGCGGGCTCGGGCGGGGCCGCGGAGCCGCGCAGCGGCAGCTCCTTGAGCAGGAGCGTGGCGACGAAGCCGAGCAGCGCGATGGGCACGCCGACGATGAACACGGTCTCCAGGCCGCGCGTGAACGCCTCCAGGATGATGTTCTTGATCGGCTCGGGCAGGTGCTGGATCTGGTCGGGGCTGCCGAGCGAGGCGGTGTCGGCGCTGGGCTTCATGCCCGCGGCGCGCAGCATGTCGGCCATCTCGCTGTTGAGGCGGTTGGTGAGGATGGCGCCGAACGCGGCCACGCCGACGGCGCCGCCGAGCGATCGGAAGAACGACACGCCGGACGTGGTCGCGGCCATGTCGCGCAGCTCGGAGCCGTTCTGCGCGGCCAGGATCAGCATCTGCATGGACAGCCCGAGCCCGAGGCCCAGCACGGCCACGTCGAAGCCGATGAGCCATTCGCCGGAGTCGACGTGCAGCCGCGACAGCAGGAACAGCCCGACGGCCACGATGAGCAGGCCGGCGACGGGGAAGAGCTTCCACCTGCCGGTCCGGGTGACGATCTTGCCGGAGACCACGCCGGACACGAACAGCGCGAACACCATCGGCAGCGTCATGAGCCCGGACGCGGTCGGCGACATGCCCTTGACGATCTGCAGGTACTGCGGCAGGTAGATCATCGCGCCGAACATCGCCATGCCGACGAACAGCGAGGCGAGGCTGGTCAGCACGAACGTGCGGTTGCGGAAGAGGCGGGGCGGCAGGATCGGGTTGCCGTGGGTGCGCTCGGCGACCACGGCCAGGGCCAGCATGAGCAGGCTGAGCGCGCCGAGGAAGTAGGTCCAGGGCGAGTTCCACGCGAACTGGTTGCCGCCGAAGGTCAACAGCAGCATCAGCGCGCTCGCGCTGGCCGTGATGGTGGTGGCGCCCCAGATGTCGATCGTGGTGTCACGCTTGACCGACGGCAGCTTGAGCACCTTCTGGATCACGAAGAAGGACACCAGAGCGAACGGCACGACCACGTAGAAGCACCAGCGCCAGCCGAGCCAGTCGGCGTCGACGATGAACCCGCCGAGCAGCGGCCCGGCGACGGTGGAGATGCCGAAGACGGCGCCCATGTAGCCGGAGTAGCGGCCGCGCTCGCGCGGCGAGACGATGTCGCCCAGGATGACCTGCGACAGGGCGGACAGGCCGCCGACGCCCAGTCCCTGCACGGCGCGGGCGGCGATGAGCTGGCCCATGTCCTGTGACAGGCCGGCGACGAGCGACGCCGCGACGAACAGCCCGAGGGCGGTCTGGAAGAGCAGCTTGCGGCCGAACAGGTCCGACAGCTTGCCCCACAACGGCGTCGACACCGTCATCGTCAGCATGGTCGCCGACGCCACCCACGAGTACTGGTCCTGTCCGCCGAGTTCCCCCACGATCGTCGGCAGCGCGGTGCCCACCACGGAGGTCGAGATCATCGAGGTGAGCATGGCGAGCATGAGCCCCGACATGACCTCGAGAATCTCGCGGTGGGTGTAGTGCCGTCCCGCGGGGGTCGCGGTCTGTGTCCGGGCTACCAAGACACCACTTCCCCTCTTAAGTCCGCATTGGAGTATACGCCCGTTTACTAGCCGCTCGGCAAGTGGATATATTCCCGAGCATGGAAGATTCCGGTCTGGGACCGCAAGGGGCCCCATAACTCCGTAATACGGGTCGTTTGGTACGTGGCGGCCGACATACGCAGCGGTAACTTGACAGCACCCCCATCAAGGAGTGCACATGTTCGGTAAACGCTGTGCGCTGGCAGGAACCGCCCTCCTGGCCGCCTGCCTGGCCACTCCATTCACCCCCGCGCTGGCCGCCGAACCGGTCCCCCAAGCGGCACCAGCGGACACCCCGCCGGCCGTCATCGACGCACTCGAGCGTGACCTCGGCCTCACCGAGCAGCAGGTCGTCACCCGTCTCGCCAACGAACAGCGAGCCGCCGCGGTCGAAGCCACGCTGACCGCCTCGTTAGGCGACTCGTACGGCGGCGCCTGGCTGAACGCCGACGCCTCCAAGCTCATGGTCGCCACCACCGACGCGGCCGAGAAGCCGGCCATCGAGGCCAAGGGCGCCGAACCCGTCGTGGTGACCCGCACGCTGGCCCAGCTCGACGGCGTCAAGGCGAAGATCGACCAGGCCCCCCGCAAGGCCCGCTCCGGCGCCTCCCTCTGGTACGTCGACGTGACGACCAACAGCGTCGTCATCGTCGCCGGGCAGCAGCAGGCCGCCGAGGCCCTGGCCGCCGCCGCGGGCGTCGACCGCAGCGCGGTCCAGCTCACCGTCAGCACCGAGAGCCCGCAGCTCTACCAGGACATCGTCGGCGGCGACCCCTACTACATCGGCTCCAGCCGGTGCAGCATCGGCTTCTCCGTCACCCGCGGCTCCACCCCGGGCTTCGTCACCGCGGGCCACTGCGGTCGCACCGGCGCCCGGACCAGCAGCCCGTCGGGCACCTTCCAGGGCTCCTCCTTCCCCGGCAACGACTACGCCTGGGTCGCCACGCCCGGCCACAACGCCACCCCGTACGTCCGCGGCGCCGGCGGCTCGCTCATCGCCGTCCGCGGCTCCACGCAGGCGCCCGTGGGCTCGTCCATCTGCCGCTCCGGCTCCACCACCGGCTGGCGCTGCGGCACCATCCAGCAGCACAACGCCAGCGTCACCTACCCGCAGGGCACGGTCAGCGGCCTGACCCGCACCAGCGCGTGCGCCCAGCCGGGTGACTCCGGCGGTCCGTTCATCTCGAACGGCCAGGCCCAGGGCGTCACCTCGGGCGGCTCCGGCAACTGCAGCACCGGCGGGACCACGTACCACCAGCCGGTCAACGAGATCCTCAGCACGTACGGGCTGACGCTCAGGACGATCTGACCCGGTCGGAGCCCGGCGGCGCGCCGCCGGGCTCCGATGAGTTTCGGCGGGCAGCCTGGTCTTCATGGGTGACAGCGACATCGACCCGCAAGGAGAGAGACCATGAAGCGGCCCGCACTTGACGGCATGCTCCTGGCCAGCGCCGATCCGCGCAGGCTCGCCACCTGGTACGAGACGGTCCTCGACGCCACCGAGACCGCCGACGTCGACGGCTACCGGGTGCTCACGTACGGGAGTTTCCACCTGCTCATCGACCACCGGACGGACATCTCGGACAAGAACCCCGAGCCCGGCAGGATGATCCTCAACTTCGACGTCGACGACGCCCGCGCCGTGGCGAAGCGAATGGAGAGCACCGGCGCCGCCTGGCTGGCCGAGCTGGAGGACCGCGACGGCAGCCTGTTCGCCACGGCCATCGACCCGGACGGCAACTATGTCCAGATCATCCAGCTCAGCGACGAGCACAGGGCGGCGATGTGATGTTCGGCACGACCAAGGCATTCAGCGGCTTCTCCGTCGACGACATCGCCACGGCCAAGGAGTTCTACGGCCGGACGCTCGGCATCAGGGTGTCGGAGGAGCACGGCATGCTCACCCTGCACATCGCGGGCGACCGCGACATCCTGGTCTACCCGAAGGAGGATCACGTGCCGGCCACGTACACGATCCTCAACTTCCCGGTCGACGACATCGAGCAGGCGGTGGACGAGCTGGTCCGCCGAGGGGTGCGCTTCGAGCGCTACCCGCACATGAAGACCGACGAGCGCGGGATCTTCCGGGGCGGCGGCCCGCTCATCGCCTGGTTCACCGACCCGGCGGGCAACGTGCTGTCCGTGCTGCAGGAGTAGTTCTGTCGGTGCCGGGCGGCACACTCGGGCGCATGGACGTGCGTTTGCGAGATGTCACCGAGGCCGACCTCGGCACCTTCCACGAGCAGGAGTGCGACCCGGAGGCGGCCTCCCGGGCCCGCTGGCGGCCCCGGGAGCGCGAGGCCTTCATGGCCCACTGGAAGGCCAACGTCCTCGGCGACCCCGGCTGCCTCGTCCAGGCGGTGACCGTCGACGGCGCGCTCGCGGGCAACGTGGTGGCCTGGTGGCACGGCGAGCGGCGGTTCCTCGGCTACTGGCTCGGCCGCGAGTTCTGGGGCAGGGGCGTCGGCACGCTGGCCCTGACCCGCTTCCTGGAGCTGGAGCGGGAGCGGCCGCTGCACGCCGACCCGCACGAGGGCAACGCCGGGTCCGTCCGGCTGCTGGAGCGGTGCGGCTTCCGGCGGACCGGCACCGACCCCGACGGCCACGTCATGCTGGTGCTGAGCTGACCCGCCTATAGTCGGGCCACATGGGCATCGAGGGGTCGTTCTGGCGGGCCATCGCGGTCTATCGCTTCGCCTCCCTGGGCTACGCCGCGCTGCTGCTGGCCAGTGCCGGCGGCTATGCGCGGCCCGTCGCCGGGTGGCTCGTCCTCGGCGTGATGGCCGGGTGGACCGTGGCCACCACCATCGCCTACACGACCTCGCGCAGCCGTGCCCTCCTGGTGATCGACGTCCTCGTCACGCTCGGCTGCATGGCCGCCTCGCCGTACGTCCAGGGGGCCGACGCCGGGCCGGGGGTGATGCCCGTCACGGCGACCTGGGTCGGCGGCCCGGTGCTCGCCTGGGCGGTCCACGGCGGGCGGCGCGCCGGCGCCGTGGCGGCGATCGTGCTGTCGCTCGCCGACCTGTGGCTGCGCGGACCGCACGGCTTCGACCTCTCCGTCCCGGTCAACGGCGCGGTGCTGCTCATCCTGGCCGGCACCGTCGTCGGCCACGTGGCCAGGCTCACCAAGCAGGCGGAGGAGCGGCTGCAACGGGCCGTCGAGCGGGAGGCCGCCGTGCGCGAGCGCGAGCGGATCGCGCGCGGCATCCACGACTCGGTGCTGCAGGTGCTGGCGCTGGTGCAGCGGCGCGGCCTGGAGATCGGCGGAGAGGCCGCCGAGCTCGGCCGGCTCGCCGGTGAGCAGGAGGCGGCCGTGCGCGAGCTGATCCGCAGCGGTCCTGCCACCGCCGAGGACGACGCCGGCCTGGTCGACGTGGGCGCCCGGTTACGCCGCTTCACCACGCCCACCGTGACCGTCTCCGCCCCGGCCACCCCGCTGCCACTGCCCGCCGCCCGCGCCCGCGAGGTCGAGGCGGCCGTCGGCGCGGCGCTCGACAACGTGCGCCGGCACTGCGGAGAGGACGCCCGCGCCTGGGTCTTCGCCGAGGACGACGCCGGATCGATCACCATCACCGTGCGCGACGAGGGCCCCGGCATCCCCGCAGGCCGCCTCGCCGAAGCCGAGGCCGAAGGCAGGCTCGGCATCGCGCAGTCGATCCGCGGCCGGATCGCCGACCTCGGCGGCACCGTCACGATCGCCTCCGTGCCCGGCCAGGGCACCGAGGTCGAGATTACAGTGACCAGATGACCAGTGCCCTGCGCGTGATGGTGGTGGACGACCACCCGATGTGGCGCGACGCCGTCGCCCGCGACCTGGAGAACGCCGCCTACGAGGTCGTGGCGACCGTCGGCGAGGGCCGTCAGGCGCTGCGCGTCGCCGGCGCCATCCGGCCCGACGTGGTCATCCTCGACCTGCAACTGCCCGACCTGCCCGGCGTCGAGGTCGCCCGTGGCCTGGCCGCCACCGAACAGCCGCCCCGCGTCCTGGTCCTGTCGGCCAGCGGCGAGCACGAGGACGTGCTGGAGGCGGTCAAGGCCGGAGCCTCCGGCTACCTGGTCAAGTCGGCGAGCCGGGAGGAGTTCCTCGACGCCGTCCGCCGCACCGCCGAAGGCGAACCCGTCTTCACCCCCGGCCTGGCCGGGCTCGTGCTCGGCGAATACCGCCGCCTCGCCACCCAGCGCCCCGCCGCCGACGGGCCCAGCCTCACCGACCGCGAGACCGAGGTGCTGCGCCTGGTCGCCAAGGGCCTGTCCTACAAGCAGATCGCCGAACGCCTCGTGCTCAGCCACCGCACCGTGCAGAACCACGTACAGAACACCCTGAACAAGCTGCAACTCCACAACCGCGTCGAGCTCGTCCGCTACGCCATCGAACGCGGGCTCGACCAGGCCTGACGGTCAAAGACTGTCGACCTTGTACGGGTCGTGCTCGGTGAGCAGCTTGTCCAGGCGCGCCTGGTCGACCCGGCTGGACATGTGGGCGACCTCCTGCCGGTCACGGATGACCTTGGCCAGGCCGAACGCGGACGTCACCGTATACAGCACCGCGATCGCCAGGAACGCCCGCACCCAGGGGTCGATCGGCAGGAAGACGATGCCGAGCGCCGTGCTGCCGAGCGCCACGGCGAACGAGATGACACTCTGCGCGTAGTAGGCGGCGGTCATGGTGGGCTGGACTGGTTTGGTCATGCCCCCAGAATTCGCCACCGGGCAGGCGAGCACATGAGTACGCGTACCTGAGTACGTGCCGCCGTTCTCAGTAGCGCCAGCCGGACCAGCGGGTCACGGCCACGACGATCACCGGGCCCTCCGGGCGTCGGCCCGCGTACTGGTCGTACTTGGCCACCAGCGCGTCGAGCGCCTCGGCACGCTCGGCCTCGTCGGCGATCTGCGCGCTGCCGTCGGCACGCGCCCACCACAGGCGCGTCCAGTCGTCCTCGTAATGGTCGACGAGCAGCGAGACGTTCGGATTCGCGCGGATGTCGCGCAGCCGCCTCAGGTCGGCGGTGCGCTTCGGCTTGTGGTCGACAGCCGTCACGACCCGTTCGCCGAGCACGGCGAACGTCACGGGCACCACACGCGGCAACCCGTCGGAACCGGCGGTGCCCAGCCGGGCGACCCGCGCGGCCCCGAACAGCCGGCGCGCCGTCCCGGCATCCAATCGCACCGCCTGAGCGGTCCTACAGCTTGTACAGCTTGTGGAAAGGTGTCGTGATCCGCTCCTGCCGTGACCCGAAGTCGACGACGACGGCGATCTCGTCTTCCACTCCGATGACGACACCCAGGCCGAAACGGTCATGGGTGACCCGGTCGTTCAGGCTGAGCTGCTCGACCGGTGGAGCGGGAGGCGGGGGTTTGAAGGGACTGGTAGGCAGGTGGCGGCGGGGCGCGCCGCTAGCTGGCTTCACCCCTCCAGTATGTGCCGCCCGGGCCACTACCCGCGACCGGGGGTAGGTTACTTGTCCGTGGTGAACACTGTTCGCACCAGGCTGGAGAAGGCTTGTGGGGCCGAATCCCCCTCCGAATCCGCCTATGTCGTAGGCGTGAGACCCCGCTCCGGCCGGTCCAGCCAGATCCGCTGAGCACCGGCGCCACCGTCATCTCGAACCGGTCCTGACCCGGCTCACCCCAGGCGACCTCCAGCACCCGGTGCCCGCCCGGACGCCAGCAGGGTGTCGACGGGCCTCTGGACTGCCCGCCGTACGGTTCCTCGTCCGGGTCGCATGCCGCGCGGGATCGTACGGCTACGGGGTGAGGACGAGGCGGCCGCGGAGGGGGGTGGTGGCGAGGCGGTGGTGGGCGGCGGCCACCTGGTCGAGGGGGAGGGCGCCGGCGACGCGGAGGGTGAGGGCGCCCGCTTCGGCCAGGGCGGCCAGGCGCGACAGGTGGGCGCCGTCGGCGCGGATCCAGTGGTTGAAGACCCGGATGCCGCGCAGCGGGGGCGGCGCGCCTCCGGCGACCGCGACGACGCGCAGCCCGCGCGCGACGGCCAGCTGGACCGCGAACCCGCCGACGGCCCCGGCCGCCCCGGTCACCAGCAGTGTCTGCCCGTCGCCCAGCCCGAGCCCGTCGAGCGCCTGGGCGGCGGTCAGGCCGTTCAGGGGCAGCGTGGCGGCCTCCACGGGCGACAGGCCGTCCCGGCGGCGTCCCAGCCGATGCCGATCACGTCGCGCGCCGGCAGCAGGCCCGCTCCGGTGAGCGCGCCGGACCGGGTGGCCAGGTCGACCGGGTTGACCGTCGCGGCCTCGACCCGGATGCGGACCTGCCCTTCCGCCGCGACCGGCGCCGGGACGTCGGCGATCCGCAGGACTTCGGGCCCGCCGAAGGCCCGGATGACAACGGCACGCATGAAGAATCGCCCCCAGTTCCGGATATTTCAGGAATCGCGGACTACCGTATGGAGAGCGGCTTTCTACCAGGAAGTACGCACTTCAAGGTGCCTTACGTACGCCCGGGTGCGACGATCGAGCCGGGAGCGACCCCGTTCCGAAGGAGCGCGTCAAAGCAGTGACGGACAAGCAAGATCTCCCCATCCTCGCCTTCGCCTCCCAGGCCGAGTTCGAGAAGTGGCTCGACGCCGAGCACGCCGTCTCGCCCGGCCTCTGGCTGAAGATCGCCAAGAAGGACTCCGGCATCCCGTCCGTCACGTACGCCGAGGCGCTGGACGTGGCGCTCTGCTTCGGCTGGATCGACGGGCAGAAGGTGAAGTTCGACGCCGAGCACTGGCTGCAGCGGTTCACCCCGCGCAAGCCGAGGAGCCGGTGGTCGAAGGTCAACTGCGGCAAGGTCGAACGGCTCATCGCCGCCGGGGCGATGCGCCCGGCCGGCCTCGCGCAGGTCGAGAAGGCGAAGGCCGACGGCCGGTGGGAGGCGGCCTACGAATCGTCGAGCACGGCGACCGTACCCGATGACCTTCAGGCGGCGCTCGACGCCGACCCCGCGGCGGCGGAGTTCTTCGCCACGCTCGACAGGGCCAACCGTTACGCGATCCTCTACCGCGTCGGCGACGCCAAGCGGCCCGCGACGCGGGCGGCGCGGATCGAGAAGTTCGTCGCGATGCTGAGGGAGCACCAGAAGATCTACCCGTGAGCCCCCCGGGCGTGCCGAGGACGGGTAAATGTCGCAATGGTGACGAACGGCTGAACATTGGCTTCAGGGGCACCGAATCACCCCACGGCCTTGATCCAAATTGGTAAAAACGAGGCCGTGTCGACCGATGACCCGTCCTCCCAGGCCGGCACGGTGCCGCCGCCGCTGGTGAGCCCGTGCCCGCACACTCCCGCGTGCCCGCCACCGGTCTGCCTCCCGCCCACCGTGCGCGCACAGTCGGCGCAGACCGTACAGGCGTCGTCCGCGCCGCCGCCGTCCGTCGCCGACCCCGGAGGCGGCACCCCCTCGGGCGGCTACGAGGTCGACGCCTGGTACGTGCGCAAGTTCGCCGGAACGATGGGCGACTCGGCCATCGGCGTCGACAGCGTCAAGCAGTGGACGCCCCGCTTCGAAGGCTGGCACCTGGCCCCGATGGCCGGCATTCCGATCGTCGGACTGATGTTCGTCAACCGGCTCAACACCATCGCCGACACCTGGCGGGACAGCGCCGGCATTCTCACCGAGGTGCTGCGCACCGACAGCGGCAAGATCTCCACCGCCGCCGCGAACTACGTCGCCGCCCAGAAGGCCAGCACCATCAAGTAGGAGGAACCCCGCGATGACCACCCCATCCGGCGAACCGCCGAAACTGATCGTGCCGGGTCAGACCACGCCTCCTGCCGGCGGCCAGCAGTTGCACGTCGCCAACGCCCGGGGCGCCGTGCAGCGCACCATCACCGTCTCGCCGCCGCAGCCGCGCACCGACCCCGGCTTCTACCGGCGGCTGATCTCGCAGCTCAACCCCCTGCGCCAGACCACCCGGAGCGCCATGGTCATCTCCGGCCTCGGCGTCGCGGCACTCGCGCTGGACGTGGCGGCCACCCTCAACATGGGCAACCCGTTCCTGTTCTACGACCGGCGCGAACAGTGGAAGGACATGGCCGGGCAGCTCGAAGGCAGCCGCTCCGACCTGTGGCGGTCGTTCTTCGACGACATCGCGCCCAACTGGAAGGGCCGCGCGGTCGAAACCCTGCAGCAGTACGTGCGATTCAACGTCAACGGCCTCTACAGCCAGCTCGGCAAGATCTCCGGCGAGATGAGCAGCACCATGCACAGCCAGTTCAAGGAGGTGCTGGAGTACGACCTGTCGGTGTTCAGCCTGTACGCCTCCTCCGCGCCCGTGCTGCGCACCATCGCCTCGCTCAGCGCCCACCCGGTCGGCAAGGTCGCGCTGTGGACCCAGGTGGGCGTGTTCATGAGCATGGCGGGGAACATGGTCAAGCAGTTCGCCGACGTGTACAACTCGTACGAAGGCGATCTCAACAAGCTCGAACTCAAGCTCAACGAGCTGCGAGGCGCCTTCTACAAGAGCGGCAACCCCGACATGGGGGCGCGCGACCTCAACCTCACGCCCGCGATCGCCGACCCCTTCCGGCTGAAGGAATACTGGGTCCCGGCCTCCCAGCCGCAACAGCCCCAGCAGCCCAAGCAGCCGCAGGCCACGACATGAGGCACGTGGAATCGTTCGCAGAAGGGCGGCCCGACAACCTCTCCGGGCTGCTGCGCGAGGCCGAGAGCTGGGCCGGCGCGCTGTCCGGGGCGATGAGCGACCTGCAGCAGGAACGCCTGGAAGGCACGGACCCGAGCGGGGCCGTACGCGCCGTGGTGTCCGGCGGCGGACGCCTGCGCGCCCTGACCATCGACCCGCGCCTCTCCCGCGACCTGGACCACCTGCGGCTCGCCCAGGCCGTGCTGGACGCGATCGCCGCCGCCCACGCCACGATGGGGGAGCGGCTGGAGGAGGTCATCGAGGGCCTGAGCGTCCCGGGCGCCGCCGGCAGCGCGGCCGACCCGCTGGAGGGCTACATCCGCAACGTGCTGAAGGGGGAGTGAACGCATGCAGGACGCGAACGCGCGCCTGGAGGAGCTGATCGCCGCCGCCGCACGAGCGGAGGCGCGGGTGGACGAGTGGAGCGCCGCCGAGTTCACCGGCCGGGCCGACGACGGCGGCATCGTTGCCGTCACCGACGCCCTCGGCGCCCTCACCCGCCTGGACATCTCCCCACGCACCCGACGACGCCTGGACGCCACCAACCTCGCCGCCGCCATCCTGCAGGCCATCAGCACGGCCGAGGAAGCCGCCACCGCCTCCAGGGACGCCCTGCTCACCGACCTGCACCCAGGACCCCGCCAGAAGCCCTGAAGGCTCATTCCGCCCCGACCACGAGCCTTCGAGCTGCCGTACGAAGCCGGTCTCCGCGCATGATCCGGGAGCTGCCTGGGGCCTATGGGCGTGTTGTGCCCCTGTGTTCCCGTGCAGCTGCGGAATCACTCGCGGCGCGCAGGCGAGGGTGAAGGGTGAGCGCCAGGACCAGCAGCGCGAACACTACTGCGACCAGGAGAACGACCAGCGGAACACCGCCCAGGGCGAGGGCCACCACGCCGAACGTGAAGATGCCTGCCCAGGCGTAGAGAATGAGCACCGTCCGGGTGTGGGAGTGTCCGCTGTCCAGAATGACGTGGTGAAGGTGCCCCCGATCCGGGGCGAACGGGGATTTCCCGTGGGACGTCCTGCGTATGACGGCGCTCAAAAGGTCTATGAGAGGCACGGCGATCAGCGCAACGGGCAGGACAAGGGGAATGACCATCGGAAAGCGGTTCACCTCGGCAACCGCGTCCGGCGCGATATCCGATGTCACCAGCACCATGGAGGTCGCAAGCACCAGCCCCAGGAGCATGGAGCCTGTGTCGCCCATGAAAATCCGCGCGGGGTGAAAGTTGTGCGGCAGGAACCCTAGGCAGACGCCGATCAGAATGGCGGACATGATGGCGGTCACCTGAATGCGATCGCCGCTCAGATGCTGGGAAAGCATGATCGAATAAAGCCATACCCCGGCCGCGGCAATCGTTGTTATGCCCGCGGCCAGGCCGTCGAGCCCGTCGACGAAGTTCAGCGAATTGATGATGGCCACGACGATGCCGATGGTGACTATCGTGCTCAGCGTGCTGTCGAGTATGTACGTCGCCCCGTTGGGGAGCGGTATCCACGGTAGCCTGATTCCGAAGAAGGACAGCACTCCACCTGCGGCGATCTGCCCACAGAGCTTCGTGAGCGAGCCGAGACCCAGCCAGTCGTCAAGAAAGCCGAGAGCCACGATGACGACGCAGGAAATGACCAGCCCGTAAAGGAAATTGCTGTCCGCGAGCTTGGCGCCCGACTTGTCGAGCCGAGCGGCGATCAGAAGGGTCGTCACCAAACCCGCGCACATGGCCAGCCCGCCCAGCCGGGGCGTCGGGGTGGCATGCACGTCGCGCTCTCTGACCTCGGGCATCGCGCCTATGGAGACGGCGAATCTGCGAACGAGTGGCACGAGGATGTACGTCGCCACCGCTGCCGTGAGAACGAGGTACAGATATTCGCGCACGCCGTGCAGTGTTTCACGCCGGCCGCCTCCCCATTCTCAGTCGAGCTGCGGGCGTTGGCCGGAGGGGTCCCATTCGATGGTGACGAGTCCGCCGTATTGCTTGGCCAGCCGGCGGCGTAAGCCCTGATCGAAGGCATTGGTCTGGAGGGTGATCCGGCTGAGCTCCGGCCTGATTCCCATGCCCCACACTTCAGGCTCGTCGATCGGTCCGCGTTCCGCCTCCATCAACGCGGTGAGTTCCGCCTGGCTGTTCTCCGCCGGCCGGACCTGGGGCACGATCACGTACGGAACGGGTTTCCCATCCGACCGGCTCACCCCGGAGATCGGGGGCGAGGCAAGCGCGCGTCCTCGCGTGGTGACGTAGGGGGCGACCAGCCGGTACGGCTCGTACAGGATGTACGGCGGAGCCAGATCGTGCGGGTGAAGCTCGGCCCGTCGCAGGGCGGCTTGCTGGGCGTCCTGGAAGGGCTCGATGCCCTCGTGCGACCGGAGCAGCACGGGTGAAACCGGTTGGTAGTAGACCTCGGCGGCGTCGCTCGTCGCGGGCTGCACGATCACCCGCCACTCGCCGGGCAGGAACTCGGGCGCCGCCGTGACGGCGTACACGGCGAACAGCGCCAAGATCGCCTTCAGTCGCATGCGCGCCGAGTGTAGGCCCGCCCCGGCTCTCCGGTGCCCTGACATACTGGATCCTCAGGCTCTTACGCTGCGCCTCATGGACAACGGCGAAACACTTCCCCAACTGGCGGACATCACTGCGGCGCTGGACACGGTGCTCACCATCATGCGAGCCGCAGGCGCCGACATCACCTACCGCCTCGGGGGTACGAGCGCGGCCCTTCTTCAGGGGGTTCATCTTCCTGTCGGTGACATCGACCTTCTGGTGGCGCGACGGGAGGACGTCGACACGTTCGGCGCCGCGCTCGCCTCGTTTCCCTGCCTTTACGCTGCCTCGTGGATTCCGGAGTCCTCGCAATACTTCGCCAGGTACGAGGTGCGCGGGGTCAAGGTGGAGATGAGCACCGTCGAGAAACCGTTCGACTCCGACGGGATGGAATGCATCGGGCGCGGCCCGTGGCAGCACTACGTATGGGTCGCATGCGGCTCGCACCGGGTCCCCGCGGTTCGGCTGGAGCTACGGCTGGCGACGGAGCTCGTACGGGACAGAGCCGACCGGTACGAGCCCCTTCTCCGCCACCTGAGCGCGCACGGGTGTGAGGTGGACCTGCTGGATCGGGCCATGAGAGACCAGGGGCTGCCAGCGGAACGCCGGCGCTTCGCCTGGGATCGCCTCCACCGCTCTGCTCCCTCCGCCTGACAGCCGAGAATGTCGGGGCCGGATGGCAACATCATCGCCGTGACGAACCTGGACGACCTTCTTCAGCGGGTGCGGGCGAAGGCGTACGCGACCGCGGAGCAGCAGCTGCCTCCCCCTGCCACGGCCGAGGAGGTGGCGCAGGCGGAGAGCACCCTGGGGTTCAGCCTTCCCCCTCTGCTCGTCCGGCTCTACCGCGAGGTGGCCAACGGCGGCTTCGGCCCCGACTACCAGCTCCTTCCGCTCGTGGGCGAAGGCCGTACCGCGGTCAGTGTCTACCGCGAGGAACGCGAGGAGCTTGCGGACGGGGCTCCGCACTGGCCTGCGGACGTCCTGCCGGTCCTCGACTGGGGATGCGGCATGTTCGCCGCCGTGGACTGCCGCAGCGCCGAGGGCGCCGTGCTGCTCTTCGAGCCGAACGGCGTCGACGACGAGTGGTCCCAGGCGTGGTACGTCGACGCCGAAGGGCTGGCCGGCTGGCTGGAGACGTGGCTTTCGGGGACGGGCTGGTACGAGGAGGACGCCGGCGAAGACGGCGGGATGCGGCCGTGGGAGGCGGCCCGGCAACGACTTTCAGCGAGTAGCTGACCTGACCGGCTGTGCCTCGTCCTCATCGAACCGGCCGAAAGGACGATCCCGGACGCGCCGGATCCTGCTTTGGACCGGTGCCGTCCCCCCGGGAGGCCATACAGGATGAGGCCCCATGCCACGCGAAGACCTCCCCGAGGCCCCGTCCAGCCACCGCCTCCCGTCCCTGGGGCGGCCCCGGATCATTGCGCTCGACGTGCTGCGCGGGTTCGCGCTGTGCGAGATCCTGCTCGCCAACATCCAACTCATAGCCACCGGCGCCTCCGCCGTCGTGGTGCAGCCCATGGGCGACTGGGACCCCTGGCTGGGGTTGCCGATCTTCTCGCTGCTGTTCGGCATCGGGTTCGCACTGCTGCTGAGCTCCGCCGCGAACCGCGCCCCCCGCCCCCGCCTGGTCCTGCTGCGCCGGCTGCTGGCGTTGCTCGCGATCGGTCTCGTACACATGCTGCTCTGGCCAGGCGAGATCCTCACCATCTACGCCATCGTCGGCATGCTGGTGCTGCTGCCCTCGACCTGGCTGCCGCGGTGGGCCATGGCCAGCCTCGCCGCGGCACTCATCCCGGCGGCGATAATCTTCGGCGTGGGCGGGCCCCTGCTGATCGCCGGGCTCTTCGTCCTCGGCTCGGCCCTGGTCCGCTATGGCGTGATCGAGCGGATCGAGCAGTCCACCCGAGGGCCGCTCCTGCTGGGCCTGCTCTTCGCGGCGGCACTGGCAACCGCCCTGTGGGCGAAGGCCGGCCTGCGGGCCGTGGGCGCCACGACGCACCTGCCCGCCGTGACGAGCCTCGCCGACCTGCTGCTCGTCGGCGTGTACGTGTGCGGCCTGCTGCTCCTGCTCCGAACGCCGCTGCGACCGGTGCTGCAGTTCGTCTTCGCGCCACTGGGCCGGATGGCGCTGACCAACTACCTGACCGCCACACTCCTCGTACTGGTTGCCAGTCGAGTCCTCGGCCTGCCGATCGGCCAGTCCTTGGAGACGGCGTACTGGACCGCGGGGGCCATCCTCCTGACCCAGTGGCTGTTCAGCGCCCTCTGGCTACGCCACTACCGCCAGGGGCCCCTGGAGTGGCTCTGGCGCTGGACCACCTGGCTGCACCGCCCACGCCTCAGCCGAACCAGGACGTCATGAACCGGAGCCGTGGCCGGTGCCGACAGAGGGAATGCCTACCTTGGCCGCGAACTCAGCGGTGAAGACGACCATGACATCGTCCGTGCCCAGGTGGTAGACCTCGGCTGGCGGCCATTCCGCCGGGCTCGCGACGGCTATCCACACGACCTCCTCCCGCGAGCACAACCTGACCGCGTTCGGCGTCGGGAGGCCGCTCGCGGAGTCTGAGGACCAGGCGATATCGACGCGGGTGACTTTTCTGCCGACGAGGCCCGACCAGCGTGGGTGATCCGTCACGTCCACCGCCGCCGACCCGCCGGGCTGCCCGATCAGCCGCAGGTGAGCGGTCATCGGCTCAGGGAAGACTTCAAGCCCGAAGTGGTCGAAACTGCTGCCCCACACAGCCGAGAAGCAGGCACCACAGTCGGTGAAAAGTTCCACCCCCATGGTCGGCTGGTGCCACGTCCCGAAGTCCCACTCCTCGACGTCGCAACCGTCGTCGCCGCCCATCAACGGGTAGTAGACGACCCTCTGGATACGCCGACCTCGCAACATGGCAGCCGTACGTTCGTACTCCGCCTGGGTCAGCAACGATGACGACATCGGTACAGCATCACCCGAGACGGGCGTCATGGGCCAACGCATTTCCGCTGCGCACGACTCGGCCGGCCAGTCACAGCACACGTCGAAAAATCAAAAGGCCCTCTCCCCATCCAAGGGGCGAGGGCCTTCAACCTGCGGAGGATCGGGGATTTGAACCCCGGATGGTGTTGCCACCAAACCGCATTAGCAGTGCGGCGCCATAGACCTGACTAGGCGAATCCTCCTGGTAGCCACGTGGCTCAGGACAGCGTACCGGCCTTCTGGCAGTGCGGCAAAGCGGTTCCCGTCACGCGTCCCCGCGCGGCCGCCTCGTCGCTGTCCAATCAGTGTCCAGCGAGTTGTCCACACCCTGTGGGTAACCGGCTGTGGACAAAGCCCGCTCCTGGTCAGGAGCGGGCTCAGGGCTGTGGATAACCCCCCGCTGTGGACAACCGCGAAACCTAGGCGGCGGCCGCCGGGTTGGCCTCGCCCTCGATCTCGACCTTGATCTTCTTGCCGACCAGGACGCCGCCCGTCTCCAGGGCCTGGTTCCAGGTGAGGCCGAAGTCCTCGCGGTCGAACTCGGTGTTGATGGAGAAGCCCCAGACGGCCTGGCCCCACGGGTTGGTGCCGGCGCCGCCGTACTCGACCGTGAGCTCGACCTCCTTGGTGACCTCGCGGATCGTGAGGTCGCCGACGACGGTGAACTCGTCGCCCGAGTGGTCGGTGACGCGGGTGCTCCTGAAGGTGATCTCCGGGAACTTGTCCACGGCGAGGAAGTCGTCGCTGCGCAGGTGGCCGTCGCGGTCGGCCACGCCGGTGGAGATGCTCTCGGTCTTGATCGTGAGCTCGGCGGACGAGTCCAGCGGGTTCTCGGCGATCGTGACGGAACCGGAGAAGTTGGAGAAGCTGCCGCGTACCTTGCTGACCATCATGTGCTTGACCACGAAGCCGATGGTGGTGTGGGCGACGTCGAGCGTGTAGGTGCCGGCGGCGGGGACGGTCAGGCCGTTCCAGGTGCGCGTGCTCATGGGGTTCCCTCCGATGGAGCTTGTTGTGCGGACGTTTGCGCCAACAAATTTCTACACGAGGAATATTCCGCGCGTCAACCAACGTCCGTTAGGGTATGAGCGTGACGAACATTGACGACCCCAGGCTGACGGCCATGGGCCTGCTGGCGGAGGTGCATGCCGGGCTGACGGCCAGGATGCAGCCGGTGTTCAGCGCGGCCGGGCTGTCGGACGTCGACTTCGAGACCCTGGTCAGGCTGGGGCGTTCGCCGCGTCAGCAGCTCCGGATGACCGATCTGGCCGCGCAGACCGGTCTGTCCACGAGTGGCGTGACCCGCGTGATCGACCGTTTGGAACGTGACGGCCTGGTCTCCCGCGAGGCGTGCGCCACCGATCGGCGGGCCTCCTACGCCACGCTCACCGGATCCGGCCGCGACAAGCTGGAAGAGGTGCTGCCCCGCCACCTGGAGGACATCGACGAGTGCCTGACCGGGCTGCTGAGCTCCGCCGAGCTGGAGACGTTCCTGGCCACGCTGCGCAAGATCCGGCAGGTCGTACGGCCCTGCGCTACGGCCGGGGCAGACCCAGTTCACTCCTGAGCTTGGCCATGGCCCGCGACACCGTGCTCTTCACCGTGCCGACGCTGATCCCCAGCGCGCTGGCGATCTCCGGCTCGGTCATGTCCTCGTAGTAGCGCAGCACGATGGCCGCCCGCATCCGCTCGGGCAGCTTCTGCAGGGCCAGTTCGAGCCGCTCGTGCACGTCGCCGCAGGCTTCTACCGGCGTAACCACCTCGGGCAACTCGTCGGACGGGTACTCTTCCAGCTTGCGCCGTCGCCACTGGGAGATGTTGATGTTGACCATCGCCCGACGCACGTACCCGTCGAGCGCCCCCCGGTCCTGGATGCGGTCCCATGCGAGGTATGTCTTGGTCAGTGCGCTCTGCAGGAGATCCTCCGCATCCAGAGGGTGTCCGGTCAGCTGCTTGGCGGCACGCAGCAGCGCAGGGCCGCGCGTCATCACGTACTCGCGGAACTCCTCGTCGAATCTCTGCATCCCGGCCAGAATCCCAGCCCGGGGCCGCATTCAGGCAGAACCGCAATTCAGGATTCGGCCCGCCGTGGATAAAGGTCAGTCAAGGTCGGTGGCAGTTTGTATGACGCCGGATGTCATCTCCTTCCCCGGGGGATGCGTATTTTGCTCCCGTGTGCGGTGGAAGGCCCTGGCCCAGCCGCATGCGTGTGACTCTGGTACCCGGGACGAGGGAGGGGCGGATGGGCTTTCCTGATGTTGAGCGTCGCCGGGTGCTGGCAGCGGCGGCGCTGGGGCGCGAGGCGACGACGCCGGGCCCGGGGCCGGAGGGGGGCGAGCCCCTGCGCGCGGTCACCGGCGAGATCCTCGACGTGAGCCCGCACATGATCGCCGTCGAGGCCCCAGACGGGAGGCAGGAACGCCTGGTCATCGCGCCGTGGGCGACCGCGTGGCACGGCGGCGACGTCGCCCCGGCCGACCTGCCGGTACGGGCCACCGTGCTGATGAGGGCGTTGCGCGAAGGCAAGGTCGTCGAGCGGATCTGGGCCGACACCGTACGCCTGACCGGCACCATCGTGTCGATCGAAGGCCGCAAGGACGTCACCGTGGAGCTCGACTGCGGCCCGCACCGGGGCCGCCGCACGATCGTGATCCCCTACCGCGCCACGGGCCGGCTGCGGGTGCGCCATCCCCAGTTCGAGCCCGGTTACCTGTTCGACGCGATCGGGGTCAGGAAGGACGGCGCCACGCTGGCGCTGCTGCCCGCCACGTCGCAGCCCGCCTACCCGGCGCGGGCCGTGCCGCCGCCACCGCCGTCGTACGCCGGCGCCCAGGCGCGCATCGCGGGCACCATCACCTGGTCCGACGTGTTCGACGGCGAGGAGCGCGGCGCCGCGTACCCGATGGTGGAGCGCTCGGACGCGGGCTGCCCCGACGCGGGCGTGTCCTGCGCGGCGCTGCCGTACCTGGCGATCGGCTCGCTGCTGCAGATCCAGAACGTGTGCGCGAACCGGTCGGCGGTCGTGCCGATCGTCGCGTGCGGGTGCGTGGCCGGGCGCTTCTGCGACCGGTGTGTCGAGTGCGGCACCTCGCCACGCGGCCGGATCACCGAGCTCTCCCCGGCCAGCTACGTGGAGCTGGGCGGGGACCTGGTGAACGGGTGTTTCAACGCGCAGATCGGATTGGGGTGACACACGTGCTGGCTTCACAGGTGCCTGTCCTGATCGTCCTGCTCGTCCTGGGGACGGTGGCCAAGTTCGCCGTCGTCCGGTCGGGCCGGGAGCCGGGGGAGCTGGCCCGGCTGGGCCCGGCGGTCCTGATGCCGGGCCGGTTCCAGCAACCGGCCCTGCTGCTGTGCGGCGTCGTCGAGCTGGTGCTCGCCGCCGGGCTGCTGGTCTCGGCGCACCCGCTGTTCCGGTGGGGGACGGTCACGTTCTTCGCGCTGTCCACGTACGTGCTGCTGGAGCTGCGCAGGCGCCGGCCGGATGCCGGGTGCGGCTGCTTCGGCGAGGTGAGCTCGGCGCCGGTCGGGCTGCGTTCGATCGGCCGGACCGTGGTGCTGACCGGGATGGCGCTCATGGCGGTGTGGGCCGGGACGCCGGGCTGGACGGCGTTCGCCGAGCCGGCCTGGGGGTTCACGCTGGCCGGGGCGGCGGTGCTGGCGGTGCTGTCGCCGGAGATCGACGAGCTGGTCGACCGGGCCCGGCACCGGGCCCCGTGCGAGCAGCGGCGCGGCCCGCAGGAGGGGGTGTCGCTGGCGCGGCTCAAGTCGAGCGGCACGTGGCGGGCCCACGCGGCGCAACTGGCGACCACCGAGCCCTATGACAGCTGGCGGGAGCTGTGCTGGCGCTTCTTCGCCTTCCAGAACCACGAGCGGGACGACGTGGTCTTCGCCGTGCACCTGGCGGGGCGGCGGCCCGCGGTGCGGGTCGCGGTGGTGAGCGCGGAGTCTCTGCCGGAATATACGACCGTATCGGCCTGACGGTAGACAGCCTTATAGAGCGCTCGATTGAACTCTATTGGGCTGTCTAGCTTCCCCACTAGACAGCCCAATAGAGGGCTAGGGGCGGTGCTCACACCGGTTGGGCACGCAGGAACCTCCCGAAATGCGGCACCGTGAACGCGATCAGGCCGCGCTCGGCACTGTAGATCAGGCCCTTCTTGATGAGGCTGTCGCGGGCAGGGGAGAGGCTGGAGGGCTTGCGGCCCAGCGCCTCGGCGACCTCGGCGGTGGGCACCGGCTCGTCGCCGATCTCCGCCATGGCGTGCATGTAGTCGCGCTCGGCGGGGGTGGCGCGCTCGTAGCGGCTGCCGAAGAAGCCCACGGCCAGCTCCTCCTCCGCCTCCGGGGCCGACACCTTGACGTCGTCGAGCGTGATCGGGCTGCGCAGCGCCAGGTCCCAGGCCACCTTGCCGTAGGCCTGGACGAAGTAGGGATAGCCGTCGGCCGCCTCGTAGAGGGCGTCGAGCGCCTCCTGGGTGAACTCGACCTGCTCCTCGCGCGCGGGCAGGATGAGCGCCAGGTCGGCGGCCTCCCGGTCGAGCTTGTCGATGCGCGCATAGCGGAACAGCCGCTCGCTGTAGCTCTTGCTGGCCGACAGGACGCTCGGCAGGTGCGGCAGCCCGGCCCCGACCACGATGAGCGGGCCGCCGGACTGCGACAGCTCGTGGCAGGCGGCGCAGAGCGCCGAGACGTCGGCGGCCTGCACGTCCTGCATCTCGTCGATGAACAGGGCGATGCCGACGCCCAGGTCGGTGGCCACGCCGGCGGCGTCGACGAACAGCTCGGTCAGGTCGATCTCCAGGTCGCCGGAGTCGGCCCGGCCCCGGCTGGCCGGCACCTCGATGCCGGGCGACCAGTGCGAGGTGCCCTTGGCGGCGGCCGGGTCGCGCATCGCGAACGCCTTGAGCACGCCCAGGAACTCCTCGATGCGCTCGGGCGCGCGGTGGCGCGGGGCCAGCTCGCGGATCGCCATGTGCAGGGCGGCGGCGACGGGACGGCGGATCGACTGGTCGGGCCGGGCCTCGATCTTGCCCGTGCCCCACAGCCGCTGCATCGCCATGGACTTGAAGGTGTTGAGGAGCACGGTCTTGCCGACGCCGCGCAGGCCGGTGACGACCATGCTGCGCTCGGGACGGCCGCGGGCCACCCGCTCCAGCACGACCTCGAACTGCTGCAGCTCACGGTCGCGCCCGGCGAGCTCCGGCGGACGCTGTCCGGCTCCGGGGGCGTAGGGGTTGCGCACAGGGTCCACGCTCTCGGACTCTATTGCCGGATATAGCCGCCGTCTTAGATTTGGGAAGAAAGCGCTACGGCGTGTCCGGGCAGGGGCGAGCGCGAGCACCGTCACCGGACACACCCCCTCTCACCAGGCCGAACCCTTGTTCGATTCGAGTACCTAAGACTGTAGCGCGGACTCGAACAGGTGCGCGATGATTTCGGGTAAAGAAGTTTGCAACAGCCGAGCCCACCCCGGGCGTCATGGTGGTGTGGAGTTCGAGGATTTCGTCCGGGCCCGCGGGCCGGCCCTCCTGCGATACGGCTACGTGCTCACCGGCAACGCCGATGACGCCGCCGATCTGGTGCAGGAGGCGCTGCTGCGGCTGAGCGACACCTGGCGGCGGGTGCGCAACAAGGACAATCCGGAGTCGTACGTCCGTACGATCATGGCCCGCCAGCACGTGAGCTGGTGGCGCAAGGTGCGGCGCGAGCGCCTGACGGGCGAGCTGCCCGAGGGCTCCTACACCGACATCCACTCCACCGGCGAGCTCTGGAGAGAGCTCGCCACCCTGCCGCGGCGGCAACGCGCCGTGCTGGTGCTGCGCTACTACGAGGACCTGTCCGACCAGGAGATCGCCGACATCCTCGGCATCTCCCGAGGAACGGTGCGAAGCCAGGCGTTCCGCGGGCTCAACACGCTCCGGGTCAGGCCGGCGATGCTCGAAAGGGGACGGGCGTGAGGACAGAGGACGAGCTGGTCGCAGCGCTGCGACAGGGCGCCGCGGACGCGCCGGAGCCGGACCTGCTGGCGGGGGTCGCCCGGCTGCGCAGGCGGCGGCGCGCCAGGAGAAGGGCGCAACTGCTGGCCGCGGCGGCCGTGGTGGCGGTCGCGGGCACGGGCACGGCGGTCTTCAGGGGCACCGCCGTCCAGGAGGCCCCGCAGCCGCTGGCGACGGCCACGGCGTCGATCGCCCCGGTGCCCGTCGAGCCGGTGGAAGCGGTGGCGGCGGAGCTGTGGCCGGAGGCGGTGTTCACCATGCCGGCCAGGAACTCCGACGGCTGGCGCTACCGCCCCATCACCGCCATCAGCCCCACGGAGGTCCTGCTCAGCGCCGAGTCGTCGTTCGAGAAGGCCGGCAAGTTCGAGGTGTACGACTCGCGTACCGGAAAGGCCAGGCTCGTCGCCGAGGTGCCGAAGGACGACCGGCTGAAGAAGTACATCGTGCAGGGCGTGACCGTGGACGGCGCGAACGTCGCCTGGTTCGCGTACGGCGAGCAGGGCGATGGCGCGCAGATCCGCGACATCTGGACGGTCCCGCTGGCCGGCGGCGAGGCCAGGCTGGTGGCCAGCCGCGTGGGCCAGGACGCCGACCTCGACGCGATCGGCCTGGACGGCGACCACGTCGTCTGGTCGGAGGTCGACGGCGGCGTGTGGCGGCACCCGCTCGGCGGGATCGAGCCCGAGCGCGTCCCGGGCAGCGACGGCCTGCACCTCATCCAGTGGCCCTGGGCCACCGACGTGGCCGACCTGCCGGGGGATCTGGACCACAACCAGCTCCGGCTGGTGAACCTGGAGGACGGCTCCAGCCTCACCGTGGCGGCGCCGCCGGGCGTGCAGGGCATGCGCTGCGGGCCGGTCTGGTGTTACGGCCGGGCGGAGCGCGGCACGGTCATCAGCCGCGTCGACGGCTCGCAGCCGCCCCGGGAGGTCGCGCGCGGCATCGGCATGGGCGTGGCGCGCTACCCGATCCTGGACCGGTTCCTGGCGGCGGGCAATGCGGTGTACGACCTGGCGACGGGCACGATGGTGAGCTTCGGCAACCCGGGCAACTGGTACGGGGCGGGCGTCTCGTCGGAACCGAGCACCGTCTTCTACTGGGGCGCCACCAAGGGGGACAAGCCGGACAAGTTCCGGGTGCTGAACTTGGCAGCGGTCCCACCGGCGCAATAGCGTTCCGCCTCATGCGGACCTTCGCGAACGTACAGGAACTCAAGGCTGCCGTCGGCGAGAAGTTCGGCCCCACCGAGTGGCGCACCGTCACCCAGGAACAGGTCAACCTCTTCGCGGACGCCACCGACGACCACCAGTGGATCCACGTCGACGTGGAGCGGGCCAAGGAGGGCCCGTTCGGCGGCACGATCGCGCACGGCTACCTGAGCCTGTCGCTGCTGCCGGCGTTCATGTTCGAGCTGGTGCGGGTCGAGGGCATCGCGATGGGCGTCAACTACGGCCTGAACAAGGTGCGCTTCCCCCGCCCGGTGCCGGTCGGGGCCAGGGTGCGGGCCACGGCCGAGCTGACCGACGTCAAGGGGACGCCGGCGGGCTACCTGTCCAACCTCAAGATGACCATCGAGGTCGAGGGCGAGAAGCGCCCGGCGTGCATCGCCGAGACGCTCAGCCTTTACGTTCCCGCGGAGTAGCCGGGCCGCGGGCCCCCGCCCGCGGCCGGTTTCGTGGAAATTTCGTTACGAGGGAATTACCCAGGTCAGGGGTGTGTTGGACATTTCTGTACGCGGGTAAGACGCGACCGACTCTCGGGCGTCACGACCCACCGTCCATCACAGGGACCGACCTGTGACCGCTGAATCCGCTCACACGCGGAACCGGGGACCCATGTGTTCCACCGGGGTGAATCGGCACCGACATCGCCGTAGGGCAGCTTCCACGCCCGAACCCGTCAGCTAACCCGGTAAGCGGTATGGAAGCGAGGAGTTACCCTTAATGCGCCCCATCCGCACCCCCAAGATCAACGTGTCCAAGGCCGTCCTCGGCGCCGCGCTCGTCGCGACCGCTTTCGGCGCCCACGTGTCGGCGGACGCCAGCACCGCGACCACCGCCAACACCCAGCCGCAGGCCGCCCAGGCCCAGCAGGCCGCCACGAACCAGAACACCAGGGTCAACGTCTCCGCCTCGCAGGTCCTGGCCGTCGCCAAGGCCCAGGTCGGCACCTCCGAGAACGCCGCCGGCGGTGGCACCAAGTTCCAGCAGTGGTACGCCAACTCCCAGCGCGCCGCCGAGACCGTCCAGCGTGACGGCGGCAACCGCCAGGACTACCTGAACGCCGCCTGGTGCTCGATGTTCGTCTCCTGGGTCGGCGAGCAGACCGGCGCCCGCCCGCAGGTCGGCTGGGACGCCTACACCGTGACCCACGCCAAGTGGTTCGCCGCCAACGACCGCTGGGGCCAGGAGGCCAAGCCCGGCGCCGTGGTCTTCTTCTCCTGGAGCGGCAGCAAGGACATCAGCTCCATCGACCACGTCGGCTTCGTCGTCAAGGACAACGGTGACGGCACGATCTCCACGATCGAGGGCAACACCGGCAACGGCAAGGTCGAGGAGCGGGTCCGTCCCACCTCGCAGGTCGCCGGCTACGGCTACCCGTCGTACGCCGCCTGATCAGACCGCCTCGAAAGCGCGCGTCCCCTTCCGGGGGCGCGCGCTTTTCGCGTTTCGTGCAACGGTACGGCGTGCTGGAGGATCCCTGGATACGTGGACCACACAACCGAGTTCGACGAGTTCGTCCGGAGCCGGGGCGACGCGCTCCTCCGGTACGGCTACGTGCTGTCCGGCAACGCGGACGACGCGGCGGACCTCGTCCAGGAGGCCCTGGCCAGGCTGGGTGACGCCTGGTCACGGGTGCGCAAGAAGGACGACCCCGAGGGGTACGTGCGCACGACCATGGTCAGGCTGCACATCACCTCGTGGCGGCGCAGGCACCGGGAGGAACTGGTGTCCGTCGTGCCGGAGAAGGGGCGCTTCGACCGCTACGAGGACGCGGACCTGTGGGCGGACCTGCAACGGCTGCCGCCCAGGATGCGAGTGGTCCTCGTGCTGCGCTACTACGAGGACCTGCCCGACGCGGAGATCGCCGCGATCCTCGGCGTCTCGCGCGGCACCGTGCGCAGCCAGGCGGCGCGTGCCCTGGACAAGCTCCGGATCAAGCGAATGCTGCAGGAGGCACGATGAGAAGCGAAGAGGACCTGGTCCGGACCCTGCGTGCCGGGGCCGGGCACGTCACGCCGACCGGCGGGCTGGCGGCGGCGGTCGCGGCCCGGCGGCGGTCGCGGCGACGCCGGCAGTGGGCGGGCATGGCCCTGGCGGCCGCCTCGGTGGTGCTGGTGGCCGGAGGGACGATGGCGATGTGGCGGGGGGAGCCTCGGGTGTCGGTGGAGCCGGCGGTCGCGGTGACCACGGTGTCGCCTGGAGAGGTGGCCAGTGCCGTCCCCAGGGTGGCGGAGGTGAAGCCGGTGGCCGAGGTGTGGCCGGAGGCGGTGTTCACGATGCCGGCCGCGGCCCCCGATGGTTGGAAATATCGCCCGGTGACCGGAATTTCCCCCACCGAGGTGCTGCTGACCGCCGAGTCCTCCTTCGAGAAGGCCGGCCGCCTGGAGATCTACGACACCACTGCCCGCACGACCAGGGTGGTGGGCGACATGCCCGCCCCCGAAGGCGTCAAGGGCTACTTCGTCCAGGACGTCGAGGTAGGAGAGCGGCACTTCGCCTGGTACGGCACCACGCCCAACGACAGGGACAAGTGGGCCGACTTCTGGATCATCCCCCGCGAGGGCGGCACCGCCCAGCGGGTCGGCGAGGTCACCGGCGACCTGGCGAACGTGGAGCGGATCGGCCTCACCGAGGACGCCCTGGTCTGGTCCGTACGCGACGGGGGTGTCCACCGGCTGCCGCTGTCCGGGGGCGAGCCCGAGAAGGTCGCCGGCTCCGACGGCCTCCACCTGGACTCCTGGCCGTACGCCGTCGGCTACGCGCCGGGCGAGCGCGGGCAGAAGAACCAGGACCGCAGGGTCGACCTGGTGACCGGCGAGAAGACCCCGCTCCCGGCCTCCGGCTCCGTCACGAAGCTGACCTGCGTCGCCGAGTGGTGCTACGGCGACGCCAAGGGCGGCGGGCTCCTGGTGCAGGGCCTCGACGGCTCCGACGCCACGCTGCTCCCGTCGCTCGGCTTCCACGGGGAGGTCCTGGGCGACCGGTTCGCCTCGGTCATGCCGGTCAGAGGTGACGCCGATCCGGCCAAGGAGTACGTCGCGCCCGTCGCGGTCTACGACCCGGCCACCGGCAAGATCGCCGGCGTGAACCGGGTGTCGCCCGACGGGTCCGCCAGCTACGGCAGCGGAACGTCGTCCTCGCCCACCACGATCATGTACTGGGGCAAGGGCCCCGAGGTCACCGTGATGAACCTGGCGGCCGTCACCAGAAGATGATCGCCGCCACCGCGAGCGCCGCCAGCAGCCCCAGGTAGGCCAGCACCAGCCGGGTGTCCCGGAGCAGGCACTTGCTCCGGGTCAGCCCGGCCCGCCGCGCCTTCCAGTAGCCCGCGAACCCCAGCCCGGCGAACGCCAGCAACGCCCACGGCCCGAACAGCCACGCCAGCAGCGCGACCGTGGCATAGACGCACAACCTCAGCGGATCGTACGGCTCGGCCTTCACGTGATCACCTCCAGCGGGAGCCGTACCCTCGGCTCGGCGGCCACCGCCGACAGCCGCTGGGCCGAGAGCTGCGGCCACGCCTGCACGGCGCAGAACGGCGCGCACTGGTCACGGTCGGACCGCGTGCCCACGTGCACGCAGCACTGCGTCAGCCGCTCCTCGATCATGGTCGACAGGTCCATGAACGGCTTGACCGTCACCCGCACCACCCGCTCGCCCAGCATCCGGCGCAGCTTCGCCCGCCTGCCCGGCAGCGCGGACGAGGCCAGCGCCAGCAGGGTGGAGACGCCGAGGTCGCAGTTCTCGCAGATGTTGCGCCACAGGTCGCCGATCCGGGGGTGCGACAGCGACGACTGCTCCGACAGCAGGCCGAGCAGCGACTCCTGGACGGCCAGCCGCAGCTCGCGCGGGATCTCGGAGTCGGCGATGCGGTTGGCGACCAGGCCCAGGTTCTCCTTGAGCCGGTCGTGGCCGATCAGCGCCACCAGCGAGCGCCACTGCCGGGAGTCGTCGCGGATCAGGTAGCCCACCGAGCAGCAGTGCGGGTGCGAGCACGGCAACGCGGTCAGGTCGCGCCAGGTCACCAGGCCGCCGGTCTGCGGGCCGAGCCGCTTGAGCACGCCGGTGTGGGTCAGCCGGTCCATCGGGTCGATGGCCCCCGACCGGCCCGAGCCGAACTGCGGCTGCAACGACACGCCGCCCACGTACGGGGTGTCGAGGGCCAGCCTGATCACGTCGCCGATCTCGCCGTCGTTGACGCCCAGGGCGGCGGTCATCACCAGCGTGGTGAAGATCTCCCGCTCCGACAGCCTCCGTACGGCGTCGGCCTTCAGCCTGCGCAGGTCACCGCCTCGGTGATGCCGGGAGGACTCGGCCGACGAGCCGTCGTACTGGAGGTAGACCTCGACCCGCTCGCGGTGCTCGGTGAGCAGGTCCAGCAGCGAGTCGTCGCGGGCGATCAGGACGCCGTTGGTGTTGATCAGGATGCGGGTGACGGGCCGGGCGGTCAGCTCGGCCAGGAGCGTCTTCAGCTCGGGGTGCAGCGTGGGCTCGCCGCCGCTCAGCATGAGGACGTCCAGCCTGCCGTTCTCCCTGGCCAGCCGCTGGTCCACGTTGGCCAGCACCTCGGCGACGGGCACGACGCCGGACAGGTCGGGGGAGCTGCCGGCGAAGCAGGTGGGGCAGCGCAGGTTGCACGCCTCGGCGATGTCCTCCAGCAGGATGCAGGTGTGCTGCGTCTGCATCTCCGGAAGCCCTTGCAGGTACGCGCCCGGCACGGGGGCGAAGTTGCCCGACACGTCCGGGATGTGCTGCTTGGTGGGAGCGGTCCATTCCTCCAGATAGGCAAGAATCTCCGGGTCCTCGTCGTACAGCGTCCTGACCAGCCCGTGCTCGCGGCACCCGCGTTCGAGCCACACCCGGCCGTCCCGCTCCGCCAGGTAGCCGCTCAGCCGCTCCACCCGGGTGAGATCGGGCTCCTGACAGTGCGGGCAGAACGCGTTGACGTAGCGGAGGATGCGGTCGCCCCGCAGCTCCATGCCTGTGCTCACTGGTGCACCTTCCGGTCGAAGAGGGCATCGTAGTAGCCGCGCCGCCAGCCGTAGCCGACCCGGATGCCCAGCAGCAGCAGACCCGGCAGGAGGAAGCACTGCGGACCGGTCAGGCCGGACCACAGGATGTCGTTCACCCGGGTGAACTCCACCAGGAAACGGAACACCGCGTAGCCCGCCAGATAGAGCGTGAACAGCTCGCCCGGCCTGGTCAGCCGCTTGCGCGCCCACACCAGGGCGGCGAACGCGGCGAGCTGGAAGACGATCTCGTAGACGAACGACGGGTGCATCGCCTGGCCCGCCAGGCAGCCGGGGCAGTCCGGGGTCGTCGCCGGCGCGTGGATGCCCCACGGCAGCGAGGTCGGCCGCCCCGGGGCCTCCGTCAGATGGCAGCCGATCCGCCCGACCGCCATGCCCAGCGCCACCGCCGGCGCGAACAGGTCACCGGTGCGCTCCCGATAGCCGATCACCCGCTTGGCGACGAGCACCCCCACGTACGCGCCGGTCAATCCGCCCAGGACGCTGCGCGACCCGTACAGCCAGAGGCTCTGCAGGTCCAGCGTCTCCAGCCAGCCCGCCAGGCGCATGCCGATGGCGCCGCCGACCAGCGCCCCGGTGACCGCCACCAGCGACTGCTCGTTCAGCGCGCCCCGGCTGCGGGCCTCGCGGACGAACACCACCGAGGCCACCAGCACGCCGAGACCGACGAAGATCTCGTGCAGCGGCACGTCAGCCGCCGTAGAGGCTCGGGTTGAGACCCGTGCACAGCCCCGCCGTGACGATCGACCACAGCGCCCAGCCGATCATCAGCCCGAGCCCGGTGCCGATCGACCACGGCTTGCGCACCAGCAGCAGGCCGACGCCCACGCCGAGCCCCACCAGGGCGAGGAACGCGGCCGCCGCCCCGATCACGACCCCCGCCTGGTCGCCGCCCATGGCCGAGCCGGCGACCATGAGGACCCCGAACACGACCATGACGTTGATGACGCTGTAGATGGCCACCCCGGCGAGCGCGAGCCCGACCACGATCCCCGCCGAGCTGCCCTGCGGCTGCGGCGGAGGCGGAGGCGGCCACGGCCCGTGCTGTTGCCCGTACGGCGGCCACTGCTGTTGCCCGTGCTGTTGGCCTTGCTGTGGCCCGTGCGGCGGCGGCCCGTGCGGAGGCCCTTGCTGCGGCCCTTGTTGTGGCCCCTGCGGCGGTCCCTGGGGTGGCTGGCGCCACGCCGGGTCGTCCGGGCCCTGCGGCGGCGGCGGTGGTGTGGTCATCGGCTCTCCCCCCCTGGTCCGGCAAAGGTTAGGGGGCGACACTTTCACTTGGCTATACATACCGGCCGATATTGCTGCCCCGCGCCCGGCCCCACCCCCCAGCCCTGCCCAGGAAGAACCTCCTCAGACCGCCCTATAGCCCCTCCGAGTAATAGATCGCCGCCTGAACCCGGCTCTTCAGCCCCAGCTTGTTCAGCACCCTGCTGACGTGGGTCTTGGTCGTGGCCTCCGCCATGTCGAGCTCCCGGGCGATCTCCGCGTTGGACAGCCCGCGCCCGATGCAGGCCAGCACCTCCCGCTCGCGCGGCGTCAGCCCGGCCGGATCGACCGCCTCCTTGCGCACCGGCGGCGCCTGCTCGCCGAACGCCGTGATCAGCCGCCTCGTGACTGCCGGCGAGATCAGCCCGTCACCCCTGGCCACCAGCCGCACGGCCTCCACCAGCGAATCGGCGTCGGTGTTCTTCAACAGGAACCCGGCCGCCCCCGCCCGCAACGCCCCGAACACGTACTCGTCCACGTCGAACGTCGTCAAGATCAGCACATCGGCCACCCCGACCAGCTCCCTGGTGGCCGAGATGCCGTCCATCCGCGGCATCCGCACGTCCATCAGCACCACGTCCGGCCGCTTCTCTCTGGCCAGCGCCACGGCCTCCACCCCGTCGGCCGCCTCGCCCACGACCTCGATGTCGTCGGTGCCGTCGAGGATCAGCACGATCCCGGCCCGGACCGCCGCATGGTCGTCGGCCACCAGAACCCTGATGCTCATCCCGCGCTCCCGTCATCCTGCCCAGAGGTCGGCAACCGTGCCGTGACCCGCCACCCGTCGCCCTGCGGCCCGGCCTCGAACGTGCCGCCGACCAGCGCGGCCCGCTCCCGCATGCCCACCAGCCCGGCGCCCGCCCCCGGCAGCCGCGCGTCACGCCCGTTGACCGCGTTGTCCACGGTCACCGAGACCTGCCGCGCCTCGTAGCGGATGTGCACGCTCGCCGGCTGCTCGCCGTGTTTGAGCGCATTGGTCAATGCCTCCTGAAGAATCCGGAACGCGGCCAGATCGACCGGCGGGGGCAGCTCCCGGGGCTCGCCCTCGACACGCAACGACGTCTCCATCCCCGACCCGCGGGCCCGTTCGACCAGGCCCTCCGCGTCGGCCAGCCGTGGCCGCACCGCCTCGGCCTCCTCGCCCGCCTGCCGCAGCAACCCGATCATGGACCGCATCTCGGACAACCCCTTCACGCTGTTCTCACGTACGGACTCCATGATCTTTCGCACGGTGCCCTGATCCAGGTCCTTGCGGGACAGCACGGCCGTGGACTGGATGGCGATGGCGCTGAAATGGTTGGCGATCATGTCGTGCAGCTCGCGGGCCATCCGCGTGCGCTCGGCCGTGATCGCCGCCTGCCGGTCGAGCTCGGCCAGCCGCGCCACCTGCTCAGCCCGCGTCCGCTCGGCCACCGCCCGGTCGCGCTGCTGCCGCAGCACCTGGGCCGTCGTCACCGGCGACACCAGCACCAGCCCCAGCTGCACGCTGATCAGCGCCAGCACCCGCCAGTCGCTCGCCAGGAACCCGCCCACCGCCCCGGACACCACCGCGATCATCGTCGTGCCGATCAACAGCCACCGCGACGCCCTGGCCGGCCCGTAGAGCGCGGCCGCGTACAGATTGTCCGTGTAGACCAGCACCGTGCCCAGCGACGGCCCCACCACGGTGTCGAGCAGGATCCCGGTCGTGCCCAGCCCCAGCGAGGCCATCGGCGCCCGCGTGCGCCCCAGCGTGGCGAGGCACACCATCGCCAGCGGCACCGCCATCATCCACCGGGACGGCTGCCACGCGGGCGGGTCGCGGGGGATGTAGGCTCCAGCCGCGATCAGGAGCAGACCCACCGCGAAGGCCAGCCCCGCCAGCAGCGGCACGCGTTTCATGCCTCCTATCCCACCACCCCGGACCACCGGTTCCCTCCTTCGCGGGGCCGCCTGTGGATACACCCTTCGATGTATCCACAGGTTCCTTTTCCTGGCGGAGGAAACCGCCCAAAGCGCCCGCAAGACTGGACAGCGTGATTGTCGCCATCCTGATCGCGTGCGAGATCGGCTTCTGGGTCCTCCTCGGACTCGGCCTCGCCTGCCGCTATCTCTGGAAGCGCCGCCGCCTCAGCACGGCCCTGCTGGTCAGCGTCCCCCTCCTGGATGTCGTCCTCCTCACCGCCGCCGTGATCGACATGCGCGGCGGCGCCGTGGCCGACTTCAAGCACGGCCTCGCGGCCGCCTACCTCGCGTACTCCGTCGTCTTCGGCCACCGCACCCTGCGCTGGGCCGACGCCAAGTTCCACCACCGCTTCGCCGGCGGCCCCCCGCCCCCGAAACCCCCACCCGGAGGCAGGGCCCGCACCCTCTACGAATGGCGCTACTGGCTGCTCATCCTGCTGGCGTACGGGATCACCTGGGCCGTCGTCCTGCTCATGACCTGGCTCGTGGGCGACCCGGCGCGTACGGAGGAGCTTCGGATGTTCGCCCTGCAACTCGTCAGGGTGCCGGCGATCGCCCTGATCTGGCCGGTGAGCCACACGCTGTGGCCCAAGAAGGTGGAGACCGAAGACGCGCGATCGGCGTAACTGGTTCGAGGCATCGCTCCGGACCCGCTATGCTTGCTTACGCAGCGAGCGGCCGTAGCTCAATGGATAGAGCATCTGACTACGGATCAGAAGGTTGGGGTTTCGAGTACCTCCGGCCGCACAGCAGGTCAAAGGCCCTTCGGGATGATCCCGGAGGGCCTTTCGCATGGGCGTACAGCCACGGGCTCTACCGCCTTTCTCCGCTGGCCCTGACGGCGCGCCGGAGACGGTTCCTGGAAGCCTGCGGATCAGCTGACCTTCGCGCGGAGGTACGTGACCCGCGCACACCGAAGCGGAAAGGCGCTCGCCCTTGACTGTGCGCTGCGTCCGGCTACTTTCTAATAAGAAGCTTTCCTAAGAGTGCACCACCTTCGGGGACCATCCGCGCACCAGCCAACCCTGCTGGAGGTCAGCACATGCACCTCAGAAAGCACGCCGCGGCCCTGTCCGCCACAGCTCTCCTCACCGCCTCCGCCCTCTTCGGCATGGCCTCTCCGGCGAACGCCGACCCCAACTGCACAACCGGCGTGGATAGTCCCAAGACCGCCTGGGCGATCTGCACCGGCTACGCCCGGTACGCCGTCCTCATCTATGTCAGCCACCCCAACCCCAACGCCGGCGTCGGTTCCTGGCACGAGGTCGGCACCTGCGTGTCCACCGGACAGCGCTCCGAGCACACGCCGTACCACAGCATCCCCTTCACCGTGGGAGTCGCCCTCATCTGCTGACGCCGGCTCCACACCCCGAAGCGAAGGCCCGTGCTACCAGGGAAATCTGGGACGGGCCTTTCGGTTTGTTCGGGCAATCCCGGGATCTTGCTGACATGGACTCGTCGAGGGCATCGCCGGTCCCGAGGAGGCCGAAGAGCGTACAGCTTGGCTGGTGGCCGTCGTGCTGGGAGTCGACTCGCACGGTGCGGCGGACGGCTGGGCCGCTCTGGCCGACGGCGGGAAGGTCCGAGGCGGGTTCGTGCCCGCGGTCCGGCGGGACGGCTGACGGGGAGGGCACCCGCGCTCCCGGAAGGCGCTGGTCAGGAGGCTAGGGCGCTGTTGACGGCGTTGACGTAGCGGTAGAAGGCGCTGGTGCGGTTGGCCGGGTTCTCCACCCGGGCCCTGGACAGTTTGCCGCCCTTGAAGAAGCGTGTGCGCTGGCCCTTGCTGATCTCCAGTTGTACGCCCATGCGGCGCTTGTTCCTGTTGACGATGTTGCGGGGGCTGGTGCCGTTGATCCGGTCGGGGACCGTGGCCGCCACGGGGAAGCCGGCCTTCCTGAGGGCGGCGGTGACCTTGGCGACCAGGCGGGCGTCGCGGCCGCCGACGTAGGTGGTCGCGTGGGTGGCCGCGGCGGCGTGCCAGGAGACGGTCCGGTCGACGGCGGCGACGAGCTTGAGCGCGCGAGGCTCGTCGAAGCGGGTCGAGGTGATGTGGAGTTTGCTGTTGCCGTCGGGCTTGATGCCGACGAACGAGTAGAAGGCGTGCTTGGTGCCTGCCGCGTGGTCGGCGAGCTGGGTGGTGGGTGACTCGATCGCGCCGCCGTGGATGGCGATGTGCGCGACCTCGGCGCCCCGGGGGAGGCGGCGCAGGCGCAGGTAGTCGCGGCCTTCGACCTCCTTGGCGGCGAGGGTCGCGTAGTCGGGGTACGTGTCGGCGGCTGCGGCGTGGGCGGGGTGCGGGGCGGCCACGGGGACGAGCAGGGCCACGAGCCCGGCGGCGATGATCTTTCGCATGGCGCCCATCGTGTCATCTCGTCCCGGTATCAGGGGCCGTGTCAGGGCGGCGACGATCTGGTGTCAGGGCGGTGGGCGAAAGTTGGGGACATAAGCGGTTCGTCGCTGCGAACCGCGCCACCCGGCCGACAGGCACCGTACAGCTCAGAAGGAGCGTCTCATGACCATCGCCATCTCCCTCACCGACCAGGACAAGCTCACCCTCCGCGTCGCCGCCTGGGGCGCCGTCTCGCTGATGTCCGCCGCCGGCGCCGCCGGTTCGGCGCACCGGGTCGCCACCGAGGGGTCCATCGCGCTGACCTCGGCGACCGGGCTGGTCGGGCACGTGCTGGCCAAGGCGCCCAAGGGCGTGAAGTACGGCAGGACGGTGGCCACGCTGGCCGACCAGGTGCTGCCCGCGCTGACGGAGTCGATGCGCCTGCTCAACCGGCAGGACCCGGCCGAGGCGGCCAACTTCCGCGGCACCGTCCTCGTCGCCGTGGACGCGGCGGCGCAGATCCACAAGGGCACGCCCAGCCCCGCCCTGGCGGACATGGCCCGCAAGATCACCGCGGCTCTCGACGCCGCCTGACCCATGCGGGTCCGGGCGAGAATCGTACGCACGGTCACGGGGTCCACGACGGGCCCCGTGACCCTGTGGCCCGGGAATCGGCTACGAGGCCGCCTGTTGCCGGCGCACCATCTCGCCGATCCAGATCGGCGCATACGGCGACGTGCACCCCGGCGAGGTCGGGTAGTCCTTGAGCACCTCCAGCCGCTCCCCGATGGCCAGGGCGCGGGCGCGGTGTTCGGGGTGTTCGATCCCGATCTGGGCGAGGCAGGTGTTCATCGCCCACTGAAGCCGTTCCGGGGCGTTCTTCATCTCTTTCTCGACGAGGTCGAGCAGCCCGGCGAGGTCGATCCCCTCGGGCTTCTTCGTCACCCGTTCGGAGGTCAGCGCCCAGCCGGCGCTCGCGACCACCGGGTCGGGGTCGGCGAACCAGGCCACGCGCAGCTCCTCGGCGTGCGGGCTCTTCTTCACCACATAACTGACGAGCCAGTCGTGCACCTTGGGCGTGCGCGCCTCGCGCATCATGGCGTCGAGTTCGTCGCGCTCGTACGCCTTCGGGCGGCAGATCAGCATCGCCAGCAGCCTGGCGGCGGTGTCGCCCGTCTCCCAGAGCCGGCGCGCGAGGTCCTGCTGCGTCTTCAGCCGCTTGGCGAGGGCGCGCAGCTTGCCGAGGTTCACCCCGTGATCGTCGCCGTGCTTCTCGTTCACCTCGCGGATCCTGGGGTCCTCGAGCTCGGCCAGTTCGGCCATCACCTCGGCCACCGTCGTCTCGGCCACGTCAGCCTCCCGTCCATCACCTGCGGGTTCAGCGTACGCCCGACTCGGCGGCCGTTCACCGCGTCGGCGTGAAGGACGAGACGGCCGCCCAGACGACGGCGACGGCGAGCACGACCCCCACGCCGAGCCGCCCCAGTCCCGCGGCCTGCACCACCGGCCGCCTCAGAACCCGGTCGCGCCCCCGGCGGACGAACCCGGCCAGCGGCACCAGCAGCCACCAGTGGGAGTACGCGGTGGCCGCCAGCGCGACGAGGACGACCGGCAGCCCGATCACCCCGGCATCCACGGACCACTGGGTGAGATCATCCCAGAACGTCCCCCGCGTCCACACGTACACGGTGTGGAGCAGGCGCTCCTCGTGCACCACCGGCGTCAGGCGGTGGAACGCCGGCCCCCACGCCGCCGCCCCCACGGCCAGCAGCCACAGGACGATCCGGTACGGCCTCCGGGGCCGGGCTGAACGGGAGGCCGTGAGCAGCGCAGCGGCGGCGGCGCGGTCAGGCTGGTCGGGCCGTCCGGCGCGGTCAGGACGGTCGGGGCGCAGAACCAGCCGGTGCCTGATCTGCCGATCCCGAACGTCGTGAGGATCACCGGCCCGGACGCGGCCAGGACCGCGCCGGCGCGTAACGCTCCCGCCGCCGGCTCGCGCACGGACATCACCCTTCCTGAGGCGACCGGATCAGGTGTTGCCCGAGTCCTCGGGGATGGGGGTGTTCTCGTCGCGGGTGTACTTCAGCAGGGCGGCCTCGGTGATGACCTCGTCGGCGGGCGGGGCGGTGACGGCGAGGCGGAACCCCCAGCCGGTGTAGCGCGTGTCGCTCCGCTTGACCAGGGGGTTCTTGCCCGTCCCGGCGGTGTCGTTGGTGACCAGGCGCTTGAGCAGCCCGTCGCGGCCCGTCCAGAGCTGCCAGGAGACCTTGCCCTTGCTCCGGGCGGTGATGGCCTTGCCGGACGACCAGTTGACCAGCGTGCCCTTGGCTGTCTTACGCAGCTCCGCGTAGCTCATCGTGCCCCGGTAGAGGCGCCCGCCGGGGACGGCCTTGCTCGTCGAGCACTTCAGCAGGGCCTTCACCAGGGCCGGGTCGTACACGTCGATGGGCTGCAGGCTGGCGTCCCCGGCCAGGTCGCGGCCGAAGCGGCCCCGGTGGCGGTCGGGGTAGATGATCCAGTTCTTGCCGGACGGGACCGGGCCGGACACGTGGCTGCGGCTGACGTACACGTCCTTGCGGACGCGGATCACCCGGTGGGACCTGGACTCGCCGAGGTCGCGCCAAGACAGGTCGGCGGCCACCGGGCCCGACGGGGAGAGCTGGACGCGGCCGGTGATCCGGGTCCCGGCAGGTTTGGCCTTCGTGCCGAAGGAGTAGCGGGTGGTCTCGGTGACGCGGACGCCGTGTTCGTGCCGGAGTTGCCGCTTGAGCGCGCTCGCCGGATCGGGGGCGGCGCCGGCGGCCTGGGCGGGGGCGGCCTGGGCGGGGGCGACGGGGACGAAGGCGATCAGGAGGGCGGCGGCGAGGGCGACCCGTCGTCTCATGGAATCGGTCCTTGCTCGGGGGCGCTGTGAAGGCGGTCCCCAAGGGTATCGCGCGGCTTTCCGGCTGTCCCATCCGAAAAGCCCGTCCGGTGACAGCGCGTCCGGTGATAGCGGGTTCGTCCCGTGGTTTAGGGGTGGGGTGGCGGACGGGCGGCGGTCATCGTGGGTGTCATGAGGCATGCCGTCGTCATCGGAGCCAGCGTCTCCGGCCTGCTGGCCGCCGCCGCGCTGAGCAGGATCGCCGAGCGGGTCACCGTGCTCGACAGGGACCGGCTGCCCGGGGAGGACGTGCACCGGCGCGGCACGGCGCAGAGCCGGCACGCGCACGGCCTGCTGGCGCGCGGGCTGGAGGTGATGGAGCTGCTGCTTCCCGGCCTGACGGTGGAGCTGATGGAGCGGGGGGCGTTCGGCGGGGACCTGCAGGCGGACTGCCGGTGGATCAACGAGGGGCGGCGGCTGGCTCCGGCGCCGGGCCGCATGCCGGGGCTGCTGGTGAGCCGGCTGCTGCTGGAGGGGCAGATCCGGCGGCGGGTGAGCGCGCTGCCGGGGGTGGAGGTGGCCGGGGAGAGCCAGGTGGCCGACTTGACGCGCAGCGGCGACTGGGTGACGGGGGTGCGGCTCGTCTCGGGGGAGACGGTCAGCGCGGGCCTGGTGGTGGACGCGTCGGGGCGGGGCTCGCGGATGCCGGCGTGGCTGGGGCAGCTCGGGTTCCCGGCGCCCGCCGAGGAGCGGGTGGAGATCGACCTGACGTACACGACGCGGGTGTTCCGCCGCAGGCCCGACGACCTGGCCGGGGACCCGGTGGTGATCATGGCGGCGACCAGGGCGGTGCCGCGCGCCGGGGTGGCGCTGGCGATGGAGGGCGACCGGTGGATCGTCACCATCGGCGGCTACGGTGACGCGCCGCCCGCCGACCTGGCCAGCTTCGTCGCGTACGCGAGGTCGCTGCCCGCGCCCGACATCCACGAGCTGGTCTCCCGGGCGGAGCCGCTGGACGAGGGGACCCACCACCGGACTCCGGCCAGCGTGCGGCGGCGGTACGAGCGGCTGCCCCGCTTCCCGCGCGGGCTGGCGGTCGTGGGTGACGCGGTGTGCGCGTTCAACCCGATCTACGGCCAGGGCATGAGCGTGGCCGCCGTGGAGGCGCTGCGGCTGGGCGAGTGGGCCAGGCGCGACCGGCCCGCCCGTGAGCTGTTCCGGTCGATCGCCCGGGTCGTCGACGCGCCGTGGGACATCGTGGCCGCCAACGATCTGCGCCTGCCCGGGGTGCGCGGCCGGCGCACCGCGAAGATCAAGATGGTGAACGCCTATCTGGAGCGCTTCCACCGCGCCGCCGAGCACGACACCGAGCTCGGCCGCCGCTTCCTGCGGGTGGCCAACCTCCTCGATCCGCCGTCGGCGCTCCTGCGTCCGGCGTGCCTTTTCCGCGTGTTACGCGGGGGCTCGGACGTGGTGCGCGGCGATACTGGAGACGCGGTGCCGGCGGGGGAGCCGAGCTATCCGGCGCGGCACCAAAATTAAACGATTCGTTATCTTGTACCGTTCGCCTTTGCGTAGGTAAGTTTGGCGGCCATGACCGCACCGACCATCGCCGAGGAGCTGCGCGGGGCCGGCCTGCGGGTGACCGCCGCCCGCGTCGCCATGCTCCAGACCGTCCGGGACGGTGACCACCTCGGCGTCGAGGCGATCGCGTCCGGGGTGCGTGACCGTGTGGGACACATCTCCCTGCAAGCCGTGTACGAGGCGCTGCACGCCCTCACCGCGGCCGGGCTCGTACGCCGGATCGAGCCCGCTGGCAGCGCCGCCCGCTATGAGGGCCGCGTGGGCGACAACCACCACCACATCGTCTGCCGGTCGTGCGGCGCCGTCGCCGACGTCGACTGCGCGGTCGGCCACGCGCCGTGCCTGAGCGCGGCCGACGACCACGGCTTCGCGATCGACGAGGCCGAGGTCATCTACTGGGGCCTGTGCCCCCGATGTTCCAGCTCCTGAGCAAGAAAATCCCGGAAGGATTCCATGTCCGAGAACCATGATGCAATCGTCACCGACCCGAAGACGGAGGCAACGGGAGGCTGTCCGGTCGCGCACGATCGCGCCCCGCACCCCACCCAGGGCGGCGGCAACCGCCAGTGGTGGCCGGAGCGGCTCAACCTGAGGATTCTCGCCAAGAACCCGGTCGTGGCCAACCCGTTCGGCGGGGACTTCGACTACGCCGAGGAGTTCAAGAGCCTCGACCTGGCGGCCGTGAAGCGGGACATCGCCGAGGTGCTGACGACCTCGCAGGACTGGTGGCCCGCCGACTTCGGCCACTACGGCCCGTTCATCATCCGGATGGCCTGGCACAGCGCGGGCACGTACCGGATCAGCGACGGCCGCGGCGGCGCCGGGGCCGGCCAGCAGCGCTTCGCGCCCCTCAACAGCTGGCCCGACAACGCCAACCTCGACAAGGCCCGCCGCCTGCTGTGGCCGGTCAAGAAGAAGTACGGCCGCAAGCTCTCCTGGGCCGACCTGCTGGTCCTGTCCGGCAACGTGGCGCTGGAGTCGATGGGCTTCCAGACGTTCGGCTTCGCCGGCGGCCGCGAGGACGTGTGGGAGGCCGACGAGGACGTCTACTGGGGCCCCGAGTCCACCTGGCTCGGCGACCAGCGCTACAGCGGCGACCGCGAGCTGGAGAACCCGCTGGCCGCCGTCCAGATGGGCCTCATCTACGTCAACCCCGAAGGCCCGAACGGCAACCCCGACCCGCTCGCCGCGGCCCGCGACATCCGCGAGACGTTCCGCCGGATGGCGATGAACGACGAGGAGACGGCCGCCCTGATCGTCGGCGGTCACACGTTCGGCAAGACGCACGGCGCCGGCCCGTCCGACCACGTCGGCCCCGACCCCGAGGCCGCCTCGATCGAGGAGCAGGGCCTCGGCTGGCGCAACAGCTTCGGCACCGGCAAGGGCGGCGACACGATCACCAGCGGCCTTGAGGGCATCTGGACCAACACCCCGACGACCTGGGACAACAGCTTCCTGGAGATCCTGTACGGGTACGAGTGGGAGCTGTTCAAGAGCCCGGCGGGCGCCCACCAGTGGCGGCCGAAGGACGGCGCCGGCGAGGGCACCGTGCCCGACGCGCACGACCCGTCGAAGAGCCACGCCCCGACGATGCTGACCACCGACCTGTCGCTGCGCTACGACCCGATCTACGAGCAGATCACCCGGCGCTGGCTGGAGCACCCCGACGAGCTGGCCGACGCCTTCGCCCGCGCGTGGTTCAAGCTGACTCACCGCGACATGGGCCCGGTCGCCCGCTACCTCGGCCCGGAGGTCCCGTCCGAGGTGCTGCTCTGGCAGGACCCGCTGCCCGCGGTGACGCACGAGCTCGTCGACGCCGCCGACGTGGCCGCGCTCAAGGAGCAGGTGCTGGCCTCGGGCCTGTCGGTGTCGGAGCTGGTGTCCACCGCGTGGGCGTCGGCCTCGTCGTTCCGCGGCAGCGACAAGCGCGGCGGCGCCAACGGCGCGCGCATCCGCCTCCAGCCGCAGATCGGGTGGGAGGTCAACGACCCCGACCGGCTCGCGACCGCGCTCGGCACCCTGGAGGGCATCCAGAAGGCGTTCAACGGCGCCCAGACCGGCGGCAAGCAGATCTCGCTGGCCGACCTGATCGTGCTCGCCGGCTGCGCGGGCGTCGAGAAGGCCGCCAGGGACGCCGGTTTCGCCGTCCAGGTCCCGTTCACGCCGGGCCGGGTGGACGCTTCCCAGGAGGAGACCGACACCGAGTCGTTCGCCGCCCTGGAGCCGACCGCCGACGGGTTCCGCAACTACCTGGGCAAGGGCAACCGCCTCCCGGCCGAATACCTGCTCATCGATCGGGCCAACCTGCTCACGCTGAGCGCCCCCGAGATGACGGTCCTGGTCGGCGGCCTGCGCGTGCTGGGGGCCAACTACCAGCGCTCGCAGCTCGGCGTCTTCACCACGACGCCCGGCGTGCTGACCAACGACTTCTTCGTCAACCTGCTCGACCTGGGCACGACGTGGAAGGCGACGTCCGGCGACGCGACCACGTTCGAGGGGCGCGACGCCGCCACGGGCGAGGTCAAGTGGACCGGCAGCCGCGCTGACCTGGTGTTCGGCTCCGACTCCGAGCTGCGTGCGGTCGCCGAGGTCTACGCCAGTGACGACGCCAAGGAGAAGTTCGTGACGGACTTCGTCGCGGCCTGGAACAAGGTCATGAACCTGGACCGGTTCGACCTGGCCAAGTAGTCCCGGTGTCGGGGCCGGTCCGCGCCGGACCGGCCCCGACCTGGTCAGCGCCTCGGCCTGAAGTGGTGCTTCACCATGTAGGCGGTCACCTGCCTGCCGATCTTCGCGCCCGCCACGTCGGCCGCGCGGGTGTGGATGCCGCCCCAGATCCGGGCCTCGGTGACCTCGGCCAGCGCGTGCGAGAAGCCGCGGAAGTGCCTGGTCGTGCCCGCGTCGTGGCTGAACCCGCTGAACGCGATGTCGTCGCGGCCGAAGAAGTGCGTCAGCGCCGACATGCCCGCCCCGCTGAAACACGTGTGCCCGGACGTGTAGTCCGGATGCGGCGGCGTGACCAGCAGCGGCGTCCAGCCGGGATCGGCGGCCGTCTCGGGGTTGCCGTCGCCGTCGGCCTCCCGGATCGCGGTGACCGGCCGCCAGAACGCCCACCGCGCCTTCTCGTTGTAGCAGGCGATCGTCGCGTCGGCCTCGGCCATGCCGACCATCGCGAACATCCGCGCCGTCCGCAGCGTGCTCAGCCGCTGCGTCGTCGCGAGCTGCCGCTTGATCTCCCACTCGGCCAGGTGCCGGTCGTGCCACCAGATCGCGGCCTCCGTCTGGTCGGCCGTGCGCAGCGTGCTGTCCTTGCCGCCGACGGCCTTGACCTCGTTGAAGTCGCGCGCGTACTGCTCGCTGGTCAGCGCCGGTGGGCCCGAGGTGCGGAACATCGACGGGCGCGGGAGCATGAACGGCTTCAGCTCGCCCACCCAGGCGCCGTCCGACCCGAAGCCGGGCGGCGTCGGCCGCCACCGGCCCGGCTCCGTCCCCGTCGGCCACGTCTGATCCCCGAACGCCCCGTCGTCCCGCCGCGCCGCGACCATCGCCGCGGCCGCCCGCGCCCCGACCGCGATCCCGCGCCGTTTGGCCGCCCCGTCGGGGACCGCCGCCAGCGACTCGCCGTACTGCGCCTCCAGCCTCTCCCGCTGCTCCGGGAACAGCGCCCGCAGCACGCCGAACGCCGCCGACGCCACGGCCGCCTCCGTCGACGCGCTCCCGCCGGCCTTCGGCGCCACCAGATACGGCTCGTACGGGCTGCCGGCGATCGCGTTCACCGCGTCGTAGACGGCGCCGTGCACCATGGCGAAGCTGCGCGCCTGCACCTGCGGCTGCTGCCTGGCCACCTCCCAGATCGCCGTCTCGGCGTTCCTGTCCCACACGATGACGGCGTTCTCCGGCGCTCGCGCCTCGGCCGCGCTCGCGCCGGGCGTCCCGGCCACGACGACGAACGCCACCACTGCCCCGACGGCCTTGCGGAATGCGGACATGCAAGCAACGTACCTCCCGGAAGATCGCCTAGATAGGGGCGCCTTCGACCGAGGGTGGAGGGTTCGCCCACCGGGCTTGCTGGTGGGCGGGGGCGCTGGGCGCGGGAAGTCTCCGGGGCCGGTGCAACGACACGCTTGAAGCCATGACTTCAACGGACGACGCGGTCGAGGCCGCGTCCTGGCGGGAACTGCTGGGCCCGCGCCATCTGGGTTCGGCGGTGGTGCTGGCGGGCGGCGTGCTCGTCGGCGCGATCAACATCTACCTGGCCTCCAGCCTGCTGCCCACGGCGGTGGCCGACATCGGGGGCGCCGGCTTCTACGCCTGGAACATGACGTTCTACCTCGTCGCCATGGTGATCGCGACGATGCTGGTCAGCCGGGTGCTGGCCCGGTGGGGGAACGTGGGCGCGTACCTGATGGGGTTCGGCGGGTTCGTGGCGGGGTCGCTGGCGTGCGCGGTGAGCCCGGCGATGCCGGTGCTGCTGGCTGGGCGGGGCGTGCAGGGGCTCGGGGCGGGGCTGCTGTCCGGCCTGGGGTTCGCGGTGATCCACTCGGCGCTGCCGCGCCGGTTGTGGACGCGCGGAAACGCGCTGATGTCGGCGATGTACGGGGTCGGCAACTTCGCGGGTCCGGCGCTCGGGGGGCTGTTCGCGCAGTTCGGGTCCTGGCGGCTGGCGTTCGTGGCGATGGCGGTGATCGGGGCGGTGTGCGCTGGGATCGTGCCCCGGGTGGTGCCGCGCGGTGAGCGCGGGGGAGGGCGGACGCCGGTGCCGGTGGTGTCGCTGGTGCTGGTGACGGCCGCCACGGTGGCCGTGAGCCTGGCGGGGGTGCTGCCCGGGACGGCGGCGATGGCGGCCGGGGTCGCGGTGGCGCTGCTGCTGGTCGGCGGGTTCGTGGCGCATGAGCGGCGCAGCGGGAGGCGGGTGTTCCCCCGGACGACCTACACGGCGGGGTCGGCGCTGAAGTGGGTGTATCTGACGATCGGGCTGCTGACGTTCGGCGTGGCGGTCGAGACGTTCGTGCCGCTGTTCGCGCAGCGGCTGGGCGGGCTGCCTCCGGTGACGGCGGGGCTGCTGGGTGCGGCGGTCTCGCTCGGCTGGTCGCTGACGCAGCTCGGCAGCGCCTCGGCGGCAGGCGGGCGCGCGGTGCGGCGGCTGTGCGTGCTGGGGCCGTTGGTCCTGGCGCTGGGCTTCCTCGCGCAGGGCCTGCTGCTGAGGGACGCGGCGTCGGGCTGGCTGATGCTGGTGTGGGCTCCGGTGCTGGTCGTGGCCGGTTCGGGCATCGGGCTGGCGTATCCGCATCTGTCGGTGGCGGCGATGTCGAGCACGCCGGATCCGGCGGAGGGCCGTCAGGCGGCTGCCGCGATCGCCACGGTGACGAGCCTGTCGATCGCGTTCGGCACGGCGGTGGCCGGGGTGTTGCTCAACGCCGGGGGCGCGTCGATGCTGACCTCTGCCCGGTACGTGCTGTTCGGGTTCGCGCTCGTCTGCGCGGTGGGCGCCGTCACGGCCCGCGCCGCGAACCGGCGGGCCGGTGCGGAGACCCGATAGCGTCGGGTGCATGCGGCTTCATGTGGGTTGTGCGATGTGGACGCACGCGCCGTGGCAGGGTCGGTTCCTCCCCCATCCGCTCGCGCAGGGCGAGCGGCTGCGGGCGTACGCGACGTGGTGCAACGCGGTCGAGGGCAACACGACGTTCTACGCGACGCCGTCGAGGAGCACGGTGGAGACGTGGGCGGCCCAGACCGATCCGGGGTTCAGGTTCGTGGTGAAGCTGCCGAAGGCGATCACGCACGAGCGCCGCCTGACGGGGGCGCAGGAGGAGTTGGGGGCGTTCCTGCACGCGATGGAGCCGCTGGGGCCCCGGGTGCACGCGCTGTGGGTGCAGGTGCCGGGGTCGTTCGGGCCGGGTGACCTGGGCGCGCTGGCCGCGTTCCTCCGCAGGCTGCCCGCGGGGCTGCGCCCGGCGGTGGAGGTGCGGCATCGGGCGTTCTTCGAGGACGAGCGGGCCGTGGGGCAGTTGGAGCGGGTGCTGGCGAGGGCGGGCGCGGAGTGGGTGCCGTTCGACACCACGACGCTGTTCGGCAGCCCGCCGACCAGCGACGCCGAGCGTGACGCGTGGACGAAGAAGCCGCGGGTCCCGCGCCGGGCGCGGGCGCTGACGGACCGGCCGATCGTCCGCTACCTGGGCAGGGACGACGTGGACCGGACGGTGGCGGGCTGGCAGGGCTGGGTCGGCACGGTGGCCGGGTGGCTGCGCGAGGGCCGTTCGCCGACGGTGTTCGTGCACACGCCGGACAACGCCGAGGCGCTGCCGCTCGCCCGGCGCTTCCACGACGAGGTACGGGCCCGGGTCCCCGGGCTGGAGCCGTTGCCCGAGCCGATGCCCGCCGAGCCGCCGACGCTGTTCTGAGCTCGGGATTTCGGCCGCCCGGAACGTGGCATGTACCGGGGGAGGGGCTCGGGAAGCGAGGAGAGGCATGAAAGCTGTCCAGTTGGCCGGCCAGGGGAGCATGCCCGAGGTCGTGACGGTGCCCGACCCCGAGCCGGCTCCCGGTGAGGTGCTGCTCCGGGTCAGGGCGTCCGGGATGTGCCATTCGGACATCGCGGTGATCGAGAACCCGCTGCTCGTCGGGGGCAGCCTGCCGCTGATCCTCGGCCACGAGGGCGCGGGCACGGTGGCGGCGCTCGGCGACGGGGTGACGGGCGTCGAGGTAGGCCAGGACGTGGTGGTGTACGGGCCGTGGGGGTGCGGCACCTGCCGCAACTGCTCCAGGGGCGCGGAGAACTACTGCACCCGGGCCCAGGACCTCGCCATCAAGCCGCCCGGCCTGGGCGCTCCCGGCGCCATGGCCGAGTACATGATCGTCGACGACGTCCGCCACCTGGTCCCGGTGGAAGGGCTGGACCTGGCGCAGGCGGCGCCGCTGACCGACGCGGGGCTCACGCCTTACCACGCGATCAAGCGGAGCCTGGCCAAGCTGGTGCCGGGCAGCACGGCGGTGGTCATCGGGACGGGCGGGCTGGGCCACATGGCGGTCCAGATCCTGCGGGCGATGAGCGCGACGCGGGTGATCGCGCTCGACATCAGCGAGGAGAAGCTGGAGCTGGCCAGGGAGATCGGCGCGCACGAGACCGTGGTCTCCGACGAGGCCGCCGCCGGCCGGGTGCGGGAGCTGACCGGCGGGCTGGGCGCCGACCTGGTGCTGGACTTCGTCGGCATCCAGCCCACCGTGACGCTGGCGGGCGCGTGCGCGGGGGTGTGCTCGGACGTGACGATCGTCGGGGTGGCGGACGGCCGCCTGCCCGTCGGGTTCGGCAGCGGCCCGTACGAGATGGCGGTGTCGGTCCCCTACTGGGGCGGCCGGGACGAGCTCATCGAGGTGCTGGCGCTGGCCCGGTCGGGCGCCATCGGCGTGCGCGTGGAGCCGCACTCGCTCGACGAGGCGCCGCGCACGTACCAGCGCCTGCACGACAACGAGATCGTCGGCCGGGCCGTCATCGTCCCATGAGGTCGCGCAGCTCGTGGCTGATCCGCATCGAGCAGAACCGGGGCCCGCACATCGAGCAGAAGTGCGCGTTCTTGGCGGGTTCGGCGGGCAGCGTCTCGTCGTGGAAGGCCCGCGCGGTGGCCGGGTCGAGCGACAGGTCGAACTGGTCCTCCCAGCGGAACTCGAACCGGGCGTCCGACAGCGCGTCGTCCCACGCCCGGGCCTGCGGGTGGCCCTTGGCGAGGTCGGCGGCGTGCGCGGCGATCTTGTACGTGATCACGCCGGTCTTGACGTCGTCCCTGTTGGGCAGGCCGAGGTGCTCCTTGGGCGTGACGTAGCAGAGCATCGCGGTGCCGTACCAGCCGATCATGGCGGCGCCGATGCCCGAGGTGATGTGGTCGTAGCCGGGCGCGATGTCGGTGACCAGCGGGCCGAGCGTGTAGAAGGGGGCGTCGTCGCAGATCTCGCGCTGGAGGTCGACGTTCTCCTTGATCTTGTGCATGGGCACGTGGCCGGGGCCCTCGATCATCACCTGGACGTCGTGGTCGCGGGCGATCCTGGTCAGCTCGCCCAGCGTGCGCAGCTCGGCGAACTGGGCCTCGTCGTTGGCGTCGGCGATCGAGCCGGGGCGCAGGCCGTCGCCCAGCGAGAACGACACGTCGTAGGCGGCGAAGATCTCGCACATGTCGGCGAAGCGCTCGTACAGGAAGCTCTCGCGCCCGTGGGCCACGCACCAGGCGGCCATGATCGAGCCGCCCCGGGAGACGATGCCGGTCTTGCGCCCGGCGGTCAGCGGGACGAACGCGCGGCGCACGCCGGCGTGCACGGTCATGTAGTCGACGCCCTGCTCGCACTGCTCGATCAGCGTCTCGCGGAACACCTCCCACGACAGCTCGGCCGCCAGCCCGCCGACCTTCTCCAGCGCCTGGTAGAGCGGCACGGTGCCGACCGGGACGGGGGAGTTGCGGATGATCCGCTCGCGGGTGGCGTGGATGTCGCGGCCGGTCGACAGGTCCATGATCGTGTCGGCGCCCCACCGGGTGGCCCAGGTCATCTTCTCGACCTCCTCGGCGATCGAGGAGGTGACCGCCGAGTTGCCGATGTTGGCGTTGATCTTCACGAGGAAGTTGCGGCCGATGATCATCGGTTCGGACTCGGGGTGGTTGACGTTGGCGGGGATGATGGCCCGGCCCGCGGCGACCTCCTGCCGGACGAACTCCGGCTCGACGCCCTCCCGGACCGCCACGAACTCCATCTCGGGCGTGATCGTCCCGGCCCGCGCGCAGCCCACCTGCGTGACGGGCCCGCCGGCGCGGGCCCGGATCCACTCCGCGCGCCTCGGCGCCAGCCCCCGGGCCAGGTCGACGGTGACCTCCGGGTCGGTGTACGGGCCCGAGGTGTCGTACAGGCGGACGCGCTCGCCGTTGGACAGCCTGATCTCGCGCATCGGCACGCGGAGATCCCCGGTGTAGACCTTGGAAAAACGCGCGTCGCTCATCGCGCAACTCCCTTCGCCGGCATTACCCGGAGCAGGTTCTGGCGGTCGGCGGCTGGGCAGCCGTCCTCTCAGCCCGGTCGCACCGGGCTCCCGCGTTGGACCCGGTCAACGTAACCCGGCGAAGAAAGTCATGCAAGATCGGCCGAATTAGTGGCGGCCGTTTATGGCTCAGTCGAGGCCGAGTTCGCGGCGGGCGCGGGCGTAGCGGCGGCCGGGGGTGAGCGAGCCGGCCGACCAGGGCAGGATCTCCGGGACGCGGCGGCCGGCGTTCATGAGCAGGCTCTGGGCGCGCGCGTGGTGGCCGCCGTAGTAGAAGGCGGCGCCGAACAGGTGCATCGCCTCCACGGACCGGGGGTGCGGCCGGGGCCTGGCGTGCCAGGTGTCGACGGCGTCGATCAGCTCCTCGGCCACGTACGGGTCGCGGAAGTGCGCTTCGAGCACCTCCTGGGCGTCGCGGCCCGAGGCGGCGATCTCGCTCCAGGCGACCTCGAAGTGGGCCAGCGGCAGCATCGCGGTGACCAGGTCGCCGGGGCCGGCGGTGGCCGCGGCGGTGCGGGCGAAGGCCAGCACCTCCTCGTCGGAGCCGTGCCACTTGCCGCACAGCGCCTGGGCGCGGGTGTAGTGCCCGGCGAACAGGCGGGGCGCGCGGCTGGTCAGCTCCTCCCACAGGCGGTCCAGCTCGTCCCGGTCGCCCAGGCCCATGGCCTGCCACTGCAGGACGTCCCACGGCACCGGGTCTCCGGGGTCCGCCTCGGCGGCCCGGCGCAGCGGCCCGGCGGCGGTGGCGAGCTGCTCGTGGAAACGGCCGGTGAGGTCGTCGCGCAGCTCCCAGGCGTGCTGCACCCGGGCCGCGCCCAGCCACAGCAGCGCGTCGGGGTCGTCGCCGGCCAGCCGCTCCAGCGCGTCGAGGTGCGCCTCGGCGGCCGTGGCGAGCTCGGTGACGCGCAGGGCACGCAGCTCGTGGTCGTCGCGGGCCTGCCTGATCAGGTCCAGGCCGCGCTCCAGCCGCCCGGCGCGGACGCGGCGCAGGGCCACGTCCAGCGCGGGGTCGTGCCACGCCCTGCCCACCTGCATGCGGGAGGTCTTCTCCAGGACGAACGCGGCGGCGCGAAACACCTTGACCGGGATCACGGCTGATGAATATCGCGAAGTGTCGTGCCGGCGCAATGAGAAATACGCCATGTCGGATCATTGAGCTTATTAAGCTGCGGTTATATGGCACGACAATTGCTCTGGCCATTTTCAGCTTATCTCGGTGACGCCCGGAGGTATCCCGATGTGCGGTGAACCGCTGATGCCGGCTCCGGTGGCCGCCGCACTCGACGAGTACCGGAGGCTGCGCGACAGGCACGGGCCGTGCTGGGGCGAGGAGCCGCTGGCGTACGTGACCCAGGCCCGGGCCACGGTCTTCCTCGACCGGCGCCACGACTACTGGGGCCCGGCGCTGCGCCAGCTCGCCGAGCGCTTCCCGGGGGAGGACCCGGCGCACCGGCTCGGCGAGGTGGACGTGGACCGCGTCGTGCGTGACGCGCTCGGCGGCGACGTGCCCGACAACCTGCCCGCGCTCCGGCTGACGCCCGCCGGGCACGAGCTGCGGGCCGTCACCCGGGTGGCCTTCGGCGAGTTCCGCACGGCGCTGCTGCTCGACTCCGGCCGCGACGAACCGGTCACCGTCGTCGTCGACGGCAGCCCGTACGAGATCGGGCCGCGCGGCGCGAAGGTGGTCGAGGTGGCGCGGGAGGTGGTCGCCGACGGGACGCCGGTGGATTTGTCGCCGCTGTTCCGCCGGGCCGAGCGGGCCGAGCTGAGGCTGCGGGCGGGGTTCCCGTGCCGGTGGAGCGTGGTGGGGGCTGACGGGCAGGGCTGGTATCCCGAGGGCGCGCCGCCCAAGCTCGACGCGCATCGCCGGCCGTACTTCCACGGTGACGACGTGGTGCTCGCGGTGCCCGCTGAGCCGCTCACGGTGACGGTGGCGCGCGGCATGGAGTACCTGGAGTCCGAGGTCGCCGTGACGCCGGAAGCGGGGCGCGAGACGCTGGTCGAGCTGGCCCCCGGGCGGCTCTACGACGCGGCGGCGCGCGGCTGGTACGGCGGCGACCTGCACGTGCACCTCAACTGGATGGGCGAGGAGCCGGCCGAGCCGGCGCTCGCGGCGGCCGCCCAGCACGGCGAGGACCTGCACGTGCTCAACCTGGTGGCGGGCAACGTGGCGGGCGAGCGGGTCTACGACGTGGAGGCGCTGGCCCACTGGACGGGCCGGGACCTGCCGTGGTCCGACGACCGGCACCTGGCCAGGATCGGCGTCGAGTACCGCAACGACCTGGTCGGGCACCTCGGCGCCTTCGGGCCGCGCGGCCTGCCCGGACGCTTCCACACGGGGTTCGCCGGGACGGCCGACTGGCCGCCGAACGCCGCCGCCTGCCAGGAGCTGCGCGAGCTCGGCGCGGTGGTGGGCTACGGGCACCCGTTCCACGTCGCGTTCGCCGACGACGACCCGCCCGACGTGGTGATCGACCGGGACCGTGACTGCTCGGCCAGGGAGATCGTGGCCGACGCGGCACTCGGCCTGGTCGACACGCTGGACGTGCTCAACCACTCGTCCATCGACGCCACCGCGGCCGTGTACCGGCGGCTGATCGGGGCGGGCAACCGGATCACGGTCACCGCGGGCACCGACGCGGTGCTGTCGTTCTGCCGGCGCGCCACCGCCTCCGCCCCGCCCGGCTGGGAGCGGGTGTACGCGCGCGTCGACGGCCCGCTGACCGCCGAGTCCTACGCCGAGGCGATCCTGCTCGGCCGCACGTTCGCCACCACCGGGCCGTGGCTGGAGCTCACGGTGAACGGCGAGGGGCCCGGCGCCACGCTGGACGTCGCGCCGGGGGAGCGGGTGGAGATCGCGGTGGCCTCGATCGGGCCCGAGGTCGAGACGCTGGAGATCCGCACCGCCGACGGGGTGCTCGCGCAGGGCCCGCCCGGCACGCTGGCCGCGACGCTGGTGGCGCGGGAGCCGACGTACGTGGTGGCCGTCGCCCACGGCGGCCCGCACCCGCGCGCCCAGCACCGGCGCGGCGCCTACGCCCACACCAGCCCGGTCTACCTGGACGTGGCCGGCGGGCACGTGGCCCGGCTGGCGGACGTGCGCTGGTGCCTGGCCTGGCTGGACCGGCTGGCCGAGGTGGTGCGCGAGTTCGGCCGCTTCGACACCGACGAGCAGTACGGCGACCACCTCGACCTGTACGAACGCGCCAGGAAGGTGTATCGGAGCCGGCTCCCCTGATCTGTGCATTTTTGCCTGGAACGCTGCCGCAGATCATGTCGATGATCGGGCATGGACGGTGTTCTGCTCGGCAACAGCCCGCTGTTCGCCAGCTCGGATCTCGACGAGGTGCGGGAGCAGGTCGGACGGGTGTTCTGCCCGCACCGGCTGGACGTGACCGGCGACGCCGGGCTGCTGGCCGCCCGCTTCAACTCCGCGCAGCTCGGCTCCGTGCGCGTCAGCTACCTCGACTACGGCGCCGAGGTGCGCATCGAGCCGGGCGAGCTGGAGTCGTTCTACCTGGTGCAGATCCCGATCGCCGGGCGCAGCCTGATCCGGTGCGGCGGCCAGGAGATCGTCTCGACGCCGGGGCTGGCCTCGCTGCCCTCGCCGACCGAGCGCCTGGACATGCGCTGGGGCGCGGGCTGCCCGCAGCTCATCGTCAAGTTCGACCGGCAGGCCGTGGAAGGCGCGGTCGAGCAGTTGCTCGGCGAACCGGTCGCCGAGCCGATGGTGTTCGACCTGGGCGTGGACCTGACCGGCGCGTGGGGGCAGGGCTGGCGGGCGATGGCCGGGCTGCTCGTCGGCGCCGCCGAGACCGGAGGCGCGCAGCCGCTGGCCGCCGCCCATCTGGAGAACGCCTTGCTGTTCAGCCTCGTCACCACGCAGCCGTCCAACTACCTGGGCCGGCTGATCGCGCCCCGGCCCGCGGCGGTGCCCAAGGTGGTGCGCCGGGCGATGGCGTTCATCGACGAGCACGCCCACCTGCCGATCACCACCGGCGACGTGGCGCGGGCCGTGGCCGTGAGCGTCCGCTCGCTCCAGGAGGGCTTCCGCGCCCACCTCGGGATCACCCCGATGGCGCACCTGCGCGACGTGCGGATGGCCCGGGTGCACGCCGAGCTGCTGGCGGGCGACCCGGCCCGGTGCACGGTGACCACGGTCGCCGCCCGGTGGGGTTTCCTCCACCAGGGCCGCTTCGCCGCCGCCTACCGCGACAGGTACGGCCGCGCGCCCTCGGCCACGCTGCGGCTGAGCTGACTCCGCGTCCAGCGGACGGGATCCGCGCTCAGCGGATGGCTCGGCCGGGGGGCCGGAAAATACCGTTCCCGGTATGCGAAAGATTCTGATCGTCGGCGCCGGGCAGTCTGGACTGCACCTGGCGCTCGGGCTGCTGAAGAACGGTTACGACGTCACCGTGGTCTCCAACCGGACCCCGGACGACATCCGCGACGGCCGGGTCATGTCGAGCCAGGCCATGTTCGGCACCACGCTGGGCCACGAGCGCGCGCTCGGCCTGGACCACTGGCCGCACTGCCCGCCCATCGACGGCATCCGGTTCGCCGTCGCGGGGCCCGACGGCGGCCAGGCGATCGGCTGGGCGGCCCGGCTGCGCGAGCCCGCCCGCAGCGTCGACCAGCGGGTCAAGATGCCCGCCTGGCTGGCCGAGGTGGAGGAGCTGGGCGGCCGGGTCGAGATCCGCGACGTGACGCCCGCCGACCTGGAGGCCTACGCCGCCACGCACGACCTGGTCCTGGTGGCCGCCGGCAAGGGCAAGATCGCTTCGCTGTTCGAGCGGGACGCCGCCAGGTCCCCCTACGACGCGCCGCAGCGGGCGCTCGCGCTCACCTACGTCACCGGCCTGACGCCCAGGCCGGAGCACTCGGCGGTGTGCTTCAACGTGATCCCGGGCGTGGGCGAGTACTTCGTCTTCCCCGCGCTGACCGTGGCCGGCCCGTGCGAGATCATGGTGTTCGAGGGCGTCCCGGGCGGCCCGATGGACTGCTGGGGCGAGGTGCGCACCCCCGCCGAGCACCTGGCCACGAGCCGGTCGATCCTGGAGACGTTCCTGCCGTGGGAGGCCGCCCGGTGCGACGGGATCGAGCTGACCGACGCGATGGGCACGCTGACCGGGCGGTTCGCGCCGACCGTGCGGCGGCCGGTCGCGGTGCTGCCCACCGGCGCCCCGGTGCTGGGCGTCGCCGACGTGGTGGTGCTCAACGACCCCATCACCGGCCAGGGCGCGGGCAACGCGGCCCGGTGCGCCGCCGCCTACCTCCAGGCGATCCTGGAGCACGGCGACCGGCCGTTCGACCAGGCGTGGATGGAGCGCACGTTCGAGCGGTTCTGGGAGCAGGCGCGGCACGTCACCGACTGGACCAACGCGCTGCTCGCCCCGCCCCCGCCGCACGTGCTGGAGATCCTCGGCGCGGCCGGGTCGCTGCCCGAGGTGGCCTCGCGCTTCGTCAACGGCTTCGACGACCCGACGGACTTCGCCGAGTGGTTCATGGACCCGGACAGCGCCCGGCGCTATCTGGCCGAGGTGTCGTCATGAGGGCGCTGCGTGACGCGCTCGGCCGCTACGCCACCGGGGTGGCCGTGGTGACCACCGCCCTGCCCGGCGAGCGCGCCGGGCTCACGGTGAACTCCTTCGCCTCGGTGTCGCTGGACCCGGCCCTGGTGCTGTGGTGCCTGTCGAGCCGGGCGCCGAGCGCGCCCGCGTTCCTGCGGGCCGGCCGGTTCGGGGTGAACGTGCTGGCCGCCGGGCAGGAGGAGCTGTCGCGGCGGTTCAGCAGGCCGGCTCCGGACAAGTTCGACGGGGTGGCGACGCGGCTGACGCCCACGGGGCTGCCGGCGCTGGCGGGCGCGCTGGCGTTCTTCGCCTGTCGTACGGTGAGCGCGCAGGAGGCGGGCGACCATCTGGTGATGGTGGGGGAGATCGAGCACTTCGAGTGGCAGGAGGGCGACCCGCTGGTCTTCCACGCGGGCCGCTATCGGGAGCTGTGCGCCAGGGACGGCGCGCTGGCGCGGATCGGCGCCTGAACGGTCAGACGGCGCACAGCTCCGGCTCGACGGGGGAGGGGTCGTCGAGCCCGTGGAGCAGGATCGCGGCCAGCTCGCGGCGCTGGACGCTGGTGAGCGTCATGGGGAGCACGATCGGCATCAGCTCGATCGCCCCGGCGGGCAGCTCCCGGACATGGCAGGGCAGGAGGGAGAAGGTGTGAACCACCCGCTCACTATCGCAGGCCCCACCGACAAGATCAGCCCGTTTTACCGGCCTCTGACGACAGGCGCTCGTGGAAGGGGCGGCGCCTGAGCGCGTCGGCGGCGGCCTGGAGGACGTCGGTGAGCGGCATGGGGAGCTCGGCGTCCAGGGCGCGCACGGCGCGCTCGGTGGCGGCCCACTCGGCCTCGATGGCGGGCAGCGCCCGGCGGGTCTGGTCGGTCAGGTGGACGATGCGGCGGCGGGCGTCGCTCCCCTTGGCGAGGGTGACCCAGCCGGCGCGGCGCATCTGCTCGACGGTCTGGCTGGCGGCGGAGTGGGTGACGCCGGTGGCCTCGGCGAGGTCGCGGATCGCCATCGGCCCGGCGGATGCCAGGGCGCGGACGGCGGGGGAGAAGCGCGGCCGGTAACCCTCCAGGCCCTGCTCGGCGTAGGTGGCGGCGATGGCGGAGTCCATCAGGTCGTGAAGGTGGCGCAGCAGCGTGCCGAGGCTCGCGGTCATGGGGCTAATATAACAGCGCTGTTAGATCTGAGCCCCATCGGGAGGAGCGCGACCATGTATCCGCGAATTGACCCGTACGACCAGGGAATGCTCGACGTGGGCGACGGCAACCTCGTCCACTGGGAGGTGAGCGGCAACCCCGACGGCAAGCCCGCCGTCATCGTGCACGGCGGGCCGGGGTCCGGGGCCGGGCCGCGCTGGCGTGAATACTTCGACCCGGAGCGCTATCGGCTGGTCCTGTTCGACCAGCGCGGGTGCGGGCGCAGCACGCCCGACGCCGCCGACCCTGACACCGACCTGTCCGTCAACACGACCGACCACCTGCTGGCCGACATGGAGCTGCTGCGCGAGCACCTGGGCATCGACCGCTGGCAGCTCTTCGGCGGCTCCTGGGGCACCACGCTGGGCCTGGCCTACGCCGTGCGCCACCCGGACCGGGTCACCGAGGTGATCATGTCGGGGGTCGCCACCACGCGCAGGCACGAGGTCGACTGGATCACCAGGGGCGTCGGGCGCTACTTCCCCGAGGAGTGGGAACGCTTCCGCGACGGCGTGCCGGAGAAGGACCGCGACGGCGACCTCGCCGACGCCTACGCGCGCCTGCTCGCCGACCCCGACCCGGCCGTGCGCGATCGTGCGGCCCGCGAGTGGTGCCGCTGGGAGGACTCCCACGTACGGGTGAACGCCGACCACCAGCCCGATCCGAAGTTCGAGGACCCGGTGTTCCGGATGCGGTTCGTCCGGCTGGTGACCCACTACTGGCGCAACGCCGCCTGGCTGCCCGACGACGAGATCATCACCGGCGTCGAGCGCCTGGGGCACGTGCCCGGGGTCCTGGTGCACGGCCGGCTCGACATCAGCACGCCCCTCCAGACGGCCTGGGACCTGTCGCGGGCGTGGCCGGGCTGCGAGCTGATCGTGGTCGAGGGCGCGGGGCACTCCAACGCCTACGCGGGCGTCAGGGAGGCTCTGCTGGCCGCCACCGACCGGTTCGCCCGTTAGCGGTCGTCGTCCTCGTCGACCAGGGTGTCGAGGGCGCGGGTGACGGCGTCGCCCAGCGGCCGGAACGCCTCGGTGAGGGCCTCGGCCAGTGGCGCGAAGATCTCGGTGACCTCGCGCAGGAGGTCGTCGCCCTTGTTCTCGGGAGGCGCCCAGCGCATCGCGTCGGCGCTCAGCGTCTCCCACTCGTCGACGACGCCGTCGATGGCGTCGAGCACGTGATCGGGATCTCTCGGCATGACGTTCTCCAAGAGAAGGAAACTGGTCCTCCCACGGTAACCCGCTAGCCGGGGATCGACACCCCGACCCCGCCCCGGGTCTGCCCGCCGTATCGGGCCCGGTCGGCGGCCAGGTCCAGCGGCCGGATGCGGGACCGGGCCGCGAGCAGGGCCTCGTCGACGAACGCGGCGGGCACCAGCCAGGAGACCTCGAACTCCAGGCCGTCGGGGTCGCGCGCGTACAGGGCCTTGGTGGTGGCGTGGTCGGAGGCGCCGACGAGCGCGCCGAGCTCGCTCAGCCTGGCGGAGATGCGCTCCAGCTCGTCGAGCGTGTCGACCTCCCACGCCAGGTGGTAGAGGCCGACGGCGGTGCGCCCGGCGGGTGACGGGCCGGCGTCCTGGCCGATCTGGAACAGGCCGAGGTCGTGGTCGTTGGTCGAGCCCGGCGCCTGGAGGAAGGCCGCGCCCGGCATGCCCATGACGACCTCGAAGCCGAGCGCCTCGCGGTAGAAGGCGACGCTGCGCTCGACGTCCCGGACGTACAGGACGGCGTGGTTGAGTCGCTGGACAGGCATGACGGGCCCCTTTCGTTTTGTTCAAATTTATATGAGGCGTCAACTAAGCCGACGCGAGAGCCGGAGCGCGAAAACTGTCGCCGGCACCCCGTAAGGTCTACGGCGGTAGCCGAGTGAGGAGACGGGATGCGTGAGACGGAAGAGGCGCTGTTCAGGGTGGTCCACTCGATCGCGGGGCGGCTGGCCGGCCAGCCCGTGCCCGTGGTGATGGACGCGCTGGCCCGGCAGCTCCCTCCGACCCCCGGCATCAACCTGGCGGAGATCCGGCGCATCGCCGAGGAGATCAGCGTCGGCCGCGACCCGTCAGGCCTCTGACGGCACCTGCTCCCGCATCCGCCACGGCGACCCGTACTCCTCCAGCAGGTCCAGGAACGGGCGGGCCGGAAACGCCTCGGGGCCGAGCACGCCGGTGCCCTTCCACGCGCCGGTGGCCAGCAGCTCCAGCGCAACGACCGGGTTGACGGCGGTCTGCCACACGACCGCCTGGGAGCCGTACTCGCTCATCGACCACTGGTTGTCGACCACGTGATAGAGGTAGACCTCGCGCGGTGACCCGCCGCTGACGCCCTTCACCCAGGTGCCGGCGCAGGTCTTGCCGCGCATCCTGGCGCCCAGCCCGGCGGGGTCGGGCAGCACGGCGGCCAGCAGGTCGCGCGGCGAGACGCGGGCCGGGCCCTCGTCGGTCGGCACGGTCACCGGGTCGGTGCGGTCGAGGCCGAGCGCGCGCAGGGTCTTGAGCTTGGCGATGAAGTCCTCGCCGAGCCCGTACTTGAAGGTGACCCGGCCGGCGTCGACCCAGCGGGGGACCAGCAGCACCTCCTCGTGCTCGACGTTCACGCACTCCACCGGGCCGATGCCCTCGGGGAAGTCGAAGACCTCCGGCTCGCTGAACGGCTCGGTGGTGTACCAGCCGCGGTCCTGCTCGTAGATGAGCGGCGGGTTGAGGCACTCCTCGATCGTCGTCCAGATGGAGAACGACGGCGCGAACTCGTAGCCGTCCACGGTCAGGTTGGCGCCGTCGCGGATGCCGATCTCCTCGATCTCGTCGAAGAGCTCGTCGGCGGCGTAGCGGGCGAAGACGTCGGCGAGGCCCGGCTCGACGCCCATCCCGACGAGCGCGAGCCGCCCGGCGTCCGTCCACGCGCCGGCGCGGGCGAACTGCTCGTCGCCGAGCTTGACCCCGGCCTTCTCGTACGGCCGCTCGGGGTGCGGCCTGGACATGGACATGGCCATGTCCAGATAGTCGGCCCCGGCCGCGAGCGCCGCCTCGAACAGCGGCATCACGAAGCGCGGGTCGGTGGCGTTGAGCAGCACGTCGCAACGGTGCTCGCGGAGCAGGTCGGTGACCGCGGCCTGGTCGGATGCGTCGGCGCGCACGGCGGTGAAGCGGCGCGGGTCCAGCGGCGCAACGGCCGCCTCGGCACGGGACAGGTCGTAGTCAGCGACCACCATATGGTCGAAGAACGAGCGGCGGGTGGCGATGCGGGTGACGGCGGTGCCCACACCGCCGGCGCCCATGAGCAGAACACGCATGACAACTCTCCCCAAATCGGTGTTCTCCCAGGAAAGGCCAGTAGGCTCGTCAACGTCAATGGTGTTGGCATAAGGGGTGACATGGCCAAGCGAGTGGTTCCCGACGCGGCACGCCAGCGGCGCCGCCGCACCAAGGAAGGCCAGGTGCTCACCCACGACCTCATCGTGGAGACCGCCCTGCGCATGCTGCGCGAGCACGGCGCCGCCGGGCTCACCGCCCGGCGGCTCGGCCTGGCCTTGGGCGCCGACGCGAGCACGATCTACCGCTACTTCCGCGGCATGGACGACCTCACGCTGGCCATCGCCGACGAACTGTTCGCGCACGCCCTGACCGGCTGGCGGGCCACCGGCGACTGGCGCGCCGACCTGCGCAGTCTCGGCCTCAGCATCTACGACGCCTACCTGGCCCACCCGCAGGCGGCGGTGCTGACGGCCAGCCGGGTGGCGGGCCGGCCGCACGAGGTGGCGGTGGACGAGACGATCCTGGCGATCCTGCGCACGGCGGGCTTCCCCGACCCCGACGCGGTCCGGATCTACCACGCCTTCATCGACCAGGCGCTCGGCTTCGCCGTGCTGGACGCGGCCACGCTCGCCCTGCCCCCGGCCACGCGGGCGGCCGACGAGCAGGTCTGGCAGGCCACCTACGCCCGCCTGCCCGCCGCCACGCACCCGCACATCGCCGCCACGGCCCACCTGCTGGTGGCCAACATGAACGACAGCGCCTACCCGGCCGCCCTGGACCTGCTCCTGGCCAGTGCCACGGCGCAACTGGCCGCCCTCTAGGGGCAACGCCGTTCAGTTAGGGCTGGGGTCGTGGCGTCAAGGGCTGGCCCGGAGCATGTTGATGCTGATGGTGGCTTTGTAGGTGGTCCGGTCGATGGCGGGTCCGCGGGCGTTGTATTTGGAGATCGCGCGTTTGACGATGCGGTCTTTGGTGCGGACCCGCCGGGCGGGCAAGAGGTGGGCCAGGACGTGACGCCCGATGCTGCCGATCAGGT
>NZ_JBGNUU010000025.1:0-123906 GCF_041950485.1 Nonomuraea sp. ATR24
GGGGACGGGGTGGGCGCGGAGCCAGGCGGCGCGTTGGTGGGACTGGCGGATGCGCCCGGCGGCGCCGTGGGTGCGGGAGCGGGCGCGCCAGGCGCCGGTGCCCATGCCGGCCTTGGCGACCTTGCGCGGGATGGCGGCGAGCCGGCCGGCGTTGGCGGTGACGAGGCCGGCGTGCCGGGCGAGCTCGGCCTTCCACTCCTCGTGCGCCAGCGCCTGGGCGGCCCGTTCGGTGGCCTTGGCGGCGAGGTAGCCGCCGTAGCCGTTGCCGTAGCGGCGGACGGCGCCGTGGTCGACCTCCAGGATGCTGGTGGTGACCCGGTCGAGGAAGACCCGGTCGTGGGTGATGGCCACGACGGTGCCCCGGTGCGCGCGCAGGTGCTGTTCGAGCCAGGCGACGGCCTGGTCGTCGAGGTCGTTGGTGGGTTCGTCGAGCAGCAGCAGTTCGGGCGCGGAGGCGAGCGTGGCGGCGAGGGCGAGCCGGGAGCGTTCGCCGCCGGACAGGGTGGCGACGGGCCGGTCGCGGGGGAGCCCGGGCAGGCCGAGGCCGTGCAGGGCGGCGTCGACCCGGGCGTCGGCCTCGTAGCCGCCGCGCGCTTCGAAGCGTTCGACGAGGGCGGCGTACGCGTCCAGGGTGTCCTCGGTGAGCGTCTGCTCGGCGGCGCGCATGCGGGCTTCGAGGTCGCGCAGGTCGGCGAGGGCGTGGTCGACGGCGTCGCCGACGGTGGCGCCGGGCGGCAGTTCGAGCGCCTGGGGCAGGTAGCCGACGCCGCCGGGCGCGGCGACGGTGAGTTCGCCGTTGTCGGGCCGCTCGGCTCCGGCGAGGAGTTTGAGCAGCGTGGACTTGCCGGAGCCGTTCTCGCCGATGACGCCGGTCTTCTCGCCGGGCTTGACGGTGAACGACACGCGGTCGAGCACGACGCGGTCGTCGTAACGCTTGGTGACCTGGGAGAGGGAAAGTTGGGTACGCAAGGAAGCACCACCTCCTGTTTTCGCGCGAACATGACGGCAGAGCGGGCGCGTGGCGGAGCGGTACGGCTCTACGCGGGGGCGCCCGGCGCGAACATCACAGGAAGCAGTAACCCATAGGGCGATGATCTAAGGCGATAAATCGGGATAAGTCAAGACCCTTTTCCCTCCGTCAGCTTCGCCGTGGCCGCGACCTGGATGGCGGTGGCGCGCTGGAGGAAGTCGACGATCACCTCCAGCTCCTCGTCGGAGTAGCCCGCGTAGAGCTCGGTCAGCCCGGTCACCAGCGGCTCGAACAGCTCCCCGAACCCGGCGATCCGCTCGTAGTTGACCTCGACGATGACACGCCGGCGGTCCTTGGGGTGGCGGACCCGCCGGACGAGCCACTTGGCCTCCAGCCGGTCGATGAGCCCGCTGACCGAGGCGGGGGCCAGCCCGGTGTGCTGCGCGATCTCCCCCGCGGTCAGCGGCCCGAGGCGTTGCAGCAGGTCGAGCGTCTTCTCCTCGCTCATCCCCAGGCCCATCCGCTCGCCCATGGCGGTGTGGTACATCACGGCGGCGTTGCTGTTGGCCCGTCCGGCGTCGGACAGGGCGTCGAGCAATTTCTTTCGGTGTTCCGAAATATCTCTGGACATCGGCGCCTCCATCGTCATATATTTCGTTCAGCCGAACGAAAGGTTATCACGATGAAGGCTCTGGTCATAGGCTGCGGCATCGGCGGCCCCGCGCTGGCGATGGCACTGCACGAGGTGGGCATCGAGGCGGAGATCTACGAGGCGTACGGCGACACCGCGCAGGGCGTCGGCTCGTTCCTCAACCTGGCGTCCAACGGCCTCGACGCGCTGCGCTCGCTGGGCCTGCACCGCGAGGTCATGGCGGCCGGCATCCCCACGCCGGCCATGGTCATGTGGAGCGGCACCGGCAAGCGCCTGGGCACGGTGGCCAACGGGCTCGCCCTGGACGACGGCACGGTCAGCCACACGATCCTGCGCTCCGACCTCTACCGGATCATGCGCGACGGGGCCGCCCGCCGTGGCGTGCGGGTCTCGTACGGCAAGCGCATGGTGTCCTTCGACGACACCGGCGACCAGGTGACGGCCACGTTCGAGGACGGGACGCGGGCGAAGGGCGATCTGCTGATCGCCGCCGACGGCGTACGGTCGCGCACCCGGCACCTGCTCGACCCGCAGGCGCCCGCCCCGCGCTACGCCGGGCTCTACAGTGGCGGCGGGATCATCCACGACCAGGACTTCACCGGCGAACCGGGCGTCTACCACATGGTGTTCGGGAAGCGGGCGTTCTTCGGCTACTCGGTGGCCGAATCGGGTGAGACCTGGTGGTTCGCGAACCTGCCACGCGCGCTCGGCGACGTGCCGGACGACTGGCGGCCGGTTCTGGTCGAGGCGTTCAAGAACGACGCGAACTTCTCGGCCGAGCTGGTCCGGCGGGCCGAGATCGGGCCGATGCTGCCCATCCATGACCTGCCGCCCGTGCCGGTCTGGCACCGGGGCAGGGTCGTGCTGACCGGCGACGCCGCGCACGCCACCTCGCCCAGCTCCGGCCAGGGCGCCTCGCTGGCCGTCGAGGACGCCGTCGTGCTGGCCCGCTGCCTGCGTGACGAGGCCGGCCACGAGGCCGCGTTCCGCCGGTTCGAGGCCGAGCGGCGCGGCCGGGTCGAGCGCGTGGTGGCGTACGCGAAGACGATCAGCAACAGCAAGGCGGCCGGGCCGGTGGCGCGGGTGTTCCGCGACGCGCTGATGCCGTTCTTCCTGAAGAAGAGCGCCAGCCAGGAGTCACTGGCCTGGATGTACCGCCACCAGGTCAGCCTGTGAGACGGCCGCGGCGCTCGCGGGCAGCAGCGGCAGCCGCACGTCCGGGGTCGGGATGAGGCCCCGGGCGTGCAGGACGCCCTTGATGACCGTGGGGTTCGGCTCGGCGAACAGCGCGGCCGAGATCGTGGCCAGCCGGTGCCCGAGCGCCCTGGCCCGGGCCACGTCCCCGGCGTGCCAGGCGGCGACCAGCTCGGCGAACCGGTCGGTCACCAGGTGTGCGGAGGCCAGGATGCCGCCCGCCGCGCCCAGCGCCAGCAGCGGCGAGATGAACGCGTCGTCACCGCCCAGCACCGCGAACCCGTCGGGCAGGTCCCCGAGCAGGTCGACGGCGTCCTGGTCGATCCCCCCGGCCGCGTACTTCACGCCGGCGACCATCGGGTGCGCGCCCAGGTGCCGCAGCGTGGCCGCGCCCACCGCCTGCCCGGTCCGGTAGGGAATGTGGTAGATCACCAGCGGCACCGGCGTCCCCTCGGCCAGCGCCTCGAAGTGCGCGATCACCCCGCGCTCCGACGGCCGCAGGAAGTACGGCACCGTGACCAGCGCCGCGGCGACCCCGTCGGGCAGCTCGCTCAGCGCCCGCGCGACGGATCGCGTGTCGTTGCCCGTGACGCCCACGGTCAGGGGCGCCCCGCGCTCGCCGCAGATCCGCGCGCACACCTCGATCACCCCGGCCCGCTCGTCGGCGTCGAGCGCCGCCACCTCGGCGGTCGTCCCCAGCGCCACCAGCCCGGCCGCCCCCTGGTCGAGCACGTGCCCGGCCAGCTTCTCGACCGCGTCGTACGCCACCGCCCCCGTCTCGTCGAACGGCGTGATCAGCGGCACATGGATTCCACTCAGCATGCTTCGAGCTTGGCCCCTGGGCATTCGGTAGGTCCAGCGATGATTTGTGACGTCCACCGTAAGCTCGACTTATGCTCGACCCTCGCAAGCTGCACCTTCTACGCGAACTGTCCCGGCGCGGCACCATCGCCGCCGTCGCCGAGGCCGTCGCGTTCACCCCGTCAGCCGTCTCCCAGCAGCTCAGCGCCCTGGAACGGGAGGCGGGCGTGCCGCTGCTGCGCCGTACCGGCCGCACCGTCACGCTGACCCCCGCCGGACACCTCCTCGTCGAGCACGCCCAGGCCGTGCTCGAACAGCTCGAACGCGCCTCCGCCGCGCTCGCCGCCGTCCGCGGCGGACCCGCCGGTCCGTTGCGCATCGGCGCCTTCCCCACCGCCGCCCGCGTCCTGCTCCCGCCCGCGCTCGCCGCACTCACCGGCGCGCACCCCGCCGTCATCCCGATGATCTCCGAGATCGACCCCGCCGACGTCTCCGCCGCCCTGCGCGCCGGCGAGCTGGACGTGGCGCTGGTCCACGAGTACGACTTCGTCCCGCCCGTCACCGACACGTCGCTGGAGACCGAGCCCCTGTTCAGCGAGCCGATGTACCTGACGAACCGCACCGCGATCGCCGACGCCTCCGGCGACCCGTGGATCGTCGGCAAACCCGGCACCCTCTGCCACACCATGACCATCCGGGCCTGCCAGGCCGCCGGCTTCGAACCCCTCGTCCGGCACTGCATCGACGACTTCGACACCGTCCTCGCCTTCGCCGCCGCAGGCGCGGGCGTCGCGCTGGTCCCGCGCCTGGCCGCCCTGTCGCCACCGCCCGGCGTCACCCTCACCCCGCTCCCCCTCAGCCGCCGCACCCTGGCCGCCTTCAGACGCGGACACGGCGACCACCCGGCCATCCGAGCCGCCCTCGCGGCCTTCCACACGGCGATCGGCGAGGTTAAGTCGGATCCATCTAAGTAAGATTGCTTCTTACTAAGATGAAATCGACTTTCGGAGGCGGACATGGCGACCACGTTCACCGGGCGTGCCCACGATCTCCGCATCCTCGACGACCAGCTCCGCGGCGTAGCCGAGGGCAGGCATCCGACCCGAGGGCGCGCGCTGATCATGAGCGGTCGGCGCAGGGTCGGCAAGTCACGCCTCGTGCAGGAGTTCTGCGACCGGTCGAAGCTCCCGTACGTCATCTTCCAGGCCACCCGCGGCCGCGCCCCGGCGGCGGAGCGGCGCGATTTCGTCGAGGCCGCCGTTTGTGCCGGTCTTCCCGGAGCCGCGCTCGTCCAGGGGGTCGAGCCGGCGGACTGGAACGGCGCGCTCAGGGCGCTGGCCACTGCGGCCGCGGACTCACCCTGCATCGTGGTCCTGGACGAGGTCCCCTGGCTGATCGAGCAGGATCACGAGTTCGAAGGCGCTCTCCAGACGGTCTGGGACCGCTTCCTGTCCGACAAGCCGATCCTGCTGATCCTCGTAGGCAGCGATCTCACCATGATGGAAGCCCTCCAGGAGTACGGGCGCCCGTTCTTCGGGCGGGCGGCCGGCATGACGATCCGGCCGCTGTCTCTTGCCGACGTCGCCGAGATGACCGGGTTGCCCGCGGCCGACGCCGTGGACGCGCTCCTCATCACCGGCGGGTTCCCCGAGATCGTCCAGTCCTGGGAGCCGGGGCTGTCCCGCCTCGACTTCCTCCGCCGAAGCCTCGATTCGCCGCTGTCGCCTCTTCTCGCCGCAGGGGAGCTGTCCCTCCTCGGTGAGTTTCCCGCCGGCACGCACGTCCGCGCGGTGCTGGAGGTCATCGGCGCCGGCGAGCGCACGTTCGGCAAGATCGCCGAGAAGGTCGGCAACAACGCCGCGCTTCCCTCCGGAACGCTCGCTCCGATCCTCAAGACCCTGGTCGAGAAGCGGGTGGTGGCGGCGGAAGTCCCGCTCTCCACCAAACCCGAGGACAAGAACAAGCGTTACCGGGTGGCCGACCACTACCTGCGGTTCTGGCTGTCCTTCCTGCAGAAGGCGGTCGTCGACAGCGAGCGGGGACGCCCCGACGTGGCACTGCGCCGCATCGAGCGATCCTGGACGGCCTGGCGGGGGCGCGCGGTGGAGCCGATCATCCGCGAGTCCCTGGCCAGGGCCCTGCCGAACGACCGGTGGCCGGACACCGAAGAAGTCGGCGGCTGGTGGAACCGCCAGAACAACCCGGAGATCGACCTGGTCGGCGCGGACCGGGCGCCTGTGGCGAAGAACATCCACTTCGTCGGTTCCATCAAGTGGCTCGAACAACGGCGGTTCGACCGGCACGACTACGACGAGCTGACGCGGGGCGCCGCGTCCGTGCCGGGGGTCACCGGCCGGACCGCCTGGGTGGCCGTTTCCAGGTCCGGCTTCGAGCCCGGCCTCCCGGTCGAGCAGTGGGGCCCGGACGATCTGCTGGCCGCCTGGCAGGCTCACTAGCGGGGACGCTGCCGGATCGCCGGGACACCCGCCCAGTGCGCGTTGCCGCTGGTCGGCCGCCAAGGTCGCCGGCACCGGCACGCCCGTGACCCCGGCCTCGGCCATGCGATCGAGTCGGCCGGAGGGCCCGTTCCTAGTCCTGCTCGATCGCCTTCATGACGGCCGTGGTGCTGGGCTGCCCGAAGTCGTTGTAGTCGCCCGCCGTCACGGCCACCACCAGCCCCTGCGACGGGTCCAGGAACAGCCGCTGCCCGCCGTTGCCGTGCGCGCCGATCTTGCGCGGTTCGCCGGTGTCGATGTACCAGTGATAGCCGTACGCGAAGTTCTCCCCGATCTCCACGCGGGGTCGCAGCATCTCGTCGAGCCATTCGGCCGGCACGATGCCGCGACCGCCGTCCAGCACCATCTCCCCGATCGTCGCCAGGTCGCGCGGCCTGAGCCGCAGCCCCGCCGGAGCCAGCGGCACCCCGTCGTCGCCGGTCGTCCACTCGAACGCGCCGATCCCGAGCGGCTCGAACAGCACCTCACGCGCGTACTGGGCCAGCGACCGCCCGGCGCCCCGCGCGATGATCCCGCCGACCAGCGTCGTGCCACCCCCGCAGTACGACCACCGCTTCCCGGCCTCCTCGACGACGGGACGTTCCAGGACGTAGCGGTAACGGTCGGGCGCCTCCTCCATGGCGAGCTCGCTGTTGGCGGTGCTCGTGTACGGGACGCTCTCGTCCCAGTCGAGGCCGAGCGTCATGGTCAGGGCATGTTCGATCGTGAGATGCGCCCGGGACTCATCGGCCACCAGGTCCGGATATTCCGGGAACTGCGCCACCAGCCCGGCCCCCGGCTCCGGCACCAGTCCGTCCTTCAACGCGATCCCGTACAGCAGGGCGACCACGCTCTTGCTCACGGACCGGACGTCGTGCAGCGTCGCGGCATCGAACGTCACATGCCCGAGCGCGTCACCGAGCCGGTAGTCCTCCCCCGCCCCGTAGTGCTCCACCAGCACCTCACCGTGCCGCCGGACGACCAGCCCGTGCAGGTTCGGCGCCTCACCCGCCCTCAGCACGGCCTCGACGCGCTCTTCGATTGCCATCATGACCTCCCAGGATTCGGCACATCCTGGCATAGGGCATCACACGGTGTGAGAGTCAATTTCGCGGTCCAGACGCCCCGGGAGTCACGCTTCGAGCCGCCAGAGCGCGGCCATCTTGGCGTCGGCATGCGCGCCTCTACGAAGGCGGCGTGGACGCGTCCGGGGCCGCCGGATCGTCGAGGGTCCAGTTCCTTGGCTTCGGGCGGGTTATCGCTGGTGAGAGTGCGCGTGTGGGCGATCTGCCGCATGGTGTGTGGTCGTTCTGCCGCTGTACCGGTGGGCGTTCTGCCGCACCCCCTGTGGGCGATCTGCCGCACCCCCTGTGGGCGATCTGCCGCTCCGGTATCGGCCCAGCCACCCCAACCACCCCGACCGCGTGACGGGCGGCGGAGCGCGAGGGCTTGCCCTCGCCTCGTGGAGGGGCCGAAGGCCCCGGGAAGCACGCCGAGCGGGTGAGGGCGCGAAGCGCCTGACGGGCGAGCCCTTTGCCGACGGGGACGAGCGACACGATGGGGCACTGCCGAGGCTGGTCGCCGCTGCGAAGGCGACTTCCTGACGATTTGTTGGTACCAATGGTAAGAATCCCCGTCATTTCCCAAAGAGTGTGCTCATACTGGGGTTAAGGGAGAATGCGGGAGCACGCTCATGCGGAAACCACCCCCGGCCGACGGGCTCGGCCCGGCCCAGTTCCTCCAGTTGGCCACGGCCGATTTCACCGGGATCTACGCGGTCCACCTCGCCGCCAAGGAAGAGCGCCTGAAGATGACCAGGCTCGCGATGAGCCTGCTGTCTGGACCGTTCCTGGCGGCGATCGCGCTCACCAGCGCCAAGGTCGTCGACCCGGAGAGCCTGACCGCCTGGCAGAGCGTGCCCTGGTACCTGTTCGCGCTGGTGGTGGCGTTCGGGGTGCTGGCGGTGCTGCCGTTCCTGCGGCTGATCGAGGCGGTCAACGCGCACGCCAGGACGGCCCGCGCGATCAACAACTTCCGGCTCCTGTACGCGACCCGCCTGGCGGCGGACCTCGGCTGGTCGCCGAACCTGCCGGTCGACCCGCGCTTCCCCGAGACGTACGCGCCGCTGGCCTGGCCGGGCGTGAACGTCATGGTGCTGTCGCTGGTGAACTCCGCCTACCTGACGGTCGGCGTGACCGGCCTGGCCAGGCAGGAGCCGAACGCGCTCCTGCTGCTGTTCGGCGTCCTGATGGTGGCGCTGGTGCACTACTCGGTCTATTACGTGCGGTGCAACGTGTCGCGGCGGCGCCGGCTCCCCCGTAACCCGTACGAGTTCCCGAATCTGGAGACCTGAATGCCCGATCCTGCGGAGTGGGCGTCATGTGGGGAGGCGTGGATCTGGTTGATGCGCCATGTGTGGACGGAGGGGGCGCTGGCCGACGACGACCGGGGCCCGGTGATGGAGGGGCCGTCGGTGCTGTTCGAGATCGCCGAGGTGCGCCGGGACGACCCGATCGTGGAGCGTTACGGTGACGCCGAGCGGCTGGCGCTGTACGGCAGGAAGTTCAGCCAGGACACGGTGGTGGCGCCGTTCAAGTACAGCTATGGCGCCCGGATCAAGGGGCAGTTGCGCTGGGCCGCCGATCTGCTGCGCGTCAAGCCGTACAGCAAGAGCGCGTGGATCTCGCTCACGGTGCCGGGCGAGCCGTACGACTGCGTGCCGTGCCTGATCGGGCTGGCGTTCCGGATCAGGGAGGGCGCGCTGGTGATGACGGCGACGTTCCGCTCGCAGAACGCCTTCACCAGCTACCTGAACTACCTGCCGCTCGCCGAGGTGCAGGCGGGGATGGCGCACGAGCTGGGGCTGACGCTGGGCCCGATGCGGGTGTTCGTGGACGTGCCGCACCTCTATCTGGCCGACAGCACGCAGGTGCTGCGCGTCATGCGTCCTTGCCTGTCGAGGCCGCTGAGAGCGGGGCCGCGATGTCCTCCAGGCCGCGACGTTCGGCCTTGATGCCGAAGATCAGCTCGACCACGCCGGCCAGGATCATCAACGTCGCGCCGATGGCGAAGGCGAGCGCCGTGTCGCCGGGGACGCCGCTGGAGACCAGCTCGGCGAAGATCAGCGGACCGGCGATGCCTCCGGCGGCGGTGCCGATGGCGAAGAAGAACGCGATGGCCATGGCCCTGGTCTCCATCGGGAAGATCTCGCTGACCGTCAGGTAGGCGGAGCTGGCTCCGGCCGAGGCCACGAACAGCACCACGGACCAGCACGCCGTCAGCGTGACGGCGGTGAGCACTCCCTCGTTGAACAGCCACGCGGTGCCGAGCAGCAGCAGCCCTGAGCCGACGTAGGTGGCCGAGATCATCGGCACCCGTCCTACGGTGTCGAACAGCGGCCCGAGCAGCAGCGGCCCGAGGAAGTTGCCGACCGCGATGACCGCGAAGTAGTAGCCCGTGTGGGTGTCGATGCCGTAGAACGTCGACAGGATCTGCGCGTACCCGAAGGTGATCGCGTTGTAGAGGAACGCCTGCCCGATGAAGAGCGAAAGCCCCAGCACGGTGCGCTTCGGGTAGAGGGCCACCATCGTGTGCGCGATCCGGACGAACCCGATCGACTTGCGCTGGTGGATCGTCATCGACTGCGCGGGCTCCGGCAGGTGTCCGCCGACCTGCCGCTCGATGTCGTCGACGATCGCCTCGGCCTCCTGTTCACGCCCGTGGATGAACATCCAGCGCGGGCTCTCCGGCACGTGCCTGCGTACGAGCAGGATCGCCAGGCCCAGCACCACGCCGAGCCCGAACGCCACCCGCCAGCCGATGTTGACGGGCAGGTCGTTCAGCAGCGGCACGGTCAGCAGCGCGCCGCCGGCCGCGCCGAGCCAGTAGCTGCCGTTGATGAGGATGTCGATGCGCCCCCGGTGCCTGCTGGGGATGAGCTCGTCGATGGCCGAGTTGATGGCCGCGTACTCCCCGCCGATGCCGAACCCGGTGAGGAACCTGAACAGGAAGAACCACCACGCGCTGAACGAGAACGCCGTCATCAGCGTCGCCACGAGGTAGACGATCAGCGTGATGATGAACAGCTTCTTCCTGCCGAACCTGTCCGTCAGCCAGCCGAAGAACAGCGCCCCCGAGCAGGCCCCGGCCACGTAGAGCGCGGCGGCGAGGCCGGCCACCTGCTGCTGGGTGATGTCCAGGCCGCTGCCCGGCTTGGCGAGCTGGGCGGACAGGTTGCCGACGATCGTGACCTCTAGGCCGTCGAGGATCCAGACGGTGCCGAGACCGATCACGATCATCCAGTGCCAGCGCGACCAGGGGAGCCGATCCAGCCGGGCGGGCACTTTCGTGCTGATCGTGCCGATCTCCACGTCGCTCATAAGGTCACGTCGATACCCGCGTGGCGAACGGCAAACCCGGCGGTTACGGCTTACGCGCCTCCAGCAGCCACGTCGCGGCCCACGGCCCGCCGTACCAGAAGCGCGCGCCCAGGTCGCGCCTGCGCACGTCGGTCACGCCGAGCTCGCGCAGCGTGGCCTCGTACGCCTGCGTGTGCTTGTCGTCGGCGACGAGCAGCAGCCCGCCGGGCCGCAGCACCCGGTACGCCTCCTGGATCGTCAGCTCGCGCGTCGGCCGGCTCGACACCACCACGTCGTACGACTCGTCGGGGCACGGCAGTTCGCCGGGGTCGCCGGTGACCACCTCGACCCGGTCGGCGACGCCTTCGGCCTCGGCGTTCGCGCGTACGGCGGCCTCGCCCCGCGCGTGCCAGACGACGCCGGTGGCCCGTCCGCCCTCCAGCAGCCTGGCCGCTGTCATGAGCACGGCACCGCGGCCCGTCCCCAGGTCGAGCAGCTCCTCGTCCCCCTTGAGCCGCGCCAGCTCGCGCTCCCACACGGCGAACCTGCCGCGCCGCGCGGTGTAGAAGTAGCTGCCCGCGCTGGCCAGCGTGTAGCAGGCGGCGAACACGAAGGCGACGCCCGCCTCGGGGACGTCGTTGGCGTACGCGAGCGCCGCGAGGGCGGCCAGCAGCACGCCTCCCGCGACGAGCCCTGCCAGAGCCCAAGCCGCGTCGAACCCGTAGTTTCCACGCACAATCACGTTATAACTCAAAGAATCTCTTGACCGGATATTGGCACGCCCCTTCCCTGAGGGCAGGTCATACAACGGCAAAGCGTCACTAACGTGGGAGGGATTGGCCAGAAGCGGGGGTTTGACCAGGCATGACAGGTAAGGAACGCGGTTTCGGGCCCGGAGCGAGCATCGTGCTCACGTTGGGCTCGGCCCTGCTGTGGGGCGTGGCACACATGGCAACACACCGCCACAAGACCGGCATCCTGCTCATGTCCATATATGTCCTGATGCTGGGCTTCATCCTCACGGTGCTGACCGCGTTCAGCGCCCGGCTGCTGTCGCTCGCCGTGCAGCCGCGCTGGATCACCGTGCTCGCGCTCGCCCTCGCCGTCCTCGCCGTCGCCTGGACCACCGTGATCATCTGGTCGTACCTGCTGGTCCGGCCCGCCTCCTCGCACGCGGTCGCCCGCGGCCTCACCGCCGCCCTGACCATCGCCCTGTGCGCGCTCGTCCTGGCCCCCACCGCGTACGCCGCCCGCCTGGCCTACCTGTCGCGCGACGTCGTCCACACCCTGTTCGCCGGCAACTCCTCGCCCGTCGTCGCCCAGGACCCGTGGAACGGCGCCCAGCGCGTCAACTTCCTGCTCATCGGCGCCGACTCCGCGCCCAACCGGCCCGGCGTCCGCACCGACAGCATGACCGTGGCCAGCGTCGACACCGCGACCGGCGCCACCACCCTGTTCGGCCTCCCGCGCAACCTCCAGAACGTCCCGATGCCGGCCGGCCCGCCGCGCGACCTGTTCCCCTACGGCTTCACCGGCGCGGGCGCGGCCACGCCCGGCCTGCTCAACGAGGTCTTCCAGTACGCCGAGGACCACCCCGAGATGGTCCCCGGCCAGCCTGACGGCAAGCGCGGCCCGGCGCTGCTGAAGGAGACCGTCAGCGGTATTCTCGGCATCCCGGTCAGCTACTACGCCATGATCGACATGAAGGGCTTCGCCGAGATTGTCGACGCGATGGGCGGCGTCCGCGTCACCGTCGAGGAGCCCATCGTCTACGGCAGGCACCGCGAAGGGCTGCTGCCCGCCGGCACCCGCAAGCTGAGCGGCGAGGAAGCCCTCTGGTACGGCCGCTCCCGCACCGACAGCGACGACTACGTGCGCATGGGCCGCCAGAAGTGCCTGCTCAACGCCGTGGTCAAGCAGGCGGACCCGGTGACCGTGCTCAACAGCTTCGAGAGCCTCGCCTCCGCCACCAAGCGCGCCATCTCCACCGACCTGCCGCAGGACGTGCTCCCGGCGCTCGTCGAGCTGTCGCAGAAGGTCAAGGACACCCACATCAGGAGCCTCAGCTTCGTCCCGCCCCTGATCAGCACCGGTGACCCGGACTGGCACCTGATCCGGCGCAAGGTCTCGCAGGTGCTCTCCGAGCGCCCCACGATCGCCACCGGCCACACCGCCCCCGACGGGACCGCCGCGCGCGGGGCCACGCCCGACCGGTCGTCCGACGCCACCCCGAGCCCCGAACGCCCGCTGACCCTGGACAGCGCCTGCGGCTAGACCCGCCGCAGCAGCATCGTCACGAACCCCAGCCGGCCACGGTAGCCGTCGAGCCACATCTTCCGGTGCGCCAGCGCGGCCGCCCCACGGGGACGACCGGCCCGACCGTCACCCCGGCGCCTCGGCGTCGAGGCGGGAAGCCAGGTAGCGCTGGAACTGCCACAGGGGGCGTTCGAGGTGGGAGAAGCGGCCCGCGGGCGGGTCGGGGGCGGCCGACAGCCCGCGCTGGACGCCGTGGATGGCCACCAGGTCCTCGTCCTGGATCAGCCGCAGCCCGGCGACCAGCGAGTCCAGGTAGGCCGGGAAGCCCGGCTGCCCGGCGGCGCCCGGCGGGACGAGGACGTGGAAGACCGCGTCGTGCGTCACCGGCCCGGTCGGCCACCAGGTGGCCCACACCGCGAGCCCCGATTGCAGGGCCAGGACGGTGTTGGGGAAGATCCCGGCGATGGTCAGCCCGGTGCCGGGGTCGGCCGGGTCGGGGGTGTGCATGGTGAACCAGCGGCCGTCGCACTCGTCGACGCGGGTGGCGCGGGCGGGCGCCACGGGTTCGAGCGTGTCGGCGTGGGTGCCCATGTGGTGGTAGTTCTCCGACCCGTTCTCCAGGGCGACCTTCCAGTTGGCGGGCACGTCGTCCCAGCGGATGGTCGCGGCGTGCGTCCAGGACGCCAGGTCGAACCCGCCCAGCACGGCGTCGAGGCCGGTCAGCTCCGGGGCGAGCGGCGGCGCGCCGGGGTCGAGGTTGAGCATGACGAAGCCGTGCCATTCCTCCAGCCGGTAGGCGGCCAGGCGGCAGGCGGCGCGGTCGAATCCGGGGGCGCGCATGAGCGGCGCCCCGGCGAGCCGTCCGGCGAAGTCGCCGTTGAGCCGGTAGGTCCAGGTGTGGTACGGGCAGGTCAGGCGTTTGAGCCGGCCCTGCTCCGGGGTGGTCTCGGGCGGCAGGATGTCCATGAACCGGTGGCGGCAGACCCGCGAGAGCGCGTGCAGCGTGCCGTCCTCGTCGCGGGTGAGCACCAGGGGCCGCCCGGGCAGGTCGAGCCGCAGGTAGGCGCCGGGGTCGGCGAGCTGGTCGGCGCGGGCGACGCAGAGCCAGTCGCTGCGGAAGATCCGCTCCAGCTCCAGGGCGTGGAACTCTGGCGAGGTGTAGGCCTCGGGCGGCAGGGTCTCGCTCTCGTCGAACGGCAGGCCGGCGATCCGTCGCACCTCGGCGGTGAGCTGGGTGGTCGTCATGGGTGCCCCCTCAGGTCGGGTAGTCGAGCACGATGCGGCCGTTGTCGGGGATCACCAGGCGGTGGCCGTTACGCCGGTGGTAGCGGCGCGCGTAAATGACGCCCGCGGTGACGGCGGCGGCCACGAAGGCCAGCCCCGACAGCCGGACGAGCGGCACGAGGTCCGGCGGGACCGTGAAGGTCACCACCGCCGAGACGGCCGCGTCGAGCAGCAGCCCCGCGCCCCACAGCGCAGTGATCGTGCGGATGGCGCCGCGGTAGGCCGGGGAGGTCCGCCAGGCGGCCTCCCGCTCCGGCGCGCCGAGCTGGAGCGTGAGCTCCAGGGCGAGCGGCCGGGACGAGATCGCGGTGATCAGCGCCCAGCCGCCCGCGACGGCGCCGGTGAGCGCGTCCCTGAGCAGCAGCAGCCGCGGATCGCCGCTGAACAGCGAGCTGACGCCGGTCAGGGCCAGCGTGGCGATCGTGAACCGGTCGAGCCCGTCGATCCGTCCGCCGGCGATCACCTTGTGCGCCAGCACCGCCGCGGGCACCACGGCCCCGGCCATGAGAGCGAGCCACGGGCTCACTCCCAGGGCGCGCAGCCCGTAGAAGGCCGCGACGGGCACCACCACGAAGACCACCAGCATGATGGCCAGCAACACCTGCCAGGACGCCGTACGCGCCGCCGGCCGGGCTGTCAGGGTCATCGCGGTCACCCCCGAGTCGATCCCCCGATTGGTCAGCTCAACGCTACGACGCGATCACCTGCCGTCACATCGGCCCAGGGTCTGATCCCGGCTACATCCTTAGGTTGACGCGCTAGACCGTCTCGTCCAGATTGTCCGCGTAATAGGCGACGGCCCGCTCGTAACCGCCCACGTGCCCGGCCTCCACGAGCAGCTTGAGCAGCGTGGAGACCGCCTCCCGCGACTCCCCCGCGTTGTAGAGCGCCATCGCCTCGAACACCCGCAGCCCCGGGTCTCCGGGGAACTCCTCCAGCGCCCGCCGGAACAGCGCCCGCGACTCGGCCACCCGTCCCAGCACCCGCAACGTGCTGCCCAGGCCGGTGAAGGCCCCCAGCCGGTCGCCGGGCGTCAGCCCGTCACCCGCCAGCGCCCGCTCGTAATAGGGCACCGCCTCGGCCTCCAGCCCGAGCGAGTCGTGCACCCAGGCGGTGTGGCAGGCGACCTCGGCGTCGTCCGGATATCGCTCCGCCAGGGCGAGCAGCACCGTCCTGGCCTCCTCCTTCCTGCCTTCTTCACGCAACCGCACGGCCATCGCCAAATCATCGTTTCGCATGCACCGAGTGTGGCATGATGGTCACCCGTACGAGCGGAAACGGTTTTCATAATCATCGCCAGGAGGTTCTCGTGAGGGTGGCGTTCGTCGGCAAGGGCGGCAGCGGCAAGACCACGATCTCGGCGCTGTTCGCCAGATACGTCGCGGGCAGGGGCGCGCCGGTGGTGGCGGTCGACGCCGACATCAACCAGCACCTGTCGCTGGTGCTCGGGCTCGACAGCCCACCGGAGCCGCTCGGCGCGCACCTCACGGAGATCAAGGACTTCCTGCGCGGCGACAACCCGCGCATCCCCTCCGCCGACGCGATGGTCAAGACGACCCCGCCGGGCCGCGGCTCCCGGCTGGTGTCCGTCAAGGACCTGGCCGAGCACCGCTACGCGGCCCCGACGCCGGAGGGCTTCCGCCTGATGGCCACCGGCCCGTTCAACGACGACGACCTCGGCGTGGCCTGCTACCACTCCAAGGTCGGCGCGGTCGAGCTGCTGCTCAACCACCTGGTCGACGGCCACGGCGAGTACGTGGTGGTCGACATGACGGCGGGCTCCGACTCCTTCGCCTCCGGCCTGTTCACCCGCTTCGACCTGACGTTCCTCGTCGCCGAGCCGACCCGCCAGGGCGTCGGCGTCTACCGGCAGTATCGCGACTACGCGGCCGACTACGACGTGCCGCTGGCCGTGGTCGGCAACAAGGTCCACGGCCCCTCCGACGTCGACTTCCTGCGCGAGCACGTGGGCGACGACCTGCTCACCTGGATGGAGCACTCCTCCGCCGTGCGCGCCATGGAGCAGGGCCGCGCCTTCAGCCTCGACGACCTGGAGCCGGCCAACTCCGACGCGCTCGCCGTGCTGCTCAAGCACGTCGACGAGCAGGAGAAGGACTGGGTGCGGTTCGGCCGCCAGGCCGCCGAGTTCCACCTGCGCAACGCCCGCGCCTGGGCCAACGCCAGGACCGGCCTCGACCTGGCCGGTCAGGTCGACCCCGACTTCGTCTACGGCCCTCCGGCCGCCTGACCCACACGACTGTCGCCCTACGGCCATCTGGAGCGTTTCCGGAGGCTCACCTAGCGTCAAGTTGATGTCTTTCGAAAGGAGACAGCATGTCGCTGACCGTTCCGAACGATCTCCTCGACCAGGCCAGAGCCGGGGACGTCGACGACGCGGCGTTCGTCGCCTGCGTCCGCGACTCCCTGCCCTACGCCTGGTCGGTGATCACCGAGCTGGTCGAGCAGCGTGACAGGACCGGCGCCGAGTTCGCCGACAACCAGGTGCCGCCACCGGACGAGGAGGCCCGAGGGCAGCTCCTGCGCTGCCTGGCGAGCGACGCGATGCGGGGCGCCCTGGAGCGCCACTTCGGCATGAAGCTGGCCTTCCAGAACTGCCACCGCGTGGCCGTGTTCGACCCGGCGGCGCGCGAGGCGCTGAGCGAGTTCGTCACGCCGCGGGCGCAGATCCTCAACCAGAAGCCGGAGCTGGTGGACTGCTGATCCGTTCAGGGGCCGCCCGCCGCTCCGGGCGGGCGGCCTCTCAGCAGCGGCAGCACTTCGGCGCCGAGCCGCCGCACGTCCTCCGCGGCGTTCCCGCCCGCCTCCACCATCAGGATGAAGTGGTCGATCCCGGTCGTCTCGGCGGTGCGCAGCAGCGTGCGGGCGCAGTGCTCGGGCGAGCCCACGGGGTGGATCCGGGCCAGGAAGTCCACGTACGCGTCCACGTCCCGCTCGGGTCGTGGCCGCCCGTCCACCGGCGTGTAGCTCGCCAGGCCGGGCTTCAGCCAGGCGGGCATCGACTCCTTCAGCTCCCGCACGGCCTGCGGCGTCGTGTCGGCGACGTGCGCGACCGCCGCGGCGACGTGCCCCCCGGAAGAGCCGGGAACACCGGACGCGCCATGAGCCCGCACCGCCGCCGCCTTCTCCTCGTCGCCCACGTGCACGCCGAGCAGCATCGGCAGCCCGCGCCCGGCCGCCAGCGCGATCGTGGACCCCGACGTGCACGCGACCACCGGCCGCAGCCGCGCCGACGGCACCATCCGCACGTCGCGGAAGGCGAAGAACTCACCGGAGGCCGACACCGTCTCGCGTGACAGGGCGGCCGTCAGCAGGTCGAGCGATTCCGGGAAGCCCCGCTCGAACCGGTCCAGCCCGGTGCCGAACACCTCCAGGTCCACCCACGGCCCGCCACGCCCGACGCCGAGCGTGAAGCGCCCGCCCGACAGGTGGTGCAGCATGGCGGCCTGCTCGGCCAGGGCGATCGGATGCTGCGTGGACAGCACGCTGACGGCGGTGCCGAGCCCGATCCTGGTGGTGCGCCCGGCGGCGACGGCGGCCAGCGTGATCGGCGACGGGCACACGCCGTAGGTCATGAAGTGGTGCTCGGCGATCCACGCGTCGTCGAACCCGGCCCGCTCGGCGGCGACGATCAGCTCGACGGTGTCGGCCAGGATCCGGCCCGGCTCCCCGCCTGGGAACTGGGCGGCGACGAGGAAGATGCCGATGCGCATCCCACCGATGATGGCCGACGCCGCAGCCCGGTGTCAGCCGAAGAGGCTGACCTGCCCCTCGACGGCGGCCGGGTCGCGGTGCCGCTTGAGGTGCCGCCAGGCCGGCAGGTCGTCCAAGTAGGACCAGGAGAGCCGGTGGTGCGCCGTCGGCCCCAGCTCGGCGAGCGCCTGCTGGTGCTGCGGCGACGGATATCCGGCGTTCTCCGCGAACCCGTACGCCTCACATCCGATCTCCGCCATGTACGCGTCGCGCCTGACCTTGGCCAGCACCGAGGCGGCGGCCACCGAGATGCTGGCCGCGTCGCCCTTGACCTCCAGGCGCACCGGCCAGGGCGCGCCGATGTAGTCGTGCTTGCCGTCGAGGATGACGGCGTCGGGCCTGGTGGGCAGCGCTTCCAGGGCGCGGCGGGCGGCCCTGCGCAGCGCCTCGGTCATGCCGAGCCGGTCGATCTCGTCGTGGCCCGCCTCGCCGAAGCCGATGCCGGCGGCCCAGGTCTCCAGCTCGGCGGCGACCTTGTCGCGCTTGGCGGCGGAGAGCTGCTTGGAGTCGGTGAGCCCGGTGGGCGGCGCGGACAGGTCGGTGACCACGGCGCACACGGTGACCGGCCCGGCCCAGGCTCCGCGGCCCACCTCGTCCACGCCCGCGACCGTGCGCACGCTCGGCTGGGCGAGCAGGAGGGTCTCGATGTCGTACGTCGGCGCCATGGCGCAGAACGCTACCGGTCTGCGAACCGTACCGGATCCAGATCGGCGGCGATGTAGCGGGCGGCCACGTGGATGGCTCGCAGGGTCACCGAGACCGAGGGCCGGTTGACGCTGGAGACGCGCGCCACCGCGTGCACGTCGCGGCCGACGGGGTTGCCGGGGAAGTGGCGGACCGACAGCCCGCGCACGCCGGCGGCCAGCGCGAGCGCGGGCACGGCGGCGATGCCGATGCCCTTGGCGACCAGCGACAGGATGGTGCCGAGCCCTTCGAACTCCCACGGCGTCGGCTTGGTGCCGCCCACGTCCACGAACAGCCGGTCCACCGCCAGGCGGGACGGCTCGCCGTCGGGGGTGGCCATCCACGGCTCGTCGCGCAGCTCCCTGAGGTCGAGCGGCACGTCGGGGTCGGCCAGCCGGTGCTTGCGCGGCACGACGAGCACCAGGGGGTCGTGCAGGAGCGGGAAGACGCGCAGGTTCTCGCTGTCGCGCGCCATGCCGTACCAGTCGTCGACGAGCGCGATGTCGACCTCGCCGGACTGCACCTCCCGCATGCCCTTTCCCGACCTGCTCTGCCCCAGCCTGAGCGTGAGTTCGGTGTGGCGGCGGAGGGACCTGGCGAGGGCCGGGGCGAATGCGACGGCCGCTGTGGGGAAGGCGGTAACCACGACACGTCCGGCGGGGCTGCCCGCGTGAGCCGAAAGGTCCGACTCAGCCTCCTCGACCATGGAAAGGATGCGTTCCGCGTGCGCCACCAGCCTGCGGCCGGCGTCGGTCAGCTCGGCACTGCGCGCGGTCCGGTCGATGAGCGCGGTGCCGGTCTCGCGTTCGAGCGCGGCGAGCTGCTGCGAGACCGCGGAGGGGCTGTAGCCCAGCGACTCCGCGGTCGCGGCGATGCTGCCGCGCCGAGCGAACTCGCAGATCAACGTCAAACGCCGCAAATCGAGCATCGGACTTCCTTACGCCTACCCACAAAAAGCCTCGCTTGTCCTGATGCCTTCCTACAACCACCCTGGGAACGTGACAAACATGACCGTGACTCTCTCCGCCACCCTGGCGGCGAACGAGGACATCGAACGAAGACGACGCGCCGGGGAACGCGTGCTGAACCTCGCCTTCGGTGAGGCAGGACTGCCCGTCCACCCGGCGCTGCGCGACAAGCTGGCCGCCGCATCGGAACGCAACGGCTACGGGCCGGTCGCGGGGGCGTCCGAGCTCAGGACGGCGGCGGCGGGCTACTGGACACGACGGGGGCTCATCACCGACCCCGAGCTGGTCGTCTGCGGGCCAGGCAGCAAATCCCTGCTGTACGGCCTGCTCCTGGCGATCGGCGGCGACGTCGTCCTGCCCATGCCCAGCTGGGTCAGCTACGCCGCGCAGGCCGACCTCGTCGGGTCACGCCCGATCCTGGTCCCCGCGCCCTCGGGCCAGGGCGGCGTGCCGGACCCCGACCTGGTGAAGGCGGCCGTGCTGGACGCCCGCGCCCAGGGCCGGACCGTACGCTCCCTGCTCGTGACGCTGCCGGACAACCCCACCGGCCGGCTCGCGCCGCGCTCGGCGATCCGCCGCCTGGTCGCGCTCGCCCGCGAACTGGACCTGTACGTCATCTCGGACGAGATCTACCGCGACCTGCTGCACGACCCCTCCACGTCCTTCACCTCCCCGGCCGATCTGGCGCCCGAGCGCACGATCGTCACCACCGGGCTGAGCAAGAGCCTGGCTCTGGGCGGCTGGCGGATCGGCGTCGCGCGGCTGCCCGACGACGCGCACGAGCTGCGCGCCCGGCTGCTCGCGGTGGCCAGCGAGATCTGGTCGGCCCCGGCCGCCCCGATCCAGGAGGCCGCGGCGTACGCCTTCACCGACCCCAGCGAGCTCACCGAGCGCGTCAGGCAGAGCCGCCGGCTGCACGGCACGCTGGCCCGCGCCGTACACGACAGGTTCGTGGAGATCGGCGCCTCCGTGCCGGCCCCGCAGGGCGGCTTCTACCTCTACCCGGACCTGAGCCATCTGCGGCTCGGCGGCTCGGCCGACGTCACCCGGCTCCTGCTCGACCAGCACGGCCTCGGGGTGCTGCCCGGTCACGCCTTCGGCGACGACCCGGCCGCCGCGCGCGTGCGGGTTGCGGTCAGCCTGCTGTACGGGGACACGACCGAGGACCGGCTGACCGCGCTGACCAGCCCCGATCCGCTCCAGTTGCCGTGGATCGCGGCCTCGCTCGACCATCTTTCGATGGGCCTGAAGGAGCTCTCGCTGGCGTCGCGTGAACGGCGTCCGGCGCTGGTGCCGACCGGATGTCACGGTTAGGCGAAATCTTCCCCGGAGATCCTTCCGAATTACCCCTCTGACCTGCGGAAACACCGTGCTTTCCGAGGTGCGGGGACGACGGCCCCGATAGCGTGGTTCCGCGGACTCCGAGCAACCCCCATCATGTGCACATGTCCGCTCTTGTCACCTTGTCCGGGCGCCTCGTGCGCCTGGAACCTCTCAGCCTCGCGGTGGTCGATGACCTGATCGCCGCGGCGAGTGAAGACCGGTCCACTTACGGCTTCACTCGGGTCCCGGGCAACCGGGACGAGATGGTCTCCTACGTGGAGGCCGCGCTGGCTGAGCAGGCGGAGGGCCGCACGGTGCCCTTCGCCATCCGGTGGCTGCACACCGACCGCGTGGTCGGTGCCACCCGTCTCATGAACCTGGAGTACTGGCAGGGTCCCATGCCCTGGCCTCCGGGCACGCGTGGTGCGGTGGGCGAGGTCCCGTCCGTGGCCGACATCGGTTACACCTGGCTGGGCGCCTCCGCCCAGGGCACGGGTGCCAACCGGGAGAGCAAGTTCCTGATGCTCTCGCACGCCTTCGAGACCTGGCAGGTCCACCGCATCACGCTCAAGGCCGACGTGAGGAACGTCCGATCCCGGGCCGCCATCGAGGCCCTCGGCGCACACTTCGACGGGGTGCGGCGAGCGGAAAGCCGAGGCGCCGACGACACGGTCCGAGATACGGCGTTCTACTCGATCCTGATCTCCGAATGGCCGGCCGTGCGAGAACGGCTGCTCCACAGGCTCGGTCTGGTCGAGACGGCAGTCGAAGCAGCATAGGAAAATCCGTTGAAGGCCCCGCCCGGAATGGGCGGGGCCTGTGTCGTAAAGGCCGTGTCGTCAAAAGGCGGCCAACGCTTCGGTTAACGAATGCCCGCATTCCTAGGTGCTCGGCGTCATTGGATCTATCATTTGGTAACAAATCGTTCCATTGATGTGGGGACAGGCGGCATGGCTGGTCAGGACATCGAAGGCGGGCTGCGGTTCGCCGTACTGGGTCCCGTCCGCGCGTGGCGCGATGGTCAGGAGCTCGACCTCGGCACGCCGCTGCAGCGCTCCATTCTCGGCATGCTGCTCCTGCGGGAAGGCCGCGCGGTCACCCCGGCCGAGATGATCGACGCCGTGTGGGGCGAGGAAGCGCCGCCCAGGGCCCTCGGCGCGCTGCGCACGTACGTGTCCCGGCTGCGCACGGTGCTGGAGCCCGACAGGCCCGCCCGCTCACGTCCCGAGCTGCTCACCTCCGTCGGCAGGGGCTACGCGCTGCGACTGCCCGGCGACGCGCTGGACCTGACCCGGTTCGAGCGCGGCATGGCCGAGGCCGAGAGCGCGCGCAGGTCAGGCCGGCTGTCCGCCGCCGCCACCGGCCTGCGGGCCGCGCTCGCCCTGTTCGAGGGCGAACCGCTCGCCGGGGCCGTCGGCCCGTACGCCGAGCACCAGCGCGACCGGCTGATCGAGCGCCGCATCAGCGCCATCGAGACGCTCATGGACATGGACCTGGAGCTGGGCAACCACGCCGCGGTCGTGTCGGAGCTGATCGCGCTGACCGCCGACCACCCGCTGCGCGAGCGCCTGCGCGCCCAGCTCATGCTGGCCTACTACCGGTGCGGGCGGCAGGGTGACGCGCTGGCCGTGTTCACCGAGACGCGCGACGCGCTGGTCGAGGAGCTCGGCATCGAGCCCGGCCACGAGCTGACCTCGCTGCACCAGCGCATCCTGGCCGCCGACCCCACGCTCGCTGCCGCCGAGGTGGCCCCCGACGAGCCGCCCGCCGAGGAGGAGCACGCGCCCGAGCTGCCCCGCCCGGCGCAGCTCCCGGCCGCCGTGAACGACTTCACCGGCCGCAAGGAGATCGCCCGGCGGCTGCGTACGCTGCTGTCGGCCCAGTCGCCCGCCGAGGGCGTGCCCGTCGCCGCGATCTGCGGCATCGGCGGCGTCGGCAAGACCGCGCTGGCGGTGCACGTGGCGCACGCGACCGGCGACCTGTTCCCCGACGGCCAGCTCTACGCCGACCTGCGCGGCTACACCGACGAGGCGACCGCGCCCGAATCGGCGCTCGGCGCGTTCCTGCGCGCGCTCGGCATCCCGACCGACGTCATCCCCGAAGGACTGGCCGAACGCTCGGCGCTGTACCGGTCCATCCTCGCCGACCGGCGCATCCTCGTCCTGCTCGACAACGCCCGCGACGCCCGGCAGGTCAGCCCGCTGCTGCCCGGCTCGCCCGGCTGCGCGGCCATCGTCACCAGCCGGGTCAAGCTGGCCGACCTGCCGTCGGCCAAGCTCATCGACCTCGACGTGATGGAGCCGGACGAGGCGCTGTCGCTGTTCGCCTCGGTCGCCGGGCCGGAACGGGTCGCCGCCGAGCACGCCACCGCCATGGACGTGGTCGCCGCCTGCGGCTTCCTGCCGCTCGCCGTGCGCATCGTGGCCGCCAGGCTCGCCGCCCGGCCCTCGTGGACCGTCGCCTCCCTGGTGCCCAGGCTGGCCGACGAGCAGCGCAGGCTCGACGAGCTGCGCGTCGGCGACCTGGCGGTCGAGGCCACCTTCGCGCTCGGCTACGGCCAGCTCGAAGCCGCCCAGGCCCGCGCCTTCCGGCTGCTGTCGCTGCCCAACGGGCCCGACATCTCGGCGGGCGCCGCAGCCGCCGTGCTCTCGACGACGGTGATCGAGGCCGAGGACGTGCTGGAGTCGCTGGTCGACGCCAGCCTGCTGGAGGCCCCGGCGCCCGGCCGCTACCGCTTCCACGACCTGCTCAAGCTGTTCGCCAGGCGGGCGCTGGAGAAGAGCGAACGCCCCCAAGCCCGCACGATGGCGCTGCGGCGGCTGCTCGGCTTCTACCTGGCCTCCGCCCAGTCGGCCCACCGGCTGGCCTACGAGGGCAGCATGATCTCCGACAACCTGGTGGTGGTCGGCAGCGGGCGCACGTTCGGCACCGCCGACGAGGCCGTCGCCTGGCTGATCGCCGAGGGCGACTCGCTGTTCGCCGCGATCAACCAGGCCGCCGCGTCCTCGCGCACCGGCGAGCAGCTCCTGCCCGCCGGCGACCTGCTCGTGGCCATGGAGCCGCTGCTGGAGTCGGGCACCCACACCCGCGAGTTCGACCTCGGCACCCGCGCCGTGCTCGCCACCGCGCTGCGGCTCGGCGACCAGGCCGGCGAGCTGCGCGCCCGCTACGTGCTCGGCCGCGTGCTGTTCGCCGGCAACCGGCTGCCGGAGGCCGAGGAGCAGTTCGAGATCGTCCACACGCTGTCGGTCGAGCGCAAGGAGAAGGTCGTCACCGGCGAGGTGCTGAACGCGCTCGCCGTCGTCGTCGGCCGGCAGCGCCGCCACACCGAGGCGCTCGCCTGGTTCGACGCCGCCATGCGCTTCTACCGGGAGAACGGCGTGCCCGCCGGCGAGGGGCTGGTGCTCAGCTACTCCGCCCGCGACCACCTGGGCCTGGGCCGCCCCGACGACGCGATCGCCGCGGCCGAGAAGGGCCTGGCCATCTTCACCGAGATCGGCAGCGGCGCCGGCACCGCCAGAGCCCGCTACCACCTCGGCATCGTGCTGTCGCGCGTCGGCAGGCTCACCGAGGCCGTGCACCACCACGCCGAGTGCCTGGCCTTCTTCCGCGCCAGCAAGCAGCGGGTGTGGGAGCAGCGGGTCTGCTCCCGGCTGGCCGAGACGTTCATCGCCGCCGAGCGCTACCCCGACGCCGTACGCCACGCCGAGCAGGCGCTGGTCGTGTCACGCGAGATCGGCCATCCGTTCGGGGAGGCGCTGTCGCTGGCGGTGCTGGGCAAGGCGCTGCGCGGGCTCGGCAGCGTCTCCAGGAGCGTCGACTGCCTACGCCAGGCCTTCGCCATCTTCACCAGGCTGGGCGCGCCCGAGGCCGGGGACATCAAGGTCCTCCTCGACAGCGCTCAGGTCGTCGAGTCCTGAGTACAGCTCGTCGTCCAGACGTGTCATCCACACATGGTTAAACAAGGCTGTCCCTTTGGAGTCACGACCCCCGTGGCCGATGAGATACGCGGCCCGGCCGGCCATCTGACCGCCACGCGTCGCTAGGGGGCCCGGTTATCCGGATGCTCCGCGTAGCGGCTAGCCGCCTCACATCGACGACCGGCCGGACCCGACACGGTCCTCGAACCCCCCAGGTCCGTGTCGTAGTCAGAAGCTTCCACCGGCGGCGTCAACAACCGATCAACGGCGAATCAAAGGCGCTGAGCCTGGGCAACCGAAAAGGCCTAGAGCAGGAAGTAGCCCTCCGCGATGAGGGGGCGGATGGCGTCGGCGTCCGGGATCTCGCCGTCGCCGACCAGCTCGGCGATGACGTTGAGCAGCGGCCCCAGCGCCAGCTCCCCGTCGCAGACCCCGGCGAGCGCCGCCTCGACGGTGCCGACCTCCCTGCTGCGGCGCAGCCCGGTCGTCTGGCGGAGCACGATGCGCATCGGGTCCTCGGCCCCCGGCAGCCCCACCCGCTCGTCGAGCAGCCCGTCGGCGGTGCGCAGCAGCGCGGACCCGAGGTCGCGGACCCGGTGGGCGGCGCCGATCGCGTCGAGCACGTCGTCGACGTAGCCGCCGACGGGCAGCGTGACCTGGTGGGTGAGCTCCTCCAGGCGTACGACCGGGTCCAGGGTGCCGGAGCTGCGCATGCTGATCCAGCCGAACCCGATCCCCTCGACCTTGTGCTCCTCGAACCAGGCGAGCCACCGGTCGTAGTGCTCGGTGTAGCCGGGGGTGCCCTGCTCGGCGGCGTCCTTGAGCCACAGCTCCACGTATTCGGCGGGGTCCTGCGCGTCGCGCTGCACCACCCAGGCGTCGCACCCGGTCTCGCCGAGCCAGCCGCCGACGCGGTCGCGCCAGTCCTCGCCTTCGACGTGCAGCCAGCTGGCCAGGTAGTGGGCCTGGCCGCCGGGGTTGAGGTGCCGGGGCGTGTCCCGTACGAGATCGCGGCAGAAGCCGTCGCCGTCGCCGCCGGTCTCGCGGTAGGTCAGCCGGCCGCCGGGCGAGATGACGAACGGCGGGTTGGAGACGATCAGGTCGAACCGCTCGCCCGCCACGGGCTCGTACAGGGAGCCGGTGCGGGCCTCGACGCCGGTCAGGCCGGAGAGCTGCCAGCTCAGCCGGGCGAGCTCGACGGCGCGCGGGTTGACGTCGGTGGCGGTGACGTGGCCGGCCCGCCCGGCCAGCGAGAGCACCTGGACGCCGCAGCCGGTGCCGAGGTCGAGAGCGCGGCCGACGGGGCGGCGGGTGACGAGCTGGGCGAGGTTGGCGGAGGCGCCGCCCGCGCCGACCACGTGGTCGGGGCGCAGCGCCGGGTCGCCGGGCCGCACCTTGCGGTCGGAGACGACGTAGCCGCCGGTCTCCCAGGGCTGGAGGTGGACGGTCGCGCGGGCCTGCGAGCCGGAGACGGCGATCAGGCCGGACTCCAGCACGGACGGGTGCAGCGCGCTCGTCTCCACGGGGGCACCCAGCCACCACAGGCGGATCAGCGTGCCCAGCGGGTCGCCGGCGGCGGTGGCGCGCAGGGCCGGCACGAGCTCCTCGCGGGCCAGCGCCGTGGCCGCCATGTCGCCCAGCCGGTCGCGGACGCCGTCGATCGTGTAGCCGGTCTCCAGGAGGTGCTCACGCAGTCGTTCCACGAGACCATCCTTTCACCGCAGATCACAACGGAACCTCCGATACCGTCAGTGATCATACTGTTACCGAGACATCCAAGTTTTCCGCAAGCTGGGAACAAGTGGGGCGCGATACTTCTGGGGAGCCGCTGTGCCGTTCGACGAGGAGCGGATTCGTGCTGATCCCCTGCCTGACCTGCCAGTCCCGTTTCGCGCCGGACGAATACTTCGCGGCCTGCTCGGGCTACAACCGGTGGCTGGACCTGGTCTCGTGGACGTGCCCGCGCTGCGGCAACCACGACGACATGCGGGTGCTTCCCGGCGAGCTCGGCTTCGGCTACCGGCACCGGGGCCGGTTCGCGGTGCACGATCGCGTACGGGTGCCCGGCCTGCGCAGGCAGCGCGGTGAGCTGCGGCTGGACATCTCGCTCGACCGGTCGAGCTGGCGGGTGCCCGCCCGGCTGGGGCCGCCGGTCAGGGCTGGCGCAGGCTCTGCCAGGCGGCCTCGCCGAGCCCCCTGATCTCCTCGTCGGTGGGGGTGTGGGCGCCCGCGAACCACAGCCGGCACATCTCCTGCGCGGGCCCGAGCCACAGCACGTAGCACATGGTCGGGTGGACGGGCTGGAGCAGGCCGTTCTTCATGTGCGGCCGCCACCAGTCGGAGACCTGGCGGAAGAAGCCGCGCCTGGCCTCGGCGACCTCGGCGCCGCCCGGCTCGTGCTTGCGCGGCGGGCGCTCGCTGACCAGGATGCGGGCCCGTTCGGGGTGCTCTCCGGCCCAGCGCATGTGGAACGCGACGATCGCCTCGATCCCGGCACGGGCGTCGTCGTGCCCGACCAGCTCGGCGAGGAACTCGCTCTGGTAGGAGGCCAGGATCTCGCCGTAGAGCACGCCGAAGACGTGCTCTTTGCTGGCGAAGTGGTGGTAGAAGCTTCCGACGCTCACGCCGCTCTCCTCGCGGAGGCTGGCCAGGGTCGTGGCGGAGACGCCGTCCTGGCTGAAACGGCGGAGCGCGCCCTCGATGATCCGGGTCCGTCCGTCGCGTCCGTTCTTGACACTCTTCACGCTGTCAATGGTGAGCCACCAGAACGTTGTTCCGCAAATACTCCCGCCTGTTGGATCATAGCGGTCACTTCGACCGCGCCGGACGCGACCTTCATGCCGGCCTCCGGCCAGATCCTGCGGATCATCCGCAGCGCCCGCCTGTTCTCCCCCAGCACGTCCATGCCCACGGTGGTGGCGCCCCGCACGGCGGCTCTGATCAGGAGCGTGCCGAGGAGCCTGGGGCCGAGCCCGAAGCCCTGCCACTGGTCGGTGACGACCACGGCGATCTCCACGTCGGCGGTGCCTCCCCGGTAGCTCATGGCGTGGCCGACGATCTCGTCGCCGTGCAGCGCGACCAGGGCGTCACGGCGCTCGTCCACCTCGACCATCGTGCGCACGAGGCTCGCGGAGGGCCGGGTGACGCCGGTGAAGAAGCGCAGCGCCTGCGTCTGCGGCGACAGCCCGGCCAGGAAGCGCCGGACGCGCTCGTCGTCGTCGGCCCGCGCCGGGCGGATCAGCGGCTCCTGAGTTCGGATCACAGACCCAGCCTGCCCTCAACGATCTGAGTCTGTCAACTGAACTCAGGTATGATGTGCACCATGAACGTGCCTTTCCGGGTGGCCAACTGCTCCATCGAGCGGACCCTGGACATCGTCGGGGAGAAGTGGACCTTCCTGGTGCTGCGTGAGGCGTTCCGGGGCGTACGCCGCTTCGCCGACATGCAGGCGTTCACCGGCGCCCCCCGCCAGGTGCTCAGCGCCCGGCTGACCCGGCTGGTGGACGAGGGCCTGCTGCGCAAGGAGCCCTACCGCGAGCCCGGCCAGCGCCAGCGCGACGAGTACCGGCTCACCGACAAGGGGCGCGACCTCTATCCGCTGCTGGTCGCGCTCATGCACTGGGGCGACAAGTATCTGGCGGGCGAGGAGGGCCCGCCCGTCCTGCTGACCCACCGCGACTGCGGCGCCCCCGTCGAGCAACACCTGCGCTGCGCCGACGGCCACGACGTGGGCGGCCCGCGCGAGGTCACAGCGGTGCCGGGCGCCTGACCACCGGCATCGGTGCCTACCCTTGTAGCGTGTACCGGTTCCTGCTCACGCCCCGTTGGATCGCGCTCCACGTCGTCGTGCTGCTCGTGATCCCCGCCTTCGTGTTCCTGGGCCGGTGGCAGTTCGGGCGCTTCGAGGAGCGCTCGGCCAACAGCGACCTGGTCACCGCCAACATCGAGGCAGCCCCGGTGCCGCTCGGCACCCTGGCCCGGCCGGGCGAGCCGGTCAAGGAGTCCGACCGGTTCAGGAAGGTCGTGGTCAGCGGCACGTACGACGCCGGGCACGGCCTGGTCGTGCGCCGCAGGCCGCAGGACGGGCGCAACGGCTACTACGTCCTGACCCCGCTGGTGATCGGCCAGGGCCAGGCGGTGCTCGTCAACCGGGGCTGGGTGAAGGCCGGGGCGACCGCCGACACCCCGCCGGACGTGCCCCCGCCGCCGCCGGGTGAGGTAAGTGTCACCGGGCGGCTACGTACCGGCGAGACCGAGGCCAACAGCGGGATCCGCGAGCGCTCCGGGCTGCCGCCCGGCCAGGTCCTGCTCATCGACCCGGCCAAGATCGGCAAGGCGCTGCCGTACCGGCTCGTGGGCGGTTTCGTGGAGCTGGTCGAGCAGAAGCCCGCGCCCGCGGCGGCGCCCGAGCCGGTGCCGGCCCCCGACGTGGGCGCCGGAGGCGGCCTCAACCTGGCCTACGGCGTGCAGTGGTGGCTGTTCATCGGCATCGCGATCGGCGGCTGGGTGCTGCTGATCCGCCGCGAGCTGGCCGACCGCAAGGCGCAGGAGGCCCGCGCCGCCGATGACCAGCAGGCGGAAATGTCCGCGAACTAAGGTGGTGAGCGTGAGCCGCCACATCAAGTTCGCAAATATCCACAACTTCCGCGACATAGGTGGATATGCCACCAAGGACGGCCGGACCGTCCGCTGGCAGCGGCTCTACCGGGCCGACTCCCTCGGCTGGCTGGCCGGACCCGACCTGGAGACGTTCCGCGCGCTGGGCGTGCGCACCGTCATCGACCTGCGCCACCCCTTCGAGGTCGACAGGCACGGGCGCGTCCCCGACGAGCACGGCCTGGCCTACCACAACCTGCCGATCGAGGGCCGGCGCTGGCAGTTCGCCACCTTCGACGAGGCGGAGGGCGTCCCCCGCTTCCTGGCCGACCGCTACCTGGAGGTCACCGAGGACGGCGTGGACAACCTGCGCACCGCCCTGGAGACGGTCTGCCGCGCCGACAGCGCCCCCGCCGTGATCCACTGCGCCGCCGGCAAGGACCGCACCGGCCTGCTCACGGCGATGATCCTGGCCGTGGCGGGCGTGGCCGACGACGACATCGTGGCCGACTACGAGCTGACCGGCCTGGCCACCGAGCGGTTCATCGCCGACTGGCGGGCCCGCCACCCGGACGAGGAGCTGTGGCCCGGCTTCGGCCTGGCCCCCGCCGAGGCCATGCGGCTGTTCCTCGCCGACCTGGCGGACAGGCACGGCTCGGTGGAGTCGTACGTGACCGGCGTGGTCGGCCTCTCCCCCGACGCCGTCGGCGAACTGCGCGCCCATCTCCTGACTGAACCCGGCCCGCGCGGGTAGCGGCGGGGCCCCGGGATCGCCAGCCGTCCCCCTCCCGGCGATCCCGGGTCCGAACGGCCCTCGGATATGCCCGGATACCCAACGGATACGTCGCAGCTTGTTCGACGTTATCCCGCCGTCGTACGGTTACCTGCGTGACTACGCCGCTGCTTCCCGATCCAGAGCCGAGGCGGCGCGACTACGTGATCATCTCCGCCGACGATCATCTGATCGAGCCCCCTGACCTTTTCGAGGACAGGCTGCCGGAGAAATACGCCGACGTCGCGCCCAAGGTCGTGGAGACCGAGGCCGGTCACCAGGTCTGGCGCTACGGCGGCGCCACCTACCCGTGCGCCGGCCTCGACGTGGGCGCCGGGCTGCCCCGCGAGCAGTGGACCCTGGACCCGGTCAGGTTCGAGACCATGCGCCCCGGCTGCCACGACATCGAGGCCCGCGTCCAGGACATGGACGTGGCCGGCGTCTGGGCCGCGCTGTGCTTCCCCGGCATGCTGGCCGGCCAGTCGGGCATGCCGTTCGCCAGGACGCGCGACCAGGAGCTCGGCCTCGCGCTGGTCAAGGCCTACAACGACTGGCACATCGACGTCTGGGCGGGCACCTACCCGGAGCGGATCATCGGCCTGCAGCTCCCCTGGCTGCCCGACCCCGACGTGGCCGCCAAGGAGATCCGCGCCAACGCCGCCCGGGGCTTCAAGGCGGTGGTGTTCCCCGAGTTCCCGACCCGGCTGCGGCTGCCGTCGATCCACACCGGCCACTGGGACCCGTTCTTCGCCGCCTGCGAGGAGACCGGCACGGTCGTCTGCCTCCACATAGGCGAGTCGAGCTGGTCGCCGGTGCCGTCGCCCGACACCCCCATCGAGGCGATCACCACGCTGCTGCCGACCAGCGCCATGTTCGCCTGCGCCGACTGGCTGTGGTCCGGGCTGCCGCTGCGCTTCCCCAACCTGCGCATCCTCATCGCCGAGGGCGGGGTGGGCTGGCTGCCGGTGCTCGCCGAGCGGGCCGACTACGCCCTCGACCACCCGGTGGCCGGCGAGGCGCAGTGGGACGGCGGGCTCAAGCCCAGCGAGGTGCTGCGCCGCAACTTCTTCTTCGGCACACTCGACGACCACGCGCTGTCGGGGGTGCGCCTCGCGGTCGGCCTCGACCACGTGCTGCAGGAGAGCGGCTATCCGCACTCCGACTCCACCTGGCCCGACACGCAGAAGTCGGTCGCGCGCAACCTCGGCGCGCTGCCGCCCGCCGACATCGCCAGGGTCGCCTACGGCAACGCGGCCCGGCTGTTCGGGCACCCGCTGCCGTCACGCGCGTGGCTGAGGATGGAGGAGATCTAGCCTTCCTGCGGGGCCGGCTCCACCCGGCCGGTGATGATCCGGCGCTCCCAGTCGACGTAGCGTCCGCTCTCGCCGAGCAGTGACGCCATCAGCCACAGGAACACGCCGAAGTCGTCGGCCACGCCGATCAGCATGAGGAAGTCGGGCACGACGTCGATCGGCGAGACCAGGTAGACGACGCCGAGCGCCATCATGGTGAGCCTGCCCTTGCCCAGCCCGTCGTACCGGCCCCGGAGCGCGGCGCCGAGCATGCGGGGGATCGCCCGCAGCCGCGGCATGAGGCCGGGCGTGCCGGGCTTGGTGACGTCCCGGTACGCCCGATAGGCCGCCGCGGCCTTCGCTGCTTTCGCCATCATGTGTTTCCCCTTACCCCGTCTCTCACGACATAACGTGTTACCGGGGGCAAGGAGTTCCTCACAGCGCGGGATGCTCGAACGGCCTGGCGGCCTCGATCTGCGCCGCGACCCTGATGAGCAGGTCCTCCCGCCCGGCCGCGGCCACGAGCTGGACGCCCACGGGCAGCCCGTCGCGGGTGCGGTGCAGCGGCAGCGAGACGGCCGGCTGGCCGGTGGCGTTGACGGGCGAGGTGAAGGCCACGACGTGCGCAGTCCTGCCGAACGCGGTGCTCAGGTCCTCCGGCGGGATCCAGCCGAGCGGGAACGGCGCCACGCCAACCGACGGCATGAGCAGCAAATCGTGCCCGGCGGCCCACCAGGCGGCCATCCGCCTGCGGAAGCCGTCGATCCACTGCGCGGCCAGCAGGTGGGCCGCCGCGCTGCGTCCCCGGGCCGTGGCCACCATGGCGGCGTTGCGCGGCTCCAGCTCGTCCAGCTCGACGGCCCTGCCCCTGGCCGGGCCCAGGCTCTCGACGAGCGCGGCCAGGTTGTCGGCCACGATGGCGCCGAAGTGCAGGGGGAAGTCCGGCTCGCCCAGCGCCTCGGGGCAGCCGGGCGCCACGTCGTGCCCGAGCGCCGACAGCAGCGCCGCCGCCCCCGTCACGGCCTCGACCAGCTCGGGGACCTCCGGCACGTCGCCTCTCGGGTGCGCGGTGACGTACCCGATCCGCAGCCGTCCCGGGTCGGCTCCGGCCTCCTCGGCGAGCGGGCGCGGCAGCGGCGGGGCGGCGTACGGGTCGCCGGGCACGTACCCGGAGACCAGGTCGAGCGCGGCGGCGGTGTCCCGCACGGTCCTGGTCACGAACCCCGGGCAGGAGAAGCCGTTCCAGCCCTCACCCTGCGCGGGCCCGAGGCTGACGCGCCCGCGCGTGGGCTTGAGACCCACCAGGCTGCAGAACGAGGCGGGGATGCGGATCGACCCGCCGCCGTCGCTGGCCGTCGCGAGCGCGACCATCCCGGCCGCCACGGCCGCCGCCGAGCCGCCGCTCGACCCGCCCGCCGAGTACGCGGGGTCGTGCGGGTTGCGGGTGGGGCCGAACGCGACGGGCTCGGTGCTGATCGTGCTGCCGAACTCGGGCGTGTTCGTCCGACCCAGGATCAGGAAGCCGGCCTCGCGTAACCGGGTCACGCCGTGCCCGTCCCGGTCGATCCGCAGGCCGTCGCAGACCCGCGAGCCCGCGCTGTACGGCTCGCCGGCCTGCTGCCAGCCCAGGTCCTTGAGCAGGATGGGGACGCCGCGGAAGGGCGCGTGCTCCGGCAGGTCGTCGGCCTCGGCGAGGGCCCGCTCGAAGCGCGGGTGCACGACCGCGTTCAGCTCGCCGTCGCGGGCCTCGATGCGGGCGATGGCGGCCTCGGCGAGCTCGCGCGGCGACACCAGCCGCTCGCGCACCGCCCGGGCCTGGCCGACCGCGTCCAGCCGCAGGATGTCGTCCATGCGCCTCAGCCCTTCGGAGCCAGGTCGCGGACGGCCTGGGTGATGGAGACCTCGCCGCCCGGGATCGGGGCGAGCACGGGTGTGTTGAGGCCGTTCGCGACGTACTCCTCGATCCGCGCCCGGCAGGTCGCCGCGTCGCCGTGCACGATCAGCGCGTCGACGACCTCGTCGGGGATGGCCTGGAGCGCGGACTTGCGGTCGCCCGCCGCCCACGCCTCGTGCAGCGGCCGCAGCACCTCGCCGCGTCCCAGCCAGTCGTGGAAGGCCGCGTACGCGGGCACCGTGAGGTAGGAGGCCAGCATCCACCGGGCCTGCTCGCGTACGCGGTCGGTGTCCTCGCTCACGCAGACGAACAGCCGGGCGATCAGCTCGGTCTCGGGCCCGATCTCGGCGCGCACCTTGCGCACGTCGTCGGGCGAGAGCCAGTTGGTGATCGCGCCGTCGGCCTCCTCGGCCGCCAGCTTCAGCATCCGCGGCCGCAGCGCGGCCAGCACGATCTTCGGCGGCGTCTTCGGCGCCCGCTCCAGCTTGAACCCCTTGACCTGGAACGTCTCGTACGTCTCCGACACCTTCTCGCCGGTCAGCGCCTGCTTCAGGAAGCGCAGCGTGTCGCGGGTGCGCGCGTAGGGCTTGGCGAACTCGACGGCGTTCCAGCGCTCCACGATCGCCGGGGACGACGAGCCGATGCCGAGCACGAACCGCTCCGGCGCCAGGTCCGCCAGCGTGGCCGCCGACATGGCCAGCAGCGCCGGGCCGCGGGTGGAGACGGGCACGATGGCGCTGCCCAGCCGCACCCCGGGCGCCCACTGCGAGGCCAGGGCCAGCGGCGTGAACCCGTCCGTGCCGTTGACCTCGGCCGACCACAGGTCGGTGTAGCCGAGCGCGGGCAGCTCCTCGATCAGCTCCCGCGAACGGGCCAGCGAACGGTCGTAGAAGGGGATGGTCATGCCCCAGTTCTGGGTCATCGCGCGCCTCCGGGATCCGGGTGTGCCCTGACCATACCAACCGGTCTGTAGCCTCGACTACGCCCGGAGCTCGTGCACCGCGGCGATGAAGTCCTTGGTGATCCCGCGCAGCCCCGGCAGGTGCGACAGCCCGACCAGCCGGTCCACCAGCGGCACCGTCACCTCGATCAGCCGATACGTGCGCGCGCACCCCGGCGAGGTGTCGTGCACCCAGAACAGCACCATGCCCATCGACAGCAGCCACAGCAGCTCGGGCAGCTCCTCGCGCAGCTCGGCGTTCATCCGGTCCCGCGCCCCCTCGACCACCTGCCGGTAGATCCCGATGGACGCCTCCCTGGCCGGCGAGGACTGCTCGCTGAACGGGCTCAGCGGGTTCGTCGGCTCGGCCGCGTGCTTGTAGAACTTCACCGCGAACTCGTGGTACGGCTCCGAGACGCGCACCCACTCGCGCAGCACCCCGCTCAGCCGCCCGGCCAGCGTGAACTCGGTGGCCAGCAGCTCACGGCAGGCCTGCTCGTGCTCGGCCTGGGCGCGGTCGTAGTACGCCTGGATCAACGCCTCCTTGCTGGCGAAGTAGTAGTAGGCGTTGCCCACGGACACCCCGGCCTCGGCGGCGATGGCGCGCATCGTCGTCGCTTCGAAGCCGCGCTCCCGGAACAGTCGCAAGGCCGTCTCGACGATGACCTCTCGAGTGCTCTCCGATCCTCGGTTTCGGGCTTCGGACACGTTCGTCACTTTACGGCTTATTTCCGGGTTAGGTCATGAAGCCGCACGGTGATCGCCGCCACAAGGCAAAGATCCCGGTGGGACAGGGGTTATCCGGTGTGAAGGGTGGGATTGATGATTCCAGCGGAAGGGCTATTCCGCGAAAAGGCATCGACATGTGGATACGTAGGACAGTGCGGCTCCTCGTGGTCGCGCTCTTTGGTATCGAGATCACCATCATCGCGATGGCGTCTGCGGCCTCGGCCGCCCCCAGGACGCCGGCGGACGAGCCACGCCAGGCTCCGGACCCGGTCATCCGGGTGTACGAAGCCGGTGACATGTACAACGCCCCTCGCTGGTACGCCATGCTCGAGAAGACCGCGACGAGCCTGGAACGGGCTTACCACGCCCAACTCGGCCCCGTCCACGGGCTGGCGGGGCTCCGCGCGCACCACCCGGAGACCCGCGAGCACGCCGATCCGGGCGCGCTCACCCATATGCGCGAACCCACCGACCCGCGCGAGCTCTCCCACCTGCGGGAGCACGAAGAACCGCGGGAGCACGGGGAATCGCGAGAGCTGCGGGACCCCGCAGAGCCGCGAGAGCACGGAGAGCTGCGGGAACCCCGCGAGCTCCGGCGGCCCGGCAGCCGGCCCGGCGACTTCCAGGAGCCCAGCGGCCACCCCGGCGACTTCCGGGAGCCGGGCGACGAGCGCGAGTTCCGCGAGCTCTACCTGAGGCGCTTCGACGCCGGCCAGGCCGAGCGGCCCGAATCACGGGCCCGCGAGAGCAAGGGCGGCAAGGCGGAGGCCAGGCGGCACCGCCGTCCCGCGGTGGACCTGCACCGGGCCCGGCCCAGGCACGCCACCGTGCACCTGTCGCACGCGCACGCCTCGGACTGGCTCAAGGACGCCGGCCTGCGCTGGAAGTCGACGGGCAACTGCACCAGCAAGCACCTGCGCCACTGCACGTCGCTCGACTCGGTGCGCACCCGGACCGTCGCCAAGGCCGTGGAGCTGAAGCGGCGCAGCCGGTGCCCGATCACGGTGACGGGCGGCACCGAGGCGGGCCACGCCTCGGGCCGGTTCAGCCACGGGAACGGCTACAAGCTCGACATCTCACACAACCAGTGCATCGACCGGTACATCACGAAGAATCATCACCGGACCGGTGTGCGGAGTGACGGCGCCACCCTCTACCGCTCCCCGTCGGGCGACATCTTCGCCGACGAAGGCGACCACTGGGACATCCTGTTCCGGTGACAGGGCCGGCTCCGTCCACCACCCGGTGGACGGAGCCCGGACTTCAGAAACCCGTCAGAACTCGGACGCGACCAGCTCGGCGATCTCCGCCGCGTTCAGCGCGGCGCCCTTGCGCAGGTTGTCACCGCACACGAACAGATCCAGCGTGTTGGGGAAGTCGACCGCCTGCCGCACCCGGCCCACATAGGTCGGGTCGGTGCCCACCACGTCGGCGGGGGTCGGGTAGACCCCGTTGGCCGGGTCGTCCATGAGAACCACCGTCGGCGCGGCGCCCAGCACCCGGTGCGCGTCGGCGACCGTGATCTCGCGCGCGAACCGCGCGTGCACGGCCAGCGAGTGCGTGGTGATCACCGGCACCCTGACGCAGGTCGCCGAGACCTTGAGGTCGGGGATGCCGAGGATCTTGCGCGACTCGTTGCGCAGCTTGAGCTCCTCGGAGGCCCACCCGCCGTCCTTGTACGAGCCCGCCCACGGCACCACGTTGAACGCGATCGGCGCCGGGAACGGCGAGTCGTCGGGCAGCTTGTTGGCCAGCGCCTTGCGCACGTCACCGGCCGTCTGGCCGATCGACCGGTCGCCGGCCAGCGCCTCGACCTCGTCGTAGAGCCGGGCCGAGCCTGCCACGCCCGCGCCGGAGACCGCCTGGTAGGAGGCGACGACCAGCTCGGTCAGCGTGTATTCGGCGTGCAGCGCGCCCATGGCCGCCATCATCGACAGCGTCGTGCAGTTGGGCGTCGAGATGATGTTGCGCGGCCGCTCGCGCGCGTCGAGCGGGTTGACCTCGGGCACCACCAGCGGGACGTCCGGCTCCATGCGGAACGTGCCCGACTTGTCGATCGCGATCGCGCCGCGCTCGGCCGCGATCGGCACCCACACGGCCGACACCTCGTCGGGCACGTCGAAGATGGCGATGTCGATGCCGTCGAACACCTCGGGGGCCAGCGCCTGCACAACGACGTCCTCGCCGCGCACCTGGAGCACCTTGCCGGCCGAGCGCGGCGACGCCACCAGGCGCACCTCGCCCCAGATGTCGTCACGCGAGGAGACGATGTCCCGCATGACGGTGCCTACGGCTCCGGTGGCCCCGATCAGGGCGAGATTGGGCCTGCTCATCGTCCTGAACCTCCATACACAACGGCTTCGACCTGGTCGGAGTCGAGATCGAAGGCACGGTGGGCGGCCGCCACGGCCGCGTCGACACCGTCCTGCTCGACGATCACGGAGATGCGGATCTCCGACGTGGAGATCATCTCGATGTTGACCCCCGCGTCGGCGAGAGCCGCGAAGAACGTCGCCGTGACGCCGGGGTGCGAGCGCATGCCCGCGCCGATCAGCGACACCTTCCCGATCTGGTCGTCGAAGAGCAGCGACTCGTAGCCGATCTCACTCTGGATCTTCTTCAGCGCCGTCAGCGCCGTCTGGCTGTCGGCCGTGGGCAGCGTGAAGGAGATGTCGGTGCGACCGGTCGCAGCGGCCGAGACGTTCTGCACGATCATGTCGATGTTGATCTCGGCGTTGGCCAGAGTTTTGAAGATCGTGGCAGCCTCACCGACCTTGTCGGGCACCCCGACAACAGTGATCTTGGCCTCGCTCCGGTCGTGCGCGACGCCGGAGATGATCGGCTGCTCCATCTCGGTTCCTTCGTGGTAAGGGTCGGAGACGACCCACGTGCCTTCCCTGTTACTGAACGAGCTGCGTACGTGAATCGGCAGGTTGAAGCGGCGAGCATACTCGACGCAGCGCAGGTGCAGGATTTTCGCGCCGCAGGCCGCCATCTCCATCATCTCGTCGTAGGAGATCCTGGGGATCTGCCGCGCGGCCGGCACGATCCGCGGGTCGGCGGTGAAGATCCCGTCGACGTCGGTGTAGATCTCGCAGACGTCGGCCTCCAGGGCCGCCGCCAGCGCGACCGCCGTCGTGTCGGAGCCGCCGCGGCCCAGCGTCGTGATGTCCTTCGACTCCTGCGAGACACCCTGGAAACCGGCCACGATCGCGATGTGGCCCTGGTCGAGAGCCTCCTGTATGCGGCTCGGCGTCACGTCTATGATGCGCGCCTTGCCGTGCGTCGAGTCGGTGATCACACCCGCCTGCGAGCCCGTGAACGAACGGGCCTCGTGCCCCAGGTTGGCGATCGCCATCGCCAGCAGCGCCATGGAGATGCGCTCGCCGGAGGTCAGCAGCATGTCGAGCTCGCGGCCCGGAGGCAGCGGCGACACCTGCTGAGCCAGGTCGAGCAGCTCGTCCGTCGTGTCACCCATGGCGGAGACGATGACGACCACGTTGTTGCCGGCTTTTTTCGTCGCGACGATCCGCTGCGCGACCCGCTTGATGCAGGACGCGTCGGCGACGGACGAACCACCGTACTTTTGCACAACGAGCGCCACGAGAGTCTCCCGGTCTGGACTGTGAGGTGCCAGTCTACTTGGGGGCTCTCATGCCACTGATGGCTCAACCACTATGTGGACACCCGTCAGACGGTGGTGGCCTCCTCCGCCACGTCGAGCCGCGAATGCGCGGCCAGAGCCTGCAACGCCCGCATGGCCGCGCCCGCGTGGTTGCCCCAGGTGTTGAAGTAGGAGTACTGCCACCACCACAGCGCCTCGGCCGGCCGCCCGGCCTGATAGTGACGCAGCCCGTGGATGAGGTCGGCCGCCACCGCCGTCAGGTCGTCGGAGAGCCTGTACGGCGTGACCCCCGTGTCCTTGTACGGGTCGAACACCTCGGCGTAGTCGTCGACCGGGCCGAGCCTCTCGGCCAGCGCCGTGCGCACCCCGTCGATGTCGGGGTCCTCGCTCAGCGGCGGCTCGTAGTTGCCCGACAGGATCACGTCGCGGTTCGCGCCGAGCTTGGCCCCGGCCAGGCTCACCTGCGCGACCTCGACCAGCAGCAGCGACCAGATGGCGTCGCCGCCCTCGCCGCCCGCCACTCTCGCCAGGCCGTCCACATAGTTGCTCGCGTGTCCGGCGATCTCCTCCGCCAGGATGCTCCACTCGTCAGACATCCAGCAGCCTCCGTCCTTCGAACGCGCGGCCCAAGGTCACCTCGTCGGCGTACTCGAGGTCACCGCCCACAGGCAGACCGCTGGCCAGTCGTGTCACTTTCACACCCATCGGCTTCACCAGACGGGCGAGATAGGTCGCCGTCGCCTCACCCTCGAGATTGGGATCGGTGGCGAGGATGAGCTCGGTCACCCGGCCGTCGGCCAGCCGGGTCATGAGCTCACGGATGCGCAGGTCGTCGGGGCCGACGCCGTCGATCGGGCTGATCGCGCCGCCGAGCACGTGATAGGTGCCGCGGAACTCGCGCGTCTTCTCGATCGCGACGACGTCCTTCGACTCCTCGACCACGCAGATCACATGCGTGTCGCGGCGCGCGTCACGGCAGATGCGGCACTCCTCCTCGGAGGCCACGTTGCCGCACACCCGGCAGAACCGGACCTTCTCCTTGACCTCCAGGAGCGCGTGCGCCAGCCGCTTGACGTCGGCCGGATCGGCCGCCAGCAGGTGGAAGGCGATCCGCTGCGCGCTCTTGGGACCGACGCCAGGAAGCAGACCCAGCTCGTCGATCAGGTTCTGGACGACCCCTTCGTACATCGTCTAGAACCCCGGCAACTGGCCGAGGCCGCCGCCACCGAGCCCCTGGGCCAGCGGGCCCAGCTTCTCCTGCTGCAGGTCGGAGGCCGCCCTGATGGCGTCGCGCACGGCGGCGATCACCAGGTCGGCGATCGTGTCGGCCGTGTCCTGCGGGTCCGCGGCGTCGATCACGCTCGGATTGATCTTGAGCTCGAGCAGCTCGCCCGAGCCGTTGACGACGGCCGTGACCATCCCGCCACCGGCCGAGCCCTCGATCTGCGCATCGTTGAGCTCCTGCTGGGCGCTCACAAGCTGCTGCTGCATGAGCTGGGCCTGCTCCAGCAGCTGCTGCAGGTTGACATCCCCTGGGTTCACCGTCGTGCGCTCCTCGTGGCTCCGCGTTCTTGACTGCCACGAGCCTACGGTGTTTGGGCGCGGTCATGTACTGGCAGGCATGCAGGTGTTTCGCGCTCCGGCCTCATTCTGGCCGGATCCCGGCCCCCCTCCAGTGTCCGGGACCCGGCCATCACACCGGCCGGAGCGGCCGCACCATGCCGGTGCGTCGAGAGGAACGGTAGACGTCACCACGTTGCACACAGGTTGCGATCGTTCAATCACCCTAAGCAATCCCTCGAACGGGTTGCGCCGGAAGCCCTGTACAACGGATGCTCGCCTTGGGGGCCGATTACATGGAGTGGCCGATGAGTTACGCTCACTTGAACGCATACTCCCGCCGCCTGCGCGCGGCACACGACAGCCTCAGCGCCGACGAGGTGACCCCCGCCGAGCCCCGCGGCATGATCGGCGCCTCCTGGAGGCGCTCCCTCGACGCCGGCATCGACCTCGACGCCACCGCCGCCCCGCTGGCCTTCGACAGCGCCACCATCAAGGACGTGCGCGCCTCGCACCCGCTCCAGCCGCTGCTCTCGCTCCTCGCCCAGACCCTGGGCCGCTCCGCCGACGAGAGCGAGAACATCGTCCTCGTCACCGACTCCGACGGCCGGGTGCTGTGGCGCGAGGGCCACGCCGCCACCCTGCGCCGCGCCGACCAGGTCGGCCTCGCCACCGGCCACCACTGGGGCGAGGGCATCGTCGGCACCAACGGCATCGGCACCGCCCTGGCCCTGCGCCGCCCCGTGCACGTCTACTCCGAGGAACACCTCATGCGCGTGCTGCACGTCTGGTCGTGCAGCGCCGCCCCGATCATCGACCCGGACTCCGGCCAGATCCTCGGCTGCGTCGACGTCAGCGGCACCGCGCCCAGCCTCCACCCCGCCACGGTCGCCCTCGTCGGCGCCGCGGCCAAGCTCGCCGAGACCCAGCTCGCGCTGCGCATGCACGAACGCGACGACGCGCTGCGCCGCCGCTACGAGGGCCTGCGCGCCCGCTCCACCATCCTGCTCTCCCCCACCGGCCGCGTCATCGCCGGCGACCCCTCCGGCCGCCTCGGCTCCCGCGTCCCGCTCCCCACCACCGGAGACCGCATGATCCTGCGCGACGGCCGCGTCGCCGTCCTGGAGCCCTTCTCGGGCGGCTACCTCCTGCGCGCCACCCCGACCGTCACCGCCTCCCCGCTCGGCCTCACCCTGCTCGGCGACGGCCCGCCGACCGCCGTCGTCAACGGCCGCAAGCTGCCGCTGTCCCTGCGGCACGCCGAGATCCTCGCCCTCCTCGCCCTCCACCCGCGCGGCCTCTCGGCCGACCAGCTCTCCTTCCACCTGTACGGGGACGCGGGCAACCCCGTCACCATCAGGGCCGAGGTGCACCGGCTGCGCGCCCAGCTCGGCGCCATCGTCGAGGCGAAGCCGTACCGGCTGACCTCGCCCGTCGACGCCGACTTCCTGGAGCTGCGCCGCCTGCTGTCGGCCGGCGACCCGGCGGCGCTGGCCCGCGCCTACGCCGGGCCGCTGCTGCCGCGCTCGGAGTCACCCGAGATCCGCCGCGCCCGCGACGAGCTGGAGGTCCAGGTCCGCACCACGCTGCTGCGCCACGGCACTCCCCAGGACCTGTGGGCCTACGCCCAGACGGAGAGCGGCCGCGACGACCACCAGGTCCTCGAACGCATCACCCGCGGACTCCCGGCCTGCGACCCCCGCGCCGCCGCAGCCCACGCCCGCCTCCGCGCCCCCTGATCCTTCGCCACCCGCTACTGACAGGTAACCGCGACACCGTCAGAATCCGCGCCCGCCACCGGGTTCGCGCCCGCCGCGGACGGCGGCCTTCCGACGGGGGTCAGGTGTGGTCGATCTCGCCGATCACCTGGGCGCCGAGCTCGCGCTGGAGGAGCGCCATGCCCGAGACGGCGTCCACGTCGGCGTCCGCGTCGTTCAGCGGGTCGACGTCGTCCGTCTCCAGGCTCTTGTCCCGCCGGGGCACCGCGTCCGGCCACCCGGACGCCGCCCCCGCCCGGCCGCCGCCGGCACGAGCGCCGGTCCGGGGACCCGCCTGCGCAGCCGCCCTGGCCGCCGAACGGGCCGCCGCCAGCCCGGCGCCCACCGCGCCGCCCCCGGACCGTCCGGGAGCCGTCTGGGTGGGGTCGGGCGTGGGAGGCGAGCCGAGCCCCGGGTCGTCGGGCGCCGTCGGCCACGACTCGTCCGTCGTCTGAGGGCCGCCCGCCGCCCCACCGGGCCCCTGCGCGCCGTCCTGTGCCGCCTGGGCGCCCGCCGCGTCGTGCGGACCGCCCGCGGCGCCTCCCCGGCCGTCCGCGTCCCCGTACGAGCTCGTGGCAGCCCCGTGCGGCCCCGCAGCGCCCGCGTGCGACCCTGCGGGGCCGCCGGGGCGTGATCCCGCGCCTCCCTCGGGACGCGCGCCCGCAGGCCCGGATGGCGGCCCGGAAGGGCCGCCCGTGCGCCCTTCGGCGCCGCCCACGTGGGAGCCGCCATGCTGCCCGTCCGCCGCGTCACCGCCGGATGCGCCCTGCGCCCCGGACGGACCGCCGGGATGAGAACCCGATCCGCCCCCGGGATGCGACCCCGACGCCCCGCCGGGATGGGACCCGGAAGCGCCGCCCGGGTGCGACCCCGGCGCATGCCCCTGAGGCCCGCCGGAATGCGAGCCGCCCGGGTGGGAGCCGCCCGGCTGAGGACCGCGCGGGGCCGCCTGCGGGCCGCCGCCCACCACGGCCTCCACGCGCCAGGTGCCGCCCAGCACGTCGCCCAGCGCGCCGGCCACCACGGCGTCCTTGCCGCCGCCGGTGAAGTTCTTCATCGCGCCGACCTGGGTGAAGCCGAGAGTGACCAGGTTGCCCTCGACGCCGACCACTTGGGCGTTGGTGCTCACGTTCGCCCACACGACGATGCTGCGCTGCTTGAGCGCTGCCAGGACCGCGGGCCACTGCTGCTGGATCGCCCCCGCCCCGCCGGCGACGGGCCCCCCGGAAGCGCCGCCGGACACGGGCCCGGCGCCGCTCTGCGCGGGAGCGGCCGGTGCGGCAGCGGCCGGGGGCGCGGCGCCGGGGCGTACGGTCTCGGGCCAGTCGTCGCCGGAGGGCCGCGCCACGCGCCCCTCCCCCGGACCGGCCTCCTGCGCCGCCGCCTCGCCCGAGCCACTTCCCTGCGACGTGCCACCGGCAGGGGCGCCACCGCCGGGGCCGCCTGTCGTGTAGGACGCCGCGCCCTGGGCGGGAACCGCCACCCCGCCCTGCACGGCCTCACGCACCGGCCCACCGTGCCCCGCCGCGCCGTGCCCCGCTGCGCCGTGACCCGTACCGCCGGATTGCGGGAGCGGAGGGGCGGACGCGCGGGCGGCCATCTGGGCGACGGCGCCGCCGCGTTCGAGGCGTTCGAGGCGGGCGAGCAGGGCGGTCTCGTCCTGCGAGACGGCCGGGAGCAGGACGCGGGCGCACATCAGCTCCAGCAGGAGCCGCGGCGAGGTCGCGCCGCGCATCTCCGTGAGCCCGGCGTTGAAGATCTCGGCGGCCCGGGTGAGCTCGGCGGGCCCCATGGACGCGGCCTGCTCGACGAGACGCTCCAGCTCGTCGGCGGGCCGGTCGAGCAGCCCGCTGGTGGCGGCCTCGGGGACGTTGGCCAGGATGACCAGGTCGCGGAAGCGCTCCAGCAGGTCGGAGGCGAAGCGGCGCGGGTCGTGGCCGCCCTCGATGACCCGGCTGACCGTCTGGAACACCCGGCCGCCGTCACGCTCGGCGAACGCGGCCACGACGTCGTCGAGCAGGTCGCCGTCGGTGTAGCCGAGCAGCGACACGGCCTTGGCGTACGTGATGCCGTCGTCCTCGGCCCCGGCGAGGAGCTGGTCGAGGATCGACAGCGAGTCACGCGCCGACCCGGCGCCGGCGCGGACGACGAGCGGCAACGCGGCCGGCTCGTACGGGACGCTCTCGGAGGTGAGGATCTCCTCCATCAGCGCGCGCAGCGTCGCGGGCGGCATCAGCCGGAACGGGTAGTGGTGGGTACGCGACTTGATGGTGCCGATGACCTTTTCCGGCTCGGTCGTCGCGAAGATGAACTTCAGGTGCGGCGGCGGCTCCTCGACGAGCTTGAGCAGCGCGTTGAAACCCTCGCGGGTCACCATGTGCGCCTCGTCGATGATGTAGATCTTGTAGCGCGCGGAGACCGGCGCGAAGAAGGCCCGCTCGCGCAGGTCGCGGGCGTCGTCGACGCCACCGTGGGAGGCCGCGTCGATCTCGATCACGTCGAGGTGACCGGGACCCGTCGGAGCCAGCGCGACACAGGACTCGCAGGTGCCGCACGGGTCGGGCGTCGGGCCCTTCTCACAGTTGAGCGAGCGGGCCAGGATGCGGGCGCTGGAGGTCTTGCCGCAGCCGCGCGGGCCGCTGAAGAGGTAGGCGTGGTTGACTCGGCCGGTGCGCAGCGCCTGCCGCAGCGGGTCTGTGACGTGTTCCTGACCCTTGACCTCGGCGAAGGTCCCGGGCCGGTACTTGCGGTAAAGCGCAAGGCTCATGCGACCATCCCGCCTGCGAGGGGCTCCTAACGAAGAGAACCCCTCGCACACCCGCCAGAGCCCGCTTATCCTTGCTGCCTTCCGGCCCTGGGGAGGTTCACAGGATGACGCCGCGCGAGGGGTCCACCGACAGTCTAGCGGGATGCGGCAGTGCTCGCTCCACGCTCGCTCCGGGGAAATGGTGGTCTTCACACGTCCGGAAGTCCGGTAAGCTCGTCGGCGGAGGATTCGCCTAGTGGCCGAGGGCGCACGCTTGGAAAGCGTGTAAAGGGCAACCTTTCGGGGGTTCAAATCCCCCATCCTCCGCCAGCCCAGAAGGGGTGTGCCGTGATCACGGCACACCCCTTCTGGCTTTCCTGCAGCCATCAACCGGCTTTGGCCACCGATGCCGTCATTGACGTGCTGGTACCGGCATCAACAGGACAGTGGAGTCGACTGTCCCTGCGCGCTGACATCAAGACCCCAGGCTCCAGACGCGTATCGCCTTGTCCCGGCCACCGGTGATCAGGACAGGAGTCCCGTCGCTGCGCTTGCCCATCGCCACGGTGAAGATCGTGCCGGAATGAGCGGTGAAGGGCTCTCCCACCACACTTCCTGTGTCGAGATCCCAGACCGACACGTTGCCGGAGTCATCGCCGTAGCCGAGAACGGTGGAGCCGTCACGGCGCTGCCCCACCGCCATGCCGGCGAACGCGGTGGCAGGAATCCGGATGGACTTCCCGACAGACTTTCCCGTGTTCAGGTTGTACACCCAGATCTTGCCATCCGGCACGTCTTCATCCAGAAGGGGATAGTCGGTGTTCGCGGAGACGGCGACGGGTGTGCCGTCTCGGCGCTTCCCGATCGCCAAGGCTCGGGCCTGGCACTCGTGACAGCTGAAGAGGTACGTGCTGAGCTTCTTTCCCGTCTCCATACTCCAGATGCGCGTACGGCCCTCAGTGTTGCCGGTGACGACGACAGGGGTGCCGTCGCTGCGCCTTCCTGTCGCCAAGTTCGACGTGGTGGTGGGAAACGGCTCGGAGAACGACCTCTTGATGTGCTTGCCGGTGTTCAAGTTCCACAGGCCGACGACTGACCTGACTCCCCCTGCGGTGGCGGCTATGACGGGCGTGCCGTCCCGGAGTCTCTCCGTTGCCACGCCCCACATGATGTCGCGTGAGGACACGATGGGCTTCCCGAGCGGTTTCCCGCTGTCCAGGTCCCAGATCCGTACGGTGCTGTCCTCTTCGCCGCCGGAGACGATGACCGGCGTGCCATCGCTGCGCTTACCGACGGCCAAGGCCAGTACAGGACCGGTGTGCCCCTTGAGGGTGTCACCGATCCGAGTGCCCAAGGGCGAGGCGCCGGCCGGACGGACGACCTCGGATGCCGCGCTTCCCGCCGTCAAGGGCAGCGAGCCAACGGTCAACAGCAAACCAACCGACAACCAGGGGCCTGGCACCCACCGGACGTACCTCGTTCCATTCGATCAACGGCCGGGATCAGACTAGTGCCGCATACAGGAGGTTCAGCGAGGTCGGCGTCAGGGCTGACGCCGCAGCTAGAGGCTCCCCTCCAGTGGATTGGTCCGCCGAAAGGACCAATCTGCCTGGATTGGCTCTGTAGCCGGCCCGTCCTCACGGCGAGGATCGTGGCATGAGCACACGACATGACGCTGCGCCCCGGCTTGCCGCGGTCTCGGTGGCCGAGGCCGCCGCCGCGCTCCCCGGCCCCTTCGAGCAGCACCAGCTGGCCGCGGTGAACGACACCACGGTCGTCCGCCTGGCCCGGCTGGAGGGCGAGTTCCCGTGGCACCACCACGACGAGGACGAGCTCTTCCTGTGCTGGGACGGCAGCTTCGAGATCCAGTTGGAGGAGCAGGACCCGGTGGTGCTGAAGGCGGGCGAGCTGTTCGTCGTCCCCCGGGGCATGCGGCACCGTCCCGTCGCCGAGGAGACCGCCCACGTCCTGCTCGTCGAGCACCCGGACACCAAGCAGTACGGGAGCTGACGGTCAGGTTCGCCAGATGCTCAGGCAGCGGGCCATGATCCGGAACGGGACGGCCCTGCCTTCCAGCTGGTCGACGGTGCCGGCCAGGTGGAGGTCGAGCTCCGGGCAGTGGAAGAGCCAGGTGCCGGTGACCCCCGAATGGCCCACGAGCGTGGCGGGGTGGCGGCTCGGCGCGGCCAGGCGGCCCACGGTGAAGAACATGGTGCCCAGCCCGTACGTGAGCACGGGGACGTTGCGCAGGCGGTTGCGCCGTTCGGTGAGGAGGCCCACCGTGCGCGGGTCCTTGAAGAGCTCCCCCTTGAGCAGCGCCTGCTGGAAGGTGAGAAGGTCGCCGGTGGTGCTGGTCAGGTCGTTGGACGATCTCACCAGGCCGGGCAGGTCCACGCGGCGGCGCCGGGCGTAGAGGGGCAGGGGACGGTCCGGGAGCCCGGTGCTCGTCAGGCCCAGCGGTCCGGTGACGCGGTCGGCGAGCAGATCGGCGAACGACCGGCCGGTGACCGTCTCCACGATGCGGATGAGCAGCTGGAAGCCGGTGTCGGAGTAGCGGGCCTTCTGCCGGGGGGCGGTGAGGTCCTGGGGCGCGAAGTGCGGGCCCTGCCGCCGGGCCATCTCGATGGCCTCCTCGAACGTCCAGGAGACGTCCTCTCCGGCGGCCAGGTGCTTGAAGAGGCTGGGGCCGTCGCCTCGGTACTCGAAGAAGTCGGGCAGCCCGGAGGTGTGGCTGGCCAGGTGGCGCACGGTGATCTCAGGGGTGCGGTCGACGCCGTCGAGGACGTGGAGCCGGTCGGTGATCTCCGTGGGCAGGTAGGCGGTGATGGGCGCGTCCAGGGCGAGCTCGCCGCGTTCGTGGGCCTGGAGGACCAGCGTGATGATGAACCGCTTGGTCACGCTGGCGACGAAGAACGGCGTGTCGGGGCCCGGTAAGCCGGCGGCGCCGGACCAGCGCCGGTCCCCTCGGGCGACGGCGAGGTTGACGTGGTGGAGGCCGCGCCGGGCGGCGAGCTTGTCCAGCAGGCGGTTCATGCGGGCGTCGATGTCGGCGGGAACCATGAGCGCGACCCCTTATCTCTCGTAGACATCTCTCATAGACATCTCTCATAGACATATCTATTAGACATGTCTATGAGAGTCAACCGGGCTAGACTCGGCCGGTGGCCCACGTGATCCTCGGTCTGCTCCTGATCATCCCGATGAGCTTCTACGACCTCATCAAGGCGTTCGAGAGTGGAGTCGCGCTCTTCTACAGCGCCAGCTCAGGCAGCATCAAACGCGCCCTCGACAGCCTGCTCGCCCGGGGGCTCATCGAGGTGGCCAGCGTCGAGGGCGGCCGCGGGCGCAAGGTCTACCGCGTGACCGACGCCGGCCGCGAGGAGTTCCGCACCTGGATGACGGCGGACCCGGCAGGGCCGGACCTGGAGACCGCGGCGCTGGCCAGGCTCTACTTCCTCGGCCTGGTCGAGCAGCCCGAACGCCTGCCGGTGATGCGCCGCATCACGGCGCGCATCGAGGCGGAGCTCGCCACCCTCACGGACCTCGACGAGCGCCTCGACGCCCTCAACGTCCCCGATGAGCACCGCGACCTGGCCACCCACCAGCGCGCCGCGCTCTCCTACGGCATCGCCTCGGGCCGGTTCATGCTCGACTGGTTCCGCGACCACGCCGAACGACTGAGCCGCGACACGCCATAGATCCGCCGTCTCCGCCGCATCTATGCGGGTGAGACCAGAGGAGGCCTCTTGCATTCCGACCACCAGAGCGAGTTCGCCGAGTTCGTGTCGGCTCGCTCGGACAGCCTCATCCGGCTGGCCTATGTCGTGACCGGCAACCAGCACGCGGCCGAGGACCTGCTGCAGACCGCTCTCGCGAAGACCGCCGGCCGCTGGCGCAAGATCCGCTCCGCGCCCGAGGCGTACGTGCGGCGGGTGATGTACCACGAGCAGGTCAGCCGGTGGCGCAGTCCGCGCTGGGGCCGGGAGCACACGACGGCGGCCCTCCCCGACCGGCCGCAGACCGAGCGGCCCGACGAGATCGAGACCCGCATCACCATGCAGGAGGCGCTGCGCGCGCTGCCCGCGCGCAAACGCGCGGTGCTGGTGCTGCGTTACTACGAGGACCTGCCCGAGTCGGAGGTCGCCAAGATCATGGGCTCCTCGGTCGGGACCGTGCGCAGCCAGACCCACCAGGCCGTCGCGAAGCTGCCGGCCAGCACCCCAGAGCAGGCGCGGATGATCCGCGACTGCATGCCCGAGGGCGGCCCGGTGCACGGCATGGACCCCGGCCGCCGGCTGCCCGAGCTGGGCGGCGTCGAGGACTTCCGGGTGCTGGCGCGCTTCACCGACGGCGAGGGGTCGACGGCGCTGCTCGGCAGCACGGCCGGGTTCGTCTTCTGCACGCCCGTGCCGAAGGGCGAACGGGGCGAGCCGGCGGCGTTCACGTACTGGGGCCACAAGGCTCCCGGCGGCCTGGCCGCCGGGCTGACGGGCGACCTCACCGTGGACGCGTACGTGGTGCAGACGGACGAACGCGCCATCCGCAGCGAACGGCCGCGGAGCGGGTACTTCCGGGTCGTGGCCGGTCGGGTCGGGCCGGGCGTGCGGCGTGGTGGCGATCGAGTGGTCCCCCGGGCGGCAGGCCGACGCGGTGGTGGCGAACGGGTTCTTCGTCGGGCGCGTGCCCGCGACGCACCGCCCCGACCCGCGCGGCCGCCTGGACGCGCTGGAGAGGCCGCTTGAGGTCATCGACACCCCGCCCGTCACCGTGACCGCCTACGACGAGGCGGGCGCGACGGCCGGGCAGGTGCGGGACGTCACCCTCCAGTGAACGGGCCCTGACCGTTTACGCGGCCCGGACCTCGACGTCGCCGGAGTCGGTGACCATGCGGATCGTCCTGGCCGCCGACGGGTCGTGCGTGGCACCGACGTCCTTGTTGCCGGAGTCGGACTTGGCGGTGATGTTGTACGACCCGTCCGGCACGCGGATCAGCGCGTTGCCGGAGTCGGACTTCGTCTCCACGCTGTCCGGGGCGCCGGCGAAGGCCAGGTCGATGCCGCCGGAGTCGGTCCTGGCCGCGACCTGCTTGCCGGTGAGCCCGGTGGCCTCGATGGCGCCGGAGTCGCTGGTCACCTCCACCTGCCCGGACAGGCCGCGCAGCGTCACCTCGCCCGAGTCGCTGCCGGCCTTGACGCGCAGCCCGCGCGGGATCTCGACCTTGTAGCCGACCTCGCAGCTCAGGTTGCCCACCCAGCCGCTCGGACAGGTGAACTTGAGCACGAGCGTGCCGTCGTGGACCTCGTGGGTGGGGGTGGGCTTGCTCTTGTTCCAGGTGAGGTGCTCGGTGACGTGCACGCCCTGCCGATCGGACTCGACCACCTCGATCTCGCCCGAGTCGGCCTCGACCTGAAGCGCGGTCACCGTGCCGGTGACGTCGTAGGACACCGTGTCCTCGTGCTGCGGGCCGCCCACGACCCCGCAGCCCACCGTCATCGCGGCCAGCCCCAGCAGGGCCGCGATCGCGCCCGTTCTCTTCAGGTTCATGACGTCGATTGTTCTCGATCGCGCCGGGGCGAACCTCCGGTGAGTCCCTGAGACTTCCCCTGAGTACGCCTAGGCGGCGGTCAGGGCCTTGGACCGGTCGGTGGCCATGCGGATGGCGATGATGCCCAGGACGGTGCCGGTCACGTACCTCTGCACGCGGACCCAGAGCGGGCGGCGGCCCAGGAACACGGCGAGGCTGCCCGCGGTGAGCACGATCAGCGCGTTGACCAGGGTGCCGACGGCGATCTGGGCCGAGCCGAGCACGAGGCTCTGGAGCAGGATGTGGCCCTGGGCCGGGTCGATGAACTGCGGGAGCAGCGACAGGTAGAGGATCGCGATCTTGGGGTTGAGCAGGCAGGTGAACAGCCCCATCGCGAACAGCCGCCGCGGCGCCTCGACGGGCAGCTCGCGGGCCTCGAAGGCGGAGGTGCCGCCGGGCTTGACCGCGTTCCAGGCCAGCCAGAGCAGGTAGGCGGCGCCGGCGAGCTTCAGCGCGGTGTAGGCGGCGGGCACGTACGCGAAGACGGCGGTCAGGCCGAGGCAGGTGGCGGCCAGGTAGGTGGAGAACCCGACGAAGACGCCCCCGAGGGAGATGAGGCCGGCGCGGCGGCCTTGGGAGATCGACCGGGAGACCAGATAGATCATGTTCGGTCCCGGGGTCAGCACCATTCCCAGAGAAATCAGCGCGATTCCTACGATTCCGGTCGACATAGTCGCATGTTACCCAGGACGGCTTTCTGGGAAGCGGACCAGCCCCAGGAAAGGGGCGCGCATGGATTTCAGGGACGACGTCAACCTCGACGCCTCGCAGGTGCAGGACGCCGGCGGCCGAGGCGGCGGCGGCCGGTTCCCCGGCGGCCCCGGCGGCATGGTCATCGGCGGCGGCGGCATCGTCACGCTGATCGCGTTCGTCTTGTTCGCCCTGCTCGGCAACGTCGGCGGCGAGCCCGAGCCCGCCCAGCGGCAACCGCCCGCCAACCTCGCCGAGCAGTGCCGCACCGGCAGGGACGCCGACCAGAGTGAGAAGTGCCAGGTCGTCGGCGTGGTCAACAGCATCCAGGACTACTGGAAGAAGGAGCTGCCCGAATACACGACGGCCAAGACCGTCCTCTACACGGGCGGCGTCCGCACGGCCTGCGGGGCGGCCGACTCCTCCGTCGGGCCGTTCTACTGCCCCGGCGACCAGCGCGTCTACCTGGACCTGAGCTTCTTCGACCAGCTGCGCACCCAGTTCGGCGCGCAGGGCGGCCCGTTCGCGCAGGCGTACGTGATCGCCCACGAGTACGGCCACCACGTGCAGAACCTGCTCGGCGCGCTGGAAGGCGGCGGTTCGGTGGCCACCGAGCTCCAGGCCGACTGCTACGCCGGCGTGTGGGCCAGGAACGCCTACGAGGGCGGCTTCTACGAGCAGCGGTTCACCGACGCCGACATCGCCCAGGCGCTCGACGCGGCGGCGGCCGTGGGCGACGACCGGATCCAGCGGCGCAGCGGCGGCCGGGTCGACCCGGAGTCGTTCACCCACGGCAGTTCGCAACAGCGCGTGGCGGCTTTCCAGGTCGGCTACAAGACCGGCCAGCCCGGCCGATGCACCCCCTCCGACCTGCTGTGACGGCCGTCGAGAGCGCATGTATTCGAAATCTCTCCTAAAATGAGGGGGGTGATCTTCAAGCTGGTCGGCGATGGACGGCCTTATCCCGAACATGGTTTGTCCAACCGCGAGTGGGCGCAGATACCGCCGCGGCAGGTCCGGCTCGACTCTTTGATCACCACGAAGGCCATGCTGGACCTGCATTCGCTGCTGGCCGCCGACTCCACCTTCTACGGCGACCTGTTCCCGCACGTGGTGCAGTGGCAGGGCGATCTCTATCTGGAGGACGGCCTGCACCGGGCGCTGCGCGCGGCGCTGCACCAGCGATCGATCCTGCACGCCAGGGTGCTCGAACTGCCGAGCTGAAAAGGGCCGCGAATCCGCGGCCCTTTTTCGTGTGCGCAAATGCGAAGAGCCTCCCCGCGGGGAGGCTCTTCGTCGTGAGCGGTGGTGGTGGGATTTGAACCCACGGATGAGTTGCCCCATCACACGCTTTCGAGGCGTGCGCCCTCGGCCACTAGGCGACACCACCGCCGACGAGCTTACCGGATCCGCCGAGTGCCGAAGAACTTCTTAAGGATCTCGGAGCTCTCCCCGGCCAGGACTCCCATGACGACCTCGGGCCGATGGTTGAGCCGGCGGTCGCGGACCACGTCCCAGAGGGACCCGGCGGCCCCGCCCTTCTCGTCGACGGCCCCGTACACGATCCTGTCGACGCGGGACAGGACGGCGGCGCCGGCGCACATCGTGCAGGGTTCGAGCGTGACGACGAGCGTGCAGCCGGTCAGGCGCCAGCTCCCGAGCAGGCGGCCGGCGGCGCGCAGCGCGAGCACCTCGGCGTGCGCGGTGGGGTCGGCGCTCGCCTCGCGGTCGTTGCCGGCTTCGGCGAGGACCTCGCCCCGCGGGCCGAGCACGACGGCGCCGACGGGGACCTCGCCGCGGGCGCCGGCCGCGGCGGCCTGGGCGAGGGCCAGGCGCATCGCGGCCTCGTGGCTCATCTCAGCCGGTCGAGCTCGTCGGCGAACGACAGCTTCTCGGCGAGCACGGAGAGGATGTCGGCGGGCAGCATGCCCTCCTCCATGCTCAGCTCCAGCAGCTCCTCGGAGCTGACGCCGAGGTCGGACAGGAGCTCGAAGTCGCCGGCGGGGCGGACGCCGAGCTCGTTGCCCTCCTTGTCGGGCACGACGCCGGCGAACTCGGCGAACAGCTCGCCCAGGTGGTCGGCGGGCACCGCGTGGGCGTCGGAGAGGAAGACCCGGGGCTCGTCGTCGTCGCGGTAGCGGACGATGGCGAACCACTCGTCCTCCACCTCGACACAGAGCAGCGCCAGCTCGTCGCCGGCCAGGCCGAGCGCCTCGGTCACGGCGTCGCCCAGGTCGTCGACGATCTCGGCGTCACGCAGGTCGACCTCGGCGCCACTCCAGCCGCCGGCGGTCTTGACGAAGGCCGCAGAGAAGGTGTTGGCCGCCATGTGCGCTCCAGGGGGTCAGTCGAAGACCGATTCGATGGCACGCTCGAACGGCTCGGAGAAGCCCAGCCGTGCGGCGACGCTCGACAGCACCTCGTCGGGCAGCAGGTCGACGTCGCCGGACAGGATGCCCAGCTCCATCTCGTCGAGCCCGAGGTCGGCGAAGATCGACAGGTCACCGGCGGGCAGCGCGGTGTCCTCGTCCTGCAGGATCTCGTCGAGCTCCTCCTCGTCGGGCACGGGCACGTCGAGGTAGTCGAGAACCTGCCTGGCCAGCGGGAAGTCCCAGGACGCGGCGATGTCGGAGAGGAAGACATCGACCCGATCGCCGAGCACGCGCAGCGCCACGAAGAACTCATCCCCCACGGCGACCAGGCCAATCGTGCCGCTCTCGCTCGGCTGCTGGCGCAGGGCCTTGATCAGGCCCTGGAGGTCGGACGTGAGCGCGACCGGCAGCAGCTCGGCGTCCCAGCACTCGTCCTCGCGGTAGACCACGATGGCGAAATCGAGCGCGTCTTCGTCTGTCATCGCCATCGCCATCCCCCACAGCCGGCCCTGTCGGACCATAGCCTCTAGCCGGTTTCCAATCGTTCCAGAACCGGCCTGCCGTCGTGTGCCGCTCCGACCAAATTGTGATCAAAACCAAGACCACAACGTGCCGGTACGTGTCACACAAGATAGCGTTGTCCCTTATGGAAACCCTCGTCGTCGACCATCCGCTCGTGGCGCACAAGCTCACCACGCTGCGCGATGTCCGCACCGACTCTCCCACCTTCCGCAGGCTCGCGGACGAGCTGGTGACGCTGCTCGCGTACGAGGCCACCCGCGACGTCCGCGTCACCGACGTGACCGTCCAGACCCCGGTAGCCACGGCCAAGGGCGTCCGGCTGGCCAAGCCGGCGCCGCTCGTCGTCCCGATCCTGCGTGCCGGGCTCGGCATGCTGGAGGGCATGACGCGGCTGCTGCCGACGGCCGAGGTCGGCTTCCTCGGCATGATCCGCAACGAGTCGACGCTGCAGGCCGAGACGTACGCGACGCGGCTGCCCGACGACCTGTCCGGGCGGCAGTGCTACGTGGTCGACCCGATGCTGGCCACGGGCGGCACGCTGGCCGCCGCGGTGCAGTTCCTGTTCGACCGGGGGGCCGTGGACGTCACGGCGCTGTGCCTGCTGGCCGCCCCCGAGGGCCTGGCGTACATGGACAAGGTGTTCGCCAGCTCCGGCAAGCCCGTCCGGGTCGTCACGGCAGCGCTCGACGAGCGGCTGAACGAGAACGGCTACATCGTCCCCGGACTGGGTGACGCGGGCGACCGCCTCTACGGAGTCGTCTGAACGACCCACGCGCTGCGACCTCTTCGTTACATACTGTACTTGTGTGGGTACGTAGAGTGAGGAAGGCAACTTCCGCAGGGCGTGGGGGAGCACGATGAGCGTTATTCAGACCGCCGGGGTGGCGTCGTGAGCACCGAGGCGGATCCGAGCCCGTACTCGGAGGTGGAGACGGCCCTGTGCGAGGAGTTCGCGGGCGTCCACTCCTCCGCGACGGTGACGCGCTGCGTCGAGGCCGCTCATTACGGGGCGCTGGAGGTCACCGGCTATGCCCACCCCAGCCTCGTCGAGCGGATCGCCCGCAAACACCTCCACGTCCTCGCTCTGGTGGCCAGTGACCGAGGCTAGGCAAGATCATAACTAGCTCGCCAAGAGCACCTTTACCCCGGCAACAGGGTGGGTAATGTATACGGCGGGTGTAGTGGGTAAGTGGTACGGAGGCGACAGTGCAGGTCAAAAAAGTCCTCACATACGGTGGTATCGCGTTTGTCGCGTACTACCTGTTCGCGCGACCAGCGGACGCCGCTGACGCGGTCAGAGGGGCGTTCGACACCGTGTTCAACGCGGCCGACTCGCTGGCTCAATTCGTGAACAACCTCGCATGAGACTTGTGACCCACGGGGACTCTGCTCCGTCGTCGGTCAACCGTTACCTACTCCCCCACGAACAACAGGTCATCATGGTGCGGCGTCACCCAGCCGTGCTGCTCCGTCCGGTCGCCGAGGTCTTCGGCGGCCTGATCATCGCCGGACTGCTCAGCCGATTCTTCGGCGGCGGCGAGGGGGGCGGCACGGCCCTCGTCGTCGTGTGGTGGCTCTGGCTGCTGCTGCTGATCCGTTTCGTATGGAAAGTCGCGGAGTGGTCGGTCGATTACTTTGTGGTGACCTCGAAACGGATGCTCTTGACCACCGGCCTGATCACGCGCAAAGTGGCGATGATGCCGTTGGCGAAAGTCACCGACATGAGCTTCCAGCGATCTCTGCTTGGGCGCATGCTCGGCTACGGAGAGTTCATCCTGGAGTCCGCCGGCCAGGACCAGGCACTGTCCAACGTGGAGTACATTCCGTATCCGGAGACCTTGTACCTGGAGGTCTGCCAGATGCTATTTCCCGGCAAGGATGACGGAGACGATTAATCTCCAGGTGGGGAATTCTTCACCCGGGGATACCAGATTCGGCTACTTCGTGCAATCATTGCGTGTTGTTGACCCTTCCCCGCCTTGAGAGATGAGATGCCGAGTCAGGGAACCATCGGTGACCGCGTCCGAGGATTGCGGCTGAACAGGCGGATGTCGCAGGCCCAGCTGGCCGGACCCGACCTGTCGGACAGTTACGTCTCGCTGATCGAGTCGGGCAAGCGCACGCCGACTCCCGTCGTCGCCCGTCTCCTGGCCGAGAGGCTGGGATGCACCACCGAGTTCCTCCTGCATGGGATCGAGCCTCGGCAACGGATCGACACCGAGCTCGGGCTCCGTCATGCCGAGCTGGAGCTGCAGCACGGTGACCCGGTGGTGGCCGCCGAGCGCTACACGGAGATCGTCAAGGCGGCCGACGAGGAAAACGCCATGCTCACGGCGCAGGCCCGCTTCGGCAGGGCCCGTGCGCTGGAGGCGCAGGGCCGGCTCGGGCAGGCCGTCGAGGCCTTCGAGCGGCTGCGCCGGGAGGCCGCCGCGCATCCCGAGCGCCTGGCCGACCTGCCGCTGACGATCGCGCTGAGCCGCTGCTACCAGCGGGCCGGCGACCGGCTGCGCGCCCGTGACCTGGCCGTCCGCGCGCTGGAGCAGGCCGAGCGCATGTCCATCACGCAGGGCGAGATCGCCGTCGACCTGGCCGCCGTGCTGGTCGAGGCGCGCGGCGACCGCGAAGGCCACTCCGCCGAGCTGGATTACGTCAAGAAGGTGCTCGATCTCAGCGAGGCGCCCGATGATGTGGACCGTTCCGGAGAGGTGCGCTCGCTCTGGCAGGCGAGCAACGCGGCGGCCGCGGGCGAGGACTCCGCGCTGGCCGTCCGGCTCGCCGACGACGCCATCAACGCCGGCCGTCAGCGACGGCTCGCGCTGCAGCTCGCCCGTACGGCGATGCACTGGGCGCGGCTGGCCACGGCGCCGATCGACGAGGCCGAGCGCCTGGTCGAGCAGGCGGCGCGGACGTTCGGCGCCCACCCGGGCAACGAGCGCGAGCACGGCGAGAGCCTGATCGCGCACGCGCGGGTCCGGCTGCGGGCCAACGACCTGGTGCGGGCCGGCGAGCTCGCGTCGCAGGCGCTCGGCCTGCTGCGTGACGTCCCGGGCACGGCCACGGCGGAGGCGCACCTGCTGCACGCCACGGTCGCGATCGGTCTGGGCGGCGACCCGTCGGCGCACCTGGGGGCGGCCCACACGCTGCTCGCCGGGCGCAACCGGCAGCCGTTCGGCTCCGACCGGCCCGCCGCGCGCTGCTGGCGTGAGCTGGGCGACCTTTACGGCCAGGTGGCGGACCGAGCACAGCAGACCGCCGCTTATCGTAAGGCGCTGGAAGCCGCCGGGGTCCGTTCCATGCTGGCCGGGCTGACCGCCGATTCCACAGTTTCCCGCTGAACCTACCCTCCGGGGGCTCCAGCATTTAGCGGCTGGAATACACTAGGGTTTCCCAGTCATTGACTCATAGGATGATTGGTTTCCCCCGGAGGAGGCGGACTGTGAGTCTGCGTACGGCGCAGCGGGCTTCGCTCGTCGACCAGGTGATCGACCAGCTCAAGGAACAGATCACCTCAGGGTCGTGGCCGATGAACGGCAAGATCCCGACCGAGACCGTGCTCGCCGAGCAACTCGGAGTCGGGCGCAACACCGTTCGGGAGGCCGTACGCGCGCTCACCCACGCCGGTCTCCTGGAGTGCCGGCAGGGCGACGGCACCTACGTACGGGCGACCAGCGAGCTCTCGGGGGCCATGCTCAGGCGCCTGCGGCAGGCCGAGCAGCTGGAGATCTTCGAGGTGCGCCGCGCGCTGGAGGTCGAGTCGGCCCGGCTGGCCGCCACCCGCCGCACCGACGAGGACATCCGGCTCATCGAGGCCGCGCTGGCCGAGCGTGACCGGGCCTGGGAGCTGGACGACCCCGACCGGTTCGTCGAGGCCGACCTGGCCTTCCACATGGCGGTCGCGCACGCCACCCACAACCTGGTGCTCATCGACCTCTACGAGGACTTCTCCGCGGCGCTGCGGGCCAGCATCACCGCGGCGGGCACCTCGCTCAACAAGAGCTACATCCCGCATGACGCGATCGCCCGCGCCATCGCCGCCGGCGACGTCAGCGCCGCCGAGCGGGCCGGGCACGCCTGCATGGAGCACATCCTCATCGCCCTGACGGAGTCGGAGCCGTAGGAGCTCAGGGCCTGAGCCTGTCGGCGTGGTCGGCGGCGAACTCCTCGAAGGAGCGCGCCGGACGGCCGACGACGCCGGCGAAGTCCTCGGTGGTGTAGTCGCCCCAGCCGCTCGCGTAGGCGCGAGCGTATTCGGTGTTGACCGCCGCGTCCCATTCGCGCAGCCCGGCGCCCAGCATCGCCTCGTAGGCGCCTTCCGGGGTGACCGGCTCGTAGCCGATGGGCGTGCCGTAGACGGGGGTCAGCCGGGAGGCGGCCTCGCGCAGCGAGATGCTCTCCGGCCCGGTGAGCGTGTAGGTCCTGCCCCGGTGCGCCGACGGGTCCGCCAGCACGCGGGCGCCGAACTCGGCGATGTCGCGCACGTCGATCAGGCCAATTCTGCCCTCGCCGGTGGACCCGTACAGGGTCGTGCCGTTGATCGAGCCGAAGAGGTTCTGCATGAAGAACGCCGGGCGGATGATCGTCCAGTCGAGCCCGGAGGCTGTCAGCTCCACGTCGGACAGGGCGTGCAGGCGGCCGTTGCGGGTGGGGGCGTCATGGGAGGCGCCGATGGCCGACATGCGGACCACGTGGCGCACGCCCGCCTGACGGGCGGCCCAGACGGCGTTCATGCTGGCGTGGGGCGCCTGCGGGCCCATCGCGGTGAGCAGCCAGAGCGTGTCGACGCCCTTGAACGCGGGCTCCAGGGTGTCGGGCCGGTCCAGGTCGCCGGCCACCGCCTCGACGCCGTCAGGCGCTTTGGCCAGGTCGCGGACGAGCACGCGGACGTCGTCGGTGCCGGGCAGGGCGCGCAGCAGGGCACTGGAGACGGTGCCGGTCGCGCCAGTGATCAAGATCGTCATGTCGGCTCTCTCTCATCAGGCGGAACCGGTGCGTCCCGCTCATACAGCCAACGTATAGTAAGAAATAATGACGGTCAAGTTTGGTGACTAATAGGAGGATGTGGCCGTGCGCCGCAGTGACAACAAGCAAGCCGACCCCGACATCGGGGTCCTGAGCAGCCGCATGCTCTTCCGGCTGCAGCGAGAGCTCTTCTCCACCCTTGCCGAGCAGGGGCATCCGCGGCTGAGGCCGCGCCACGGGGCCGTGCTGGCCTACCTGAACGAGGAAGGCAGCCGGGCCACCGACCTGGCCGCCCTGTCGGGGCAGCACAAGCAGGTCGTCGGCACGCTCGTGGACGAGCTCGTCGAGCTCGGCTACGTGGAGCGGCAACCCGACCCGGCCGACCGCCGGGCCAAGCTCATCGTGCCCACCCGCAAGGGGCTCGACGAGATGGCCCGCTCCGACGCGATCGTGGCCGCCATCGAGGACCGCTACGCCAAGGCCGTCGGCGAGGAGACCTACGCCGAGTTCAAGAGGGTCTTCAGGCTGATCTCAGCTCAGCCGTAGCGACATCACCAGGTAGCGGAAGGCGGGCTCGGCGTCACCGGGCACGTCCTGGATCAGGGCGGGCCTGGTCGGCGACTCCATGTTGATGCGCGCCAGGTCGGTCTCGATGCCGACGAGCCCGTCGAGGATGAACTGCGACTGGAAGGCGATCTGGATGTCGTCGCCGCGCAGCTCGCACTCGACCACCTCCGAGCCCCGGCCGATGTCGCCGCCCCCCGCCTGGATGCGCACCTGGCCCTGGCTGAACGACAGGCGGATCGCCGTGTTGCGCTCGGCCACCAGCGCCACCCGCTTGATGGCCGCCACGAACGGCGCCACCGGCACGTCGGCCCGGATCGACCAGTCGGCGGTCAGCCGGGTGCGGTAGTCGATGAACTGCTCGTCGAGCAGCCGCACCGTGGTGCTGCGCCCGACGCTCTCGAAGCCCGCCACGCCGTCGCCGAACGCGACCGACACCTCGCCGCCGCGCAGCGACTTGGCCACCTCGACCAGCACGCGGGCCGGCACCATGGCCGAGACCGAGGCGGTGGGGCTGGCCGGACGCCAGGCGAACTCGCGGGCCGCGATGCGATAGCGGTCGGTGGCGGCCATCGTGACGAGGTCGCCGTCGACGTCGACCCTGATGCCGGTCAGCATCGGCAGCGTGTCGTCGCGGCTGGAGGCCGGGGCCACCTGACCGACGGCCGAGGCGAACACGCCGCCGCCGATCGCGCCGATGGCGGGCGGCATCGCGGGCAGGCTCGGGAAGTCCTCGACGGGCATGGTGATCAGCCCGAACTCGGCGCTGCCGCAGGTGAGCACCGCCTCCTGGCCCTCGGTGACCAGCTCGACGTCGTCGGCGGGCAGGCTCCTGCTGATCTCGGCGAGCAGCCGGCCGGGGATCAGCACACTGCCGGACTCGGCCACGTCGGCGTCGACCAGGGCGCGCGCCGACACGTCGTAGTCGAACGCGGACAGGCTCAGCTCCTCGCCCGCCTCCAGCAGGAGCCCGGAGAGCACGGGCGTCACGGGCCGGCTGGGCAGGACCCTGGCCGCCCATGCGACCGCGTCGGCCAGCACGTCACGGTTAACCCGGATTTTCACCTGATCCACCCTTTCTTCGCGGCCTGCCCTCTAGAAAATAGCCGAGCCTACCGACAAAGAATCCCGCTAGCGGCTGTTGAGGTAGGCGAGAACGGCCAGGACCCGGCGGTTGTCGTCGTCGGAGGGGGCCAGGCCGAGCTTGGCGAAGATGCCCGCGGTGTGCTTGGCCACCGCGCTCTCGCTGAGGAACAGCCGCTGCGAGATGGCCGCGTTGGAGCGCCCCTCGGCCATCGCTTCGAGCACGTCGCGCTCGCGCGGGGTGAGCGTGGCCAGCGGCTCGTGGGTGGCGTTGCTGGCCAGCAGCTTGGCGATCACCTCGGGGTCCATGGCCGTGCCGCCCCCGGCCACCCGGCGCACCGCGTCGACGAACTGCTCGGCGTTGAACACCCGGTCCTTCAGCAGATAGCCGATCGCGCCGGAGCCGTCGGCCAGCAGCTCGCGGGCGTAGAGCTGCTCGACGTGCTGGGAGAGCACGAGGATCGGCAGGCCGGGCACCTGCTTGCGGGCGGCCAGCGCGGCCTGCAGGCCCTCGTCGGTGTTGGTCGGCGGCAGCCGCACGTCGACGATGGACACGTCAGGGCGCAGCTCCAGCAGCCCCCTGAGCAGCTCCGGGCCGGTCTCCACGGCGGCCACGACCTCGAAGCCGTGCGCTTGCAGCAGGTGGACCAGGCCGTCCCTGAGGAGATAGAGGTCTTCGGCGACGAGTACGCGGTTCATCACTCAGAACCATAGGTTGGTCGGCGTCGCGTTGCACATCCACAGGTCACGGTTGTGGTTGGCGGGGATGGCGACCGCGGCCACGTACATCATGGTGCCGAGCACGACCATGAACGCGATGACCGGCCACTGGTAGGGCTCCGGCAGGTGCAGCGCCAGGAACCAGGTCTTCTCCTCGACTCCGAAGACCTTGAAGATGGCCGTCACGATCCCCTGCGGGAACAGCGGGCACCAGGCCGTCGCCCACAGGGTGACCACGGTGATCATCTTCCAGCGCGGCAGCTTGGGCAGGTCGCCCGCCCAGTATTCGGGCAGCACCCGGGGCAGCTCCATCGTCACCGTGGTCGGCCCGCCGGGCGGGCTGTGCAGCGCCATGACGCCGTCGAAGGCCGCCAGCCGCCGTTCGATGCCGGTCAGGCCGCTGCCCTTGGCGGGATCGGCGCCGCCCCAGCCGTCGTCGCTCACCGTGATGCGCAGGCTCGGGCCGTTGGTGCTGATGTCGACCGTGGCCCGGGTCGCGCCGCCGTGGCGGGCGGCGTTGGACAGCAGCTCGCTCACGGCGAAGTAGGCGGCGGCCTCCACGGGAGCCTCCGGCCGGTGCGGCAGGTCCACCTCCACCGTCACCTTGAGCGCGCTGTCCATCGCCAGCGCCCGCACGGCGTCGCCGAGGCCGCGCTCGGCCAGCACCGGCGGGTGGATGCCGCGGATGACCCGGCGCAGCTCGGTCAGCGTCTCGGCGGAGGCGTCGCGGGCCTTGGCCAGCAGCGCCTTGGCGGCGGCCGGGTCGGTGTCGACCAGGTTCTCGACGGCGCCCAGCGTCATGCCGATCGCCACCAGCCTGGCCTGGGTGCCGTCGTGCAGGTCGCGTTCGATGCGGCGCATCTCGGCGGCCTGCGTGTCGACGGCCAGGTTGCGCACCCGGCTCAGGTGGCTGACCTGGCTGGCCAGCCTGCTGGCCGCGGTCGGGCCCAGCAGCAGCTCGCACCAGAGCCCGTACAGCCGGAGCCCGCGCTCGGGCATCAGCAGCAGCAACGGGACCAAGGCCACCTTGACCAGCGGGTCGAGCAGCAGCCACAGCGCGTCGCGGAAGGTCGCCCGGTCGGTGAGCATCCACTTCCACCGGTCGTTCCAGGCGGGCACCCGGGGCGACTTGTACAGGGTCCGGCCGTGGCGGTACATGCCGTCGGACTGCGGCTGCGGAGGCGGCGGCGGGGGCAGGTAGGGCGCCTCGATCTCGATGCCGGACGAGGTGCGCACCAGCTTCCTGGTGAGCCCGGTCACCCCTCTGATCATCCGGACCGCCGGCGGGAACAGGAACACCATGCCCAGGCCGAACGTCGCCATGACCGTGAGGAACGCGGCCACGATCACGACCAGTTCGTAAGCGGCCAGCGTCAGCAACGCCAGGACGATCCCGTACTTCCGGAGCATGTCACCAGTGTGCGTGATCCAGGCGCACTCTCACATTGCACCTAGGTACACCCTTGCCCGGCAACCAACCGCATTCCCGGTGACCTGCGCGAACTCTAGCGTCGAAGCCATGAACGTCATCGAGGTCGAGAACCTCCACAAGCGCTACCCCAACCACGTGGCGGTGCACGACGTGTCGTTCGAGGTGTCGGAGGGCGAGATCTTCGGCATCCTCGGCCCGAACGGCGCCGGCAAGACCACCACCGTCGAGTGCGTCTCCGGGCTGCGCGTCCCCGACGGCGGCGCCATCCGCGTCGCCGGCATCGACCCGCACCGCGAGCGCGACCACCTGCGCCGGGTGCTCGGCGCGCAGCTCCAGAGCTCCGCGCTGCCGGAGAAGATCAAGGTCTGGGAGGCCCTGGACCTGTACGCGTCCTTCTACCCCGACCCGGCCGACTGGCGGGAGCTGCTGGAACGCGTCGGGCTCGGCGCCAAGAAGGACGCCATGTTCGGCAAGCTCTCCGGCGGCCAGCGCCAGCGGTTGTCGGTCGCCCTCGCGCTCGTCGGCAAGCCGCGCATCGCGGTGCTGGACGAGCTCACCACCGGGCTCGACCCGCAGGCCCGCCGCGACACCTGGGAGCTGGTCGAGCAGGTGCGCGACTCCGGCGTGACGATCGTGCTGGTCACGCACTTCATGGAGGAGGCCGAGCGGCTCTGCGACCGCATCGCGCTCATCGACGCCGGTCGCGTGGTGGCCGTCGACTCCCCCGCCGGGCTGATCGAGCGGGTGGGCGGCGAGCAGCGGCTGCGGTTCCGGCCGTCGGCCCCCGTCTCGGACGCGGTGCTGCTGGCCCTGCCCGAGGTCACCGACGTCAGCAGGAGCGGCCAGCAGATGGTCGTGACCGGCAAGGGCAACCTCGCGCACGCGGTCACGATGGCCCTGGCCGACCAGCAGGTCATCCCCGGCGACCTGCGGATCGAGCAGGCCACGCTGGACGACGCGTTCCTCGCTCTCACCGGAAGGAAGCTGGCATGAAGAAGATCCTCCTGATGGAGACCAAGCTCCACCTGCGCGACTGGCCGATCCTGGCGTTCGGCCTCGTGCTGCCCATCGGGCTGCTGCTGGGCCTGGGGCAGATCCCGGACCTCGGCAAGCCCGACCCGAACCTCGGCGGGGCCCGGTTCGTCGACGCGCAACTGCCCGCGCAGATGATCCTGCTCGCCCTGATGACGATGTCCTTCACCGCCCTTCCCGGCGTGCTGACCGCCTACCGCGAGCAGGGCGTGCTGCGCAGGATGTCGACGACGCCGGTGCACCCAGGGCGGCTGCTCGGCGCGCAACTGGTGATCAACCTGGCCGTCGCCGCGATCGCCGCCGTCCTGGTGATCGTGCTCGGGGCGCTGGTGCTCGGCTCCCACGTGCCGGCGAACCTGATCGGGTTCGTGCTGGTCTTCCTGCTCGGGGCGGCGGCGATGCTGGCTCTCGGGCTGGTGATCGCCTCCGTCGCGCCCAGCAGCAAGGCCGCCCCGGGCATCGGCTCGGTCGTCATGTTCCCGCTGCTGTTCCTGGCCGGGATGTGGCTCCCGCGCGAGATCATGCCCGACGCGCTGCGCACGGTCAGCGACTACTCGGTGGTCGGCCCGTTCGTCAACGCGATGCGCGACACCTGGGCGGGCGACTGGCCGCAGCTCCCCCACCTGGCCGTGATGCTGGTCGGGCTGGCGCTGTTCGGCGGGCTGGCCGTGAAGCTGTTCAAGTGGGAGTGAGCTCAGGCCCACACCGGACGGGCGCCGGTGACGTTGAGGTAGAGCGAGTAGAGCGAGGAGGTGGCGGCGATGAACAGCCGGTTGCGCTTGAGGCCGCCGAACACCAGGTTGGCCACGTCCTCCGGCACGTGCAGCCGGCCGAGCGCGGTGCCGTCGGGCGCGTAGCAGTGCACGGCCTTGCCGGCGGCGGCCCACACCCGGCCCTGGTCGTCCAGGCGCATCCCGTCGTAACGGCCGCCGCCCTCGGCGAACACCTCGCCGCCGGCGAGCGTGCCGTCCTCACGCACGTCGAACACCCGCAGGTGGCCCCTACGGGTGTCTGCCACGTACAGCCGCGTCTCGTCCAGTGAGAAGGCCAGGCCGTTGGGCCGCTCGAAGTCGCCGGCCACGATCCGCACCTCGCCCGTGACGGGGTCCACCCGGTAGACGTGGCAGCCGTCGATCTCCTGCTCGGCCCTGACCCCCTCGTAGTCGCTGGTGATGCCGTAGTTGGGGTCGGTGAACCAGAGCGAGCCGTCGGAGCGCACCACTGCGTCGTTGGGGCTGTTGAGCCGCCTGCCCTGCCACCGCTCGGCCAGCACCGTGATCGAGCCGTCGTGCTCGGTGCGGACCACCCGGCGCTCGCCCTGACGGCACGAGACCAGCCGGCCCTCGCGGTCCAGCGTGTTGCCGTTGGTGTAGCCGGCGGGCTGACGGAACGGGCCGACCGCGCCGCTCATCTCGTCCCAGCGCAGCATCCGGTCGTTGGGGATGTCGCTCCATGCCAGGTAGCGGCCCGCCGGGACGTACACCGGGCCCTCGGCCCAGCGGGAGCCGGTGTGCAGCCGTTCGAGCCAGGAGTCGCCGCCCACGGTGGCGAACCGCTCGTCGAGCACCTCGAATTCGGTGGGGATCATGCTGAATGTCCTTCGGTCAAAGCCGGAAATTTCCTAATAGCATATGGCTATGGATGACATTGACAAGACACTGATCCGTCTCCTCCAGGATGACGCCACCCAGTCGTACGCGATCCTGGGCAGAGCGGTCGGGCTGTCGGCCGGGGCCGCGCACGAGCGCGTGCGCAAGCTGCGCGAGCGCGGCGTGATCCGGCGCACCACCATCGAGGTCGACCCCGAGGCCGTCGGCCTCGGCGTGGTCGCGTACGTGCTGGTCGACGGCGCCACGTGGATGGGCGGCAGCGCCGACCGGCTGGCCGCGATCGCCGCCGTCGAGGAGGCCCACGTGATCGCCGGTCCCGCCTCGGTGCTCCTCAAGCTCCGTACGGCGACCACCAAGGACCTCCAGGACGCGCTGCGCCGGGTGTTCGAGGTGGACGGCGTCACCAGCACGCAGTCGATCGTGGTGCTGGAGACCTTCTTCGAGCGCCCGATCCCCATCGCGTAAGGTGCACGGATGACGGTCTTCGCGCACATCAGCGACATCCACATCGGCGGCTCCGACGCGAGCGTGACGCGGGCCGAGGCCGTCATGCGCCACCTCGCCACGCTCGAGATCGACGCCGTCGTGGTCACCGGGGACGTCGCCGACCACGCGCTCGCCGAGGAGTACGAGGTGGCCGCCGGGATCCTGCGGGCCGACGTGCCGCTGGCCGTGTGTCCCGGCAACCACGACTCCGTCCCCGAGTTCGAGAAGCGGATCGGGCCCGCCGACCAGGCGATCCGGCTCGACGGGCTGACGATCGCGCTCGCCGACTCCAGCGTCCCCGGCCGCCCGTACGGGTTCCTCGCCGACGAGACGCTGGCCCGGCTCGACGCCGTCCTGTCGGAACGGCCCGGGGTCCCCGCCATGGTCGGCATGCACCACCCGCCCGTCGAGCTCGGCATCCCGTACGTGGACGAGATCCGGCTGCGGGAGCCGGAGCGGCTCGAAGAACTGCTGCGCGCCCACCCGAACGTCGTCGCGGTGCTCGCCGGCCACGCCCACACCGGCGCGACGGCCAGGTTCGCCGGGCTGCCCGTGGCCGTCGCCCCCGGCGTGGTCTCCACCTGCCTCACCCAGGTCGAGACGGACGCCGCCTTCCCCGTCACCTACGACCTGCCGCCCGGCTTCGCCCTGCACTTCTTCGACGGCGAACGGCTGGTGACCCACTTCCGCCCGGTCATCCTCAAGTAGCCTTGAGGTTGTGACCAACGTGGCATGGAACTCCAAGGAGCTGACCGTCGGCCAGCTCGCCGAGCGCAGCGGCGTCGCCGTGTCGGCCCTGCACTTCTACGAGACCAAGGGCCTGATCTCCAGCCGCCGCACCGCCGGCAACCAGCGCCGCTACACCCGCGACACCCTGCGCCGGGTCGCGTTCGTCCGGCTGTCGCAGCGGCTCGGCATCCCGCTCAAGACCATCGCCGACGCCCTCGCCGAGCTGCCCGAGGAGCGCACCCCCACCCGCGACGACTGGGCGCGGCTGTCGGCCGCCTGGCGCAGGGAGCTCGACGACCGCATCGTCCAGCTCCAGCGGCTGCGTGACGACCTCACCGACTGCATCGGCTGCGGCTGCCTGTCGCTCGACCGGTGCGCGCTCGCCAACGCCCACGACCGCCTCGGCGAGGAGGGCCCCGGCGCCCGCCGCATCGACACCCGCATCTGCCCTCCGGCCTCCTGCCGCTGACCCCCGCCCCCAGGCAACCTTTCCGCGCCCCGGCCGCTGCCCCTCTCCCCCAGGCAACCTTTCCGCGCCCCGGCCGCGTAGTACCGGTGATTGTCACTGAGGAAAGGCTCGGGGGATGGCGGATCGATCGGAGTACGACGCGTTCGTCGCGGCGGCATGGCATCGGTTGCTCCGCACCGCCTATCTGCTGACCAGGGACTGGGCCGTGGCCGAGGACCTGGTGCAGACGGCGTTGATGAAGGTCTGGGTGGTCTGGCCGCGCGTTCGCGAGGAGCATGAGGCGTACGTACGCAAGATCATCGTGAACGAGCACGTGTCATGGTGGCGGCGGCGCTGGAGACAGGCCGAGATCACCACCGGCGCGCCGCCCGACCGGGCGCAGGACTCCGACCGCATGGATCAGGCGGACGAGCGCCGGCTCGTCTGGGAGCTCCTGGGCCGGCTGCCGGCCCGCCAGCGGGCCGTGGTGGTGCTGCGCTTCTTCGAGGACATGACCGAGGTCCAGACCGCCAGGACGCTGGGCTGCAGCGTGGGGACGGTCAAGAGCCAGACGAGCAGGGCGCTGGCCAAGCTGCGCGTCGACGCATCGTTCGCGGCCGCGTACGCGAGGAAGGGGTAAGGGCGTGCCCATCGACCACAGGGACCTGTACGAGCTGCTGGAGGAGCGCAGCCGTCCGGCGCTGGACCGTCCGATCCCGTGGGAGCGGCTGCGCGCCCGCGCGCCGGCGGCGCGACGCCGCCGCGCCGCCGTCGTCGCGGTCGCGGGCGTCGTGGCGGCGTCGGTCGTGGCGTCGGTCGCGGTGGGCTGGAGCCTGCTCGGCGTACGCCCGGCGCCCGAGAAGGAGGGCACGATCACCGCCAGTGCCCCGAAGCAGCTCCCGGCCCGGTTCGAGGCGGCGGACGGGACCGTCTACCGCCGTCTCGCCACGGTCACGCTGGACGCGCCGGCCGCCAGGACGGTGTCGGCGAAGGTGCCGGTGAGCGGGAAACCGCTGGCCGTCATGGCCGACTGCCCGCCGAGCACGCCGTTCTACGTGCCCACGGTCACCGCCAAGGTGGCGGGGACGCGCCGGTGGTTCCCCCTGACGTTCGACGGCCTGCACGGCTCGTGCGAGCAGAACCGGCCGGCCGACCTCGCGCCGCTGCCCGGCGGCGCGCGTGAGGTCACGTTCACGATGACGATGGGCAAGGCCGCCAAGGACGTGCCGGGCCGGCCGGGCAGGTGGCGGTTCGGCATCTACGAGTGGACGCCGCCCGCGTCCCCGGGTCCGGCGCCGACGGAGACGCCGCCCGCGACGATCGGCGACCGGTACCGGCTCCTCACCGCGAGGACGGTCTCCTGGCCCGAGAGCCACGGCGTGACGCTCACGCTCCCGCCCACGGACCGGCCGCTCACGGTGGTCGCCTACTGCACGGGCGCGATCGCCGGCCGGGTGCACGCGGAGACCAGCGTCAACGGCCGTCCGCCCAAGGGCTCCGCCAGGTGCTGGGAGCCGCCTTCGGGCGGCACGTTCAGCGTCGGCGAGCTCGGCACGGTGCGGCCCGGCGCCGACGGCAAGGTGACCGTCCGGCTCAGGGTCTCGGCCGGCGGCGTCACCGCGTACGAGCGCCGCCCCGGCACGCTGACCCTGGCCGTCTACCAGACGACGGAGTGAGCCGCCGGGCGGCCTAGTGCTGGGCCATGTCGACGAAGCGGCTGTAGTGGCCCTGGAAGGCGACCGTCACCGTCGCCGTGGGGCCGTTACGGTGCTTGGCCACGATCAGGTCGGCCTCACCGGCGCGCGGGGACTCGCGCTCGTAGGCGTCCTCGCGGTGCAGCAGGATGACCATGTCGGCGTCCTGCTCGATCGATCCACTTTCGCGCAGGTCGCTCACCTGGGGGCGCTTGTCGGTGCGCTGCTCGGGGCCACGGTTGAGCTGGGAGATCGCGATGACCGGGACCTCCAGCTCCTTGGCCAGCAGCTTGATCGCACGGGAGATCTCCGAGACCTCGTTCTGGCGGCTCTCGGTCTTCTTCGGCGAGCTCATCAGCTGCAGGTAGTCGATGACGACGAAGCGCAGGTCGTTGCGCTGTTTGAGGCGGCGGCACTTGGCCCGGATCTCCATCATCGACATGTTGGGCGAGTCGTCGATGAACAGCGGGGCCTCGGCCACCTCGCTCATGCGGCGGGCCAGGCGGGTCCAGTCGTCGTCGCCCATCATGCCCGAGCGCATGGCGTGGAGGGCGACGCGGGCCTCGGCCGACAGCAGACGCATGGTGATCTCGTTGCGGGACATCTCCAGGGAGAAGATGACCGTGGTCATGCCGTGCTTGATGGCGGCCGAGCGGGCGAAGTCGAGGCCGAGCGTGCTGTTGTGGGTGGGCACGCAGGCGCGGCTCGCCAGGTAGAGGTGGTCGGCGTTGTCGACCTCGACGCAGCGTACGGGGCGGGTCTCGACCGGGCGGACGGCGACGATCTCGTGGGAGGGCCGGCCCGCGGCGCCGGGCTGGCGGCCGGGCAGGCGGAAGACGCGGTCGGCGGTGGCGAACCCGATCGTGTAGCGGGCGGAGGGCACGCCGGCGCGGCCCCTGATGGGCTCGGTGGTGATCGTGGCGTGGTAGCCGAGGGTCAGCGCGAGCTCGCGCACGTCGTGGGCGAGGCGCCGGTCGGTGGCGGCGAACTGGACCCACCCGGCGCTGTTGACGTGGCCGTCGGCGTCGAGCAGGCCCGCCAGCAGGTCGCGACGCTGCCGCTCGGAGCCGCGCAGGTAGGCGGCGGGGACGCGGTCGGCGGCGAGCAGGCCGAGCGCGGCCAGGCCCTTGTGCAGCTCGTCTGAGCGCAGCACCTCGGCGAGCGCCGGGTCGCTCACGCCCGCGCCGGCCCGATCGCCGAGCCAGAGGCCCAGCAGGTAGGGGTCGAGCGGGAGCTCCTGCTCGTCGAGCCGGAAGGCGGCGGGCAGCGCCACGTCGTGGCCGGGGTCGAGCTCCTCGGTGGTGCGCAGGACGCCGTCGGCGGTGCGCCACTGGTGCTGGGCGTCGGCGACGATGACCGTGCCGTCGGCGAACTCCACCTCGTGGCAGGGCCGGTCGTGCAGCACCTCGGTCGCGGCGACGACCCGGGTCGGCCTGCCGTCGGCGCCGATGAGCAGGTCGCCGACCTCGACCTGACCCATCGTGGTCCAGCCGGTCGGGGTGGGCAGCGGGGTGTCGAGGGCGAGCGCCTTGCCGATGGCCGGGCGGGCCGCGACGACGATCATCTGGCCGGGGTGCAGGCCGTTGGTGAGCTGGTCCAGGTCCTGGAAGCCGGTGGGCACGCCGACCATCTGGCCGCCGCGGCTGCCGATGGCCTCCAGCTCGTCGAGGGCGCCGGGCATGATGTCGGCCAGCGCCGCGTAGTCCTCGGAGGTGCGCCGCTCGGTGACCTTGTAGATCTCCGCCTGGGCGCGGTCGACCAGGTCGTCGACCTCTTCGTTCTGGCCGCCGTAGCCGAAGGAGACGATGCGGGTGCCGGCCTCGATGAGCCGCCGCAGGATCGCCTGCTCACGGACGATCTTCGCGTAGTAGCCGGCGTTGGCGGCGGTGGGGACGACGGCCGTCAGCGTGTGGAGGTAGGCGGCGCCGCCGACGCGGGCCATCTCGCCGCGCTTCTGCAGCTCGTCGAAGACCGTGACGGCGTCGGCGGGCTCGCCCCGGCCGTAGAGGTCGGTGATGACCTCGTAGATCATCTGGTGGGCGGGCCGGTAGAAGTCGTCGGAACGGATGATCTCGACCACGTCGGCGATCGCGTCCTTCGACAGCAGCATGCCGCCGAGGACGGACTGCTCCGCCTCGATGTTGCTCGGCGGGGTGCGCTCGAAGCCCGGCCCTGCGCCGACCTCTTCGTCAATGCTCACCGCGCCCCCTCGAGACTTGCAGGCGGTCGCACCACCCCCACTTGTAGTCGACCGGGGTGACAGTTTCGCGGCTCTGCGCCCTGACGGCAACGCGGCCTGTGGAAAACCCTGTGGTCAAGCTGTGTACGAACCGCCCCAGGGTGTGAAATGCCTGTGGACGGAGCTGGGGATAACTGTGGAAAAGATCCTTCACACCTATTCTGACCTGCGAAGACAGTATCCACCGGCTGTGGAGGAAAGAAAGTTGGCCCGACACGCGGAGTAAGGGGCATACTGTACAGATGCCCATTACCCGACAGGACCGGGAAATCCTCCGGCTTGCCGTGCCCGCGTTCGGCGCGCTGGTCGCCGAGCCGCTCTTCCTGCTCGCCGACTACGCCATCGTGGGCCACGGGCTGGGCACCCAGGCGGTCGGCGCGCTGGGCGTCGCCGGCGCCGTCCTGACGACACTCGTCAACCTGTGCGTCTTCCTCGCCTACGGCACCACCGCGTCCGTCGCGCGGCAGACCGGCGCCGGCAACCACGACCGGGCCATGCGCAGCGGCGTCGACGGCATCTGGCTCGCGCTGGCCATCGGCGCGGCGCTCATCGTCACCTGCTGGCCGCTCGCCCCGGCCATCGTCGACCTGTTCGGCGCAAGCCCCGAGCAGTCCCAGGAAGCCGTCACGTACCTGCGCATCAGCCTTTTGGGCACCCCCGGCATGCTCGTCGTGCTCGCGGGCACCGGCGTGCTGCGCGGTCTCCAGGACACCGTCACGCCGCTCGTGGTGGCCATCGGCTCGTTCGCGCTCAACGCGATCCTGAACGCCTGGTTCGTGCTCGGCCTCGGCTGGGGCATCGCCGGCTCCGCCTGGGGCACCGTGCTCGCGCAGACGCTCGGCGCCGTCGTGTACGTGACCGTCGTCGTCAAGGGCGCGCGGCGGCTGGGCACGCCGCTGCGCCCCGACCCGGCCGGGATCGGGCAGGCGGGCACCGCCGGGTTCGCCCTGCTCATCAGGACCGTCTGCCTGCGCATCGTGCTCCTGGTCGCCACCGTCATCGCCACCCGGATGGGCCAGGCCGAGCTCGCCGCGTACGCCATCGCCACACAGGTGTGGACGATGCTGGCCTTCGCGCTCGACGCCATCGCCATCGCCGGGCAGGCCATCACCGGGCGGGCGCTCGGCGCCGGCGACGTGGCCGCCACCAGGGCCGCCACCCGGCGCATGGTGGTGTGGGGCGTCTGGTCCGGCGCGGCCCTCGCGCTGGTCGTCGTCGCGGCACGGCCGCTGCTGCCCGGCCTGTTCGACGCCGATCCACAGGTCACCGCCGAACTGCTGGCCGTGCTCTGGCCTGTCGCGCTGTTCCAGCCGATCTGCGGCGTGGTGTTCGTCCTCGACGGCGTCCTCATCGGCGCGGGCGACCAGCGCTACCTCGCCTGGGCGGGCGTGTGGACGACGCTGGCGTACCTGCCTGCCGCCTTCCTCGCCGCCGGATTCGGCATCGTTGCACTTTGGTGCGCGCTCGGCCTGTGGATGATTGCACGTTTGATCACGCTGACCCTCCGGGCCTCCGGCACCGCCTGGCTGGTGACCGGGGCGTGACCGTACCGTGCTTGCTGTTGCCTGAGTGGTGATGCACTGTGGGCGAGTCACACGAGCGGGGTGTGTCTTGTCCACAATCACACGACGTCTGCCACCGGCCGAGGCCACCGGGTTACGCACCGGCGCCCGGCACAGGCTGGCCCAGGTCTACCGGACCGGCGACCTCGTCGTGCTCGGCCTCGGCGTGATGATCGGCGCCGGCATCTTCAGCATCGCCGGCCAGCAGGCCGCCACCGTGGCCGGGCCCGGCGTCATCCTCTCCTTCATGATCGCGGGCATCGCCTGCCTGCTGGCCTGCCTCTGCTACGCCGAACTGTCGTCCACCATGCCGGCCTCCGGCAGCGCCTACACGTTCACGTACGTCATCTTCGGCGAGGTGTGGGCGTGGGTCATCGGCTGCGCGCTGATCCTGGAGCTGCAGCTCGCCGCCGCCGTGGTGGCCCGCGCGTGGGGCCGGATCGCCGTCGGCGCCATCGCCAACACCGGGGTACGCGTCCCGTACCCGGAGCTGGTCGAGGACGGGCTCGTGCTGCTCATCCTGGTGCTGCTCACCGCCGTCGTCGCGATGGGCGCCCGGATCGGGCTGCGCGCCCTGTGGATCATGGTGTCGGCCAAGCTGCTGGCCATCGGCGCCGTCGTCGTCGTGGGCGTCCTCCACGTCGACCCCGCCAACTACGCCGGCTTCTACGCGGAGCCGCAGCCCGCCGCCACCCCGTCGGCGACCGTGCTGGAGCTGTTCACCGGGCAGGGGCAGGTGTTCGGCTGGTTCGGGGTGTTCGCCGCGGCGCCCGCCATCGCCTTCGCCTACATCGGCTTCGACATCGTCGCCACCGCCGCCGAGGAGACCGTCAACCCGCGCACCGTCGTGCCCAAGGGCATGATCCGCGGACTCGTCGTCGCCACCGTCATCTACATCGCCGTGGCGGCCGTCATGGTCGGCATGGTGCCGCACACCGGCATCGCCGTCGCCGCGCCCCTCACCAGCGCCTTCCAGGCCGCCGGGATCGACTGGATGGTCCACGTCATCGACGCCGGAGCCGTGCTCGGGCTGACCACGGTGATCCTCGTGCTGATCGTGGGGCAGACGCGGGTGCTGTTCTCCATGGCCCGCGACGGGCTCATCCCCCGCCGGCTCGCCGTCATCAGCCGCGCCTACCACACGCCCTCCCGCGTCACCCTCGTCATCGGCGCCACCGCGATCCTGCTGGCCGAGTTCGTGCCCGTGCTCACCATGCAGGAGCTGGTCGTGATGGGGACGCTGTTCGCGTTCCTGTTCGTCGCGGCCGGGGTGATCACCATGCGGCGCGGCATGCCGGAGCTCGAACGCGGCTTCCGGGTGCCGCTCTCCCCGCTGCTGCCCGTCCTGTCGCTGCTGGCCACCCTCTGGCTCATGGTGAACCTCAGAGTGCAGACCTGGGCGTGGTTCGCCCTGTGGATGGCCTTCGGGCTGCTCGTCTACCTCGCGTACGGCCGCCGCCACAGCCTGCTGGCAGGCGGCGAGCGGCCACCCCCGCCCCTGCCCCACGGGCGCGGCCGGCACCGGCGCTAGAGCCGCCCCGACTCCCGCACACCCTGGAGGAACGCCCGGGTGCGCTCGTGGTGCGGATCGTCGAACAACTGCTCCGGCGGCCCCTTCTCCAGCAGCACACCGCCGTCCAGGAAGCACACCGTGTCGGAGATCTCCCGGCAGAACGACATCTCGTGCGTCGTCAGCAGCATCGTCATGCCCGACTCCTTCAGCTCACGGATGATGCCGAGCACCTCCCGCACCAGCTCCGGGTCCAGCGCCGACGTCACCTCGTCCAGCAGGATCAGCTTCGGCCGCGTCGCCAGCGCCCGCACCACAGCCACCCGCTGCTGCTGCCCTCCCGAGAGCTGGTCAGGGTACGCGCCCGCCTTGTCCGCCAGCCCGAACCTGGACAGCAGGTCACGCGCCTCCTCCTCAGCCCGCTCCTTCGGCACCCCGTGCACCTGACGCGGCGCCAGCGTGATGTTCGCCAGCACCGTCATGTGCGGGAACAGGTTGTACGCCTGGAACACGATGCCGAGCTGCTTGCGCACCCCGTCGACGTCCACGCGCGGATCGGTGATCTCCTCACCGTCCAGCCGGATCACGCCGTCGTCGACCGTCTCCAGCAGGTTCGCGCAGCGCAGCAGCGTCGACTTGCCCGACCCGGACGCCCCGATCAGCGTCACCACCTCGTGCGCGTGCACCTCCAGATCGACGCCGCGCAGCACGCTGTGGTCGCCGAAGTGCTTCCACACTCCTTCGATGCTGAGCAGGCTCACGCGCCCCGCCTCCTTCGTGTCCGCTCGGCCAGATGGTCGGTGAACCGCGCCATCGGGATCGTCAGCAGGATGAACAGCAGCGCCGCCACCAGGTAGGGGGTGTAGTTGAAGTTGTCCAACGTGTGGATCTGCGCCTGCCGCAGCGCCTCCAGGGCCCCGATCGTCGCCACCAGCGCAGTGTCCTTCTGCAGCGAGATGAAGTCGTTCAGCAGCGGCGGCACGACCGTGCGGGTCGCCTGCGGCAGCACCACGAACCGCATCGCCTTGGCCTGGCTCAGGCCCAGCGACCTGGCCGCGGCCATCTGACTGGGGTGGACCGAGTCGATGCCGGCCCGGAACACCTCCGCCACGTACGCGCCGTAGGACAACGTCAGGGCGATGATGCCCAGCGTCGCGGGGTCGCTCGGGATGCCCTGCAACCGGAGCGCGGGCAGCCCGAACCCGACCAGGTAGATGACCAGCAGCGTCGGCACGCCCCTGAACACGTCCACGTAGAGCGTGGCCAGCGCGCGGATCGGGAGGAACGCCGGCGACTTGACGTTCCTGGCCAGCGCCACCAACAGGCCCACCACCAGGACCAGCGGCTCGGTGATCAGGAACATCTTGATGTTGAGCAGGAACCCCTCGGCCACGTCCGGGAGCGACTCGCGGAACCTGTCGGCGTTGAAGAACGCCGCCTGCACCCTCGTCCAGCCGGGCGCGTTGGTGACGATCGTCGCCAGCAGCACGACGAACACGAGGACCGAGGCGGTGGCGATCGAGGCGTTCCGCCGGCCCTGTGACCGGCGGATCCGCTCGCGCTCCTGCTGCCGTTCGCTCTTGACCCAGGTGGGGCCGGCGGTCACTTCAGCTCCGGCGCGCCCGCCGCCGAGCTCAGCCACTCCTGCTCGATCCTGGCCAGCTCACCCTTGGACTTGAGCGTCTCGACGGCCTTGTCGACGCACGACTTGATCGCGCTGCCCTTCTCCATGACCAGGCCGAACTCCTCGGGCGCGCCGCCCGTCGAGCTGAACTGGCCCACGATCTTGGAGCCCTCGACCTGCGCGGCCGTCACGTAGAAAGCCGTGGGCAGGTCCACCACGATGGCATCGACCTGCTCGTTCTTGAGCGCGCTGACGGCGTCGCCCTGGTCGTTGTAGACGCTGGGCTCCTTGGCCGGCTTGATGACCTCCTGCACCGCCGCCAGCGAGGTGGTGCCGACCTGGACGCCGAACTTGGCGTCCTTGAGCTCGGCCAGTGTCTTGGCCCCGGCGTACTTGCCGTCGCCCGCGGTGACGACCGCCTGCTTGACCGTGTAGTAGCCCTTGCTGAAGTCGACCGCCTGGGCGCGCTCCGGGCTGATCGACACCTGGTTGATGTCGAAGTCGAACTGCTTGGCCCCCGGGGCGAACGCCGAGTCGAACTTGACCGTGGTCCACTGCACCTCGTCCCGGTCGAAGCCGAGCTCGCCGGCCACCGCGAACGCGACCGCGCTCTCGAAGCCCTGGCCGTTGCTCGGGTCGTCGTCCTTGAACCACGGCTCGAAGGCGGGCTTGTCGGTCCCGATCGTCAGCTTGCCGGCGTTGACGAGGTTGAGCTGGTCCTTGGTGCACGCGGTGGACACCGTCGGGGCCGGGGCGGCCGTGTCGGCGGTGTTGTCGACGGGCGCACAGGCTACGGCCGCCGCCGCGAGCGCGCCGAGCGCGAGCAGCATCGAGGGACGGGCCATGGCGGAGCCTCCAGGGGGAACGCGAAGAAAAGAACGAAAAGGGATTCTACGCTGCGCGCCAACCGCCCCCACCTGCGGTCCGGCTGGCGAGACGGCGACGGCCCCCTCCCGGGAACGGGAGGGGGCCGCCGGCGAAGCGGGAGAGCGTCAGCCTGCGACGACCTCGACGTCGACCGACGCCGAGACCTCGGGGTGCAGCTTGACGGTCACCTTGTGGGAGCCGACGCTCTTGATCGGGTTGACGATCTCGATGCGGCGGCGGTCGAGCACCGGGCCACCGGCAGCCTTGACGGCGTCGGCGATGTCGCCCGTGGTGATCGAGCCGAACAGGCGGCCGGAGTCGCCCGCGCGGGTGGTGAGACGGACACGCAGGGCGCCGATCTGACCGGCGACCTCCTTGGCCGTGCCCAGGTCGCGGATCTCGCGGGCGTCACGAGCCTTCTTGATGGACTCGATCTGCCGCTCGGCGCCACGCGTCCAGCGCATGGCGTAGCCGCGGGGGATGAGGTAGTTACGGCCGTAGCCGTCCTTGACCTCGACAACGTCGCCGGGGGCGCCGAGGCCGGAGACCTCGTTCGTGAGGATGAGCTTCATTTCGACAGGCCTCCTTAGCGCGCGGTGCTCGTGTAAGGCAGCAGAGCCACCTCACGGGCGTTCTTGATCGCCGTCGCCACGTCGCGCTGGTGCTGGGTGCAGTTGCCCGTCACCCGGCGCGCACGGATCTTGCCACGGTCGGAAATGAACTTCCGCAGCAGGGCCGTGTCCTTGTAGTCGACGTAGGAGATCTTGTCGTGGCAGAACAGGCAAACCTTCTTCTTGGGCTTGCGCAGTGCCGGCTTTGCCATCGTGGTGCTCCTTTCAGAGCCCCGCCGTCAGGCGGGAATGGACTCGGGCTGGTGGACTGGGTCTAGAAAGGCGGTTCGTCGCTGAAATCGCCGCCGCCGCCGAAGCCGCCGGAGTTGCCGCCGCCCTGCTGCTGGCCGCCGCCCTGGTAACCGCCGCCGCCGCCACCGAAACCGCCGCCGCCCTGAGGCGGAGCGGGCGAGGCAGAGGCCCAGGGGTCATCGGCCGGACCGCCGCCGAAGCCGCCACCGCCGCCACCCTGACGGGAGGTGCGGTTGACCTTGGCGGTGGCGTTGCGCAGGGACGGGCCGACCTCGTCGACCTCGACCTCGTAGACGGTGCGCTTCTCGCCTTCCTTGGTCTCGTAAGACCGCTGCTTGAGCCGCCCCTGAACGATGACCCGCATGCCGCGCTGGAGGCTTTCGGCGGCGTTCTCCGCCGCCTGCCGCCACACGTTGCAGGTCAGGAAGAGGCTTTCGCCATCTTTCCACTCGTTGGTCTGACGATCCATGAACCGCGGAGTGGACGCGATGCGGAATCGAGCCACCGCTTGCCCCGTCGGGGTGAAGCGCAGCTCCGGGTCGTCGACAAGGTTGCCGACGATGGTGATTACGGTGTCGCCTGCTGCCATGGCCAGCGCTCGCCTTCCTGCACGCCTTCGCTTTGGTTACGGCCCAGAGTAGGGGGCTGCTCCGACAAAAGCCGGTGCTTAGTGCACGTCGGGACGCAGGACCTTGGTGCGCAGGATGCCCTCGTTGAGGTTCATCTGCCGGTCGAGCTCCTTGACCGTCGCGGGCTCCGCGGACAGGTCGATGACGGCGTAGATGCCTTCGGACTTCTTGTCGATGTCGTAGGCAAGACGGCGACGGCCCCAGACGTCGACCTTCTCCACGGTGCCGCCGTCGTTGCGGACCACGGTGAGGAACTGGTCGAGGGACGGCGCCACGGTGCGCTCATCGAGCGAAGGGTCCAGAATGACCATTACTTCGTAACGACGCATGCGGGACTCCAACCTCCTCTGGACTCTGCGGTCACGACACTCTGCCGTGACAGGAGGACGCTGCGCGGGCCCTGGCCGCCCCTTTCGGCGCCCGGGGGTGACGGGTCACCCATCACAACGCAGCGTCGTTCAGGTTACCAGCAGCTCGTGGATGGGAAGGCACAGATAAACAAGGGGGTGGTTCGCAATGCCACACGTCCTCCAGCCCACGCAGCGCGAACGCGTCCGGCTCACGCTCAACACCGACGGCCGCGCCCATCCGGTCGAGAACGCCTTCGCGGTCGCCACGCTCGTGTGCGGCCTCGTGGCCTTCGGCGCCACGTTCTTCCCGGGCGGCCACGTCATCGCGTCCTGGGCCGGGACGCTCGGCTTCGGCATCGGCCTCTACTCGCAGTACGTCTCGGCGACCACGCCGCAGCGCTCGCTGAACATCGTGGGCCTGGTGGCCTCGTTCGTCGGCGCCGCGCTGGGCATCGCCAGAGGCGGTTTCCTGCCGTAACTCCGCTTCCTGCCGTAAGTCCGCCCGTAAGTCCGCGCGGCGTCCTCAGCCGCCGATGTGCAGGTCGACGCCGAGCAGGATCAGGAACCACAGGAAGACCGCCAGCAGCGCCTCGGCGACGTCCCTGAGTACGGCGGGGGTGATGTAGTCGTAGACCCACGCCACGTAGATGCCGATCACGACGTAGATCAGGAATATCAGGGATCGCCAGCGCCAGCGGCTCATGCCGTGCTCCTCGGGGGTCAGGGGGTGCAAGGCGACTTCCCCTGGGCACGCCGTCCAAACGGATAGGCTCGCTGACATGGTGCGCATCGGAGCTCACGTCGGCCAGGACGACCCAGCCGCCCACGCCGCGGCCATCGGCGCCGACGTGGTGCAGTTCTTCCTCGGCAACCCGCAGGGCTACAAGAAGCCGGAGTTGCCGGACCGGCCGGTCGAGGGCGTCGACATCTTCATCCACGCCCCCTACCTGGTGAACGTGGCCTCGACCAACAACCGCATCAGGATCCCGAGCCGCAAGCTGCTGTCGCAACACCTGGAGGCGGCGGCGAGCATCGGCGCCAAGGGCCTGATCGTGCACGGCGGCCACCTCAACAAGGACGACGACCCGCAGGCGGGCTTCGACAACTGGCGCAAGGTGTTCGAGCGCCTGGAGTGCCCGATCCCGGTGCTGATCGAGAACACGGCGGGCGGCGACAACGCGATGGCGCGCAGCCTGGACCGGCTGGCCCGGCTGTGGGACGCGCTCGACGGCTTCGACGTGGGCTTCTGCCTCGACACCTGCCATGCGCACGCGGGCGGCGAGGAGCTGCCTGGCCTGGTCGACCGGGTCAAGGCGATCACCGGCCGGATCGACCTGGTGCACTGCAACGACTCGCGTGACGACTTCGGCTCGGGCGCCGACCGTCACACCAACCTCGGCAAGGGCAAGATCGACCCCGAGCTGATCCTGGAGGTGTGCCGGGCGGCCGGCGCGCCGATCGTGGTGGAGACCCCAGCCGAAGGTCAAGCCGAGGACATCGCCTTCCTGAGGAAGAATCTCTAGCGGAAACACACAGCCTGTGGATAACTTCCCTGGATTGTCGACGCGGCAAAGTGGGTAAGGGGTTCAGCCCGCCCAGGCGCCCGAGAGGAACCGGGCGGTGTTGAGCACCATGAGCGGCCCCGAGACCAGCGCGTAGGCCATGATCACCCACTGCCTCCGGGTGGCGACCTGGGCGATCGCCACCCACAGCGGAAACCACAGCAGCAGCGAGCGCGGCAGCGACAGGTAGTAGGCCGAGGTCATCAGCGCCCCGGCCTGCAGCCCCACGTAGACCGCCTCGCTCCAGCGGCGCAGCGCCAGCAGCCACACCAGCACGGCCACGGCCGCCACGGCCCCGGCGATCTCCATCCGGAAGGCCGCCGCCATGTCGCCGTCGCCCATCGCGGAGTCCCAGGTCACCGCCCACGACTCCCAGGGCCACACCAGCTCGCGCCCCCAGCCGGCCTCCTGCGCGTGCTTCCAGGCCAGCCAGTCGCCCGAGCGGGCGAAGTGGAAGGCGGAGTACGCGGCCGGCGGCAGGAACGGCACCAGCAGCCAGCCCGCCTTCCGCACCGGCTCCCGGCTCGCCGCGAACTCCACGACGAGCGCGGCGGCCAGGAACAGCCCGGTGATGCGCACGCACGACGCCCCCGCCGCCAGCAGCACGGCGGCCGGCCAGCGCCCCTGCCGCGCCGCCAGCCAGGCGGGGATCGCGAACGCCAGGAACAGCGACTCGCTGTAGCCGGCGGCCAGGAACACCGCGGGCGGGAACAGCACCAGCGCCAGCACCGCCACCCACCCGCGGGCCCCCTCGAACTCGGCCAGCCGGGCCAGCGCCACCATCGCCACCGCCCCGGCCGCCAGCGACACGATCAGCCCGGCAGCCGACCAGTCGGGCACCACCAGATGGACCGCGCGCAGCGCCAGCGGCAGCCCCGGGAAGAAGGCCGGCAGCCCCTCGTCGCGCGGCTGCCCGGGGTCGCCGTCGTAGCCGTGCTCGGCGATGGTGACGAACAGCCCGGCGTCCCACTGCCGCCACCGGTCCACGTACTCGTGCAGCGTGACGCCGAGCAGCGTCGTCACCAGCAACCCGGCACGCGTGGCGAACCAGATCAGCAGCGCGTCCCTGCCGGTGGAGCGGGTGATCATGAACTAGCCGGCAGCTCGCAACGTGAACCGGTCGGGAGCTCCGTCGAACACCCCGCCCACCTGGTCGTCCACCCCCGCCTGCCGGACCACGTCCTTGGCCGGCCGCAGGATGTCACGCACCACGAACGCCATCATGATCCCGATCGTGATGACCCGCCCCCACACGGCGGTGAAGTACGTGTCGTCCCCGATGCCGAGATCGGTCCGGCTGAGCGGCGCCTGGTTGAGCAGGTAGAGCCAGATGGCGAAGAAGTACCAGACCTCGGCCAGCTGCCACAGCACCAGCGGCCGGTAGTTGGGCCTGGCCAGCACGGCCAGCGGCACCAGCCAGAGGACGAACTGCGGCGACCACACCTTGTTCGTCATCATGAACGCGGCCAGCGCCAGGAAGCAGATCTGCGCCAGCCTCGGCCGCTGCGGCGCGGTCAGCGTCAGCACCGCGATGGCCAGGCAGCACAGCGCCAGCGACGCCATGCCGAGCACGCTCACGTCCAGGGTGCCGAGCACCGGCCAGCCCTTGCGCTGGAAGAACAGCCACGGCGATCCCCAGTCGACGCCGCGCTCCTGCGAGAAGACGTAGAAGCGCCGCCAGCCGTCCCAGGCGAGCACCATGAACGGCAGGTTGACCACCAGCCACGCCACCGCCGTCGAGGCCAGCGTGACCAGGAACGGCCGCCACCGGGCGGTGCGCAGCGTGAGCAGGAACAGCGCGCCGAGGAACATCAGCGGGTAGAACTTGGTGGCGATCGCCAGCCCGAGCAGCACCCCGGCCAGCACCTGCCGCTTGCGCGCCCAGGCCAGCAGCATGCCCATCGACAGCGCCCCGGCGACCAGGTCCCAGTTGATGTAGGCGGCCAGCACCACGGCGGGCGCGAGCGCGTACCAGAGGGCGTCCCAGCGGCGGGTGGGGCCGGCGACGGCGGCCATCAGCAGGACGCCGACCACCAGCGAGATCCCCATGAGGATGACGGTGAGGTCGTAGAACAGCACCGCCTGGCCGGTCACGTCCTGCTCGAAGCGGCGCACGAGCCAGGCGATGACCTGCATCACCTCGCCGAGCACCACCGGGTACTCGACGTGCTTCTCGGCGATGACGTCGGCGAAGTACGGGTTCTCGGTGGCGAGCTGCCGGTCGAAGTAGAGCGGGTAGATGTCGGTGTAGCAGAAGTTGGTGTAGACGGTGACCTGGTCGTTCCAGCCCCCGGAGCGGCAGGGCAGCCGCACCAGGTAGGCCAGCGTCGCCCCCAGGGCCGCGAACAGTCCCAGGGGCAGGTACGGGACGGCGCGCGCGACGAACGGCCGGCGCACCGCCGTGTCGGACTTCACCATGGGAACTGGCGGTTGCCGGGCGTCGGCCCTGGCACGGCCGCGCCGCCACCGCCGCCGTCGCCGCCGCTGTCGCCGAGGAAGCCGCCGTCCTCCTCATCCTCGGGGAACGGGTTCTCGGTCGTCTCGTTGGAGACGTCGGAGTCCTCGTCGCACGGGCTGTCGAAGCCGCAGTCCTCGCCGGGGAACTCGGCGTCCGGGTCGGGCGTGTCGCTGGGCGTCGGGGTGGGCTCCGGCTTGGGCACCAGGTCCTCGGAGATCCCGGCGTCGACCCGGGCCGGGAACTGGATGACCTCCTTGCCCTTCATGGCCTCGGTCATGAAGGTCTTCCAGATCGCCGCCGGGTAGGTCGCTCCCTGGAACGCCGCGCCGAGAGGCACCTCGAACGCCGTGCTGTACGGCTTCTGCGGCGTGTACTTCTTCTCCCGGTCGGGGTTCTTGCCCCGGAACCACGGGCAGTTGTCGTTCACCGGCTGCACGACCTTGCCGGTCTTGGTGCGGCACTCCTGGCGGAACAGGCCGACGGCGGTCGACACCTGCGGGGTGAAGCCGACGAACCAGGCTTCCTTGTTGTCGTTGTTGGTGCCGGTCTTGCCGGCCACCGGCCGGTCGTAGAGCGCGGCGTTGCCGCCGGTGCCGGACTTGACGACGGCCTGCAGCGCGGCGGTGGCGTCGGCGGCGGCCTCCGGCGTGATGACCTGGGCGAAGCTCTTCTTCTCGTTCCAGATCGTCTGCTTGTTGCGGTCCTTGACCTGGATGATCACGTGGTTGTCGTAGTGCTTGCCGGCGTTGGCGAAGATCGAGTAGCCGCCGGCCTGCTCGACGGCGGTGACCTGGCCACTGCCGATGGTGATCAGGTAGTGGTGGCGCGACTCGGCGTCCTCCAGCCGCTGCTTGCTGAGCCCGGCCTTCGAGGCGATCTCGATGACCTTGTCGAGCCCGACCTTCTCCCCCATCTTCGCGTAGGCGGTGTTGACGGAGCTGGCCGTGGCGGTGACGACGTCGACGGCCGAGGTCTTGAAGCCGTGGTCGTTGTCGATCGGGGTGGTGCCGGGCAGCTTGACCGGGCCCTTGGTCGGCACGTAGCTGCGCAGGCTGTAGCCGGCGTCGAGCCAGGCCGCGAGGACGTACGGCTTGAACGCCGAGGCCGCCTGCTTCTGCGAGAGGAAGGCGTCGTTCCAGGCGTCCTTGGTGTAGTCGTCGCCGCCGTAGAAGGCGATGATCCGGCCGTTGCGCGGGTCGACCGCGGCCATCGTGGTGCTGATCTCCTCGGGCAGGCCCTTGGTGTGCTGCCTGACCGCGTCACGGGCGGCGCGCATGAGCTTGGGGTCGAGCGAGGTGTAGATGCGGTAGCCGCCCTTCTCCACCTCCTCGCGGTCGATCTTGAGGGTGCTCTCCAGCTCGTTGAGCACCGTCTGCACCATGTAGCCCTTGAGGCCGGCGAAGATCTGCTTGGGCTTGTCCTTGATGCGCTTGGGCGACTTGGGCGACTTGGCAGGCAGGTGACCGTACGCCTTGGGGTCGAGCTTGGCCATCTGCCCGAGCGCGTAGACGTAGCGCTCCTCGGTGGGGGCGAGGTTGCCGGACTTCTCGGCGGAGTCGAAGGCGCTCGGGTTCTGGATGCGGCCCGCGAGGTAGGCGGCTTCCTCGGGGGTGAGCTGGCCGACCTTCTTGTTGAAGAACGCGTCGGCTGCGGCGCCGATGCCGTAGGCGCCCCGGCCGAAGTAGATGGTGTTGAGGTACTGCTTGAGGATGGTGTCCTTGGTCAGCACCTTGTTCAGCTTGACCGCGACGAAGATCTCCTTGACCTTGCGCTGGATCGTGACCTCCTTGGAGAGGCCGTCGTAGTAGCCGCGCGCCATCTGCTGGGTGATGGTGGACGCGCCCTGCACCTGCTGGCCGGAGACGGTGCTCCACAGCGAGCGGACCATGCCGGAGAACGAGATGCCGGAGTCCTCACGGAACGAGCTGTTCTCGGCGGCGATCACCGCGTCCTGTACGTGCCGCGGGATCTGCTCGAACTCGAGCGGGAGGCGCTTGGTGCCGAGGCGGGCCAGCTCCTTCTTGTGGACGTCGTAGATGATGCTTTCCTGGTCGAAGACGCCGTCCTGCACCTGGTCCTCTCGGGGCACCGGGGTGTTGGCGTACGCGACCGCGATCATGCCGAAGACGCCGGCGGAGAGCACCACGAAGCTGGCCACGACGAGCTTCCAGCTCGGGATGAAGCGCCGCCAGCCTGGCCTGTCGCCGCCCTTGGGCGGGCCGGGCGGCTCGGTCGGCCCGCCGGGGCCGCCGCCGCTCCTGCGCGAGCGCCTCGGGGGCGACTCGCTGATCATGGTCTCCTGGTCGGCGTGCGAGCGGGCCGGCGCCTGCTCGGAGCGCCTGCGGGACCCGGCCGCGCGGCGGCGCGGCTCCGGGGCCTCGGACGGCGAGGGCGTCCCGGGGTGCGCGGGCGCGCCGGGGTGGGGAGGCGTCACAGGCTGTGAGGGGGGCCGCAGGTCCGGCCGAGGCTGCTGCGGGCGCGGGTTCTCGCGTCCCGGCGGCTCGTTGTACGGCTGCGCGGCCATCGCCCCGGTCTGCTCGTAGGCCGCCTCGGGACGACGCGCGGGCGGCGTGGAGCCCCAGCCGGAATCGCCGGTTTGCGGCGCGGGATCCTGGGGCACGGAACGGGACGAGCCGGAACGACGGCGCCTACCAGGGCGGGCCGTCCCCTCGTTGCTGCTGTAACTCACACGTCCTCGCATCGTCGTCGGATAGCACGGCGTTTCAGGGCGTGGCTCCTCGCCGTCCTCGTCTAGATCTTCTACTGTCGTGCGGCCACGTCTGGCGGCCCGTTCCCGAGGACGAACGAGACCGTCAGGTGATTCCAGGAACAACCTTGGCAGACCTCGACCACGTACACCCGGAACTCGTCGTAATCATGGGCCATTGCGGCGAGCCCTGACGTGACCTTTGCCCGACCGGCATGGCGGCTCCGGGAGTCCCCGTAGACATAGGTCACGTTGGTGACGTTCTCCCCCTCGCACACCGGGCAGAGGCGTTCGGTCGGCTCGCCGAAGCGGCGAATTGCCCGTGCCCGGAGGAGGTTGGGCTGTGCGTCACAGAGATCGCCGGACGCGGCGCGCCCGGAACGCGGGGAGTGGACGACCGCCCGTCTGGCAAGGCCGCAATCCACCACCCTTCTCTGTGACCACATGAGCGCCAGACTACGGCTTTTTACTGATTCATCCCAACGCCTTGGTGAACTCATTGATTGCGGGCATATAGCGGAGCGACGTATCCTCGGGATGTATCGGCTCGATACATCGACGCGAGAGGGGGCGATTCCCGTGGCCGCCGGACAAGGCAGGGTGCTGGAACTCGCCGTGCTCGGGTCGCTGCACGAGACGCCGCTACACGGCTATGAGCTGCGCAAACGGCTCAACGCTCTGCTCGGGATGTTCCGCGCGTTCTCCTACGGTTCGCTCTACCCCTGCCTGCGTTCCCTGCTGGCGCAAGGACTCATCGCCGAGGAGCAGCCCGCTCCCTCGACGATCGTGGGCGGCCGGTCGAAGATCGTCTACAAGCTGACCGCGGAGGGCAAGGAACGCCTGCAGGACATGCTCACCCAGGCCGGCCCCTCGGCCTGGGAGGACGAGAGCTTCGGCGTCCATTTCGCGTTCTTCCGGCACACCGAGGCCGAAGTGCGCCTGCGCATTCTCGAAGGCCGCCGTAGCCGGCTCGAAGAGCGACTCGACAGCGTCCGCACCGCTCTGGCACGCACCCGCGAACGGCTCGACAGCTACACGCTCGAGCTGCAACGGCACGGGCTGGAGTCGGTCGAGCGGGAGGTGCGCTGGCTCAACGAGCTGATCGCAACGGAGAGACGGGCCTCCGAGAGGCCTGAGAGGGATACCACGTCAAGTGATGAGTAAGGGAGCGAGTGCGATGGGTTCGGTTCGCGTGGCCATTGTCGGTGTCGGCAACTGCGCGGCGTCGCTGGTCCAGGGCGTTCACTATTACAAGGACGCGGACCCGGCCACACGGGTGCCGGGCCTGATGCACGTCAAGTTCGGCGACTACCACGTGGGCGACGTCGAGTTCGTCGCCGCGTTCGACGTCGACGCCAAGAAGGTCGGCCGCGACCTGTCCGAGGCGATCGTCGCCAGCGAGAACAACACCATCAAGATCACGGACGTGCCGCCGTCCGGGGTGACCGTCCAGCGCGGCCACACCTTCGACGGCCTGGGCGAGTACTACCGCGAGATCATCGAGGAGTCCGACGAGGCCCCGGTCGACATCGTCCAGGCGCTGCGTGACGCCCAGGTCGACGTGCTGGTGTCCTACCTGCCGGTGGGCTCCGAGGAGGCCGACCGCTTCTACGCGCAGTGCGCGATCGACGCCAAGGTCGCCTTCGTCAACGCGCTGCCGGTCTTCATCGCCTCCGACCCCGAGTGGGCCGAGAAGTTCACCGAGGCGGGCGTGCCGATCGTCGGCGACGACATCAAGTCGCAGGTCGGCGCCACCATCACGCACCGCGTGATGGCCAAGCTGTTCGAGGACCGCGGCGTCGAGCTGCTGCGCACCTACCAGCTCAACGTCGGCGGCAACATGGACTTCATGAACATGCTGGAGCGCAAGCGCCTCCAGTCGAAGAAGATCTCCAAGACGCAGTCGGTCACCTCGCAGATCCCGCACGAGATGGCCAAGGCCGACGTGCACATCGGCCCGTCGGACCACGTGCCGTGGCTCGACGACCGCAAGCTCGCCTACGTGCGCCTCGAGGGCCGCTCGTTCGGCGACACCCCGCTCAACCTGGAGTACAAGCTGGAGGTGTGGGACTCCCCCAACTCCGCCGGCATCATCATCGACGCCGTCCGCGCCGCCAAGATCGCGCTCGACCGCGGCATCGGCGGCCCGATCCTCAGCGCGTCCTCGTACTTCATGAAGTCGCCGCCGGAGCAGTACTCCGACGACCAGGCCCGCGACTACGTGGAGAAGTTCATCCGCGGCGAGGTCGAGCGCTGACCCTCCGGGTCAGGGCCGAAGCTCAGTCGAGCCGGACGCGGGCTGCCGGTGGCAGCTCGTCGTCCGGCGCGGCCGGCCAGGCCAGCGGGTCGGGGCCGAGCGCGGCCAGGAGCGGCACCTGCTCGCGGCACCACGGCGAGATCGCGAGCAGGCCGTTGAGCACGCCGTCGGCGAACACCGGCCACGGCATCCACCGCGTCTCGTCCACCTCGTCCGGATTGGGCGACTCGGCGTTGTCGGCCACCACCCGGTAGACCGGGCACAGCTCGTGCTCGACGACCCCGTTGTCCATGACCGCCCGGTAGGAGAAGCGGGGCAGCACCAGGTCGGCGCGCTCGACCTTGAGGCCGAGCTCGAACGACAGCCTGCGGAGCACGGCGTGGTCGAGCGGCTCGCCGGGCATCGGGTGGCCGCAGCAGCTGTTGGTCCACACGCCGGGCCAGGTCAGCTTGTGCGAGGCCCGACGGCTGAGCATCACCCGGCCCTCCCGGTCGAAGACGTAGCTGGAGAAGGCCAGGTGCAGCGGAGTGTGCTCGGTGTGCACCGAGAGCTTGGGGGCGGTGCCGAGCGCGTGGCCGGAGCCGTCAACGAGTACCACGTGTTCCACAGTCGTCACGCTATGAAGCGTACGTGATCATGAGCAGCGGCAGGACCGGAATGCGAACCTGCTGTGCCAACCTCTTCGCGGGCTAGGCTGAGGCCGTGTCTTTCGTCGCCGATCTCCGCGTCGTTCTCCAGGGGCGGGATTACAGACGGCTGTTCGGCACGCGGCTGGTCTCCCAGTTCTCCGACGGGATCTTCCAGTTCGGCGTTCTCGGATTCGCCTTCTTCAGCCCCGAAAACCAGACCACCGCCCTGGGCGTCGCGGCGGGCCTGGCGGTGCTCCTGCTGCCCTACAGCGTGCTGGGGCCGTTCGTCGGGGTGTTCATCGACCGCTGGTCGCGGCGGCAGATCCTGATGATCGCGCCGATCGTGCGCGGTGTGCTGCTGGGCGGCGCCGCCGCGCTGGTGGCGGCCGACGTGCCCGATCCGGTGTTCTACGCGGCGGCGCTGGCCGTGCTGGGCGTCAACCGGTTCTTCCTGGCGGCGCTGGGCGCCTCGCTGCCGCACGTGGTGCCGCAGGACCGGCTGATGGCCGCCAACGCGGTCACGCCGACCTCCGGCACCGTGCTGACGTTCGTCGGCGTGGGCGCCGGGTTCCTGCTGCGCGGGCTGTTCGGCGGCGGCGACCTCGGGGTGGCGCTGCTGCTGACCACGTCCGGCGTGGTGTCCGTGCTCAGCGCGCTGGTCGCGCGCACGATGGAGCGCTCGCTGCTCGGCCCCGCCCACGACCCCGGGCGTCCGCAGACGCGCGAGGCGCTGCGCAACGTGGTGGCCGGGCTCGCCGACGGCGCCAGGCACCTGCTCAGCCACCGCACGGCCGCCGCCACGATGGGCGCGATGGCCGCGCACCGGTTCTTCTACGGCATCGCGACAGCGCTCGGCATCATCCTCTACCGCTACTACTTCACCGACGGCGACCCCGACGCGGCGCTGAGCGGCGCCAGCCTGGTCGTGGCCACCTCCGGCGTCGGCTACTTCCTCGCCGTGATCATCACCCCGTACGCCACCGAGCGGTTCACGATCACCCGCTGGGTGCCGATCGCGCTCATCACGGCCGGGGTGCTGGCAGGCGTGCTGGTCATCCCGTTCCAGGAATGGGGGCTGCCGGTGGCCGGGTTCGTGCTCGGCATCGCCGGCCAGAGCGTCAAGATCTGCGCCGACACGACCGTGCAGCGCGACGTCGAGGACGTCTACCTAGGCCGCGCCTTCTCCGTCTACGACATGCTCTTCAACGGCATGTACGTGCTGGCGGCGGCGCTGTCGGCGGCCATCCTGCCGGCCAACGGCAAGTCCTATCTCGCCGTGGCCATCATCGTGGCCGGCTACCTGCTGAGCGCGCTGGCCTACCGGGCGATCACCCAGCCGCGCCAGCCGGTCACCCCGTGACGTTGTCGCGCGCCCACTCCAGCAGCGCCTCGGTGGCCGCCTCGGCGCCGATCACGCCCTTGTCCAGGCGCAGCTCCAGCAGGAACTTGTAGGCCTGGCCCACCACCGGGCCCGGCCCGACGCCGAGCACCCGCTGGATCTCGTTGCCGTCGAGCTCGGGACGGATCTTGGCCAGCTCCTCCTCCTCGGCCAGCCGCTCGATGCGCTCCTCGAGCTGGTCGTAGGTGCGCGACAGGGCGGCGGCCTTGCGCTTGTTGCGCGTGGTGCAGTCGGCCCTGGTCAGCTTGTGCAGCCTGGAGAGCAGGTGACCGCCGTCGCGCACGTAGCGGCGCACCGCGCTGTCGGTCCACTCGCCGGTGCCGTAGCCGTGGAAGCGCAGGTGCAGCTCGACCAGCCGCGACACGTCGGACACCACGTCCTTGGGGAAGCGCAGCTCCGCCATCCGCTTCTTCGTCATCTGCGCGCCGACCACCTCGTGGTGGTGGAAGGAGACGCGGCCGCCGGGCTCGTGGCGGCGGGTCTTGGGCTTGCCCACGTCGTGCATGAGCGCGGCCCAGCGCAGGATGCGGTCGGGCTTGCCGTCCTCCTCCTGGGCGATGGCCTGGTCGAGCACGGTCAGCGTGTGCTCGTAGACGTCCTTGTGCCGGTGGTGCTCGTCGATCTCCAGCCGCAGCTTGGGCAGCTCGGGCAGCACGTGGGCGGCCAGCCCGGTCTCGACGAGCAGGCGCAGGCCCTCGCGCGGGTGGCGGCCGCAGATCAGCTTGTCGAGCTCGTCGCGGATGCGCTCGGCCGAGACGATCTCGATCCGCTCGGCCATCGCGGTCATCGCCGCGACCGCGGCCTCGTCGACCCGGAACCCGAGCTGCGAGGCGAACCTGGCGGCGCGCAGCATCCGCAGCGGGTCGTCGCCGAACGACTGCTCGGGCGTGCCCGGCGTGCGCAGCACCTTGGCGCTCAGGTCGGCCAGGCCGCCGTAGGGGTCGGCGAACTCGTGTCCAGGCAGCCGCACCGCCATCGCGTTGACGGCGAAGTCGCGGCGCTCCAGGTCGGCTTCCAGCGTCTCGCCGTACATGACGTCCGGCTTACGGGACTTGGGGTCGTACGACTCGCTCCGGTAAGTGGTGATCTCCAGGAGCTTGTCGCCCTTGCGGACCCCGACGGTGCCGAAGTCGATGCCGATCGTCCACACCGAGTCGGCCCAGTCGCGCACGATCTCCAGCACGCGCTCGGGGTGGGCGTCGGTGGTCAGGTCGAGGTCGTTGCCGATGCGGCCCAGCAGCAGGTCGCGCACGGGCCCGCCGACGAGGGCGAGCTCGTGGCCCTTGGCCGCGAACAGGCGGCCGAGCTCGTCGGCCACGGGCGCGATCTTGCGGAACAGATCGCCCATGGCGCGCTGCTGGCTTTCGGTCAGAGTTGACTCGGACAAACTCAGTAGGTCCTTCGGATTCCGGAACATATCCCCCGAGCCACATCGGGTCCGGGTTACCTTCGGTCAGGGGACCGACGGCGCCATGGAACGAGGCAAGGAGGTCTTATGAAGGACGCCCTCGCGATCCACCGCTGGCTCCTCACACACCAGGTCCACCATGAGATCGTACGCCTTCCGCGCCCCATGACTCGCGCGGAGGAACTACCCGGCGCGATCCCGGCCGCGCCTGAACGGTGCGTGGCGGTCACGGTGTTCGAGGTCGCCCCGCGGGTCGGGCGCGAGTTCGTCGTGGCCGTCGTCTCCACGGTCGCCACGCCGCCGCCCTCCGGCGCGGTGGGGGGCCTGCTCGGCGTCCGCAACGTGCGTCCCGCCCCGGCGCACCTCGTCAACGCGGCGACCGACTACGCGGCCGGGCTGGTCAGCCCGCTGCTGCTGCCCGAGGACCTGCCGGTGCTCGTCGACGACCGGCTGGACGCCGACACCGAACCCGTCCACACGGCGACCGGGGACCGCCACACCGCTCTCACCATGCGCGCGCTGGACCTGCTCGCGCTCGTGGCGGGCAAGACCGTGGATCTACGGGGCCGCGGAGCCCTGGAGGCGGTCGCGCCGCGGCACTGAGCCCGTACCATTGCGGGCGTGCGTCGTAATCCAGCTCGGGCAGACGCGTGATCCGTAAGGCCGCGCTGCTCGCCGTGCTCTCCGCCGCGCTGCTCGCCCCCTCGGTGGCGGTGGCGCCCGGCGCGGCTGCCGCGATCTCGAGCAGGCAGGGGGTCGAGCTGACCCTGACCTCCATCACGCCCGACTACGCCACCGAGCGGGCGACCGAGATCAAGGTCACCGGGCGGGTGCACAACGCCGGCGGCACCGCGCTGCCCGGGCTGCGGGTGCGCGTCCGCTACTCCAGCCAGCGCTTCACCGACCGCGCGAGCATGAGCGCCTACCAGGCCGACCAGACGACGCTCACCCAGCCGCCCAACGTCTCCTCGCAGTCCAGCATGGTCATCCCGGAGCTGGCCGCCAACGCCTCGCAGACGTTCGAGCTGACGATGACGCCCGCCCAGTTCCAGCTCACGCAGTTCGGCGCCTACCCGCTGGCCGTCGAGGTCGTGCAGTGGGACACCGTGCAGCTCGCCTCGCAGCGCACGTTCCTCACCTACGCGCCGCCGACCCCGGCCAAGCCCGTGCGCAACCGGCTGTCCGTGGTCCTGCCGGTCGTCGACCAGCCGCACCGGGCCGACGACGGCACGTTCGTCGACGACAAGCTGACCGCCTCGATGACCGAGAAGGGCCGGCTGTCCGACCTGGCGCGCATCGCCGAGGCCGCGCCCGCGTCCGTCACCTGGGTCGTCGACCCCGCGCTGTTCGCCGACGCCGACGCGATGACCAGGAAGTTCCGGGTCAAGGGCGAGTCCCAGGAGCGGGCCGCCGACCCGGCCGCCGCCGCCTGGCTGACCTCCATGCGCGCCGCGCTGGCCGACAACCCCGTCATCGCGACCCCGTACGCGGATCCCGACGTGACGGCGCTGGCCCACCAGGGCCTCGACGACCTCGCCGGACGGGCGCTGGCGCTGGGCGCCAAGGAGGCCACCCGGCTCGTCAAGCGCGACGTGAAGACGTCCACCTACTGGCCGGCCAACGGCCGGCTCGACGCCGACGCGCTCGACCTGCTGGCCGTCGGCGAGCCGAACGTGGCCCGGATCGACCGGGTCCTGCTCGACGCCGCCAACCTGCCGCCCCAGGCCCCCGTGCCGGTCACTCCCGACGCGGCGAGCACCCTCTACAGCGTCATGGGGCCGGTCACCGCGCTGACCGCCGACGCCGAGCTGAGCCGCGTCTTCGAGCCGGACGCCGGCGGCTCGACGGTGCTGAGCAAGCAGCGCCTGGTCGCCGAGACCGCGACGATCTCCGCCGAGCCCGGCCAGACACAGCCCAGGTCGCTGGTCGTGGCCCCGTCCCGGCGCTGGAACCCCAGCCCGACGCTCGTCACCACCCTGCTCAGGACCGCGGGCAAGCTGCCCTGGCTGTCGCTCACGCCGCTCGACTCGATCAAGGCGACCCGCACCCAGGTGCCCCGCGCCGGCCTCACCTACACCCACCAGGACCGCAAGCAGGAGCTCGGCGCCAAATACCTGGCCGCCGTCAAGGAGGTCGCCGGCCAGGCGAGGGTCACCGGGCTCGTCACCGCGAGCGCCGGCTCCGACTTCGACGCCGCCGTGCTCCGGCTCGCCTCCTCGGCCTGGCGGGGCCGCCAGAAGACCGGCCGCGCCGTCGTCAAGGACGTGAGCGCCGAGGTCGAGAAGCGCATCGACAAGGTCGAGATCACCGGCGCCGGCCCCGACCGGCCGCGCACGCTGGCCGGGCGCGACGGCGTGGTGCCCATCAGCGTGAAGAACTCGCTGACCGCCCAGATCTCCCTGTTCGTCGAGGTCACCTCCAACGACCGCGAGCTGCTGCAGGTCAAGCACCGCGAGCCGCTGACGATCGGCGCGGACCAGAGCGGCACGGTGCAGGTGCCGATGACCGTCAACACCTCCGGGGGCGGCGGCGACGCCACGGTGACCGTCCGGCTGCTGACCGCCGACGGCACCCCCTACGGGGAGCCGGTCAAGCTGATCGTGCGCACCACCGGCTACACCGGGATCGCGCTGGTCATCGTGGGGGCCGCGCTGACGGTCATGCTGGCCGCGGTGGCGACCCGGGTGCTCAGGCGCCGATCCGAGCGGCGCACGGCGCGGGCCGCCAAGTCACGCGAAAGTGAGAGCCGATGAGCCGCATGCTCCGTGCCAGCGCCATCATGGCCGCGGGCACGATGGTGTCGAGGGCCACCGGATTCATCCGGACCGTCGTGCTGACCACCGCGATCGGCACCTCGCTCCTGGGCGACGCCTACAACACCGCCTACGCGATCCCCTACAGCATCCTCGACCTGCTGCTGCTCGGCGTGCTGAGCAGCGTCGTGGTGCCGATGATCGTCCGCGCCCAGCAGAGCGACCCCGACGGCGGACGCGCCTACGAGCAGCGGCTGCTGACGCTGTCGACGGTCGCGCTCATCGTCGTCGCGGCGGCCGCCGTGCTCGCCGCGCCGCTGCTCATCGACCTCTACACCGTCTGGGACCATCGCTCCGACGAGTACAAGGTCGCGGTCCGGCTGGCCCAGTTCATCCTGCCGCAGCTCGCCTTCTTCGGCATCGGCGCGGTGGCCGGGGCCATCCTCAACACCCGCGACCGGTTCGCCGCGCCGATGTGGGCGCCGGTAGTCAACAACCTGGTCGTCATCGGCGTGCTGGTCGCCTACCTGGTGATCGTGGGCGACAAGGGCGTCGGCAACGTCACCAACGGCGAGCTGGCCCTGCTCGGCCTCGGCACCACCGCCGGCATCGTGGCCCAGGCCACCGTCCTGGTCCTGGCGCTCAAGCGGGCCGGCTTCCGCTTCGTGGCCCGCTTCGACGTGCGCAACGCCAGGCTCGGCGAGATGGCCAAGGCCGGCATCTGGACGATCGGCTACGTGATCGTCACCCAGCTCGGGCTCGTGCTCACGCTGAACCTCGCCAGCTCCGCCGCCGCGGCCTTCCCCAGCCACGGCATCTCGGCCTACACGGTGGCGTTCCAGCTCTTCCAGCTCCCGTACGGGATCATCGGCGTCTCGGTGATCACCGCGATGCTGCCCAGGATGAGCCGGGCCGTCGCCGATGGGCGGTTCGACGAGGTGCGCTCGGAGTTCGGGTCGAGCGTGCGGCTGGTCTGCTCGATCATGGTTCCGGTGTCGCTGCTGCTCATGGTGCTCGGGCCGGCGATCACGGTGCCGCTGTTCGGCCACGGCTCCAACACGGTGGCCAACGCCGTCTACATCGGCAACGTGCTGCAGGTCTACGGGCTGGCGCTGGTGCCGTTCTCGCTCTTCCAGCTCCTGCTGCGGGTCTTCTACAGCTTCGGCGACACCCGTACTCCCGTGTTCGTCGGAGCCGGCGCGACGGCGCTCAACGCGGTGCTGATGCTGCTCTTCCACGCGCTGCTGCCGCCCGCCTACTCGGTCATGGGGCTCGCCTTCGCCTACGCCGTCGCCTACGCGCTGGGCACGGTCGTGGCGTGGGTCCTGGCCAGCCGTCGGGTCGGAGGGCTGGGCGGCTGGCAGGTCGGCATGGCGATGACCAGGATGTACCTGGCCTCGCTGCCCACCGCCGTGCTCGCCCTGGCGGCCGTCTGGAGCATGCAGGAGATCTTCGGCAGGCCCGACTTCCTCAACTCGGTGATCACTCTCGCCGTGGGCGGTGGCCTGGGGATGCTGCTCTATCTGGCCGTGGCGCACCGGATGCGGATTCCGGAGGTCAGCTCCATCGTTGGGATGGTCGCGGGGAGGGTACGCCGATAAAGGGCGCGGGCGGCGGAGGCGCTGGCACTAGCATGGTGACCGACACGCGCGAATGGAAGCAGGAGGGGCGTGGGCGGATCCACCCGGCATAGCGTGCCTACGTGGGACAGCACGCAGGCGAGCCGAGTCATGCGCACGCCTGTACGGCCGAGCGGAGAGAGCCAGTGAGCACATCTGCCGTCGAGCCGGGCACGCGCCTGTCCTCGCGCTTCCGACTTGAGGACCGGGTCAGCGAGTCCGAAGGCGCCACATTCTGGAAGGCCATCGACGAGATCCTTGCCCGTCCTGTCGGGGTTCTCACCTTCGCCCCCGAGTTCCCGCGTGTGCACGAGGTGGTCACCGCCGCCCGCGCCGCGAGCCGGCTCACCGACCCGCGTCTCACCCAGGTGTTCGACGCCGCCGAGGACGACGGGCGCTCCTACGTGGTCAGCGAGTGGGTCACCGGTGACACGCTGGCCGACCTGCTGTCCGGGGGGCCGCTGGACCCCGAGCGGGCCGCCGGGCTGGTCGCCGAGGCGGCCGAGGCGCTGACCCATGCCCACGAGGCCGGCCTCTACCACCTGTGCCTGCGGCCCGAGCACCTGGTGTGGACCACCGGCAACACGGTCAAGGTGCTGGGCGTGGCGGTGGACGCCGCGCTGTCCGGCCTGACGACCGACCAGCCGGCGCTCGACGACGCCGAGGGGCTGGGCCGGCTGCTCTACGCCGGGCTGACCGGCCACTGGCCCGGCGACGAGGAGGAGGGCGGCCTGCCCGCCGCCCCGATGAACGACGGGCACTTCTGCACCCCGCGCCAGGTCACCGCCGGGGTGCCCAGCTATCTCGACACGGTGACGGTCCGGGCGTGCCTGCCCGAGTCGCGCCGGGGCCAGGGCGCGCTCGCCAGCCCGGCGGAGCTCGCCGAGTCGCTGTCGGGCGTGGCCAGGCCCATGCCGATCCCGATCCCGTACGACTCGTCGCCGCCGTCGGTGGTGACGACGGCCTCCCGCTCGGAGGGTCCCGACACCGGGCAGCAGGGGCCCGCCACCATGCAGCGCCCGCAGGTCGTCCACAGCACCATGCCCCCGCGAGGGGGCCCCAGCGTGCTCGGCCGGGTGCTCATGACGGTCGTGGTGCTGCTGGTGATCGTGGCCGTGGGCGTCGGCGCCTGGACGATAGGCCGGAGCCTGGGCAGTCCCGGCACCCGTGAGGCCGACCCCTCGCCCAGCTCCAAGGCGTCCGCGCCGGCGCGGGTCCAGGCGGTCAAGCCGGAGAAGGCGACCGGTTTCGACCCGCTGGGCGACAAGGAGGAGAAGGCCGAGCTCGCCGCGCTGACCATCGACGGCAAGCCGAGCACCTTCTGGAAGACCGACAACTACAACAACGCCGAGCTGGGCAATCTCAAGGACGGTGTCGGGCTTCTTCTCGACCTGGGCAAGTCCCGGCAGATCAGCGACGTGGTCGCTACGCTGGCCGACGCCTCGGGGGCCGAGGTCGAGCTCAAGGTCGGCGACAGTCCCGACCTGTCGTCGCTCAAGACCGTCGCCCGCGAGGAGAACGCCTCCGGAAAGGTGACGTTCAAGCCTGATCAGGCCGCAAGCGGTCGGTACGTTTTGATCTGGTTTACGCGTCTTCCGGCGGATGCAGGCAAGTTTCATGGCACCATCTATGAAGTAGTGGTGCATTCTCCAGGATCGGCATAATCAGGAATCCCTCTTGTGAACTCCCCACCCGAGACACCTTCAGCAGCGGATCGGCCCGCGGTCAGCGACGCCGAGCTGCTGACCGCGCACATCAACGGGGATCCACACGCCTTCAGCGAGATCGTCAAGCGGCACCGTGATCGCATGTGGGCGGTCGCCCTGCGCACGCTCGGCGACCCCGACGAGGCCGCCGACGCCGTCCAGGACGCCTTCGTCTCCGCCTACCGCAAGGCCGCCACGTTCCGCGGCGAGGCCGCCGTCACCACCTGGCTGCACCGCATCGTCGTCAACGCCTGCCTCGACCGGATGCGCCGCAAGTCGGTGCGCCCGGTGGCCGACGACGAGCTCATCGAGGCCGCCGAACGCGAGACGCCGGGGCCCGATCAGACCCTTGAGCGCGAGGTCTCCATGGAGGTCTCGGCCGCGCTCAAGCTGCTGCCCGCCGACCAGCGAGCCGCCCTCGTCCTGGTGGACATGATGGGCTACTCCGTCGAAGACGCAGCTCAGGTGCTCGAAGTGCCCAGCGGTACGGTGAAAAGCAGGTGTGCGAGAGGACGCGCGAAACTTGCCCCGATTCTTTCGCATCTGCGGAACCGATCGGACCTCAGTCGCGTCTCATCCGCGAAGGGAGCAGAACTTCGTGACGGGTGATACGCACTACGATCTGGATACCCTGGCCGATTTGGCCGAGGGTCTCCTAGACGCCGGCCAGGCCCGCCAGGTCCGCGAGCATCTCGCGGTCTGCGACCCCTGTGGGGAGCTACTGGCAGACCTCGCGGCGGTTCGAGAGGTGCTCGCGGCGACCCCAACACCGGCCATGCCGATGGGTGTCGCACTGCGCATCGACAAGGCGCTGGCCGCCGAGGCCGGGTCGTCCCGCGGAGGCGTCGGCCTCGCGCAGGCGCCCGACTGGGACGAGCTCATGCGCGACTCCCCCTGGGAGAAGACCGCGGTCGCGGCCTCCGACGAGCCGGCGCCCGAGCCGGTGCGGCTGGGGGTGGTCGCCGACGACGGCACGATCGTCCCGGCCAGGCGGCGCAGCGCGCGACGCCCACGGTGGGCGGTGCCGGCCGTGGCGGCTGCCGCGGCGGCGGCGGTCGTGGGCACGGCGGTCGTCTCGACCGGGCTGCTCGCCTCGGGAGGGGGCACGGTCGCTCCATCGGTGATCGCGGCCAGCTCGGCCGCCCCCGCGGTGACGACGCCGACCGAGGTGCCGGTACGGGCCAGGGCATACGCGCTGACCGACAGCCAGCACAACTACAGTGACGAGAACCTGGCGCTGCCACTGGGCAAGTTCCTCGCACCGGCCCCGATCATCCAGGGGCCGTCCGAGGCCGAGCAGGCCGACAAGTGCGTCGGCAAGCTGACCAGCCGCACCAAGTTCAGCGTCTTCGCCGTGGACCAGGGCCAGTACAACGGCCAGGAAGCCATCGTCATGGCGTCGAGGAAGTCGAAGGCCGCCAAGCGGATCCGCATCGACGTCGTCGACCCGTTCAGTTGCAAGAACCTGCGCAAGCCCGCCATGGGCCGCTGGTAGCAGCCTTCTTCCCACGTCAGAGCCCGCTTCGGCGGGCTCTTTCGCGTTGCGGGTGGGGGGCGGGAATCACTGCGGCCTAGGATCTGTTGACGCGACTGGCAACAGCAGAAGAGGAAGGCGTGGGAGCGTTGAGCGACGTTCGTAACGTGATCATCATTGGATCGGGCCCGGCGGGCTACACCGCGGCCGTCTACTCCGCACGCGCCGAGCTGAACCCGCTGGTCTTCGAGGGCTCGGTGACCGCGGGCGGCGCCCTCATGAACACCACCGACGTGGAGAACTTCCCCGGGTTCCCCGACGGCATCATGGGCCCCGACCTGATGGACAACCTGCGCAAGCAGGCCGAGCGGTTCGGCGCCGAGCTCGTGGCCGACGACGTGGTCGAGGTCGACCTGGAGGCCAACCCCAAGGTCATCAAGACGTACGACAAGACCTACTACGCCAAGTCGGTCATCCTGGCGATGGGCTCCGGCTACCGCGAGCTCGGCCTGGAGAACGAGAAGCGCCTGTCCGGCCGGGGCGTCTCCTGGTGTGCCACCTGCGACGGCTTCTTCTTCCGCAACAAGGACATCGTGGTCGTGGGCGGTGGCGACACCGCGATGGAGGAGGCCACGTTCCTGACCCGGTTCGGCCGCATGGTGACCGTCGTGCACCGCCGTGACGAGCTGCGCGCCAGCAAGATCATGCAGGATCGGGCGTTCGCGAACGACAAGATCCGCTTCATCTGGGACACCGAGGTCATCGACGTCCTGGGCGAGAACCGGGTCGAGGCCGTCAAGCTGCGCAACGTCAAGACCGGCGAGGAGTCCGAGCTGGCCACCGACGCGCTGTTCCTGGCCATCGGCCACGACCCGCGCACCGACCTGGTCAAGGGGCAGATCGACCTCGACGAGGACGGCTACGTGAAGGTCGCCTCCCCCACGACCGCCACCAACATCGACGGCGTGTTCGCCGCGGGCGACGTCGTCGACCACATCTATCGCCAGGCGATCACCGCGGCCGGCACCGGCTGCTCGGCGTCTCTCGACTCCGAGCGCTGGCTGGCCAACAACGAGAAGTAAGGGAGCCCATCCGTGAAGGCAGTAACCGACGCCTCGTTCGAGGCGGACGTCCTCAAGAGCGACAAGCCCGTGCTGGTGGACTTCTGGGCCGAGTGGTGCGGCCCGTGCCGTCAGGTGGCGCCCATCCTCCAGGAGATCGCCAACGAGCACGGTGACAAGCTCGAGATCGTCAAGCTCAACATCGACGAGAACCCCAACGTGCCGCGCGAGGCCGGGGTGCTCCAGATCCCGACCATGAACGTCTACAAGGGCGGCGAGCTCGTCAAGCAGATCATCGGCGCCAAGCCGAAGGCCATGCTGCTGCGCGAGCTCGAGGGCATCATCTAGGTCCTTCCCGCTCCATGCGAAAGCCCCCTGCGGTCGCAGGGGGCTTTCGCATGCGTTTGTACGGCCTTCTGCGGGGCTCGTGGCGGGTCAGACGGGTCGGAGGGCACGCTCGGGGCTCATGGAGCCCAGGAGGCGTTCCAGGGCCACCTCGACGTCCTCCCGCCAGGAGACGGCGGTCTTCAGCTCCAGCCGAAGCCGCGGAAACCGCAAATGCGGACGAACGGTCTTAAAGCCCACAGAAAGCAAGTATTCCGCCGGAACCACGCAACTAGGCTCTTCCCACTTCAGATCGCCGAACGCCTCGATGGCCTTCACGCCGCGCCTCGTCAGATCCTTGGCCACGCCCTGGATGAGCATCCGGCCCAGCCCGCCGCCCGAGAACTCCGGGATGATGTGCGCCGTCATCAGCAGCACCGCGTCGGCGCTCACCGGCGACGTGGGGAAGGCGCCCGAACGCGGCGTGTAGAGCGGCGGGCTGTAGAGCACGAACCCCGCCGGCACGCCGTCCACATAGACGATCTTGCCGCAGCTCCCCCACTCCAGCAGCGTGCCGGAGATCCAGGCCTCCTTCTCCAGGCCAGGGTCCCCCGACTCCACCGCCCGCTCCCCGCTCATGGGATCCAGCTCCCAGAAAACGCACCGGCGGCAGCGGCGAGGGAGATCTTCCACATTGTCCAGGGTGATGTTGACCAGCCGACGCGACAACTACGGCCCCAATCGTTGACCCGGAAAAGCGCGCGAAAACCGCGTCCCCAGCTGGCATCGTAGCCCAGTGACGGTCACGCCAGCGGGTACCACGACGGTCAGCCCGGTCACGGGCGACATGTCCGGCTGGCGTAATCTGGTATCTCGGATAGCACTCACCTAGGAGGTGGGCCGTGACAGCAGAGCAGGATCACGGTCAGACGCCCGCGACCCAAGGGTCGCGCATCGACGCCTATGTCGATCGGTACGCCGCGCGAGCTACCGGGATGGTCGCCTCCGAGATCCGAGCTCTTTTCGCCGTCGCGTCGAGGCCCGAGGTGGTCTCGCTCGCGGGCGGCATGCCGTACGTCACGGCCCTTCCCCTCGACATGGTCGGCGAGCTCGTCTCCGAGCTCGTCACGCGGCGCGGCCCGGTCGCGCTGCAGTACGGCTCCGGCCAGGGCGACCCGCATCTGCGCGAGCAGATCTGCGACGTCATGCGCCTCGAAGGAATCCACGCCGGGGCGAACGACGTCGTCGTCACCGTGGGCTCCCAGCAGGCCCTCGACCTGATCACCCGCATCTTCATCGACCCGGGTGACGTCGTGCTGGCCGAAGGCCCCTCGTACGTGGGCGCCCTGGGTACGTTCGCCGCCTATCAGGCCAAGGTCGTGCACATCGCCATGGACGATCAGGGCATCGTGCCCGAATCGCTGGCGCAGACCATCTACGCGCTGGAGACCGCCGGGGCGCCGATCAAGTTCCTCTACACGATCCCGACCTTCCACAACCCCGGCGGCGTCACGCTCAACATGGCCCGGCGGCAGCAGGTGCTCGACATCTGCCAGCGGGCCGGCGTGCTCATCGTCGAGGACAACCCGTACGGACTCCTCGGCTTCGACGCCGAACCCATGCGCGCGCTGCGCGCCGACAACGCCGACGGGGTCGTCTACCTCGGCTCGTTCTCCAAGACCCTCGCCCCCGGGTTCCGCGTCGGCTGGGCGCTCGCGCCCCACGCCATCCGCGACAAGCTCGTGCTGGCGATGGAGTCGGCCGTGCTGTCACACTCCTCGTTCACCCAGCTCGCCGTCGGCCAGTACCTGGCCACGCAGCCGTGGCAGGAGCAGATCAAGACGTTCAAGGAGCTCTACCGCGAACGCCGCGACGCCATGCTCGGCGCGCTCGAATCGCTCATGCCGCCCGAGGTCACCTGGACCCGGCCGGCCGGCGGCTTCTTCGTCTGGGCGACGCTGCCGGAGGGCCTCGACTCCAAGGCCATCCTGCCGCGCGCCGTCGCCGAGCGGGTGGCGTTCGTGCCCGGCACCGGGTTCTTCTCCGACGGGAGCGGGGCGCGCCACATGCGGCTGTCGTTCTGCTACCCGGAGCCCGACCGCATCCGCGAAGGCGTCCGCCGCCTCGCCGGGGTGATCGAGCAGGAGATGCAGCTCCGCGACACGTTCGGCACCGGCTCCGCCCGCGGCCACGCCGGCGTCGACACCCCGGGCCCCGACCTCGCCTGACCCCTGGAGGGGAGCCCGACCGGCTCCCCTCCTTCCTTTTCGAAGCACCACGTCCCCGGCACGGTCGAACGGCGTGCCGCCCTTACCTCCTCTGTACGGTCGAACGGCGTGCCGCCCTCACCCCCTCTGTACGGTTGTCCTGCGTGCCGCCCTCACCTCCCACCCCGGTACGGTTGGACAGCGTGCCGTCAGCGGAGGAGAAGTGATGAGCGAACTGGGCCACGTGCTGGTGCTGGCAGGAGGTCTCTCCTACGAGCGGGAGGTCTCCCTGCGCTCGGGCCGCCGCGTGAGCGAGGTGCTCCGTGCGGCCGGCATCGACGTCGAGGCCCGCGACACCGACGCGTCGCTCGTCCCGTCCATCCTCGCCGACCCGCCCGAGGCCGTCTTCGTCACCCTCCACGGCGGCGCCGGCGAGGACGGCGCCATCCGCTCCGTCCTGGAGCTCCTCAACGTCCCGTACGTCGGCGCCGACCCCGACGCCTGCCGCGTCGCCTTCGACAAGCCCACCGCCAAGGCCGTCGTACGCTCCGTCGGCCTGCGCACCCCCGACTCGGTCACGCTGCCCAAGGAGACCTTCCACGACCTCGGCGCCACGGCCGTCCTGGGCCGCATCGTCGAGCACCTGGGCCTCCCCCTGTTCGTCAAGCCCGCCCGCGGCGGCTCCGCGCTCGGCGCGTCCATCGTCCGCACCGCCGAGGAACTGCCCGCCGCCATGGTCGGCTGCTTCGCCTACGGCGACACGGCGCTCATCGAGTGCTACATCGAGGGCATCGAGGTGGCGGTCTCGGTCGTCGACTTCGGTGACGGCCCCGTCGCGCTCCCCGCCGTGGAGATCGTGCCCGACGAGGGCGTGTACGACTACGCCGCCCGCTACACCGCCGGGCACACCGAGTTCTTCGCCCCTGCCCGGCTCTCCTCCGAAGCGGCGTCAGCCTGCGCCGAGACCGCCGTGACCGCACACACGGCGCTCGGCCTGCGTGACATCTCCCGCACCGACCTCATCGTGGACGCCGCCGGCCGCCCGCACTTCCTGGAAGTCAACGTGGCCCCCGGCATGACGGAGACCTCGCTCCTCCCGATGGCAGCCGAAGCCGCGGGCCAGGACCTCGGCGAACTCTGCCGCATCCTCCTCCAAAACGCCGCCACCCGCACTCCCCGCTAACCGGACCAGCCTCCCGCCCCACTCCCCCAGCGGCCCCATGCCCCTTGCTGCCCCACGTCCGGGCAGTCCCATGCCCCTGGCTGCCCACGCCCCTGGCAGCCCCACCATCCCCCCAGCCGCTCCTCCGGTCCCTCTCTCCGCCCCGCTGTCCCCAGCCGACACTCCGCAGAGCTGCCCCGCACCCAGAACTGCAACAACCCGACGACCCAACACGTGGGGACCGTGGTAGACCCAGCGCCGCACGGCCCAGCCACCACATGGGCCAGCGACCGCGCGGCCCGGTGTTCGCGGCCCGGTGATCGCGGCCCGGGGACGGCGGGGCCCCGGCTGCCTCAGGGTCCAGGGATGGTGCGGCCCAGTCGCCTCGCAGCCCAGCCGCCTCGCAGGCAAGGGGCCGCGCGTCCCAGCCACCTCGGGCCCAGTCACCTCACGGGCCAACCACCAAGCGGGCCAACCACCTCACGGGCCAGCCACCTCACGGCCAGTCGCCTCACGGCTCGGGCACCTCACGGGCCAGGGGCCGCGCTGTCCGGGCACCTCGCGGGCCGGACCACACGGCGCCGGGGATAGCGCAGCCCGGGACGGCGGGCGCGGGGACAGCCCGGCCTGGGGATAGCGGGGCGCGGGGTTATAGCGCCCAGAACCCGACCGGCCCGTGCACCTCACGGGTCAGGGGGCGCCCAGCGCGGGGGTGGCCCCAGCGCGGGAAGTCCAGCACGGGAAGCCCGGCACGGGAAGCCCGGCACGGGAAGCCCGGCACGGGAAGCCCGGCGCCGGGGACAACGGCGGACTCGCAGGCACCGGAGACCCAGAGCTTCGTAAGGACCCCCGCAACCCGCAGGGCCCCACGGTACCGGGGCGGCGGCGTGGTGGCTCACGCGGCGGTGCGTAACCTGGCGGGGTGATCGAGCCCACCTACCTCAAGAGTTTCGCCAGCGACAACCACGCCGGCGTGCACCCCGCCATCCTCGACGCCATCACCGCCGTCAACCACGGCGACGCCCCCGCGTACGGCGAAGACGCCTGGACCGCCGCCTTCGGCCGTCACATCAAGGACGTGTTCGGCCCCCGCGCGGAAGGCTTCCCGGTCCTCAACGGCGCGGGCGCCAACATGGTCGGCCTCGCCCTCATGCTCGGCCGCTACGACGCGGTCGTCTGCCCGGCCACCGCCCACATCGCCAGCCACGAGACCGGCGCCGCAGAACGCCTCCTCGGCGCGAAGCTCATCACCATCCCCACCCCGGACGGCAAACTCCGCCCCGACGACCTGTCCGGCCCCCGTTCCACGCTCGGCAGCCACCACGACCCGCAGCCACGCGTAGTCTCCATCTCCCAAGTCACCGAACTCGGCACCTGCTACTCCCCCGCCGAACTAGCCGCCCTGGCCGACGCCGCCCACGCGGCAGGCATGCGCCTCCACGTCGACGGCGCCCGCCTGGCCAACGCCGCCGCCTACCTCGACTGCTCCCTGTCCGCGATCACCACGGACGTAGGCGTCGACGTCTTCAGCTTCGGCGGCACCAAGAACGGCGCCCTGGCGGCGGAAGCGGTCATCGTCCTCGACCCCACGCTCACGGAAGCCGTCCCCTACCTCCGCCGGCAGTCCCTCCAGCTGGCGTCGAAGATGCGCTTCGTCTCCGCCCAGCTCTCCGCTCTCCTCACGGACGACCTCTGGCGCCGGAACGCCTCCCACGCCAACGCCATGGCCGCCCGCCTCGCCGACGGCCTCGCCTCCATCCCGCAGATCACCTTGGCGTACCCGGTCGAGTCCAACGCCGTCTTCGCCACTGTTCCCCCTGCCGTCGCCGCCGCCCTCCAGGAGCACTTCCTGCTCCTCCCGCCGGACGAGTCCACCGGCATCGCCCGCTGGATGACTTCCTACGACACCACCCCCGCCGACGTGGACGCCTTCCTGGACGCCCTCCGCAAGGCCGCCTCCTGACGCGCCTCCACGCTTTCACGTGAAACCACCTCCCCCACGTTTCACGTGAAACCAGCCCGCTGCCCAACTAAGGGGGAGGGGGTGGGCGCGTTCAGGTCCCCGCCACTTACAGGCAAGGGTCAACTCTGCGGAGGAATGCAACGCCCACACGCGCAAGCGGAGCTAGGTCGCGCACAACACGCCTGGCGGCATTGCGCCGCTAGGGCAGACGTATGACAGGGCGCGAATCGCGGCGGCGGAAGCGAGGACCGTGACGGCAAGGAGCGGACTGTGTCGCAAAGAGCGGACCGTGTCGCAGGGCGAGGGCCGTGACCGCGAGGCGTGGATCGTGATCGCAGGGCGCGGATCGCGGCGGGCAAGCGTGCGGGATTGCCACGGGCGGTGCGCTGCGATGTTTCACGTGAAACCGAGCCCCTATGAGGCGAGTGGCGTAACGGCGGCCGTGTTTCACGTGAAACCGTGACCGCGTCCTTCGGCGAGAAGCCGGGTGCCGGTGTTTCACGTGAAACACCGGCTAACAGGGTCAGCTCTCGGCTTCGCGCATGGCGCGGGCGGCTTCGGGGGCCATGGTACCGATGATGCGCTCAAGGTCGTCGATCGTGGCGAACTCCACGACGATGCGGCCCTTGCGGCGACCCAGGTCTACCTTGACCTTGGTCTCGAAGTGGTCCGAGAGGCGGTCGGCGAGGTGGGTGAGGCCGGGGGCGGTGGGCTTGGCCGTCTTGCGCTCGCGAGTGGGCTTCTCAGGGGCGGCCTGCGCGCTGCCGAGCGCGACGATCTCCTCGACCGCTCGTACGGAGAGCAGTTCGGCGACGATGCGGGTGGCGAGCCGGATCTGATCCTCGGGGTTCTCCAAGCCGAGCAGCGCCCGCGCGTGGCCGGCGGAGATCGTGTTGGCGGCCACCTTCAGCTGAACTTCCGGCGGGAGCTTGAGCAGGCGCAGCGTGTTGGTGATGTGTGAACGGGAGCGGCCGACCTTTGTCGCGAGCTGGTCGTGGGTGGCCTGGAAGTCGTCCAGCAACTGCTGGTAGGCGGCGGCTTCTTCCAGGGGGTTGAGCTGTTCGCGCTGAAGGTTCTCGATGAGGGCGTCACGCAGGAGGTCGTCGTCCTGCGTGTTGCGGACGATGGCGGGGATCTGCTCCAGACCGGCCAGCTTGCAGGCCCGCAGCCGCCGCTCCCCCATGATCAGCTCGTACTGCCCGCCGCCCACCGGACGTACGACGATCGGCTGCAGGAGGCCGACCTCGCTGATCGACGCCTGCAGCTCCTTGAGCCGCTCCTCGTCGAAGACCTCACGGGGCTGGCGCGGGTTGGGGACGATGGCGTCCAGGGGCACCTCGTGGAAGTACGCGCCCGCCACCGGCTTCGGGCCTGCGTCGGTCGCCGCACCGTTCGTGGGGGCAACCGTTCCCGTGCCGTCGACAATGGGGCCCGTCGGAATGAGCGCTCCGAGCCCCTTGCCCAATCCCCGCCGCTGCTGGCTCACTGCGTCTCCTCATTCACCCGGCCGAACCCGTTCACTCCAGGAGAGGTTACCGTTGACCACCCGACCGGGTGTCTCCTCGCCACACGCAGTCCCACCGGATTTGCACCGTCATGCCGTCAATGAGACAAAGCACCGCACCGGCGCCCCTCCCCCGGCCGTACGTAGCGTCCCCGTCCGCCCGTTTCGGTGGAAGGGCGCACTCGACCCTCACGCGGGGCTCGCTCCTCATCTTGGGATACGGGTGCGGGAGGACGGGTGCGGGAGGACGCGGCCGGGACGGTACGCGGAGGACGGGCGACCGGGACAGGCTCGGCCAGCTGCGGCGGGTGGGTGACGAGTAACCCCGGGAGCGCGCGTCCAGCGCGTCCAGCGCGGCGGGCACGGCGGGCGCGGCGGGAGACCGGCGGGCGCCACCAGTGCGGCGGGCGACCGGCGGTCGGCGGCTCACCGATGGCCCCGCCGACGGGCGACCGTCAGTCGGTGGCGGCCGCACGCGGGGCAGTCGACGGCGGGCGACGAGCGACCGGGACGGGCGGCCGGCGGCGGCGACGAGTGATCCGGCGCGCGCGACCAGCGAGACCACCAGTGCAGCGAGCGCGATCAGCGCGGCGAGCGGCCGGCGCGGCGAGCGGCGCGGCGCGGCGAGCGGCGCGGCGCGGCGAAGGGCTGGCGCGGCGAGCGCGGCCAGTGCAGGGGCGCGACCAGTGCAGAGGGAGACGGGCGGTCGGCGGGCGCGAGCAGTGCAGCGGGAGACCGGCAGTCGGCGCCCCGCCGGCGGGCGACCGGCGGGGCAGGCAGCAGGCGGCGGGCGACGAGACCGGGAGGGGCGACCGGGGCGCACGCGACGGACGGACAAACGCGACGCATGCGACGGGTGCAACGGGCGGCAAGCCGAGAGCGGCAGACGGCGGGCACCGGAGGCGGGAGGCCGGGGGCCGAGACCGAGCGCCGAAACCGGAAACCGGAGGGCGGAGACCGGGGCAGGGGTCCTCGATGGGGAAGCCCCGGTCGGGGTTAGACCAGGGCGCGGTGGGCGATCTCGCGGGCGGCGTCCATGTAGGCCATCGCACCGCTGGAGCCCGGGTCGTACGTCATGACCGACTGCCCGTAACTGGGCGCCTCGGACAGGCGGACGCTGCGCGGGATGACCGTGTTGAGCACCGTGTCCCCGAAGTGCGCCCGGACCTCGTCCGCCACCTGCGAGGCCAGCCGGGTGCGGCCGTCGTACATGGTCAGGACGATCGTGGACAGGCGCAGCGTGGGGTTGAGGTGCGCCTTAATGAGGTCGACGTTGCGCAGGAGCTGCCCGAGGCCCTCCAGCGCGTAGTACTCGCACTGGATGGGGATCATGACCTCGTCCGCGGCCACGAGCGCGTTGACCGTGAGCAGGCCGAGCGACGGCGGGCAGTCGATGATGATGTAGTCGAGGTCGAGCGCGTCGTAGGCGGTGAGGGCACGCCGGAGGCGGGCTTCGCGGGCGACCAGGGAGACGAGCTCGATCTCGGCGCCGGCCAGGTCGATGGTCGCCGGGGCGCAGTAGAGGTTGGGCATGTCGGGGACCTGCTTGACGATGTCCGCCATGGGCAGGTCGTCCACGAGCACCTGGTAGACGTCGGGGATGTCGCCACGGTGCTCGGTGGCCAGGGCGGTGGAGGCGTTGCCCTGGGGGTCGAGGTCGACGACCAGGACGCGTTCGCCGTTCATCGACAGGGCGGCGGCGATGTTGACGGACGTCGTGGTCTTGCCGACACCACCCTTCTGGTTGGCAACGGCGATCACGCGGCACTTGGCGGGTTTGGGCCACGAGTCCTGGCCGGTGTCCGTCTGGGTGGGCAGCTGAGCGGTAGGTGTTTCACGTGAAACCACTGAGTTGAGCGCCTCTCGTACCAACGGAGAATCACCTGGGTTCAGGGGGGTCTTGGTCACGGTCGCCATCCTTTCAACCCGTGGCTTATCGGAGCCGGGAATCTGCTGTCGCGAAACGCCCGATCCGGGCCAGCCGACCCCTCGGGGGCTCTCGGACAGACGGCTGTCCGGCCAGCCAAGACCGCTCTGAGCGACCGGCACGACCGTCACCTCCTTCGTCGCCGCCTGCTGTGCTCCGGCTGGCGACCCGCTATCACCCGAACCAATGTTGCAGGCGGCTCGACCTTACCGTGCCCGACGGTCACAAGCTCGGCCGTTGTCGCCCCGCTGGCGCGCAATTGCGGCTCAGCCTCGGCGAGTTCTTCGGCGGCGCGCTCCCCCTTCATGGCGATGAGCTCGCCGCCCTCGCGCAGCAGGGGCATGGCCCACTTCAGGAGCCGGTCGAGCGGCGCCACGGCGCGGGCGCTGGCCACGTCGAAGACGCGCTTGCCCGCCAGCTCTTCGGCCCGGCCGCGCAGCACCTCGACGTTGTCCAGCTTGAGGGTCTCGACGCACTCCTGGAGGAAGACGGTACGGCGCAGCAGCGGTTCGAGAAGGGTGACCGTGATGTCCTGCCGGACGATCGCCAGCACGAGCCCCGGCAGTCCGGCGCCCGAGCCGATGTCGACCAGGCGCACGTCCGGCGGGATGGCCTCGGCGACGACGGCGCAGTTGAGCAGGTGGCGGTCCCAGATGCGCGGGATCTCGCGCGGACCGAGCAGCCCGCGTACGACGCCGGGGCCGGCCAGCAGCTCCGCGAACGCCTCCGCCCGGTCCCAGGCGTCGCCGGTGAAGACGTCCCGCGCGATGTCCGGCGGGGGCGGCAGCTCGTCGCTCACTGCTGTGATGGCCCTTTCGTAAGGATTCGGGATGCTCCCCCCAGGCTAGGCGGGAGATCGCACTGTCGAAGACTAGCGGGATGCCCTGAACGGAGCCTTGGAGCGCGCCGCCTCATGGGCATCGAAAAGGCGTTCGAAACGCGAACGGCCGCCAGGCGCACGAGGCGGCTGGCGGCCGGGCGGGTCGTGGGCCGGTCAGGCGGGCAGGACCACCACGTAACGGTTGGGCTCCTCACCCTCGGACTCGCTGCGGAGCCCGGCGGCGGCCACCGCGTCGTGGACGATCTTGCGCTCGAACGGCGTCATCGGCTGCAGCGGCTTGGGCTCGCCCCGGTCCTTGACCTGGTTGGCCATCTCGGTGCCGAGCTTGGTGAGCTCGGCCCGGCGCCGCTCGCGGTAGCCGCCGACGTCGAGCATCAGGCGGGACCGCTCCCCCGTCTGGCGGTGGACGGCCAGCCGCGTCAGCTCCTGGAGCGCTTCCAGCACCTCACCGGAGGGGCCGATCAACTCGGTGCCCTTGAGCCCGACGACGGAGACCATCGCGCGGTCGCCCTCGACGTCCATGTCGATGTCACCGTCGATGTCGGCGATGTCGAGGAGGCCTTCGACGTAGTCAGCCGCGATCTCGCCCTCCTGCTCGAGCGCGCTGATGTCAGGAGCCTTCTCCTGCTCGGCCTCGGTCATGGCCGGCCTCTCCTTCGTAATCACGACTTCTTGCTGCCGGTGCGCTTGCTACGGGACTGGCGGCTGGGCTGGTTCCTGACGATCTTAGGCGCAGGAGGCGGAGGAGGGGGCTCCTCTTCGGGAGTCTTGCGAAGCTTGGCCATGAGGCTGGGCTTCGTCTTGACCGGGATCACGTTGCCCTTGGCGTCGAACTGGGGCATCGGGTTGCGGCTGTAGAACCAGTGCTGCTGACCGAGCGTCCACACGTTGGTGGTCACCCAGTACATGATCAGACCGAGCGGGAAGTTCAGGCTGAAGAAGGCGAACAGCGGCGAGATGTACATGAGCAGCTTCTGCTGCTGCGCCATGGGGTTGTCGGGCATCTGCGCCATGGACCGGGTGACGCTCTGCCGGACGGTGAGGAACGTGGTCAGCGAGCTGACGGCCACGAAGATGCCCAGGACGATCTTCGTCTGGAGCGGCACGGCGTCGAGCGCGATGATGTCCTGGTCGGACATGAAGAAGGTGGCCGGCACCGGCGCGCCGAAGACGTGCGCGGCCCGGGCGCTGGCGACGAGCTCCGGCGACATCCCGTACACCGCGCGGCCGTTGGCCATGGCCTGCAGCACGGTGAACATCGAGATGAAGATGGGGAACTGGGCCAGGATGGGCAGACAGCCGCCGAGCGGGTTGGCCCCGGCGCCCTGGTAGAGCGCCATGACCTCCTGGTTCATGCGCTGCTTGTCGTTCTTGTAGCGCTTGCGCAGCTCCGCCACCTTGGGGGCGAGCTCCTGCATCTTCTTGGAGGACCGCATCTGCTTGAGGAAGAGCGGGAAGATGAGGATCCGCATGAGCACGGTGAGCGTGACGATGGTCAGCAACCACGTCAGGCCGCTATCCGGGTTCAGGAAGGTGCTGTAACCCGTATGGATCCAGGTGATGACGAAGGCTACGGCTTCATAGAGCCAGCTCAGCCAGGACAGCTCCACCGAGCTATCTCCCTTGCGTTTCGTGGGACCGAACCGGGCGTGGGGGCACCGGGTCTATACCTCCGGGATGGAATGGGTGGCACCGCCCGATGCGCCGGACAGTCAACCATGTGCCGCGCAATGCTCCGTGAACGGCTATCGCCTCGAGCCCGTACGCGCTGCAGGACGGGTAGAAACGGCAGCGTGGACCGAGCATCGGGCTGATGAACGCCCGGTAGAACCGAATGGGCACGAGCAGCACCCGAGCGGGGAGGCTCGCTGTCCCTAGCGGTTGCTCCGTCATCTCCGTCCATCCGTCGAGGACTCGCGCCGCCTGAGCAAACGGTCGAGCGCGAGGTCGAGCTCGGCGGCTAGGTGCTCGGATCGCGCTGACGCGGCCGGGGGGTTGGCGCGTACCACAAGCAGGCTACCTCTCGGAAGCCGGTGGAGACGGTCTCGCATCAGGTGTCGAAGCCGACGCTTGACCTTGTTGCGGACGACCGCGCCTCCGACGGCTCGGCTCACTACAAAACCCACCAGAGGTGTCCCTTCCCCTGAAATGGTGAGATGCACCACCAGGGTGGGGCGGCCCGCGCGTTTACCGCGCTTGATGGCCGCCTTGAACTCCTCCCCGCGCCGCATGCGGGACTGTCGGGAAAGCACCGTATACGCCTATCGCCCGCCGGCGGAGTGCACCGGCGGGCGGACGATCACGCGCAGGACGGTCAGGCCGACAGCTTCTCGCGACCCTTGCGGCGGCGAGCGGCGAGGATGGCGCGACCGGCCCGGGTGCGCATCCGCAGCCGGAAGCCGTGGGTCTTCGCGCGGCGACGGTTGTTCGGCTGGAAAGTACGCTTGCTCACGGGTGGGCTCCAGGCTTGAAGGTGCGCACGAGGCGCTGAACACACATGGCTGGCCTGCCGAGTTAGCGAGGCACGCGAAATAGCCGTCGCGCGACAGACCGACCTCCGTACGGTACGGGGCAGAGCGGCCCAGGTCAAACCGGAACTGGTTATCCACGTATCCACAGGCGACTTTTCCACCGCCCCCGGGACGTCCACAGTATGTGCACCCAGGCACCGCTAGGCTGTGGACAACGTCTTGAACACAGCTGTGCACGAAGATACTGTCGGGCCTTTCGGAGCCACTTCAGGCTGTGCACAACCTGTGGATCACCTGTGGAGATCCTGGGCATCCAGCCCGGGCGCGGCGCTGTGGACGACAGGGGCCGGCCGCCGCCGCGGCGAGTCCCCGATGTGGATAAACACGCGTGTGGACGACCACGCGGGTGGATGAACGATCGCGGGGGGCCGCGACAGGGAGGAGGGGGAGCCGCACCATGAACGGTGTCGACCTCGACACGGTATGGAAGAGGGCGCTGGGCAACTTTCTCAACGAGAACGTGCCGGTCCAGCAGCGCACGTGGCTCTCCATGGTCCGCCCGATCGCCCTGGCTGACGACACGATCGTGCTGGGCGTCCCCAACGACTTCCTGAAGGACCTCATCGAGGGCAAGCTGCGGCCGCTCGTGGCGCACGCGCTCTCCCAGGAGCTCGGCCGGGCGATGCGGCTGGCCGTGATGATCGACACGACGGCTCCCGAGCAGCCGATGCAGGACCTTCATCCACAGCCTGTGGTTCAGAATTATCCCCAGAGCCCGGACCCCCAGCCGCGCTATCCCCAGGGGCCGTCGTCCCAGCACTACCAGGCTTCCGAGCCTCCGCAGTTCTATTCTCCACAGCCCGAGCCGACGCAGTCGTCCACCGAATATCCACAGCCTGCCTTCACTTTTGAACAGGCACAGCCCGCTGTGCAAAAGGCGCCGGAGCCCACCCAGAACAGGTGGGAGGCCAAGAGCAACAAGCCCAGCGAACCGGCCAGACTCAACCAAAAGTACACATTCGAGACATTCGTCATCGGAGCCAGCAACCGTTTCGCCCACGCCGCGGCCGTGGCCGTCGCCGAATCCCCCGCGAAGGCGTACAACCCCCTCTTCATTTACGGCGACTCGGGGCTGGGGAAGACCCACCTGCTGCACGCGATCGGGCATTACGCGCAGAGCCTGTACGACGGCGCGCGGGTGAGATACGTGAGCTCCGAGGAGTTCACCAACGACTTCATCAACAGCATCCGCGACCACAAGGCCGACGGCTTCCGCGGACGCTACCGGGCGATCGACATCCTGCTGGTGGACGACATCCAGTTCCTGGAGGGCAAGGAGCAGACGCAGGAGGAGTTCTTCCACACCTTCAACACGCTGCACAACGCCAACAAGCAGATCGTCATCTCCAGCGACCGGGCGCCCAAGCAGCTCATCACGCTGGAGGACCGGCTGCGCAACCGGTTCGAGTGGGGCCTGATCACCGACGTCCAGCCGCCCGAGCTGGAGACGCGGATCGCCATCCTGAGGAAGAAGGCCATACAGGAGGGCCTGGCCGCGCCGCCCGAGGTGCTCGAGTACATCGCCAGCCGGATCTCCACCAACATCCGGGAGCTGGAGGGCGCGCTGATCAGGGTCACCGCGTTCGCCAGCCTCAACAGGCAGGGCGTCGACCTCCAGCTCGCCGAGGTCGTGCTGAAGGACCTGATCACCTCCGACTCCGGGCCGGAGATCACGGTCGCCACGATCATGGCGAAGACCGCCGAGTACTTCGGCATCAGCATCGACGACCTGTGCGGCAGCTCGCGCAGCAGGGCGCTGGTGAACGCCCGGCAGATCGCCATGTACCTGATCCGGGAGCTGACGGAGCTGTCGCTGCCCAAGATCGGCCAGCAGTTCGGCGGCCGTGACCACACCACCGTGATGCACGCCGAGCGCAAGATCCGCTCGCTCATCGCGGAGCGAAGGTCGATGTACAACCAGGTCAACGAGCTAACAATGCGTATCAAGCAGACATCGCCCGGGGCCTAGTCGTTATGCACAGCCTGTGGAAAACACTGTGGATCTGGGAAAACGTCGGAAGAGGCCCGTCGTACGCCCCATATTGCCCAGAAAAATTCCGCACAACGGCTGGGGATAACCCTGGGGACATCCTGAGGACAACTTGGGGACAACATGTGGATGACCTGTGGACGCCCTGTGCACAGTCGATCTGGGGCTCCAAAAGAGGGGTCTCTACCCCGTGGATAACCTGTGGAAACCTCGTGGATAACCGGTGGACGAAGGCACCAAGATCTGGGGATGGCCTGTGGGCGAAGAATCCCCGTCCACAGCCGCGAAAGTTACCCCCAGGCGTCACCCACAGCCCCGGTGGATGAAAACAGGGGCGCTGAGCAGGGAAGACGCGGGTTATCCACACTATCCACCGCCCCTAGTGTGATGACTTCACTTATCTCTTAAGAAGAAACTCAAGACCCATAGAGGGGTTCTCCCGGATCTCAGGTGCGGGAGACGAGACACTCAAGATTCATCGACGACCCAGGAGGCTGATCACCGTGATGTTCCGAATCGAGCGAGACGTCCTCGCTGAGGCGGTGGCATGGACGGCACGCAGCCTTCCCGCACGGCCGTCGGTCCCCGTCCTCGCCGGCATGCGCCTCGAGGTCACCGAGGAGCAGAAGCTCAAGTTGTCCGGCTTCGACTACGAGGTCTCCGCCGAGGTCACGCTGGAGCTCCACACCGGTGAGCCCGGCGTGGTCCTGGTCTCCGGCAAGCTGCTCGCCGAGATCACCCGCGCGCTTCCCGCACAGCCTGTGGATTTCGTCGTCGACGGAGCCAAGGCGGTCGTCACGTGCGGCAGCGCCCGCTTCACCCTGCTCACCATGCCTGTGGAGGACTACCCGTCGCTCCCGGCCATGCCGCCCGCCGCCGGCCGTGTCGGCAGCGACGTGTTCGCCTCCGCCGTCAGCCAGGTCGCCGTCGCCGCCGGTCGTGACGACACGCTGCCCATGCTCACCGGCGTGCGGATGGAGATCGAGGGCGACACGGTCACCCTGGCCGCCACCGACCGCTACCGGCTGGCCGTGCGCGAGCTCAAGTGGCAGCCGGGCCAGCCCGACTTCTCGGCGATCGCGATGATCCCCGGCAAGACGCTCGCGGACACCGCCAAGGCGCTCGGCGGCACCGGCGCCGAGGTCGAGGTCGCGCTCAGCTCCGCCGGAGGCACCGGCGAAGGCATGATCGGCTTCTCCAGCGCCGGCCGCCGCACCACCACGCGCCTGCTCGACCCCGAGTTCCCCAAGTACCGCTCGCTGCTGCCGACCGAGTTCTCCGCCCGCGCCGACCTGTCCACAGGCCCGTTCGTCGAGGCGGTCAAGCGCGTGGCCCTGGTCGCCGAGCGCAACACCCCGGTGCGGCTGGCGTTCAGGAGCGGCGAGGTCGTCCTGGAGGCGGGCAGCGGCGACGAGGCCCAGGCCGTCGAGGCGCTGCCGGTCGACTACGACGGCGACGAGATGAACATCGCCTTCAACCACCAGTTCCTGCTGGAGGGTCTCGGCGCGATCGACTCCGACATCGCCAGGCTCCAGATGACCACGTCCACCAAGCCCGCTATCCTCACCGGGGGCAAGCCTGTGGAAGGTGACGGGGCCCCCGACTACCGTTACCTGATCATGCCCATCCGCCTGTCAGGCTGAAATCCGCGTCGGGGATGATGGAAGCCTCACAAGGGGGTAGTAGGGCACCATGCAGATCGGCTTGGTTGGACTGGGCAAGATGGGCGGCAACATGGCCGAGCGGCTGCGCCGCGGCGGCCACGACGTCGTCGGCTACGACCGCGATCCCGCGATCAGCGACGTCGGCAGCCTCAAGGAGCTGACCGAGCGGCTCAGCGCCCCCCGGGTCGTCTGGGTCATGGTGCCGGCCGGCAAGCCCACCCAGCAGACCGTGGACGAGCTCGGCGATCTGCTGTCCGAGGGCGACATCGTCATCGACGGCGGCAACTCCCACTACGTCGACGACCAGAAGCACGCCGCCGAGCTGGCCACCCGCGGCATCGGCTTCGTCGACTGCGGCGTGAGCGGCGGCGTGTGGGGCCTGGAGAACGGCTACGCGCTGATGTGCGGCGGCGACAAGGCCCACGTCGAGCGGCTGATGCCGATCTTCGAGACGCTCAAGCCCGAGGGCGAGGACGGCTTCGTCCACGCCGGCGACGTCGGCGCTGGGCACTTCGCGAAGATGGTCCACAACGGCATCGAGTACGGCATGATGCAGGCGTTCGCCGAGGGCTGGGAGCTTCTGGAGGCCTCCGACGTCGTCAAGGACGTCCGGGGCTCCTTCAGCAGCTGGCGCACCGGCACGGTGATCCGCTCGTGGCTGCTCGACCTGCTGGTGCGGGCGCTGGACGACGACGAGAAGCTGGAGCAGCTGCGCGGCTACGCCCAGGACTCCGGCGAGGGCCGCTGGACGGTCCAGGCTGCCGTGGACCACGCGGTCCCGCTGCCCGTGATCACCGCCGCGCTCTACGCCAGGTTCGCCTCCCGCCAGGACGACTCGCCGGCGATGAAGGTGGTGGCGGCGCTGCGCAACCAGTTCGGCGGCCACGCGACCACGGCGGTCGAGGGCTCGACTGAGAAGGGCGCCGACTCGCCCGGCGCCGACGTCACGCCGCCGCGCGAAGCGGAGTGACCCGAAGGTTCCCGGAGTTTTCCACAGGGTGTGCGCCGGTGACCCCAGTGGCCTGTGGGGCGCACTAACCTTCATGGGGTGCACGTCGCCCACCTCTCGCTGACCGACTTCCGGTCCTACGCGTCCGTGGAGCTCGGCCTGGAGCCGGGCGTCACGGCCCTCGTGGGGCCCAACGGCCAGGGCAAGACCAACCTGGTCGAGGCCCTCGGCTATGTCGCGACGCACTCCAGCCACCGGGTCGCCAGTGACGGCCCGCTGGTGCGTCAGGGGGCGAGCCGGGCGATCGTGCGCTGCGCCGTCCACAGGGACGACCGGCGGGCGCTGGTCGAGCTGGAGATCAACCCGGGCCGGGCCAACCGCGCCAGGCTCAACCGCTCCCCCGTGTCCAGGCCGCGCGACGTCATCGGGCTGCTGCGCACGGTGCTGTTCGCCCCCGAGGACCTGGCGCTGGTCAAGGGCGACCCGTCGGAGCGGCGCCGCTTCCTCGACGACCTGCTGGTGTCGCGGGCGCCGCGGTTCGCCGCCGTGCGGGCCGACTACGACCGGGTGCTCAAGCAGCGCGGCGCGTTGCTCCGCACGGCCTCACAGGCCCGCAGAGGGGCCAGGAGCGGCCGGCGGGCCGAGAGTGACACGGGGTTCGCCGCGGCGGGCGCAGGCGACGTCCTGAGCACGCTGGAGGTGTGGGACGCGCACCTCGCCCGGCACGGCGCCGAGCTGCTGCGCGCCCGGCTCGATCTGATCGACGCGCTGCGCCCGCTGGTCGCCGGAGCCTACGCGGCGCTGGCCCCGACGAGCGCCCCCGCGACCCTCGCCTATCGCAGCACGTTGTCCACAGGTGGGGACGGCGGTGAGGACGAAGTCCCCGGTGAGCGCGGATCTTCCGATGCGCAGACGTTATCCACAGACCTGGGGATAACCCTTGAAGAGCGGCTTCGCGAGCGGCTGCTGGAGGTCCGCCAGGCCGAGCTCGAACGCGGCGTCACACTCATCGGCCCGCACCGCGACGACCTGATCCTCGGCCTCGGCGAGCTGCCCGCGCGCGGCTACGCCAGCCACGGCGAGTCCTGGTCGTTCGCGCTGGCGCTGCGGCTGGCCGCCTACGACCTGCTGCGCGCCGACGGCGGCGATCCGGTGCTGATCCTCGACGACGTCTTCGCCGAGCTCGACTCGCAGCGCCGCCGCCGCCTTGCCGAGATCGTCGCCCCGGCCGAGCAGGTGCTCATCACCGCGGCTGTGGACGACGACGTGCCGGCCGAGCTGGCCGGTGCCCGTTTCGACGTCGCCGAGGGGAGCGTACGACGTGTCCGATGACGACAATCCGACGGCCAGGGGCGCCGCGATGGCGCGGGAGAAGCTGGCCCAGGCCAAGGCCGACGCCGCCAGGCGAGGCCAGCTCCCGCGGCGCGAGCCGAGGCGCAAGGCGGCCGGCCCGCGCCGCGAGGGCGGCGACCCGCAGCTGTTCGGGCGGGCGATCCGCGACCTGCTGTCCGACCGGGGCTGGGAGCGGTCGGCGGCGGTCGGCGCGGTGTTCGGGCGGTGGATCGACATCGTCGGCCCCGACCTGGCCGCGCACACCAAGCCCGAGTCGTTCGACGACGGCGAGGTGCTCGTGGTGGCCGATTCCACGGCGTGGGCGACGCAGGTCAGGCTGCTCGCGCGCACCCTCGTGCGCAGGCTCAACGAGGAGCTCGGCGACGGCACGGTGACGAAGGTCAAGGTCAGGGGCCCGCAGAACGCGCCGCGACCGGCGGGGGGATTGCGGGTGACCGGAAGCAAGGGCCCCGGCGACACCTACGGTTAGGCGCGGCAGGCGATCAGAGAGCCGCAGAGGCGTTGACCCCCCAACCCGGAGGGGGGATGCTTGAGCGGGGGCAAAACGAGCTAGAGAGCATCACAGGCGCGTTCGTTGCCACCTTCGGCCCTCGGAACCGGTAGAATGAAAGCGGATTCCGGACACGTCCGGTTGCGTGTCACCCCGGCAGCATGCCGACTCCCCTGGGTGACCGCGCACGGGGCACTCACGACGGTGACGGGCACGGCAGGGGCAGCTTTGAGCAAACGCCTCCCCCGCCGCGTGTCCGCGGCAGGAGGATTTCGCAGTTGTCCTACGACGCTAGCTCAATCACCGTACTCGAGGGGCTTGAGGCCGTCCGCAAGCGCCCGGGTATGTATATCGGGTCGACCGGTGAACGCGGCCTGCACCACCTCGTCCAGGAGATCGTCGACAACGCCGTGGACGAGGCCCTCGCCGGCTACGCCGACCGCATCGACGTCACGCTCCTGGCAGACAACGGCGTCCGGGTGGTCGACAACGGCCGGGGCATCCCGACCGGCATCCACCCCGTCGAGAAGCGCTCGGCCGTCGAGGTCGTGCTCACCACGCTGCACGCGGGCGGCAAGTTCGACAGCCAGGCCTACGCCGTCTCCGGCGGCCTGCACGGCGTCGGCTCGGCCGTCGTCAACGCGCTGTCGACGGCCATGGAGGTCGAGGTCAAGCAGAACGGCTACTACTGGCGGCTGTTCCTCGACCACTCCAAGCCGAGGGCGCCGCTGGAGCGGGGTGAGGAGACCGACGAGACCGGCACCACCATCACGTTCTGGCCCGACCCCGAGGTCTTCGAGACCACGACGTGGAACTACGAGACGCTCTCGCGCCGCTTCCAGGAGATGGCCTTCCTCAACAAGGGCCTGACCATCACGATCACGGACGAGCGGCCCGACCACATCAACGGCGAGGTCCACCGCGACGAATACCACTACGAGGGCGGCCTGGCCGACTTCGTCCAGCACCTCAACGCCAAGAAGGAGCCGGCGCACGCGTCGATCGTCGCCTTCGAGGAGGAGGGCGACGGCATCGCGGTGGAGATCGCGCTGCAGTGGAACAACTCCTACTCCGAGTCCGTCTACACCTTCGCCAACACGATCAACACGGTCGAGGGCGGCACCCACGAGGAAGGTTTCCGCGCCGCGCTGACGTCCATCGTCAACCGCTACGCGCGCGAGCAGAAGTTCCTCAAGGAGGGCAAGGACGACAACCTCAGCGGCGAGGACGTCCGCGAGGGCCTGACCGCGATCATCTCGGTCAAGCTGTCCGACCCGCAGTTCGAGGGCCAGACGAAGACCAAGCTGGGCAACACCGAGGCCAAGTCGTTCGTGCAGAAGGCGTGCAACGACCACCTGCGCGACTGGTTCGAGCGCAACCCCGGCGAGGCCAAGGACATCATCAACAAGTCGCTGCAGGCCTCCCGCGCCCGCATGGCGGCGCGTCAGGCCCGTGACCTGACGCGGCGCAAGTCGCTGCTGGAGTCGGGCAGCGGCCTGCCCGGCAAGCTGGCCGACTGCCAGTGGAACGACCCGGAGAAGTGCGAGCTGTTCATCGTCGAGGGTGACTCGGCGGGCGGCTCGGCCAAGGGCGGCCGCGACTCGCGCTTCCAGGCGATCCTGCCCATCCGCGGCAAGATCCTCAACGTCGAGAAGGCGCGGATCGACAAGGTCCTGAAGAACAACGAGGTCCAGGCGCTGATCACGGCGCTCGGCACCGGCGTGCACGACGAGTTCGACATCGCCAAGCTGCGCTACCACAAGGTCATCCTCATGGCCGACGCCGACGTCGACGGCCAGCACATCAACACGCTGCTGCTGACGCTGCTGTTCCGGTTCATGCGGCCGCTGATCGAGGCCGGGCACGTCTACCTGTCCTGCCCGCCGCTCTACAAGATCAAGTGGGACCGCAAGGGCGAGGACGCCTCCTACGCCTACTCCGACGCCGAGCGCGACGCCGTCATCCAGGCGGGCATCGCCGCCGGCAAGCCCGACCCGCGGCCGCGCGACAACGTCCAGCGCTTCAAGGGTCTGGGCGAGATGAACGCCGGCCAGCTCTGGGAGACCACCATGAACCCGGCGACGCGGCTGCTGCGCCTGGTCACGCTCGACGACGCGGCGCAGGCCGACGACCTGTTCAGCGTGCTCATGGGCGAAGACGTGGAGGCCCGGCGCGACTTCATCATCCGCAACGCCCGCGACGTCCGCTTCCTCGACGTCTAGCCACACTAAGGACCTTCACCAGTGACGGAAGTGAACACCACTCCCCCGGCTGACCGCATCGAGCCCGTGGACATCCAGTCCGAGATGCAGCGCAGCTACATGGACTACGCGATGTCCGTCATCGTGTCCAGGGCGCTGCCGGACGTGCGCGACGGGCTCAAGCCGGTACACCGCCGCGTCCTGTACGCGATGTACGACGGCGGCTACCGGCCGGACCGGGGCTACTTCAAGTGCGCCCGCGTCGTCGGCGACGTCATGGGCACCTACCACCCGCACGGCGACACCTCGATCTACGACGCGCTGGTGCGCCTGGCGCAGCACTGGTCGCTGCGCTACCCGCTGGTCGACGGGCAGGGCAACTTCGGCTCGCCGGGCAACGACCCGGCGGCGGCGATGCGCTACACCGAGTGCAAGCTCGCGCCCATCGCCATGGAGATGCTGCGCGACATCGACAAGGACACCGTCGACTTCCGGCCCAACTACGACGGCAAGTCGCAGGAGCCGGACGTGCTGCCGGCCCGCTTCCCGCAGCTGCTCGTCAACGGGTCGGGCGGCATCGCGGTCGGCATGGCCACCAACATCCCGCCGCACAACCTGCGCGAGGTCGCCGCCGCCGTCAAGTGGTGCCTGGAGAACCCGGAGGCGAGCGACGAGGAGCTGCTGGAGGCGTCGATCCGGCTCGTCAAGGGCCCGGACTTCCCCACCAGGGCGCTGATCGTCGGCCGCCGGGGCATCGAGGACGCCTACCGCACCGGCCGGGGCTCGATCACCATGCGGGCCGTGGTCGAGGTCGAGGAGGACGGCAAGGGCCGCCAGGCGCTGGTCGTCACCGAACTGCCCTACCAGGTCAACCCGGACAACCTGGCTCTCAAGATCGCCGAGCTGGTCCGCGAGGGCAAGCTCACCGGCATCGCCGACGTGCGTGACGAGAGCTCCTCCCGGGTCGGCCAGCGCCTGGTGATCGTGCTCAAGCGCGACGCCGTGGCCAAGGTCGTGCTCAACAACCTCTACAAGCACACCCAGCTGCAGGACACCTTCGGGGCCAACATGCTGGCGCTGGTCGACGGCGTGCCGCGTACGCTCCGGCTCGACCAGTTCATCCGGCACTACGTGGCCCACCAGATCGAGGTCATCGTCCGCCGGACGCGCTACCTGCTGCGCAAGGCCGAGGAGCGCGCCCACATCCTGCGCGCGCTGCTCAAGGCCCTCGACCGGCTCGACGAGGTCATCGCGCTGATCCGGGCCTCCGAGTCCGCCTCGCACGCGCAGCAGGGCCTGATGGGCCTGCTGGAGATCGACGAGATCCAGGCGCAGGCCATCCTCGACATGCAGCTGCGCAAGCTCGCCGCCCTGGAGCGCCAGGCGATCCAGGACGAGTACGAGCACCTCATGGCGCAGATCGCCGAGTACAACGCGATCCTGGCCAGCGAGGCCCGCCAGCGGGAGATCGTCAACGAGGAGCTGGGCGAGATCGCCGCCAAGTACGGCGACGACCGGCGTACCGAGATCATCGCGCACGACGGCGACATGTCGATCGAGGACCTCATCGCCGAGGAAGAGATCGTCGTCACCATCACCCGCGGCGGCTACGCCAAGCGCACCAAGACCGACCTCTACCGGGCGCAGAAGCGCGGCGGCAAGGGTGTGCGCGGTGCGCAGCTGCGCCAGGACGACATCGTCGACCACTTCTTCGTCACCACGACCCACCACTGGCTCCTGTTCTTCACCAACAAGGGCCGCGTCTACCGGGTCAAGGCGTACGAGCTGCCCGACGCCGGGCGTGACGCGCGCGGCATGCACCTGGCCAACCTGCTGGCCATGCAGCCCGACGAGACGGTCATGGAGGTCCTCTACCTGCGTGACTACGAGGTGGCCCCCTACCTGGTGCTTGCCACGCGCAGCGGCCTGGTCAAGAAGACCCGCCTGTCCGAGTACGACTCCCCCAGGACCGGCGGCCTCATCGCGATCAACCTGCGCGAGGACGACGAGGTGATCGGGGCCCGGCTCGTCTCCGAGGAGGACGACCTGCTGCTCGTCTCCAAGGGCGCCCAGTCGGTCCGCTTCACCGCCTCGGACGAGGCGCTGCGTCCCATGGGCCGCGCGACCAGCGGCGTCATCGGGATGCGGTTCCTGGAAGGCGACGAACTTCTCGCCATGAATCGGATCGGCGACGGTCAAGATGTGCTTATCGCCACCAAGGCTGGGTACGCAAAGCGGACACCGATCGACCATTATCCGGTGCAAGGACGTGGCGGCAAGGGCGTGCTGACTGCGAAGATCGTAAGTGCCCGTGGCAAGCTGGTCGGAGCCGTCATGGTGAACCCCGAGGATGAGGTCTTCGCGATCACATCCGCCGGCGGGGTGATCCGGACGAGCGCCGGAGAGATCAAGCAGTCCGGCCGTCAGACCATGGGAGTGCGATTGATGAACCTCGCCGAAGGCGACAGCGTGGTGGCCCTCGCCCGTAACGCCGAGTCCGTGGTCAACTCCATGGACACTTCGGCGGATACCGAGGCTGACGGGGGAGGAGAGTAAGTCATGAGCGCCCAAGGTGGCCCCGCCAGGACCAAAGCGTCCGGGGAGAACGGCCGGCAACAGCCCAAGAAGTCCTCGGAGCCCGAGATCTTCCAGCAGGTTGACGAGGAGGAAGGCTCCACCAGACCAGCGACCCAGCCCGGCCCCAAGCCGGGGCCGCAGCAGCAGCCGTCCGGACCGCCCGGGCCTTCGGGACCATCGGGGCCGTCCGGGCCGCCGGGTGGCCCGCCGGGCCGTCCCGACGGCCCGCCGCCCGCCGGTCGCCCGCCGCAGACCGGTGACGGCGCCAACGACACGCTGCGGGTACGCCCGTCGGCGCTGACCACCGAGGCGCCGCCGTCGGTCGAGCTGCCGGGCAAGAAGAAGAAGTCGTCGGGCTCCTCGGCCCGGATGCCGCGCAAGGCCCACCTGGTGCTGCGCCGGATCGAGCCGTGGTCGGCCATGAAGTTCAGCTTCGTGGTCTCCCTGGTCTGCTTCGTGGTGCTGTTCGTCGCGGTGGCCGTGCTCTACGGGGTGCTGTCGGCCCTGGGCGTCTTCGACTCGCTCGTCGACCTGGTCAACCAGCTCGGCCAGGGGGAGCAGGGGCAGAGCGCGATCCCGATCGACATCGCGTCCTGGTTCGAGCCGGTGCGCATCCTCGGCTACACGGCCCTCATCGGCGCCGTGAACGTCGTTCTGATCACCGCCCTGGCGACGCTGGGCGCGGTCATCTACAACGTCGCCTCCGACCTCGTGGGCGGCGTTGAGGTCACCTTCAGCGAGGCCGAGTAGTCCTTCTCCGGTCGCTGCTCGCACCGCGGGTGCGGCGCGAGCAGCTTCCGGGAGGCGGTAAGCTTTTCCCGTCCGAACAAACCGGTTCGCCTCTCTCACGAGGATGCGGTACGGTTCGAGTGCGCGGGGCTATAGCTCAGACGGTTAGAGCGCTTCCCTGATAAGGAAGAGGTCCCAGGTTCAAGTCCTGGTAGCCCCACCCCCTTGACCAGCAGATAAGAGTCGCTTTCGAACTAGGAAGCGGCTCTTTTTCGTTGTGTGGGAGAAATTTGGGAGATGACCTT
>NZ_JBGNUU010000026.1:0-118592 GCF_041950485.1 Nonomuraea sp. ATR24
GGGCGGGGGCGGTGTCCGGGGTGGGGGCGGTGTCCGGGGTGGAGGGTTCCTTGGAGGCGAGGAGTTTGCGGGCGGCGGCTTCGCGTCTGCGGCCGCGGGTCAGGTCGGTCTGGCTGACGCCGCCGCGTAAGGCCAGGATGGCGAAGAGGCCGAAGAGCATCCCGCCGAGGTCCTGGGGCAGCTTGAGCTTCTCCATGACGGTCGCCATGGCCGCGCCGAAGACGCCGCCCATCACGGCCCCTTCGGGGTGGTGCGGCCCGATGAGGATCGCCACGGCGAACAGCGCCAGCGACTGGCCCATGGCGAAGTTGCTGGAGACGACGAGCCCGAGCTGTCCGGCCATCAGCCCGCCCCCGATGCCGGCGATGAAGGAGCTGATCGCGAACGCGGTGAGCTTGCTGCGGGCGACCGAGATGCCGTGGGAGGCGGCGGCGCGTTCGGAGTGGCGCAGTTCGAGCAGCGACATGCCGAGCCGGGTCCGGTTGAACAGGGCCAGCCCGACGGCCAGCAGGGTGAAGACGAGGACGGCGAGGACGAAGTAGGCGCCGTTGGTGGCGAACAGGGAGGGCCTGGTGAGCGTCTTCAGCTCGGTGGTGCCGGGGAACTGGTTGGCGTTGAGCACGATGTCGGCCGAGACGGCGAAGCCGAAGGTGACGATGGCCAGGTTGACGCCGCGGATGCGGAGGGCGGGCAGCCCGATGGCGACGCCGACGGGGACGGCGGCGAGTCCGCCGAGCAGCAGCCAGAGCAGGAAGCCGCCGGGCGCGTCGGCGAGGTTGAGCCGGAGCACGACCCACGCGCCGATGGCGGCGAACGACATCTGGCACAGGGACATGACGCCGGCCCGTCCGACGATCACGCCGTAGCTCTGCATGATCACGGCGCTGACCACGGCGGTGATCGCGAGGTAGATCCAGTAGGGCGGCAGCAGCGCGGGCACCGCGAGGCAGGCCACCAGGGCGGCGCCGAGGCCGAGGCCGAGTGCGCGCCTGTCGACGAGGGTCATCGCGTCTCGCTCTCCGCCGCGGCGGCGACCGGCGCCGGCGGCAGGCCGAAGTAGAACTCGTGCAGCCGTTCGCTCCGGCCGCGCAGCTCGGCGCAGGGCCCGTCGTGCACCACGCGGCCCTTGCGCAGCACGTAGGCGTGGGTGCCGATGTCCAGGGCGAGGTTGGCGAACTGCTCGATGAGGAGGACGGCGATGCCGAGGCCGACCAGGTCGCCGACGGCGTCCATGAGGCGGCGCACGACGACGGGGGCGAGGCCGAGGGACATCTCGTCGATGAGGACGACTTTCGGGCCGGAGACGAGGGTGCGGCCGAGCGCCAGCATCTGCTGCTCGCCGCCGGACAGGTGCCCGGCCTGCAGGCCGCGGCGGTTGCCCAGCTCGGGGAAGAGGTCGTACACCTTGCCGAGGTCGCCCCCGGCGACGAGCAGGTTCTGTTCGACGGTGAGGGTGCGGAAGACGGTGCGGGCCTGCTCGACGTAGCCGAGGCCGGCCTGGGCGCGCCGGTAGGTGGGCAGCTTGCCGATGGGCCGGCCGTCGAGTTGGACCGTTCCGGAGGTCACCGGGGCTAGCCCGGCGATGCCGTCCATGAGCGTGGTCTTGCCGGCGCCGTTGGCGCCGAGGACGACCGTGACGGCGCCGGGGGCGACGTCGAGCGAGACGTCGTGGACGACGGGGACCTCGCGGCGGTTGACGCCGACGCCGCGGAGGCTGAGGACGGGGGCGGTCATCAGAGCGCCCGCAGGGCGGCGATCACCCGGGCGTGCGCGTCGCGCGAGTCGGTCAGCTCGGTGGCGAGCAGGCCGAAGAAGCCGTGGATCAGCCCGTCGTAGCGGACGAGCTCGACGTCGACGCCGGCGTCGGCGAGGCGGCGGGCGTACTCCTCGCCCTCGTCGCGCAGCACGTCGCACTCGGCGCCCAGGACGAGGGCGCGGGGCAGCCGGGACAGGTCGGCGGCGCGCAGCGGCAGCAGGTAGGGGTCGTCGAGGTCCTTGACGTCGCGCGGGTAGGTGGTGAAGAACCACTCCATGCTGGCCCTGGACAGGAAGTAGCCGTCGGCGTAGGCGTCGTAGGAGGCGTAGCCGTCGCCGGGGTGGCCGACCACGGGCGAGACGAGGACCTGCAGGCGGATCGGGGGGCCGCCGAGGTCGCGGGCCTTGAGCGCGACGACGGCGGCCAGGTTGCCGCCGGCGCTCTCCCCGCCGACGGCCAGGCGCGCCGGGTCGGCGGCGAGGCGCTCGCCGTGCTCGTGGACCCAGCGCACGGCGGCGTAGCAGTCGTCGGCGGCGGCCGGATAGGGGTTTTCGGGGGCGAGGCGGTAGTCGACGGAGACGACGACGGCCTCCGCGCCGGCGCAGACGGCCCGGCAGGCGACCTCGTTCTCGTCGAGGCTGCCGATGGTCCAGCCGCCGCCGTGGAACCAGACGAGCGCGGGGAAGGGCCCGTCGCCCTCGGGGGTGTAGACGCGGACGGGGAGGTCGCCGGCCGGGCCCGGGATCACGGTGTCGGCGACGGCGCCCACGGGCTGCAGCCGCTCGGGCATCCGCCAGGCGCTCCGGAACCCCTCGCGCATGGCCTGAGCGTCGAACGCGACGACCGGGCCCTGGTCAGCGACGCTCATGCGGTCGATGATGGACTGCGCCTCGGGATGCAGCGGCATCGTTACCTCCGATCGCCCGGGTGCCTCGCTCAGGCACTCGAAAATCGTATCCGATTCCGTGTACGTTATTCGGAGCCGATCGGCGATGTCTAGAGCGAAGAGGAAGATGTTGCGCAACGAATCCCAGGACGAGGCCGACCTGGTGCTGACCGGAGGTCAGGTCCACACCGTCGACGCCGCCGACCGGGTCGCCGAGGCGATCGCGGTCCGGGGCGGCGCGATCGCCCGTGTCGGCACGGCCGGGGAGGTGGCCCCGCTGATCGGCCGCCGCACCCGCGTCGTCCCGCTGCGCGGCGCGTCGGTGCTGCCCGGCATCAACGACTCCCATCTGCACGGCGTGTGGCTCGGCACGATGTGGCCGTCCCTGCTCATGGACCAGCTCACCGGAGGCGGTCACGGCGACCCTCCGGCAGCGCCCGCGCGCTTGGAGACGAGCGCCGACCGGCGGGCCGCGATCCTGCGCACCGGCGCCCTGCTCGCGACGCTCGGGATCACCAGCTACACCGAGCCCGGCCTGGGCCCCGGCGAGGACGACGGGCCGAGCGGCTGCTTCGGCTCGGCGGCCCTGCGCGATTACGCGGACCTGGCCGCCGAGGGCCTGCTGACGGCGCGCGTCACCACGTTGACGCTGTTCGGCGAGCTCGACGGCGCGAGCTCGCCCGCCGCCCTGCTGGAGGGCCTGCGCGGCTTCGCGCCGCCCGCCGCCGTGCCCGGCTGGTTCCGGGTCGCGGGGGTGAAGGTCTTCGCCGACGGCATTCCGCCGATGCGCACCGCCTGGACGGACGAGCCGTACGAGGACGGCACGTACGGGAGTCTGCTGGTCGACGGCGGCACCGACGACGAACGCGAGGCCGGGCTGGTCGCGATGATCGACGCGGCGCACGCGGCCGGGCACCAGATCGGCGTGCACGCGACGGGCAGCCGGGCGACGCGGGTCGTCACGCGCGCCCTGGCCGCCGCCCTGGCGCGCGACGGCCGGGACGCCCGCCACTATCTGATCCACGGCGACCTGCTGCACCCGGCGACGCTGAAGGCGATGGCGGCCGCCGGGATCGGGCTCAACACCCAGGCGGGCATCCCGGTCGCCACCGAGGACCTGCTGGTGGCCGCGCTGGGCCGCGAGGCGGCGGCGTACGCCTGGCCGGTGGGTGACGCGCTGGCCACCGGGGTGCCGCTCTGCCTCAGCTCGGACGCGCCCGTGCTGACGCCGGACTGGCGGGCGGGCATCGCGGCGGCGGTCACCCGGCAGGGCCCCGACGGGCGGGTGCGCGGGGCGGCGCAGCGGGTGGCGCTCGCGCGGGCGCTGCGCGCGTACACGATCACGCCGGCGTGGCAGGACGGCGCGGAGGCGTGGAAGGGGTCGCTGGAGCCCGGCAAGGTCGCCGACCTGTGCGTGCTGGACGGCGACCTGCTGCGGACCGAGCCCGGGGCGTTGCCGCAGGTCCCGGTCCGCATGACGGTGGTGGACGGCCGCGTCGTCCACGAGGCGTAGGAGCGCCGCCGCGACGCCGCCTGCCACGCCCTCGCGCCCGGCCGCCGCCCGCTCAGCGGGCGTCGGCGCCCCAGGCGGCCTCCGGGTGTACGGCGTCGCGGTCGATCCAGAGCCCGGCCACGGCGGCGCGCAGCTCGTCGCCGTGCCGCTCCAGCAGGGCGAGCGCGCCGAGGTTGTCGTCGAGCTGGGCCCGCCCGCTGACCCCGACCAGCACGCTGGCCGCCGCCGGGTGGGCCAGGCAGAACGCGATGGCGAGCTGCGCGGGCGTGGCCCCGAAGGACTCGGCGATCCGGCGCAGCTCGGGGTAGGCGGCGCGTATCCGGTCACGGATGCCGCCCGGGTCGGCGCCGATCTTGCGTTCGGGATGGAGCTTGCCGGCCAGGATGCCGCCCTCGAAGACGTCGGAGGCCTGCAGCCCGAGCCCGTCGGCGAACAGCCGGCCGTAGGGCTCGCCATCGGGCACCGAGCGCCGGGCCACGCTGTACTTGAGCTGCGCGAACGCGGGCGGCGTCAGCCCTTCGGCCAGTGCGAAGTCGCGGGCGAGTCGCAGGTCGCGGGCCGACCAGTTGTTGACCCCCCAGCAGCCGAACCGCCCGGCCCGCACCAGCTCGGACACGTCGCTCACCACGGCGCGCAGGTCGAGCTCGCCGGCGAAGTCACCGAGGACGACGAGGTCGGCGCGGTCGGTGCCGATGCGGTCGAGCGCGACCTCCGCCTGCCCGGCGAAGGAGAGCGCCGGGTAGTCCCACAGCCAGAGCTTGCCGCACAGCAGGTAGTCCTTCCGGGCGACGCCCGCCTCTCTGACGGCCTGGCCGAAGATCACGTCGGTGACGGCGTTCTCGGCATGCGGGCCGAAGTCGTAATGGGCCACGTCGAACAGGTTGACGCCGCGCCCGACGGCCGTGCCGATCAGCTCGGCCACCTGCTCGCGCGGCATGCGGTCCCAGGTGTTCCACGAGCCGAGGCCGAGGACCGGGACCTCCGGGCCGCCGTCGCCGAGCCTGCGCCGGGGCACCTGACCTGAGAATTCCACGCCTGCCTCCCTTGGGGTGGGTGCGGCCCCTGGCCGCCGTCCGCTGAATCGTATAGCATTCCCCATATCCTTCTGCCGTACAAGGAGTGCACCCCCCATGTCATCTCTCAACGGCCCCGAGCGGATCGTGCAGGTGGCCACCGGCTACATGGCCGCCAAGCAGCTCTTCGCGGCGAGCGAGGCGGGCCTGTTCCGCGCCCTGGCCGCAGGGCCCGCGTCCGTCGCCGAGCTCTCGGCCGCGACCGGCCTGCCCGAGCGCACCGCCCGCGTCCTGGCCGACGCGATGGCGGGCCTCGGCCTGCTGGAGCGCGACCACGGCCGCTACTCCAACGGCCCCGCCGCCGCCCGCTACCTCGCCGGGTCGGGCGACGACGTCGACCTGGGCCCGTGGCTGACCTTCCTCGACACGATCAGCTACGGGCACTGGCTCGGCTTCGGCGAGAGCGCCCGCACCGCCAAGCCCGCCCAGCTCGACCTGGGCGGCGACCGGATGCGCGTGTTCCTGTCGGGCGTGATGACCTACAACGCGCTGCACGCCAGGATGCTCGCCGGGCACTACGACTTCTCCCGGCACGAGCGGGTGATCGACTTCGGCGGGCTGTCCGGGTCGTTCCTGGCCGAGGCGCTGCGCGCGGCCCCGGGGCTGCGGGGCGTGTTCTTCTCCGGCGGCGACCTGGCCGTGCACGCCGGCAACACGCTGGTCGCCGCCGGGGTGGGCGACCGGGCCGAGGTCGTCGACGGCGACCCGCTCGACGGCGACGTGCCCGAGGGCTTCGACCTGGTGCTGCTGGAGCACGTCGCGCATCGCTACGACGCCGCCCAGAACCTGCGCATCGCCGAGCGGGCCCGCCGGGCCGCCACGCCGGGGGCGACGCTCCTGCTGCTCGACTTCTTCCTCGACTCCGACGACCGGCAGCGGCCGCTCGACGCGCTGCACGCCGCCGAATACCTGGTCATCGACGGCACCGTCGTCTACCCGGACGACGAGGTGCGGGGCTGGCTGCGGGCTGCCGGCTGGGAGCCGGTCGAGACGCGGACCCTGCCGGGCAGCCCGCGCGTCATCGTGGCGGAGGCCCGATGAACGGCGCAGGCCCAGGGAGTGGCGCAGGTGGGGGGCGGGTGGTCGTCGTCACCGGGGCGGCCAGTGGCATCGGCCGGGCCGTCGCCGGGGCGTTCGCCGAGGCCGGGGAGCGGGTCGTGATCGCCGACGCCGACGGGGTGGCCGCCAAGGCGGCGGCCGGCGAGCTGGGCGCGCTCGCCGTGACGATGGACGTCACCGACGCCGCGTCGGTCGCCGGTGGCCTGGCCGTGGTGGCCGAGCGGCTCGGCCCGGTCGAGGTGCTCGTGAACAACGCGGGCGTGGTCGCGGGCGGCGGCCCGCTCACGGACCTGCCGCTGGAGGTGTTCGACCGGGTCGTGGCCGTCAACCTGCGCGGCACGTTCACCGTCACGCAGACCGCCGCCCGCCAGATGATCGCGGCCGGCCGGGGCGGCTGCGTCGTCAACATCAGCTCGATCGGCGCCCGCCAGCCCACGGCGGGCCTGGGCCACTACGAGGCCACCAAGGCTGGCGTCGACGCGCTGACCAGGACCGGCGCGCTGGAGCTGGCCGGGCACGGCATCCGGGTCAACGGCGTGGCCCCGGGCCCGGTGCACACGCCGATGACGGCCGGGCTGATGGCCGACCCGCAGGCCCGCGCGGCCTGGGAGGCGCGCATCCCGCTGGGCCGCATCGCCGAGACGGGCGACGTGACGCCGCTCGTGGTGTTCCTCGCCTCGCCCGCCGCCCGGCACATCACGGGCGTGGTGGTGCAGGTCGACGGCGGGCAGCTCCTGGTCTGAGAACACGCGTGCGGCGCACCGGGCCACGCGGGCCGGTGCGCCGTACGGGCGGGTCAGGGCCGCACGGGCGGGTCAGAGGGACTGCGGCGACAGGTGCGCGTTGTGCAGCGCGTCGGCGGTCGCGATCTTGTGCGCGCACGCCACCCGTTCGATCTCGGCCCCGGGGGCGCCCGCGGCGATCAGGTCGAGCAGGTGCTCGTGCTCCTCGACCGAGCGGCGGGCCCGCCCCGGCACGTGGCCGAAGGACGAGCGACGCATGTGGTCGAGCCGCGCCCACTCCGCCTCCAGCAGCGCCCGCAGGTGCTCGTCGGGGCAGTGCTGGTAGATCGAGAAGTGGAACTCGCGGTTGAGCGCGGTGAACGACGGCGGGTCGAACTCCTCCAGCGCCGCCACCATCCGCGCGTTGATCTCGCGTGACTGCTTGAGGTGGGACGCCTTCATGCGCGGCGCGGAGATCGCGGTGGCGTAGCCCTCCAGCCGCGCCAGGACCTGCAGCGAGTGCTCCACCTGGGCGGAGTCGAACATGGCGACCCGCGCGCCGATGTTGCGCACGATCTCGACCAGCCCGTCGGACTGCAGCCGCCGCACGGCCTCGCGCAGCGGGATGGTGCTGACCCCGGTCTCGCGGGCGAGCTGGTCCATGACGAGCCGGTAGCCCGGCCCGTACGTGCCGTCGATGATGCGCGAGCGGAGCAGCTCATAGCTCAGCTCGGCCTTGGAGGCCCTGGCCCGCGCGGACCCCTTCGCGGAACTCACCGATGTCCCCTCACTCTCGGCCGGACGCTGGGCCACCACGGACGACCGGCGGCAGGCGGCCGGACGCCGGCGCCTGCTCCGCCGGTCGTTCTCTGCTTGATCACTGTAGGAGCACCCTCAGGACGGCGTCGCGGAACCCGGCGCCGGCGAGGGCCTGGAAGTGGTCGCCGGGAACCGTGACCGGCTCCGTGGCGCCGGCCAACTCGACGATACGCCCGATCCCGTCGCTCATCACGTCGTCTTTTCCCACCACGAACACCGGCGGGCGCTCGCCGCCCCACGCGCGGGGCTCGAACGGGGTGTCGCGCAGCCCTTCGACGCAGAGCGCCAGCCCGGCGGCGCGTTCGCCGGCGGCGCGCGCCAGGCCGGCGATCGCCGAGGTGAGCGGGTCGGCGGGCTCGCCCTCACCGGCGACGGCCCGGCGCAGGGCGGCCACGTCGACGGCCGCGAACGGCTCCACGGGGCTGAGCCCGCCGAGCACGGCGCGGCGCACGCGGCCCGGGGCCACCTCGGGCAGCTCCCAGGCGAGCCGCGCCCCCAGCGAGTAGCCGACCACGTCAAACGCGTCGAACGCGCCCCCGGCCGGAGCCGGAACTCCGGCCAGGGCCTGGTCGAGGGCGGTCACCAGGGCCGCGGCGACGGCCTTGGCGCCGGCGCCGGCGGGCGAGGCGGGGGCCGGGCTGTCACCGTGGCCGGGCAGGTCGGGCGCCACCACGACGCGCCCGGCGGCGGTCAGCGCGCCGGCGATGCCCGTCTCGGCCCAGTCGCGCCCGCCGTCGGAGCCGAAGCCGTGCACGAGCAGCACGGGCGGCGCGTCCGCGGCCCGATCGGGAGTGAACACCCGCACGGCCAGGCCGGCACGGTCCCCCATCGCTTCACACCTTTCCCCGCCAACTTTCGCATACGATATCGGATCGTAGCTTAACGGTCTCAGTTCACGATTTCGGGCACCGGGAAGTCGACCACGACCTGACCGGTGCCGCTGCTGCCGAAGTACGGGCACAGCTGCTCGCCCTTGCCCGTGTAGCGGTCCCAGCCGAGCAGGCCGAAGAGCATCGCGGTGTCGGCCATCGCGCCCTCCCCCGTGCAGCGCTCGTTGTAGTCGGGCAGCATCCTGAGGAACTCGGCGATCCTGCCCTCGGTCCACATGTCGAGCACCGACAGGTCGACCTTCCGGTTGATCTCGCTGCTCACGTCGTTGAGCAGCGACTCGGCGATCTCGTTGGGCGGGAAGGCGTGCGACAGCGAGCCGCTGGCCAGGAAGGCCACCTTGCGGTCGCTGCGCCGCACGGCACGGGCCAGGGCCTCGCCGATGCGGCGGTTCTCCTCGATCGAGGAGTAGATGTTGCAGCCGATCGGCAGCACGCGGACGGCCGGGTCGCCGTTCATGAAGTACATCGGCACCAGCGTCGCGTACTCCAGGCCGAGGTCCTTGTAGGTGTGGACGCGGGCCTTCTGGCCGCCGGCGACGATCTCCTCGCGGATCAGCTCGGCCAGCTCGGGGTCGCCGGGATAGTCGTACTCCAGGTCGTGGATGAAGTGCGGCAGCTCGTGGCTGACGTAGGAGGCGCGGTGGCGCTCCTTGCCGTTGAGGTGGAAGCCGATGCTGTTCATCCAGTGGGTGTCGGCGACGAGGAAGGTGTCGGCGCCGCGCTCGCGGGCCCGCTCGCCGACCTCGGTCAGCGCCAGCTCGGCGGGCCTGCGGATGCCGAAGTGCTCACCCGGCTGGATGGACAGCCAGATCGACGGCACATGTGTGATCTTCGCCGCCAGGACGATCTCTCCCATCACGCCCCTCCAGGTGGTACGGGTCCCGTCTCCCGGCCCAGGTGGCGGCCTCGTGGCCGATCCGGGGCCCTGCCGGGCATGGCCAATCATGTACGAATTCAAATATCTTTGTCTATAGCTCTCCCTTGATCCCTCGGATATCATTCACGATGTCCTATATGATTTGGGAGCTGATGTGGCACACCCGCTCGGCCTGACACCATCCAAGATCATCGCGGTCCACCTCAACTACCGCAGCCGCGCGGCCGAACGTGGGCGCACCCCGGCCGTCCCCTCCTACTTTCTCAAGCCGCCGTCCTCGCTGTCCTGGTCCGGCCGGCCCGTCGTCCGGCCCGCCGGGTGCGACCTGCTCGCCTTCGAGGGCGAGATCGCGCTCGTCATCGGCGAGCGCGCCCACCGCGTCCCCCGCGAGCGGGCGCTCGGCTGCGTGGCGGGCTACACCGCGGCCAACGACTTCGGCGTCTACGACTTCAGGCACGCCGACCAGGGCTCCAACCTGCGGGCGAAGGGGCAGGACGGCTACACGCCGGTCGGCCCCGCGATCCTCACCGGCGCCGACCCCGCCGCGCTGCGGCTGCGCACGTACGTGAACGGCGAGCTCGTCCAGGACGCCGGCACGGACGAGCTGCTGTTCGGCTTCGACCTGCTGATCGCCGACCTGTCGCGGCTCATGACACTGGAGCCCGGCGACCTCGTCCTGACCGGCACCCCGGCCGGCTCCACGGTCGTGCGGCCCGGCGACGTGGTGGAGGTGGAGCTGGAGGGCGCGGGCCGGCTGCGCAACGAGATCGTCGCCGACCCGGAGCCGCTGCCCGCCTGGGGCGCGCAGCCCCGCGCCACCGGCGAGACCCGCGCCGCCGCCTTCGGATCCGCCGCGGCTCCCCGTACGGAAGCCCTCGACGAGGAGACCGCGGCGGCGCTGCGGTCGGTGTCGACCGCCACGCTGTCGTCGCAGCTGCGCAGGCGCGGCATCGACCACCACTTCGTCGAGGGCGTCCGCCCCACCCGGCCCGACCTGCGCATGGTCGGCGTGGCGCGGACGCTGCGGTACGTGCCGCTGCGCGAGGACGTGTTCGCCGAGATCGGCGGCGGCATGAACGCCCAGAAGCGCACCGTGGAGGAGATCCGCCCCGGCGAGGTCCTGGTGATCGAGGCGCGCGGCGACCACGGCGCGGGCACGCTGGGCGACATCCTCGCCCTGCGGGCGCTGCGCCGGGGCGCGGCCGGGGTGGTGACCGACGGCGGGCTGCGCGACAGCCCGTCGTTCGGGGCGCTGGACCTGCCCGCCTACTACGCCGTGCCGCACGCCGCGGTGCTGGGCCGCCGGCACGTGCCGATGGACTCGCAGGTCCCGGTGGCCTGCGGCGGCGTGCTGGTCATGCCCGGCGACGTGCTCGTGGGCGACGCCGAGGGCGTGGTCGTCATCCCGCCCGGCCTGGCGGCCGAGGTGGCGCGCGACGCCGCCCGGCAGGAGGACGAGGAGCGCTTCATCTACGAACGGGTGGCCGCGGGCGCGTCCGTCGACGGGCTCTACCCGATGAACCAAGCCTCGCGGGAGGCGTACCAGGCGTGGCGTGACGCCCGGTGACGACCGCGCGCGCAGGTCTGATCGTGCAGCAAGGAGTGATCACATGAAGTTCCGTTCGGATCCGGCGACCATCCGCGGGTCCATCGCCCCGGTGGTGACCCCGTTCACCGAGGACGGCGAGCTCGACGTCGACTCGCTGCAGGCGCTGGTGCGCTGGCAGCTCGACCGGGGCTCGCACGGCATCTCCACCGGCGGCTCCACCGGAGAGCCCGGGGCGCAGAGCGCCGAGGAGCGGATCGCCGCGATGACGGCGGTGGCCGAGGAGACCGCCGACCGCGTGCCGTTCCTGCCGGGCACCGGCTCGGCCAAGCTGGACGAGACGCTGCGCCTCACCGCCGAGGCCGAGCGGCTGGGCGCCGACGCGGCGCTCGTCATCACCCCCTACTACGCGCGCCCGACGCAGGAGGCGCTGTTCCGCTGGTACGCGACGGTGGCGGCGGAGTTCCCCGGGCTGCCGATCGTCATCTACAACGTGCCCTCGCGCACGGCGGTGGACATCGCGCCCGAGACCGTCGCCCGGCTGCGGCGCGCCCACGACAACATCGTGGGCATCAAGGAGACCACCAAGGACTTCGAGCACTTCTCCCAGGTGCTGCACCGGTGCGGGCGCGACTTCCTGATGTGGTCGGGCATCGAGCTGCTGTGCCTGCCGCTGCTGGCGATCGGCGGCGCCGGCTTCGTCAGCGCCGCGGCCAACCTCGCCCCGGCGGCCGTGGCCCGCATGTACACCGCCTACACCGAGGGCGACCACCGCACCGCCCTGGACCTGCACTACGCCCTGCATCCGCTGGTGGAGCTGCTGTTCGTGGAGACGAACCCGGCCCCGGCCAAGTGGGTGCTGGAGCGGCGCGGGCTGATCGCCTCCGGGCACGTCCGGCCGCCCCTGATCACGCCGACCGAGGCGGGCGCCGCCCGGATCGAGGAACTGCTGGCACAGAGCGAGGAAGTCGTCCGATGAACCTTGAGCACTACATCGACGGCGCGCACGTGCCGAGCGTGTCCGGCGCGACCTTCACCGCGCTGGAGCCGGCCACGAACCGGCCCTACCTGACGGTCGCCGCCGGCGGTCCCGAGGACGTGAGCGCCGCCGTGTCGGCCGCGCGCAAGGCGTTCACCGACGGGCCGTGGCCCCGGATGATGGGCGAGGAGCGGGCCGCCGTGCTGCGCGCGATCGCCGCCGCGATCGAGACCCGCGACGAGAGCATCGCCGCGCTGGAGTGCCGCGACACCGGCCTGCCGATCGCGCAGGCACGCGGCCAGGCCCGCCGGGCCGCGCAGAACTTCCGCTTCTTCGCCGACGTGATCACCACGCTCGGCGAGGACGTCTACCGGGTCGGCTCGGCCCAGCTCAACTACGTGGTGCGCAAGCCCGTCGGGGTGGCCGGGCTGATCACGCCGTGGAACACCCCGTTCATGCTGGAGACCTGGAAGCTCGCGCCCGCGCTCGCGGCAGGCTGCCCGGTCGTGCTCAAGCCCGCCGAGTGGTCCCCGCTGTCGGCCGGCCTGCTGCCGGAGATCATGGAGGAGGCCGGGCTGCCCACCGGGGTCTTCAACCTGGTGCACGGCATCGGCGAGGAGGCCGGCGCGGCGCTGGTCGCGCACCCCGACGTGCCGGTGATCTCCTTCACCGGCGAGACCGGGACCGGCCGCACCATCATGCGCGCGGCCGCCGACGGGCTGAAGACACTGTCAATGGAGCTCGGCGGCAAGTCGCCGCTGGTGGTGTTCGACGACGCCGACCTGGAGCGGGCGCTCGACGCCGCGGTCTTCGGCGTGTTCTCGCTCAACGGCGAGCGCTGTACGGCCAGCTCGCGCGTCCTGGTGCAGGACACGGTGTACGAGGAGTTCGTGACGCGGCTGGCGGCGCGGGCCACCCGCGTCCGGGTCGGATCGCCGGACGACCCCGCCACGGAGCTGGGCGCGCTCATCCACCCCGAGCACCACGCCCGGGTGATGGAGTACGTGCGGACCGGCGTGGAGGAGGGCGCCCGGCTCGTGGCGGGCGGCTCACGGCCCGAAGCGCTGCCCGACGGCAACTTCCTGGCCGCCACGGTGTTCGCCGACGTGACCCCCGGCATGCGGATCTTCCAGGAGGAGATCTTCGGGCCGGTGGTGTGCGTCACCCCGTTCGCCACCGAGACCGAGGCGCTGGAGCTGGCCAACGCCACCCGCTACGGGCTGGCCGCGTACCTGTGGACCAACGACCTGCGCCGCACGCACCGGCTCGCGCAGGGCATCGAGGCGGGGATGCTCTGGGTCAACTCGCAGAACGTGCGCGACCTGCGTACCCCGTTCGGCGGGGTGAAGGCCAGCGGGCTGGGCCGGGAGGGCGGGCGGCACAGCATCGACGTCTACACCGAGTCGCACATCGTGCACCTGGCGACCGAGGACCTGCCCATCCCCCGCTTCGGGATCGCGGAGCCGGCCTGAGCATCCTTCGGCCGGCGGGGAAGCGGTGCGGGCGGTGACGAGCGCCGTCCGGGTGAGGAGGGGGCGGGCTGGTCGCCCGCCCCCTCCCTGGCTTTCGACCGCGCTACGCCCGCACGTCCAGCCGGACCAGCGCGCCGATCTCGACGAGCTGGTCCGGCAGGGCGAGGTCGGCCACCCCCAGGACCGTGCTCGTCGGACGGTGCTCCCCGACGTACTCGGCGTGCAGCCGCGCGGTCGTGTCGAAGTTCTCCCGCAGGTTCCTGACCAGCACGGTCGTCTCCACGATCTGGCCGCGGGTGGCGCCGAAATGCGCCAGCACCAGGTCGAGGTTGGCCAACGTGGTCTTCATCTGCAGCTCGAAGTCACCGGCGCCGACGAACTCGCCGGCGGCGTCGTGCGAGAGCTGCCCCGAGACGTACAGCGTGTCGCCAGCCTGCAGCGCCTGGCTGTAGCCGTACGCGTCCTCCCACGGCACACCGAAACGGAACGTTCTGGGCGTGACGGTCACAACGTACCCCCTGCCTACCGTGTGATCCGCACCCGGCGCGGGAGCACCGGAGACGCTGCGGTGATCATCACGTGCCGCTGAACGCCGCCACCTCCCGGCGCATTCCTTCCGCTACGCCTTGGACCCTATGAATTGCCGTCACGTTACGTGTTCATCATGTAACAATGAGCTTCATGCCGTCCCCTCCACATGACGCGCTCGTCTCCATGTTCCGCGACCGGCCGCAACTGGCGGTGGAGATCCTGCGCGACCTCATCGGGAAACAGCTCCCCGAGACTCCTCTCGTGCGGGTGGAGCCCAACACGTTCAACACGCGGCCCTCCGACGACTTCGACGCCGACCTCGTCCTCTCCATGGGCCCGCCGCAGTCCCCGGCCCACGCCATCGTCGTCGAGATCCAGCAGGACACCTCCAAGGACCCCAGGAAGCTGGCCCGCTACGCCGCCTCGCTGTGGCTGATGATGCACTGCGACGCCACCGTCCTGGTCGTCTGCCCCAACCGGGCCACCGCCGCCCACTACATGCGTCCCGTCGACTCCGGGCTGACCGGCTACCGCCTGCACCCCTGCGTCCTCGGCCCCGACTCCATCCCCGCCATCACCGACGCCAAAGAAGCCACCGCCCACCTCGACCTCGCCACGATGTCCGTCATGGTCCACGGCCGCAACCGCAAGGTCATCGAAGCCTTCGCCACAGCCCTGACCGACACCGCCGACGATCACGCTCCGCAGTACTATGAATACGCCTACAGCATGTCCGCGCCGGAGATTCGCCAGCTCCTGGAGGAGATCATGACGTCCACCACCTGGCCCGTCTACAGCCCCTTCGCCCGCGAACACTTCGGCCGCGGCAAGGAGGAAGGCAAGGAGGAGGAAGCCGCCAAGCTGGTCATCCTCGTACTCACCGCCCGAGGCTTCACCCTCCCCGACCAAACGCACACCCAGATCACCACCTGCAAAGACCTCAACCAGCTGGAAACCTGGGCCACCAGAGCAGCCACCATCCAAACCCTCGACGACCTGTTCGCCTGAGGTCAGAAGTGGCCGAAGTCCCCGTGCCGCCCAGCCCCGGCCCGGAACCGGGCCGCGCCTCCGGCCGCACCCGGCAGGGAGACGAGCCCGCGGCGTACCTCGTTGCGCATCGCCTCCGCCGGGGGCAGCCCGTGCTGCTCCAGCACTGACATCCGGTCCCCCCGCAGGCATTCCTGCGGGAACCGGGCGATCTCTCCCGCCAGTTCCTCGGCGTGCCGCCGTGCGGTCCCGCCCGGCACCAACCGGTTGACCAGCCCCATCTCGTACGCCTCCCGCGCCGGGACGGGGCGGCCGGTGAGGATCAGGTCCATCGCCCGGCTCTGCCCGATGAGACGCGGCAGCCGTACGGTGCCGCCGTCGATGAGCGGCACGCCCCAGCGGCGGCAGAACACGCCGAACACCGCGTCCTCCTCCGCCACCCGCAGGTCGCACCAGAGGGCCAGCTCCAGCCCGCCGGCGACGGCGTGCCCGGCGACGGCGGCGATCACCGGCTTCGTCAGCCGCAGCCGCGTCGGCCCCATCGGCCCGTCGCCGTCCTCCCCGACGTGGTTGTCCAGCGCCTTGAGATCGGCGCCCGAGCAGAACGTGCCGCCCTCCCCCCACAGCACGGCCACGGCGGCGTCGGACGCGTCGAACTCCCGGAACGCGTCGGCCAGCGCGGCGGCGGTCTTGCCGTCGACGGCGTTGCGTACGCCGGGCCTGCTGAGCACGACGGTGGTGACGGGGCCGTCGCGCTCCACTCGTACGGTCATGGGTGCCTCCCTGGATCCCTCGCCACGCCTCACGCTACGGCGGAAGCCGACGCCATACCAGGCCGATTCGTCCCTATAGAAGGGCACCCAGTTGCCGAATCACGTGGCCGTGGCCGATCAGGCGGGCTTGTCCAGCAGGATTGGCTTGAGCTGGCGGAAGAATTCGGTCGCATCCGCCAGGGAGTCGCGACCCGGCGCACCTTCCATAATGTTGACGACAAGTAGGCGGGCGTAGTCCGGTGTCCACCCGTAGACGGAGGCGATGGTCTGATCCTTGGCATTCTTACGTCGTGCGGTGAAGCCCGGGCCCAATTCAGCAGGCAAATCAGCTCCTCCGCTGGTCGCCTTGGTGTTCTCCAGGTCTGCTGCGTCGTCTGTGGACGGGTCGAAGAGTTCGATCAGGAGCCCTCGATCGCCTCCAGGGGTTAGATCCTCCATCACCGTGCACGACTCGAAACGCCGGCCCATGTCCATCTTCGTACCGCGTGCCGTGTAGTCATTGAGGCCGGTGGCGAGCTTGATGGCGTTCGCCGAGATCAGGTCGCATTCTCTCGGTTCGGCGGTCACGTTACCCAGCGTTCGGGTGTCCTGTGGCGAAGGCGGAGGAGTTGAGCACCCCGCCGCAAGGCCGATGGCGACAAGCAGCGGGATCAACGACGATTTCATCCTCATGAGCCATTTTTGTTGTAGTAGTTTTTGGCCTTCTCGAACCCGAGCGCGATGGACTCGTCCGGGCGGCCGAAGACGCGGCCTGTCTCGTTCAGTCTCAGCCATTCGTCGTAGGCGTCGCGCTGATCGGCATTCATCTCGGCCCAGGGTTTGATTTCGCCGTCCACCATGAAGTGGCCTTTGGACCCCGGGGAGAAGTCCTCGTGACGGTAGGGATGCGTCTTGGCCGGCACGGACCCGTCTCCGAACAGGCCGTGGCGCATCATGACGGACGCCGTGAGGTCGGTGAACATGTGCTCGGCCGCTCCCATGGCGCTGTCCGCGTCCTGGCGGGCCCGGTCCTCGTTGTTGGACTTGATGTTTCCGAAAATCGCACTCTTGGCCTCGTCCACCAGAAATCCGACGAACTTCCCTTGCGGCCCCGGAGCCAGCCCCACGACCTTCTCCGTCATTTCCTTGAAGGCCGCGACGCGGGCATCGCTCTCCTTCGCTGCGCCGATCTTGGAGATGTTGGCCGCATCGGTGATCACCCAGGTGGTCATGCTGAGCCCGCGTGCCGCCCGGGCGAACTCCTCGCCCCCGCTACGGCTCATGCGCTCTTCGAGTATGTCCTGACGCGCTGCGTCGAGTTGTTGCTGTGTGGCTTCCGGGTGCTGCTGCCGCCATTTCGTGAAGTCGGCCTCAACTTCCTTCGCGGTCTTGGCGGCCAGTTCGTCCAGCATTTTGGCGGCGTACAAGCCGTGTGCGGCGGTCACGGCCTGGAAAGCGCCCTCGACGGCGAACGCCCACGTCATCGCCTGTTTGAGCTCCGTCGCGGTGAACTTGGCTCCGTACGGCCCGGTGCCCTGCAGGTTCTTGTCCGCATCCTGGTCCGTCACCACGCCGGGCATCTTGGTGGTGAAGGACTGTGTGTCGCGGTGTACGTCGCCGGTGTATTGGGCCAGGACGTTGCCGAGGTGGGTGCGGGTGTCGGGCAGGTTCGCCTGGACCTTGGGGTCCTTCCAGAAGTGGACCGCCCAGGAGGCGATGAGCGCGGACTTGTAGCCGCGCGAGCTGCCAGGAGGCAGGTCGTGATCGCGGAACTCGGTGCTGGCCGACTGGATGGCCCAGCCGAGGTCCGCGTTCGCGTCGCCGTCCCAGTGGTGTTTCCGCATCAGGTACGCCAGCGGTCTGCGCTGCGGGTCGGTGAAGAAGTCCTGGGCGACGGCGGGATGGTGTGCCAGCGCCACCAGGGCGGTGCCCATGGGGCTGAGGTCGCCGGGCGAGATGTCCTTGGGGCCCGGCATGGTCCAGACATCTCGCGGAAGGCTCGGGTCAGGCGGGTGGGCCACGTCCTTGTCGTACAGTTTCTGGACCACCGAGAGCAGGAATCCGTGGTCGAATTCGCCGTCCTGGAGCAGTCTTTTGACGGCGAACGCGTCCTGCGGGCTTTCGATGCCGTCGACCAGTTGGTCGGCGTAGTCGCCGGGGAGCTTCATCTGGCCGACCCCGCGCGAGGCCGTGCCCAGGATCTTGCTGAGCATGGTGGCGAGCCTGTCCTGGGTCGCGACGTCGCGCTGGGAGGGGCGTCCCGAGGGCGGGAGTCCTGCCCCGTACGCCCTGTTGATCAGGGCTTTGAGCTCGCGCGGCGGGATCTCCTTGGCGAAGGCCACGGCGAAGTACGGATCGCCCTTGTGCCGTTCGAGCTCCGCCACCGTCTTGGCGTCGAGGGAGTGGCTCTTGATCTGGTCGCGGAGCTTGGTGGCCAGGGTCTTGGCCGAGGCCGCGCCCTCAGCGGGCGACTTGGACAGCCAGGCTGATTCGTTGGCCCACAGGATGCCGCCCTTGCCGGACTTCCGGTCCGGCTCGGCGAGGATCAGGTCGAGGCGGCCCTGGAGCGAGGGGATCTGGTCGCTCAGCTGACGGCCGATGGCCTGCAGGGGGCCCGGTCCCCACAAGGGGATGTCCAGGGAGGTCAGGGCGCGTTCTACCTGGCGGCCGACGTCTGGCAGGGTGTCGCCGGCCCGCTTCATGCCGTTGATGAGCTGGGTCATCAACGTGGGGTTGATGCCGACCATGGGACTCATCCGGCAGGCGCTCCCCTGGTCGGATCGGACGGCTGGACGGAGTCGAGCAACGCCAGAGCCTTGGCGAAAAGGTCCTTGAACGCCCGGTCCCAGCCGCGCAGGTCGGTGATGAGCCGGTCCCCGGCTTCGCCTTTGAGCGCGCCACCGTCGACCAGGCGAACCAGCGCGATCAGGTCATTGGCATGCTCATCGCGTAGTCGCTCGATGTGCCGTCGAGCGGCTTCTATCTCTTCCTTCGTCGCCATTGCCGCCCGATCTCGGGAGATAACGGGGTCGAGGACATGGTAGCCGTCGGCATCGTGAGGATGAAGCGAAATGCTGTCAGCCCGACGCTATTGCTATGGCCGCCCCCTATGAGGGGATATCATTCACGCATTTTGCGGGCGCTTCTTTGGGAAGTCATGAAATCAGGTTTATGCACTGAACGCTTTTCATCCTGCTTCACGGAGTTGAAGAACGAGGATGGCTTTGACGAGCTGACCTGCGAGAAGAGGGCAACACCGTAGCTTGCGAAGGACGCGCCAGGTTTTCAGCTGCGCATTCGCGCGCTCTCCTGGTGCCCGAAGCTTGGCATGCGCAGAGTTCGCGCTCTTCTGCGAGGTCGGCTTGTCCTTGCCCCGGTACGGCACCCGCACGGGTTCACCAGCGCCGATGTAGCCCTTATCCGCCAGGGCGATCAGGCTGGCACTTTCCAGCCGACGAACGATGCCCCAGATCCGGGCCGCCTTCAGATCATGCACCGAGCCCGGGAGGGAGCCGGAGGTCCACAACGGCGTACCATCGGGCTGGCCAGGACCTGGATGTTCACGCCGTGCTTCTTATGCTTACCGGAGTAATACGGCCGGTCGGCAGCCACTCGGTCGATCGGGATCAGGGTGCCGTCAAGCACCACAAAGGCGTATCCAGCGCGTTGAGCCGCGCGTAACGCCTGGTCGAGACGAGGCGCACGGCTGGCCAGCAGTCCGATGGCCTCACGAATGTAGCGCCATGCCGTGGTGGCGCCCACGCCGAAGCCTTCCGCCAGTTCGGTGAGCGGCTCACCCTTGCGCAGGTGGACAAGTGCGAGCATGGCCTGCTGGCCGGGGTTGAGCCTGCGCCAGCGGGAGCCGATCTTCCTACGATGACGACGGATGAGGCCGGACAGGAACGTCAACGTCCGGCGTGACAACGGCAGCGCAGCACGATAGAACAGCACACGAAGCTCCTGGGGATGCTGTTGCTCTTGGTCGACAACGCATCTACCAGGGGCTTCTCTGCTTGTAGGTCAAGATCGAGAGCCTGCAACATGCTTGTGACCTGGCGCTTCAGGATGGAAATGGCTCACTGAGCCGAAGCAGCCGGGTCACGTTCCATCACCGGCGTCAGCCGAGGCGGTACTTTCGCTTGATCGAGGCGGCCTCCTCCTCCGTCACCTCGGTGGGCGTCCGGCTCAGGACCTGGCGCAGTTCGTCCATGACGGCCTGCCCTGAGCTGCGGGCCCGGGAGCTGAACTGGGCGAGCTGGGCGTCGAACTGCTTGGCGGCCGGTCCGGTCCACACCTTGCCCGTGCGGAACATCCGGGTGGGACGGTCGACGTCCGCGTCGATCTGTTCGAGCATCGGGCCGATCGTGCGGACGGCCTGCTGGAGCGCCTCGTGCAGCGGGTTGCGCACCATGGCGGCCATCGGTCAGTCCTTGGCCTGCTCGGGAGCGGGGGTCGCGTCGAGGATCAGCTTCGGGGCGATGAGTTTCATCATGGCGACCACGTCGGCGGCGTTGTCCCGGCCTTTGACGCCGTGGATCAGCTCCACGATGACCCGGTCGTAGCCGTGCACCAGCATCGCGGCGGCCCGAGCGTCATCGGCGGGGCCGTTCTGCCCGTAGGAGCCGATCGCGCCAGGGACTATTTCCGGCAGACGCCGGGCCCCTTGGCTGATCTCCCACTCGACCTCGTTCTCCGATCCGGCCGGGGAGAGGGTTATCTGCAGCGCTTTCGGTTTGTTGCCGGTGGGCTGGTAGACGCGGCATGAGCCCGTGCCATAGTCCAGTTTGTCGATCTGTTGCCCCACGGTCATGTCGAAGGCCCCTTCGATGATCGGGTCGCGGAGTCCTGTCATGAGCCGCACTGCTTCGAGCGGAACGAGGTCGCAGACGAACGGGGAGGCGGCTACGGATGGAAGCGGCCTCGTGTCGATCGGCGGGTTTTCTTCCTGCCGGCAGGCGGCGAGCAGCGAGAGCATGCACAGCAGCACGAGCCACTTGGTGCGTGAGATTGTCCTCATCACTTGTGCTCCGGCTTGCCATCCTGGAAGCCCAGGCGCGACTCGTTGCGCGCTCGGGTCCATTCTTCACCGGCGAGTCCGTCGTAAAGCCACTTCCGGTAGGCGTCCAGCCGGGGCTGGATGCCTCCCGGATAGGGCGCCATTTCGTTCTGCGGCATCAAAGAGTTTCCGTCATCCTTGAGGAAGTTATTCGGAGACTTGCGCGGGTCGTCTCCCTTCTCCACACCGTCCAATGACCCCCACGGGTGCGTGGGAGCGGCTGGGTCACCCTTGCCGAACAACCCATTTCTGAGCATGGCATCCGCGATCAGCTGATCATGCAGATCCTGTGCCTCACCCACGGCGCTGTTGGCCTCGTACGTGGCCTTCACCCTGTTCACATCGGTCTTCGCCGCTTCTTCGATCAGGCTGGTCCATGCTCCCAAAGTGTTGCCGGTGATGGCCCAGGCGGCCGCCTGCGGGATGCCCAGCCCTGTGTTGACCGCTGCCATGAAGATCTTCATGTTGCGCTCCTGATTCTCATCCCGTTCCGTCCCCTGCCGGATCTTGGCAAGTCCACTCGCGTCGGCGATCAGTCCTAGCCCCGCGCCGGTTTCCCGCACATTGGCCAGGAGCACCCGTGGGCTCTGCTCTGTCGCGGCCTGTGCGGCGCCGTGGTCGATCAATTTCCGTGACCAAGCGATCTGGGCTGCCATCACCGTGGCCAGCGCCTTCGAATCATGCTTGAAAGCGTCCGCCATGACCGTGTGAAGAGCCAGCTTTTCGAACTGCGCGCCCCAGAGCTGATCGGTCACCGCCACATTGGGGCGGGAGCCGCCGAACACGCTGGATTTTCCCCCGGTTCGGGGCATCTCAGCAATGCGATTGACGTCGTTGACGTACGCGCTGATGATGCGCGCCGTGGTTCCGGTGGTGGCGAAGGAGGGGCCTTCGGTTCCCGCGAGAATGCGCTTGGCCTCCCAGTGGATGAAGTCCGAGGCGAGCTTGGCGGAGATGTAGCCCGGCGAGGGCTGTTGTGGCGTGCCGTCGCGGTCTCGGTAGGTCATGGTGGCCGCTTCCAGGGCCTGCCCGAATGCCTTCCCGTCGTCGTACATCGGCCGTTCGGTGACGTAGCGCTTCATCACCTCCGGATCGCCCACGAAGAAGTCCTGAGCCGCCTTGGGGTGGTTGGCGAGCGCCTTCATGACGCCGATCATCGGATCGTGCGGACTGCCGCTCGCCACGGGGTCGTTCCAGGTTTTCCTGTCCAGTCCCTCCAGCGTTCTGGCCACGGCCACCAGGAAGTCGCGGTCGAATGTGCCGTGCGGAAGGAGTTCGGCGAGTGCGTGCTGGCCCACCGGGACGCGCAGGCCGCCCAGCATTTCCTTGCGCCAGGATTCGCTCATTCTCGGGCCTGCCGTGCCGAGTGCCTTGCCCAGGGCGGACTGGAGGCGCTGTTTGCGCTCGTCCTTGTGATAGACCAGCGCCGCCATGAGGTGACGGAACTTCTCCGTGCCGAGCGCGTACAGCAGTGACGAGGCGAATCCGGCGTCGCCCGCGCGTTTCTCCAGGCCGGCGACGGTCTTCTCGTCCAGTTCGTCGTTACGGCCGAGCTTGCCGAGTTCGAGCGCGGCAGCGTACACGTCGGCCTTTCCGGAGGCGGCGGTGTACAGGCTCTCGTCGAACGGTGTCATCCCGCCGCCGGACGCCGGGCCCCAGTCGGCTTTCACCGCCTGGATGGCCTCGTTGCGCTGACGTAGTTCCGGACGTTTGGCAGCGAGCCAGTGGCCGAGTTCGCGCAGCGCGGTCAGGCGGGAGGTGTCCAGGCCGAGCTCTTCGAGGGTGCGGCGGATGCGGGGTTCGTGGCGGGTGAGGGTGGTTTCGGCTTGGCCGAGGTCGCGTTCGAAGTCGTGCATCAGCGCCGGGTCGATCCCGGAGTAGCCCCAGTCGGGGGGCTGGGTGACGGCCGGTGGGGTGCGGGAGGGCTGTGCCGGGGTCGTGTCGGCGCGGGCCGGGGGGCGGTCCGGCGGGCGCTCGGGTGACGGCTGGGGATTCGGCGACGGGGTCGTCATCTCGGGTCTCCGGCACGGTCGAGAACAGCCGGATTATCCCCTGGCGCAGGGCTCCTCACGGGGGACGCATAACGTAACAGCATGGACTTTCCCGGCTTCGCGACGCGCGGACGCCTGGTTGTACGCATCGGGCTGCCCCCGGGTTCAGTCAGTCGGGCGGTGCTGCCGCGATCAGGCAGCGTTCGACCGTGTGGGCGAGTGCGCAGAGTCTGGGGTTGTCGTGGGCGCTGCGCTGGATCCAGCGCAGCACGGCCAGGTCGTCGCCGGTCATCTCGGCGAGCGGGAGGCGCAGGATCGGCTTGATCCGGGGCGAACGGGTCACCCGGGCGTAGCGCGCCAACGTACGGTCGAGGGTCAGGACGGGGGCGAGCGCGCCCAGCTCAGGGACGGCGTCAGGGGCCGGCGGGGAGGCCAGGTGGGGGGCCAGGGTCAGCACGTCGAGGAGGGGCAGGGCGAGCAGGTAGTCGCGCAGCCGGGGCCAGTCGCGCCACGCGGCCAGGGTCTGGGCGACGAAGAGCCGGTCCTCCTCGCGCTCGTGGCCGATGATCGCCGGCAGGTCGAGGCCGCGCAGCGGGCGTAATGCCCGGCGCAGGGGTTCGCGCAGGGGTTCGTGCCGGTAGCAGGCGGCCAGCTTCTCGACGTCCAGGCGGTTGAGCCGGCCGGACAGCAGGTTGAGGAAGGCGTGGCCGCGCAGGGCGGGCATGCGCTCGATCCGGGTGCGCAGCGGCCTCGGCAGCCGGGGTGAGAGCAGGGCGAACGCCAGCAGTTCGTGCGCGGTGGGCTCGACGATCGCGTCCAGCGTGTGCTCGGTGAGCGGGGTGCCTCGTGCCTGGAGGTGGTCGAGCAGGGCGTCGCCGGGGTCGGTCAGCCACAGCCGCCAGCCGTAGGCGCTCGCCTCGGGATCGAGGTCATGGGGGTTGCCGAGAAGCTCGGGCCAGGTCCGGCCGCTGGACAGCGCCTGCGCCCACAGTGCCGTGAGCTCCTCCCCGCCCGCGTTGCGGCAGCGCCGCTCGGCCAGGGCCACGGTGCCGGGGACCCGGCTGCGCAGGGCCGCCTGGACGACATCGGGCGGCACCGCGGGGAGAACCTCGTGCGGCGTGGTCCAGGAGAGGAAGCTGCACAGGTACGCGTCGTCGCGCTCGGCGAGACGGCGCAGGAACCACTCCTCCAGCTCCAGCGCCCTCAGGTGGCGGGCGACCCGGAGCACCTTTCCGTCGGTGCCGGGGTCCTGGGTGAGGTGGGCGCCGTCGGGGTCGAGGTCCAGGTAGCCGTCGCGGTCCCCCACGGCCAGCAGGACGCGGGCGCGCAGCGCGGGGTCGGCGGGGAGCAGGCCGTGATCGGTCAGCTCGCGCAGCCACGCGGCGGCCTCGTCGTCCGGGCGGCCCCAGCTCTCCCGGTACACCCTGTCGATCTCCGCCGGGCGCCCCCGCGCGACGACGGTCCGCAACGCGATGGCGCGCACCCCGTCGAGGCGGGCGAACACCGCCTGGACCAGCTCGTCCCCGGTGAGGGCGTCGGTGGCGCCCAGCCGGCCGGTGCGTTCGAGCAGTCCCCACAGGACCGGGTCACCGCGCCGGCGCCAGCCCTGCCACAGCGCCCGGATCGCGGTCCGGTTGCCGCGCCGGACCTGCCAGGAGATCCACCGGCGGGCCGCCCGGGCCCGGAGGCCGCTGCCGCAGGCCCGCGTGACGATGTCGTCGATCATTCAGCGGGGCGTCCCCTCGCTCGGCCGGTCGATCCCGCCTTGATGATGATCCGAAATGCCGGGCCGGGCAACGGGCGGGCGTCACCACCCGGGGTAGCGGGTCAGCCAGGTGGGATCCTTCGGCCGCCCGTACGCGCCTCCGGACGGGCTCTCGGTCAGCTGGGCCACCAGGTCCCGGGCGAGCGTGTCCATGATGGCCCCCAGCTCCAGCCTGCCGAGCAGCCCGTCCGGCCACACGCCGGCGCCGTGCAGGGCCCCGAGCAGCGCTCCGGTGACGGCGGCGACGGACTGCCCGTCGGGCGCCGTGGCCGCGAACGCCAGCGCGGCCACCGCGTCCGCCGGGTCCACCGCCTCGCCAGGACCGGGCCATGACGCCGCGACGTACAGGCCGCCGGACAGCGCCGACCGCGCGGTGGCGTCGGGCGCGATCGCCGCCAGCCGCGCCCGGTCCCGGGGCGCCTGCCGGGCCGCCGCGCACACCGTACGGGCCTCGTCCAGGATCTCCGACACCTCCGGCAGCCGGGGCAGTCGGAGCCCAGACGCCACCGCGTCGGCGAGGGAGCCCGCGGTCAGGCAGCGGCCTGTCAGGATCGCCGCCGCCGCCGTCGCCCGGTACGCCAGCGGGTCGCCGTGGGTCAGCGCGGCCACGTCCTGGGCGAGCTCGGCCAGCGCGTCGGGGGCGACATTTCCGGACAGTACGGCCAGCGGGAGGGAACGGGTGAGAGCATGGCAGCCCCGGCTCTGAGTGGACGGCCGCTCGATGCCGCCCTGCTCGGGCCGGTTCAGCGCCCGTACGATGGCGGGCGCCGAGCCGCGCCGCTCCCGCAGCTCCGGCACGCCGGCGAGCCGGCCGTCCGGCCAGCGCGCCGTGCCCGCCGCCCAGCGCCGGTGCCGCTCGTGCGTCTCGATGCCCTGCAGGGCGGCCCATCGGCAGTACGCGTGCCAGATCACCGACGGCGGATGGCAGATGCCCCTGTGCTCGCCCCGGACCCAGGCGCGGATGACGCCCTCGATCGTGAAGGCCGCGAGCTGCGTGCTGACCCCGGCCAGGAGCGGCCCGGCAGGCGGAACGGCTCCGCGGCCGACGCTGTCACCCAGCGCCAGCCCCAGCACCAGCCCGCGCACCCGCCCCACCCAGGCGTCATCGCCCCCGCTCATGCCGACCGGTGCACCCACGCGCCGAAGAGCGTCAGCACCAGCCCGCTCCGGAAATCCGGCGCGGGCACCCGAACCGACCGGACCAGCGGCCCGTCGCCGGGGACGGGCTCGCAGCAGCCCTTCCCCGGCGCGTACCGCCTGACGGTCTCCTCCCAGCAGTCGAAGAACGCCCACTCCCCCGCCGTGGAGACGTAGCAGAGGACGCGCAGGCCGACGACGAGACCGGGCGGGCCGAAAGCCGCTTCGACCTCGTCACGGCGTACGTCCCGCTGCCCGGACCAGGTCCGCGCCTCGTCGATCAGCGCGGCCCACTCGCTCTCACCGAGCGTCCCGCCGACCTCCAGGTAGCCCAGGCGGTGGAACTGCTCGGCGTACACCGACGCGACCTCTTCCACGCACCTGCTGCCGGAGCCGAACACCTGGGCGAACGCCCCGGGCACGCCGCACGCGCCGTAGCGGTCGCCGAGCGTCTGGCGGATGGCGGCGAAGTCCTCGTCGCGCTCATCGAGGAAGCAGAGGTTCTCCAGGAACATCCTGGCGACGGTCTCCATCTGGGGACCGTCCGAGGCGTACATGCCGGCCCGCTTCATCATCGACGGGACGGTCTCCAGCCAGCGCTGCCGCAGCTCGGTTGCCGGACGCATCCCGTCAACCTACCGCGCCGGGCGGCGGGCGGGTCAGGCCTGCTTGAGGCGCTGGGCTTCCTTGCGGACCTCGGCCTGGACGGAGCGCTCGTGCTCCAGCCACGCCGGGTTCTCCGCCTTCAGGGCGTCGATCTCGGCCGTGGTGAGCGGGTCGGTGATGCCGCCCCTGATCAGGCCGGAGACGGACACGCCGAGCTTGGCGGCGACGACCTGCTTGGGGTGGGGGCCGTTGCGGCGCAGGTCGGCGAGCCACGCGGGCGGGGAGGACTGCATCGCGTTGAGCTCGCTCCGGGAGACGACGCCCTCCTGGAACTCGGCGGGGGTGGCCGAGAGGAGGATGCCCAGCTTCTTGGCCGCGGTCGCGGGCTTCATCGTCTGGGGCGTCTTGGGCTTGGGCGAGGTCATGGGGTCAAGGGTAGTCAGTACGGGGCGGTTCCTTTGACATCGGTACCCTGTGGGGGTGACTCAAGAGGAGACGTTCCGGCTGGCGTACTCGCCCGGGGTGACGCCCGCGAAATGGGCCGGCGTCTGGGCCGAGCGGGTGCCCGGCGTGCCGCTCACGCTGGTCGCGACGCCCGCGGCCGAGGTGGTGCCGCTGCTGCGTGACGGCGGCGCCGACGCGGGGTTCGTGCGGCTGCCGGTCGAGCGTGACGGGCTCAGCGTGATTCCGCTGTACGTGGAGACCACGGTGGTCGTGGTGCCGAAGGACCACGCGGTGACGGCGGCCGACGAGGTGACCGTCGCCGATCTGGCCGACGAGGACGTGTTCCATCCGCTGGACGACGCGCTGGAGTGGGCGGTGCGGCCGGGGGTGCCCGCGTTCGAGCGTCCGGCCACGACGGCGGACGCGGTCCAGCTCGTGGCGTCGGGGGCGGGGCTGCTGCTGGTGCCGCAGTCGCTGGCGCGGCTGCACCATCGGCGCGACCTCACCTACCGGCCCGTGACCGACGCGCCGCAGTCGCAGGTGGGGCTGGCCTGGCTCACGGAGGCGACGACGGACCTGGTGGAGGACTTCATCGGGATCGTCCGGGGGCGGACGGCCAACAGCTCGCGGGGCCGCGCCCCGGCCGAGCCGGCGCGCAAGCCGAAGAAGAAGCCGGAAGCCCGGCAGCCGGCCCGGGGCAAGGCCGCCCACAAGAAGACGACGCAGCAGAAGAAGGGCCGCCGCCCCCGGTGATCCCCGGCTCTGGCGCGGGGTCAGGCGGTGAACGTGCCGGCGACCAGATCGTCGAAGTGCTCCAGGTCGTCCGCCGCCGTCCGGTCGAGCCCGCGCAGCGGCCCGTGGTCGGCCAGGTGGGCGTCCGCGTAGAGCCGGGCCACCAGCGCCTTGCGCGTCCCGTGCCCCGCGCGTTCCTCCCATCCGGCCTGCTCGACCAGCAGCGCGGCGGCGTACACGTCGGCCATGAACTGGGCCAGCGGATACAGCCGGGCCTCCGCCACCGCGGGGTCGAGCGCGGACCAGGCGATGATCGCCTTGCGCAGGTCCTCGACGCGCCCCCGTACCAGCGACCAGTCGCCTGAGGGCGGCGACTGCAGGGCGGCCTCCAGGCGGTCGAGGAACGGCTCGTGGGCGTTCTCGCGCAGCATCGCGCGGCGCACGTCGAGGCAGAGGATGTTGTCGCCGCCCTCCCAGATGGGGTTGACCTGGGCGTCGCGCAGCAGCCTGGCGACGGGCCACTGCTCGATGTAGCCGTTGCCGCCGTGCGCCTCGACGGCGTCGCTCGCGGCGGTGAGGCCGAGGCGGGCGGCGCGGAGCTTGATGAGCGCGGGGGCGAGGCGCAGGCGGGGGCCGACGTGGCCGTCGAAGACGAGCGCCTGGGCGGCCTCGGTCTCGACGATGAGCTCGGCGAGCTTGCGGCGCATGAGCGGCTGGTCGATGAGCGGGCGGCCGAAGGCCTCACGGGCGCTGGTGTAGCAGAGCGCCTCGACGAGGGCGCGCCTGGCGAGTCCGGCGCCCATCATGGCGACGCCGAGCCGGGAGGCGTTGGTGAGCTTCATCATGGTGCCGAGCCCGGAGCCGGAGCCGGGCCCGGCCAGCAGGAACGCCTCCGCGCCGGTGAACTCGACCTCGGCGGAGGCGACGGAGCGGGTGCCGAGCTTGTCCTTGAGGCGGCGGATGCGCACGCCGTTGCGGCTGCCGTCGCGGCGCTCCCACAGGACGAGGAAGGGCGCGACGGTGTCCTCGTGGCGGGCCAGCACGACGAACGCCGAGCCGTTGGCGTTGGAGGCGAACCATTTGAGGCCGGTGAGCAGCCAGGCGTCGCCGTCGGGGACGGCGGTGGCCTCCAGGGCGGCCAGGTCGGAGCCGCCGGTCCGCTCGGTGAACATCTGGGCGGCCTCGCCCGAGTAGTGGCCGTCGGCGAAGATCCGCCGGACGCGTTCCTTGACGTCGTCGGGGGCGTGGCGTTCGGCGAGGGAGACGACCATGTCACCGCCGGTGCCGAGCGCGCAGCCCATGCCGATGTCGGCCTGGTCGAGCAGGTAGGTCCAGGCGGCGGCGAGCGCGGCGGGGTCGGCGCCGTGGGCGCGGGCCTGCTCGGCGAAGGCCGGGGAGGTGAAGTTGTCGGCCAGGAGGGCGCGCCGGGCCGTGTGGAAGGAGGGCGGCATGACGACCTCGCTGATGTCGCGCCCCCATGCGTCGTACTTCTCCAGGCGCGGCGGGTTGCGGTCGGTCTCCTCGGCGCACTCGGCGATCAGGCCGCCCATGAGCGCGCCGAGCCGGTCGAGGTGCGGCTCGGCCCAGGCGTAGCCGTCGCCCAGGTGGCGCCGCATGAGCAGGCGCAGCGCCGGGTCGCAGCGCCACCAGTTGCGCCCGGCCGCGCCCTGGTAGCGCTCGGTGGCGTAACGGTCGCTGCCGTCGAACGGTTCGGTGAGATAGCGGCGCATACTCCGGAGTGTTACATATACTCGACACGCGATGGAAGAGCGTAATGGACTGAGTGCCCGGTCGGCGGTGTTGAGCGCGTTGCTCGGCAGCCATCCGCCGAGCCTGCCCGCGCGCCGGCTGGTGCGCATCGGCGCGCTGTTCGGCATCGCCGAGGGCACGGTGCGGGTGGCGCTGTCACGCATGGTCGGCGCGGGCGACCTGACCCAGGAGGGCGGCCTCTACACGCTGTCGGAGCGGCTGGTGGAGCGCCAGGCCCGGCAGGACGAGAGCCGCGCCCCGCACACCCGGCCGTGGGACGGCACGTGGGAGATCGCCGTGGTGACCGCCGAGCGGCGGGCGCCGGCCGACCGGGCGGCCTTCCGCCACACGATGACCGCGCTGCGGCTGGCCGAGCTGCGCGAGGGCACCTGGATGCGGCCAGCCAACCTGCTGCGCGACTGGCCCGGCAGCGTGACCGCGCAGTGCACGCTGATCGACGGCCGCCCGCACGGCGACCCGACCCCGCTGCTGTGGGACCTGGAGGGGTGGGCGGCCGAGGCCCGCAGGCTGGAGGGGGCGCTCGGCCGCGCCGAGGGGCTGGCCGAGGGGTTCCTGGTGTCGGCGGCGGTGCTGCGCCATCTGCTCGCCGACCCGCTGCTGCCGCCGGAGCTGCTGCCGCCCGGGTGGCCGGGCGGCGAGCTGCGCGAGCGTTACGACGCCTTCGACCGCCGCTACCGGCGGCTGCTCGAACGGCACCTCACAGACTGACCCCGAAGATCACCCGCTTGCCGCGGAACTCGGTGAGGCTCCACAGCTTACCGTCGTGCACGGTCAGGTCCTCCGGGCCGACCGGGTACGGCCTGGCGGTCACCTCACCGCCGCGGTCCACGAGCAGCCTGCCGTTGCCGGAGCTGCCGCGCGACTGGCTGAGATACCAGGTGTCGCCCTGCGAGAGCGCGCCCTGGATCTTCTCGTGGCCCAGCAGGTGGGCGTCCTTGGGCGTGCCGTCCAGCGGCAGGTCCCAGCGGGCGACCCGGCCGCCCGGGCCGTTGTCGTACTCGCCGGAGATGAGCGTGCCCGAGGTCCGGTCGACGGCGGCGAAGGAGAAGACCGCGCCCTTGTCCGCCACCCGCCAGAAGTCGCTCTGCGGGATCACGTAGCGGTAGCCGAAGGCGTGCAGCCGGCCGCCGTGGCGGCCCACCCGGTTGCCGTCGCCCAGGTCGTCCTGGACGGTGCGCAGGTCGAGCACGTGGTTGAGGTCGAAGACGCGCAGCCCTCTGGTGGTGTCGGCCACGTACAGCAGGTCGCCGTGGCAGGCGACGCCGCCCGCGTGGATGTCGATCGGCGCGTAGGCGCCGTCGGGCTTGGCCTCCACGAGCAGCGCGTGCCGGTATTTCAGCGTGCGCGGGCTGAAGAACGTGGCCCTGATGCCCCGCTCCCCCCGCTCCGGCTTGTAGTACCAGGTCGCCACGAACACCGGCACGCCGATCGAGCCCGAGTCGTCGCCGCTGGTCAGGCCCTGCGGGTACCAGTCGAGGGTGTCCTGGTCGCCGGCGTCGAAGGCGTACCACTCGGCGGGGCGCGGGCTCATCGCGCCGAGCGCCGCGCGGGCGCCCCGGCGGACCGCGTCGCGGTTGGCGGCCTCCAGCACCGCCTCCACCGAGGCGGCGCCGATCTCGCCGGCCAGCCTGGCCGCCCCCTCGGCCAGCGAGCCGGTCGCCCGGCGCAACGTGAAGGGCGTCTCGTCCGTGGGAAGCATGTTCCCAGTCTGGCTGATGTGGCGGGGCTTTCAGGGGGGTATCGGCGATCCGGTCCCCCGCGGGGTCCGCCGCCGTGGGAGGTGTCAACCCGCTCCCCCAGGACAGAGGGGGGTGATGGGACGGGATCTGCACAAGGCGCGTTTTTCCGAGGAAGAGTTCCGGCTGTTCGGCGAACGGCTGGAGGAGCAGCTGGGCGTGCTGCGCGGGCTGCTGGAGCGGCCGGGGTTCGGCGAGGGCCCGGTCACGATCGGCGCCGAGCTGGAGTTGTTCCTCGTCGACGAGGCGGGCCGGCCGCTGCCGCGCAACAGCGAGGTCCGGGCGACGCTCGACGACCCGCGCGTGGTGCTGGAGCTGGGCCGGTTCAACCTGGAGGTGAACCTGACGCCGCTGCCGCTGGCCGGGCAGCCGTTCGAGCGGCTCGGCGCGGAGATCCAGGAGACGTTGCGCAAGGTGGACGCGGCCGTCGACGGGGGCGGGGCGCTGCCGATCGGCATCCTGCCCACGCTCGACGCCGACGACTTCACGCCGGACGCGATCAGTGACGAGAACCGGTACGAGGCGTTGAGCCGGGGCATCCGGCGGCTGCGGCTGGAACCGTTCCTGGTCAAGATCGACGACCTGGAGCTGTCGGTGGAGAACGTGATCCTGGAGAGCGCCAACACCTCCTGGCAGGTGCACCTGCGCACGCCGCCCGGCCGGTTCGCCCGGCTGTTCAACGCCGCGCAGCTCGCCATCGGCCCGGTGCTGGCGGTGTGCGGCAACTCGCCGCTGTTCCTGGGCCGGACGCTGTGGGAGGAGACGCGGATCGCGCTGTTCGAGGAGGCGGCCGACGACCGCGACGTGGAGCGGCTGTACCGCAAGGACGGGCGGGTCACGTTCGGCTCCGACTGGGTGAAGGAGGGCGCCTACGAGGTGTTCGAGCGGTACGTGCGCGACTACGACCCGGTGGTGCCCGATCTGACGGCGGCGGGCGATCCGGCCGAGGTGCCGCAGCTCCGGCTGCACCAGGGCACGATCTGGCAGTGGAACCGGCCCATCTACGACCCGGCCGACGGCGGCCACCTGCGCATCGAGATGCGGGCGCTGCCGGCCGGGCCGTCGTGCGCGGACATGGCGGCCAACACGGCGTTCCTGCTCGGGCTGACGCTGGCGCAGGCCGAGCGCGACCTGACCGGTTACCGGTTCGCGCAGGCGTACCAGAACTTCTACCGGGCGGCCATGCACGGGCTGGACGCCAAGCTGTCGTGGCCCGGCAGGGACGGCGAGTTCGAGGCCGCCGACCTGGTGCTCAGCCTGCTGCCGGAGGCGCGGGCGGCGCTGCTGGGCGCCGGGGTCGCGGCCAGGGACGTGGAGGACGCGTTCGAGATCATCGAGCAGCGGACGCGGCTGCGCCGCACCGGCGCGGCCTGGCAGCGGGAGACGCTGAAGGCGTTCGGCGGCGACCGGGAGCGGCTGGTGCGCCGCTACCGCGAGCTGGCACTGTCGGGCCTGCCCGTCCACCTGTGGCCGTAAGGGGGCCGGGCACCGCTCCCACCTGCCCTTGCGCGAGCCGCGGCAGTTGACCCTAAGCTCATGAGATGCGAGCGGTTGCCTTTGACGTCTTCGGTGGAGAGCTCGACGTGCGCGAGCTGCCCGACCCCGCCCCCGCCCCGCACGGGGCGGTGATCAGGGTCGAGGCGACCGGTCTGTGCCGCAGCGACTGGCACGGCTGGCAGGGACACGACCCGGACATCCGGGTCCTGCCCCACGTCCCCGGCCACGAGCTGGCGGGTGTGGTGGAGGCCGTCGGCGCCGAGGTGCGCGGCTGGCGTCCCGGCGCCCGGGTGACGGTCCCGTTCGTGTGCGCCTGCGGATCCTGTACGGCCTGCGCCACCGGCGACCAGCAGGTGTGCGAACGGCAGACGCAGCCGGGCTTCACCCACTGGGGCTCCTACGCCGAGCTCGTGGCCGTCGACCATGCCGACGTCAACCTGATCGCGATCCCGGAGGAGATGGCCGCGGTCACCGCCGCCGGGCTCGGCTGCCGGTTCGCCACGTCGTTCCGGGCCGTGGCCCAGGTGGGGCGGGTGCGGCCGGGCGAGTGGGTGGCGGTGCACGGCTGCGGCGGCGTGGGGCTGTCCGCCATCATGATCGCCACGGCGGCGGGAGCGCGGGTGGTGGCCGTCGACATCAGCACCGACGCGCTCCACCTGGCCGAGCAGGCGGGCGCCACCCACTTCGTCGACGGCTCGGCGGGCGACGCCGCCGCCCAGGTCAGGGAGCTGACCAGGGGCGGCGCGCACGTGTCGCTGGACGCGCTCGGCAGCCCGCAGACGTGCGCCGCCTCGGTCGAGAGCCTGCGCCGGCGCGGCCGTCACGTACAGGTCGGGCTGCTGCCCGGCGGGCCCACGCCGGTGCCGATGGACCGGGTCATCTCCCAGGAGCTGAGCCTGCTGGGCAGCCACGGGATGGCCGCGCACGCCTACCCGCCGATGCTGGAGATGATCAGGGCCGGGCTGCTGCAGCCCGACCAGCTCGTCACCCGGACGATCGGCCTGGCCGACGCCGGCAAGGCGCTGGCCTCGATCGGCTCCGTCCCCGGCGTCACCATGATCACACCCGGATTCCCTATCTGACATGGCCGCTTTTCAGCGGGGCGCGTTTGGGTAAGGATGAGACGCCCTGTGTGACTGCCCGCCTGACCACGAGGAACGCGATGATCCGAACCTTGCTGGCCGAGGACATGCATCTCGTCAGGGGGGCGCTCGTCGCCCTGCTCGCCTACGAGGAGGACATCGAGATCGTCGCGGAGGTGGACCGGGGTGACCGGATCCTCTCCACGGCGCTCTCCTGCAAGCCCCACGTCGCGGTGCTCGACATCGCGCTGCCCGGCCAGGACGGGCTCTCGGCCGCAGCCGAGCTGCACCGCGAGTTACCGGAGGTCGGGGTGCTGATCCTGACCGGGGTGGGCACGCCCGGCCTGCTGAAGCGCGGGCTGGACGTGCACGTGCGCGGCTTCATGGCCAAGGACGCGCCGCCCGGCCGGCTCGGCGACGCGATCCGGCGGGTGGCCGCCGGCGAGCGGGTGATCGACTCCGAGCTGGCGATCGCCGCGATGAGCCCGTCCGACGCGCCGCTCACCCAGCGGGAGCTGGACGTGATCGGCGCGGCGGCCGAGGGCGCCTCGGTGCCGGAGATCGCCGCGTCACTGTTCCTGGCCGAGGGCACCGTCCGCAACTACCTGCACCGGAGCACGTCCAAGCTGGGCGCGCGCAGCCGCATCGACGCCATCCGCATCGCCCGCGAAGCCGGGTGGATCTGAGCGGGTGTGCTCCGCCAGGAAGGCCAGCGCGTCGGCCGCGAGCGCGATGGACCTGCTGACGGCCCGCGCGCCGTGGCCCACGTCCGGCTCGTGGCGCAGCAGGATCGGCCGGTCGCCGCCGGTGGCGCGCTGCATCGCCGCGCACATCTTGCGCGCGTGCATCGGGTCCACCCGTGTGTCGGCCGCCGAGACCGTGAAGAGCGTCGCCGGGTAGTCCACCCCGTCGCGGACCCGGTGGTAGGGCGAGTAGGCCAGCAGCCACGCGAGCTGCTCGGGGTCGTCGGGGTCGCCGTACTCGCCGACCCACGACGGGCCGAGGCCGCTGCGGTGATAGCGGACCATGTCGAGCAGCCCGGCCGAGCACACCGCCGCCGCGAACAGGTCCGGCCGCTGGGTGACGGCCGCGCCGACGAGCAGGCCGCCGTTCGACTCGCCCCAGACGGCCAGCCGGTCGGGGGTGGTCCAGCCGTCGGCGACGAGCTTCTCGGCCGCCGCCGTGAAGTCGTCGAACACGTTCTGCTTGCGCTCCAGCATGCCGTCACGGTGCCACGCCTCGCCCTCCTCGCCGCCGCCGCGCAGCCCGGCGACGGCCAGCACGCCGCCGGCCTCCACCCAGGCGAGCGAGTCGCTGGCGTAGCCGGGCAGCAGGGGGATGCCGAAGCCGCCGTAGCCGGTCAGGATCGCCGGCCGGGGGCCGCCGCCGGACGGGCGGGCCACGACGAGCATCCGCACCCGGGTGCCGTCGGCCGAGGTGTACTCCAGGCGCCGGCTCTCCACGTCCGGCGCCGGCACGTGCCCCGGCGGGGTGGCCCACAGCGTGGCCTCGTCCCGGCGCGCGTCGTAGCGCCACACCTGCGGCGGCGTGACCGCGTCGGTGTAGCTGAACCACGCCTCGTGCCCCCCGCCGGGCCGTGACGTCAGCGGGCCGATCGAGCCGAGCCCCGGTAGCGGCACCTCGCCCAGCCGCTCCCCCGTCTCCGCGTCGTGCACGCCGATCTCGCCCACGGCGTGCCGGGTCGCCGACAGCAGCAGCCTGCCGCCCTGAAGGACGGTGAACGAGCCCAGCACCGCCTCGGGATCCTCCGCGACCAGCTCGCGCCACCGCTCAGGAGCCTCCGGATCGGCCACGCACAGCCTGCGGCGCGGCGCGTCCCGGTCCGTCAGCAGGTACAGCCGCCCGTCGGGGCCCACCCCCGCGGCCGTGCGCGCCCGCACGCCCTCCTGCACCGCGCGCGGCTCCCCGCCGCGCGCCAGGTCGGCCAGCCAGACGTCGTGGTACGAGGCGCCCGCCGAGATCAGCAGCCAGCGGCCGTCCGGGCTGATCGTCAGCCCGTAGGAGACCGGGCCGCGCTCGAACACCGGCACGTCCTCGGCCTCGCCGATCCGGTGCAGGTAGACGCCCTGGTGGAAGCGTACGTAGTAGAAGGCGTCGCCGCCGGGCAGCCAGGCCACCGGCGAGTAGCGGCAGCCGCCGATCGGGCCGTCGACCCGCTCGCCCGTGGCGACGTCGCCCACGTACAGGTCCGCGCGCTCGTCCCCGCTGCGCGAGAGCTGGTACGCCAGCAGGCGCCCCGCCGGGTCCGGCTGCCAGTCGTCGAGCGTCGTCAGGCCGCTCGGGTCGAGCTCCATCGGGTCGAGCACCGGCCGGTCGTCGCAGTACAGCACCGGGTGCTCCTGCCCGGCGTCCTGCCGCAGGTGGAAGCGCCGCTCGCCGCGCCACACCGGGGCGGTGACCAGGCCGACGCGGCTCAGCTCGGTCAGCCGGGCCAGGAAGCGCTCGCGCAGCGGCGGCCGGGCCTCACGCCACAGCGCGTCCTGCCCGGCCAGCCAGGCGCGGGTGTCGGGGCTGGCGGGGTCCTCCAGCCAGCGGTACGGGTCGCGCACCTCGTGGCCGTGCAGGTTCTCGACGAGGGGCAAGTAGGACGCTTCTGGATATTTCACGATTTTTGTCATGACACGGTCTCCGGTTCCCAATGTCCGGCCAGATCGGCATACAACGGTGAGGCGGCCACCAGCTCGTCGTGCCCGCCCACGATCGCCCGCCCGCCGTCCAGCAGCAGGATCCGCCGGGCCCGCAACGCCGACGTGAGCCGGTGCGCGACCACCACCAGCGTCCCGCCCCGCCGCACGAACGCCCGCTCCACCCGCGCCTCGGCCGCCGGGTCCAGATGGCACGTCGCCTCGTCCAGGATCACCAGCCGCGCCGGCGCCACGTACGCCCGGACCAGCGCCACGAGCTGCCGCTGCCCCGCCGGCAGCGCCCCCGGATCCACCACCGCCCCGTAGCCGCCCACCGCCTCCACCAGCTCCCTGGCCCCCAGCTCCGCCACCGCCCGGTCCAGCACCGCGTCCACCTCGTGGCCCCCGCCGGAACCGGCCCCCCGCACTTCCCCAGCAGCGCCCACCGGGGTCTCCGCCTCTTCGGTGGGGTGTTCGCGGAGGTAGGTGAGGTTGTCGCGGAGGGTGCCGCGGAAGACGTACGCCTCCTGCGGGATGAGGACGCGGGCCGCCGGGTGGACGTCCGGGGCGGGGATGCCGCCGACGAGGACCTCGCCGGCGCCGGGCCGTAGGGTTCCGGCGACGAGCGCCGCCAGCGTGGACTTGCCCGCGCCGCTCGGCCCGACGACGGCCAGGTGGTCGCCCTCCGGGATGCGCAGGTCCAGACGGTCGACGACGGGCTCGGAGTGGGGCCCGTACGCGAACGAGACCCCGCGCAGCCGCACCTCGGCGCCCGGCGGCGTGAGGCGGGCCGAGACGGGCGGGCGGGCCGGGGCCGCGGCGGTGATGCGCGCCAGCGTCGCCGCGAGCCGTACGCCGCTGACGCCCAGCCCCTGGATGAGGCCGTTCAGGGCCGGGGCGAGGGACTGGGTGACGTACGCGAGCGTGCCGACGATGACGCCCGCGCCCGCGCCGCCCGCCAGCAGCCGGGGCGTCCCGGCGAGCACGAGCACCACCGGCAGCCAGCCGCCGACGGCGAGCGCGGCGGTGCGCACCGCCGTCATCCTGGCCAGCGACCGGGCCGCGGCGGCCTGCCGGGCGACGCGCGCGGACAGACGGGCGTCGGCGCGGTCCTCGTCCCCGCAGGCCACGATGTCGCGCAGGCCGCCCGCCAGGCCGGTCATCGCGTCGGACAGCTCCTCGTCGGCCACCAGGAACGCGCGCTGCCGCCGGGCGAGCGCCGGCAGCGACGCCAGGAACAGCACCAGCCCCGCCACGAACGCGGGCAGCACGAGCACGAGCGCGCCCGGCACCAGCGTCGACAGGCCGATCACCACCCCCGCCACCGTGAACGCGAATCCGCGCACGGTGGTGACGACGGCGGCGAACGCGTCCCTGGCCAGCTCCACCTGCAGCCCGGCCCGCGCGACGGCCGCGCTGTCGCGGGGCTCGCGGGCGTGCACGGCGTCCTCGACGACCCGGGTGAGCAGGTCGTCGCGGAACGGCTCGGCGATCCCGGCGACGGCGAGCACCACCTGGCGCGCGGCCACGGCCGCCAGCGCCCACGCGGCGCCCAGCGCGGCCAGCCACACCAGGCCCGTCCCGGGGCTTCCGGCGGCGAACCCGTCCTCGATGGCGCGCGCGACGGCATGCCCGATGAGCACCGCCGGGGCCGCCTCCAGCAGCGACCACACGCCGATCCTCACCAGCAGCCGCGGCTCCCGCCGCAGCGCCCCCCACACCACCCCCCTCACCGCCCACCACCGAACCCCCCGCTTTGCCGAGGCGCCAGCCCACCCTGCCCCTGATGGGGAACAGCCGCCCCCCGGCCCTCCCCCGAGGTGAGGGCATCGCCCGCAAGGCGGCCGTCCCGGCGGGGAGCGGGGGCCGAAGGGCCGCCCGCCAAGCCCTCACCCTGGCCGGGAGCGGGCGCCGCCCGGTCCTCCCCCTCGACGGGCGCGCCACCCGGAAGGTGACCGTCCCGGCAGGGAGCGGGGGCCGGAGGGCCGTCCGCGAAGCCCTCGCGCGCTCGGGGCGGGGGTGGGGGGTGGTGCTTGCCCGAGGCGGCGGGGGCGTCCGTGGGGTGGGGGGTGGACTGGAAGATGGCCCGGTAGGCGGGGTCCTGCCAGAGGTCGTGGTGGGGGCCGGTGGCGCGGACGGCGCCGTTGTCGAGCCAGATGACCTGGTCGGCGCGGGCGGCCGTGGCGAGGCGGTGGGCGACGATGAGGCGGGTGCGGCCGCGCGGGTCCTCGGTGAGGGCGCGGGCGACCTGGCGTTCGGTGACGGTGTCGAGGCTGGAGGTGGCGTCGTCCAGCACGAGGAGCCGCTCGCCGCGGGCGAACGCGCGGGCGAGGCCGAGGCGCTGGCGTTCGCCGCCGGACATGGGGGCGTCGGCGAGCGGGGTGTCGTAGCCGTCCGGCAGCCGCCGTACGAAGGAGTCCGCGCAGGCCGCGCGTGCCGCCTCGGTGACGTGCTCGGGCAGGTCGTCGCCGGAGGGGCCCGGGTACGGGGTGAGGGCGTCGGCGATGGTGTCGCCGGTCAGGACCGGGCGTTCGACGGCGTACCCGATGGCCCGGCGCAGGGTGCGGCGGGGCAGTTCGGTGAGGGGGACGCCGTCGAGGAGAACGGCGCCGCCGGACGGGTCGGCGAGGCGGGCGGCGAGGGCGGCTAGCAGGGACTTGCCTGATCCGGAGCGGCCGACGACGGCGGTGACGGTGCCGCCGGGGATGACCAGCTCGGGGACGGCGAGCCCGGCGGCGGTGACGGACCGGAACTCGAGGGTGCCGGGGGTGCGGCCGGAGGCGGCCCCGCCGGCCGTCCCGGAAGGCTTGGGAGGGTGCGGCGGTAAGGGGTGGGTGCCGTAGTGGGGGGTGGGGAGGGTGAAGAGCTCGGCGACGCGGGCGGCGGCGGAGCGGGCGCGGGCGAGGCCGCCGAGGTAGCCGAGGGCGCCGCTGAGGGCGGCGCCGAGGACGGCGTAGCGGGCGGCGGCGTAGAGTTCGCCGATCGTGAGGTCGCCGGCGGCGAGCAGGAGCCCGCCGGCGGCGAGGACGGCGATCTCGACGACGGGCACGACGAGGCCCGCCTGGACGCCGGCGGTGGCGTTGGCGCGCCACAGTCCGAGGCCGCGGGCGCGCAGGCGGGGCAGGGGGCCGAGGACGCGGCGGGCCTCGCGGTCGGCGGTGCCGGCGGCGGTGATGGTGCGGGCGCCGCCGAGCGCGTCGACGAGGCGGGCGGCGATCTCGCCCTGGACCTCCTGGTAGCCGCCGGCGACGGCGGTGGTGGTGCGCAGGAAGGCGCGCAGGACGAGCAGGATGGCGACCACGCCGGCGGCGAGGGCGGCGGCGAGCCGCGGGTCGATGAGGACGAGGGCGACGAGTGCGCCCACGGTGGGGACGAGCGGGGCGAGGGCGCCGGTGACGGCTTCGGGGGCGCGGCCGACTTCCTCGGTGTTGAGCCCGGTGCGGGTGACGAGCTCGCCGCCGGGGTAGCGGCGGGTCACGGGCAGGCCGGCGGCGAGGACGTGGCGCAGGAGGCGCAGGCGGAGTCCGGCGGCGGCGTGGGCGGCGCTGGCGCCGCGGGCCCAGACGCCGAGGCTCTCGCAGAGCATGACGGCGGCGACGACGGCGGCGCTGAGCGCGAGCCAGAACGTCTGCTGGGGGGCGGCGGCGGTGAAGGCGTCGACGGTGCGGCCCACGAGGTAGGGCAGGGCGAGTTCGGCGGCGGCGCCGGTGATCGCGGTGACGGCGAGGATCGCGGGCCAGGGCCCGCCGCGCCGTACCGTGTCGAGCACGAGCCGGTCTGCGGCCTGCATCCGTCGTCTCCTCGGGGGGCATGAAGGTGAGCGGGTCCCCGCGCCGGCACCTGCGGTGCGGGGACCCGTGCCACAGGATCTAGTGGCAGATGGCGACACTCAGGTTGCTGGGCTTGCCGGAGTGACACGTGAGAACCGTGAGCGTGCTGCCGCCGCTGGCCACGTCGCTGGCCGCGGGAGCCTCAAGACCCTGCAGGTCGAGAAGAACCATGTGAAGACACCTCCTTCCGAGGCTCGTCGGGGACAGGCCGCTCGGGTGCGGCCTCAAGGAACGGCAGTCGGACGGTCCGCTCCGCGTGCCCCGTGCCGTGCACGGTGCCGAGGGCGAACAGGACGCCGGCCGTTCCGGTCGCGAAATCCATGGACAGGCGCAGGAGCTGGTCTCCGGGGAAGGCGAGCCCGCCCGCGTGGGGCAGGGCGTGCCAGCTCAGTGCCTTGACGTGCGCGTCGGCCAGGGGGTCTCCGGCGAGCGCGGCGACGATGCCGGCGCGGCCGGTGAACAGCCCGGACTGGACGAAGAAGCCGGAGCCTGCGACGAGGCGCAGCGCGTCCAGCTCGCCGGCGAGCTCGTCGCCGGGGCGGTGGGTGAGGTAGCGGGCGAGGACGAGGGCGATGCCGACGGATCCCTCGTCGAGGTAGGGCAGCAGCCGCCAGCCCTGGTTCACCTGGAGGGAGCCGTCCTCGGCGCGGCGGCAGCGGCGCAGGTCCTGGCGGAGCGCGGTGGCGGCCAGGTCGAGCAGCGCGGTGTCGCCGGTGCGCTCGTAGGCGTGGAGGAAGAGCAGGGCGGGCCCGGACGAGCCGTACATGAGGCCGGCGCGTGGGTTGTCGCCGCCGCTGAGCTCGGGCACGTCGTCGGGGCCGCCGAGCCGGTCGGCGCACAGTTCGACGGCGCGGCGGGCCTCGTCGGGGAAGCCGAGGTGGAAGAAGGTGAGGCCGAGGCCGGACAGTCCGGAGTGCAGCGCCGGTTCGAGGCCTTCCCAGTGCTCGCGCAGGCTGATGCCGATGGTGTCGAGCGCGGTCTGGCGGTGGCCGAGCCGGTCCAGGACGTACGCGATGCCGTGCAGGCCGTCGTAGAGGCCGAGGCCGGAGCCTGGGGCGGGCCGCAGGGCGCGGGCGAGCAGCCACTCCTCGTACTCGGGGAAGCGGCCGGCGCCGGTGGCCTCCAGCGCGTACAGGACTCCGGCGGCGCCGGTGGCGAGGTTGAGGCCGCCGCCGGGCTTGAACTGGGCCACGTCGCCGGGGAAGAGCCGGTCGTCGCGTCCGGGGGTGGCGCTGGCGCGGATGGCCTTGACCATGGCGTCGCGCAGGTGCGGCCAGGGGGTGACGCCGGGCAGCGGCGGGGGCGGGGTCTCGGTTTCGCCGCCGAGGATCGTGGCGACGGCGCGGGTCACGCTCTCGCGGGGCACGGGGAAGGTCTCGGTGACGAGCTCGCCGAGGTGGGCGACCTTGGGCCGGTGCAGCGGCAGCATGATCGTGCACTGCGGGGCGAACAGGCCGAGCCGCAGGCAGGCGAGCGCATACCTGTCGACGTCGGCGCCCTGCCGGTCGGGGGGCGCGGCGAAGGCGGGGTGGGCGAGCGCGGCGCGGGCGCCGTCGCCGGTGAGGGTGGCCACCTCGTAGTCGATGAGCACGACCCGGCCGTCGTCGGTGAGCAGGATGTTGTCCGGGTGCAGGTCGCCGAAGACCACGCCGCGCCCGTGCAGCTCGTCCACGGCCGCCTCGACCTGGTCGAGGGTGTCGAGCGCCCAGCGCGTGTAGTCGGCGAGGTCGGCGTCGGTGCAGGTGGCGCGGGTGAGCGGGTAGCGGTGGACGAGCCGGCGTTGCAGCGGCGTCCCGTCGACGAACTCCTGCACGAGGAAGTGGTGCTCGCCGAGCGTGAAGTAGCCGCGCAGGCCGGGCGCGGCGCTGAGCCCGTCGAGGCGTTCCAGGATGTCGCGTTCGTGCTCCAGGCGGGCGACGGCGTCGCGGCCGGCGGCGTCCAGCCCGGCGTGCGGCCTGGCCTCCTTGAGGACGACCCGCTCCCCGGTGCCCGTGTCGCGGGCCAGGTAGACGCCGCCGCCGTTGGAGAAGTGCAGGACGCTCTCGATCGTGTACGGGAGCCCGCTCGTGGTGACGGCGTTGCGCGCGGCCAGGTGGGGTTCGAGGAAGCCGGGCAGCGTCGTCCAGGGGGGCACCGTGAAGGTGGCGCCGCGCACGTCGGGCACGAGCTTGCCGCCGCCGTCCTCGACGGCGAGCACGCGCTCGCCGGAGCCGGACAGGCAGTGCCGCTCGGCGAACCCGCCGTAGCGCACGTACAGCGGGCCGTCGCCGTAGCGCAGGTCGCTGAGGATGTACGGGCCCCGCACCCCGCGCAGCAGCTCGTCGAGCTCTTTCAGGACGAGTTCGAGCTGGCCCTCGTCGCGCGGGTAGATCGTGACGAGTTTGCCGCTGGAGGCGCGGGAGGCGGCCTTGGAGTTCAGCATGATCAGGACGGGCGCACCGCGCAGGAACTTGAACGCGATGCCGCGCGGGACGCAGTAGTCCCAGACGGCGGCTATGGCGCGCTCGGCGTCGTCGGCGCGGGCGGACACGTGGATCTTCCAGCCCTGGGCGGGCAGGGGCGGCTCACCGGTGGGGGCGTAATAGCACCAGGTGTCGGTCGTGTCATGAAACCAGCCCTCCGGCACGGGCCGGCGGGGGAATTCCGCGCCATCGGCTGCGCTGTGGTCGAGATTGTCGTAGAACAATCTGTCGGCCAGGCAGTACAGCTCATACTGATCCATGCGTTAGAGATTGCCCGCCAAGCCCGGATTGCGTCTAGTAACACATAACATGACTGATGTGTGGCAATTTAATTCGCATTTGTGAATTTTTCACTATAAGGCGCGTGGGAGAAATACGGTGAATGTGAATTCGCCGCTGCGCAGGGCCGTGGCCTCCAGCCAGCCGCCGAGCACCGACACGCGTTCGGCCAGGTTGAGCAGCCCCTGGCCGGCGTCTCCCGGCTTGCGCGGCGGGCCGACGCCGTCGTTGCGGATCGACAGGCGCACCAGGCCGTCACGTTCCAGCAGGTGCACGACGCACTCGCGGGCGGTGGCGTGGCGCAGCACGTTCGTCACGCCCTCGCGCAGCGCGTGGGTGAGCGCCTCGGCGACCTCCCACGGCAGCTCACGGCACGACACCTTGACCTGGCAGCGCACCCCGACCGACTCCAGCAGCGCGCGGGCCGAGCTCAGCTCCCGCTCCAGCGACGAGCGCCGCACGCCGTGGGCGACCGCGCGGACGTCGGCGGCCAGCCCGCGCGCCAGCGCGAGCGTCTCGTGCACCTCGTTCTCGCACTTGTCCAGGTCGTCGCGCAGCAGCCGCTGGATGAGCTGCACCTTCAGCACCAGGACGGTGAGCCGGTGGCCGACCAGGTCGTGCAGGTCGCGGGTGAAGCGGCGGCGCTCGAACGACACGGCCTTGCCGATCATCTCGGTGCGCGCCTCCGACAGGCGGTGCGCCCGCACGGCCAGGCTCACGACCGCGAACTCGGCCAGCCCGACCACCGGCGCGGAGACCGCCCACCCGAGGTCCACCGACGCCTGGTCGGGCGCGGCCAGCAGCAGCGGGCCGGTGACCAGCGCGAGCGCGACCAGCACGAACGAGCGGATCCGGTCGGCGGCCAGCAGCAGCGCCCCGGCGAGCAGCCCGCACACGGGCGTCCACGCCGCCCCGAACAGCGGCAGCGGCAGGTAGGTCAGCCACGACTGCAGCCCGGCCGCCCACCACCCCGGGCTGCCGCCGGTCAGCAGCCCGAGCACGAACCTGGCGTGCACGGCCAACAGCACCAGCAAGGTCACCGACCCGGCCAGTTCCCGCCCGCTCCCCGCCAGGCTCGACTGCACCGCCACGGAGACGCCGAGCAGCCCGGCCGTCAGCCCGATGCCGCCCGTCCACAACGGCGACGAGGGACCGGCCGTCCAGGAGCGCGACCGGCGAACGCTACGTGTCTCTTCCACCCGTCCCCCGCCATGCGGCTGACCCGACAGGACCGTACCGTCGCGAGAGCGCCCACCACCCCCGCCTCTTACCCATCGGACCCGATCGGGCCGGTGTTGCACACCTCAGGTCGTGCTCAGCCCTTCAGTTCGGGGAACTGGTCGTCACGCCACTCCGTGGCGGCGCCGCCGGGCAGCTCGGCCTCGCGGGTCCGCAGCTCGACGCGGCGGATCTTCCCGGAGACCGTCTTGGGCAGCTCGGCGAACTCCAGGCGCCGGACGCGCTGGAACGGGTTCAGGTGGTCGCGGGCGTGCTTGAGGATCGAGTACGCGGTCTCCCTGGTCGGCTCGTAGCCCGGGGCGAGCGTGACGTACGCCTTGGGCACGGCCGTGCGGACCGGGTCGGGGGCCGGGACGACGGCGCTCTCGGCCACCGCGGGATGCTCGATGAGCACCGACTCCAGCTCGAATGGGCTGATCTTGTAGTCGCTGGCCTTGAACACGTCGTCGGTGCGGCCCACGTAGAAGATGTAGCCGTCCTCGTCCACGGTCGCCACGTCACCGGTGTGGTAGTGACCGCCGGCCATCGCCTCGGCGGTGCGGCCGGGGTCGCCCTGGTAGCCGCGCATGAGCGGGACGGGCCCGCGCGCCAGGTCGAGGCAGATCTCGCCCTCGCCCGGCCCGTTCAGCGGCCGGCCGGTGACGGGGTCGACCAGCACCACGGGGACGCCGGGCAGCGGGCGGCCCATCGAGCCGGGCTTCACCGGCGAGCCGGGGGTGTTGCCGACCTGGGCGGTGGTCTCGGTCTGGCCGAAGCCGTCGCGGATGGTCAGCCCCCAGGCCCGGCGCACCTGCTCGATGACCTCCGGGTTGAGCGGCTCGCCCGCGCCGATGACCTCGCGCAGGCCGGGGGGCCGCTCCCCCAGGTCGGCGTTGATGAGCATGCGCCACACGGTCGGCGGGGCGCAGAAGGTGTTGACGCCGCGCTCGCGCAGCTGGGCGAGAAGCGCCGCCGCGTCGAAGCGGCCGTAGTTGTAGACGAAGATCGTCGCCTCGGCGATCCACGGCGCGAAGAAGCACGACCAGGCGTGTTTCGCCCATCCCGGGGCCGAGATGTTGAGGTGCACGTCGCCGGGCCGCACGCCGATGAAGTACAGGGTGGACAGGTGCCCGACCGGGTACGACACCTGCGTGTGCTCGACCAGCTTCGGCCGCGACGTCGTGCCGGAGGTGAAGTAGAGCAGCACCGGGTCGCCGGTCGCGGTGCCGGGGTGCGGGATCGGCTCCCACGTGAGCGCGGCGGCCTGCCTGAGGTCGGCCCAGCCGTCGGCCGGTCCGACGCTGATGCGCGTGTAGCCGCCGGGCACGCCGGCGAAGCGGCCGGTGTCGGCGGCGTTGCAGACGACGTGCCGGGCGCCGCTGCGCTCGATCCGGTCGGCCAGGTCGGCGGTGGTGAGCGCGGTGGTGGCGGGCAGGATGACCGCGCCCAGCTTCATCACCGCCAGCATCGACTCCCACAGCTCGACCTGGTTGCCCAGCATGAGCATGACCGGGTCGCCCTTGGACACCCCGCGGGCCGCCAGCCACGACGCCAGCCGGTCGGAGGCGCGGGACATCTCCTCGTAGCCGCGCTCGGTGACGGTGCCGTCCTCCTCCACGATGACCAGGGCCGGCCGGTCGTTGCCCCGGGCGACGGCGTCGAACCAGTCGACCGCCCAGTTGAAGCGGTCGCCCAGCTCCGGCCAGCGGAACTCGGCCACCGCCCGCTCGTGCTCACCGCGCAGCGACAGCAACAGGTCCCGGCTCGCCCTGTAAGCCTCGGTCACGTCCATGTCGGGCACTCCTTCGTCGATCAGCGCTGCGTCTCATCTCATACCGCCGATCGCGATCTGTCACCCGTGGCCCGCCCGTACGCCGGACGGGCGGCCCGGGACGCCCCGGACCGCCCGCGTCGCACCGGCCGCGTCAGGTGAGGATCGTCGTGCACTCGCCCGGAGTCACCCACTTGTGCGAGGTGATCCTGTCGTTCACGATGACGCCGTTGCTGAACCGGTTGTCGGTCAGGTTGTCGGCGTACAGCTCGCCCGCCAGCAGGCAGGTGTGGCCGCCGCCGTGGTTGATGTCCTGGTAGAACTTGACCGCGTCACGCCCGCCGGTGAAGCCCCGGTTCATCACGGACGAGGCCTTGTCGGTGGCCCCGGCGCCCCAGTACGAGCTGTTGCCCGCGGTGGCGATCAGCCGGGTGCCCTCGCAGTTGAGGTCCTGCCAGGCGTACATGTAGCCGTTGCGCGGCCCCCAGTCGTCGTCGCAGCCGCCCGCCGCCTGCGCGGCGGTGGAGGGCACGGTGACGCCGAGGCAGGCGAGGCCGAGGAGCATCGCCGAGATGGTGATCTTGCGCATGGTGCTTTCCTCTCGTTGGGTGGGTGGTGCGTGGACGGTGAAGGTCAGCGGCGTTCCGGGACGATGCGCACCGCCCGCTCGTAGGCCCGCAGGCCGAGCCTGCGGTAGGCGTCGAGGTCGGCGCCGAACCGGTCGCGCAGGCGGTCGCGGTAGTGCTCCTCCCGGGCCGTGGCCACGGCGCGCAGGGAGGTCGCGCGGGCGCAGGTCGCGTCCGCGACGGCGGTCTCGCGCTCGGCCGCGAAGCCGCTGGAAGCACGGCCCAGGACGGCGTCCCGGGCCTGCTGGGGGTCGGCGTACGGGTGTCCCGCGGCCTTCATGCACCGGGACCAGGCCCGTATCGCCGCGGTGAGCCGGGCGTCCCGCATGAGGTCGTCGCCGTAGAGCGCGCCCAGGCTCATGGCGACCTTGCTGACGCGGAACCACTCGGCGGGGTCGCCGTACAGCTCGCGGCCGGCCTCCTCCCCGCAGCCGCCGAGGCGTTTGCGGATCTCGCCGCCGCCCGGCAGCCGCGCGGTGAGCAGGCGGGCGCCGCGGCCCCCGTCGAGCGCGGCGTCGAACGCGGCGCGCCGGGCCTCCGGCAGGCCGCGCCGGTAGGCGGCGTTGGGGTCGTCCCCGTCCTTGCCGCCGATCCGGCTGCCGTACCCGTAGGCACGCGCCCAGGCCACGTCGTCCTGGACGTAGCGCACCGGGCGGCTCTCCTGGAGCGTCAGCTCCCGGTCCTCCCAGTAGCCGAAGCCGTGCCGGTTCATGCACTGCCGGATCAGCCGCTGCTGGGCGTCGGCGATCCGCAGCTCCTGCCGCCAGGTCAGCGCCGGCGCGGGCGGTTGCGCCGCCGCCCCGCCCGAGCATCCGGTCGCGGCGGCCGCCATGACCGCGCAACAGGCGATGAGCACGCCTCTCATGGCCCCGAACCCCCGTTTCCCCGTGTCGCCGTGGCCGTTCGCTCCGGTCCTATCGCGGCGGGGCCTGTTCGGTGTCGGTGGCGGGCGCCGAACAAACACATGACGAACAAAGGGCCCTGATGCAGAATGGTTTGACCGGCTCTACGGGGGTGGGCGTGCCACGAGGTGAGCTCCCGCTGCCGCCCGGCGACGACGCGCTGGTGAGGTTCGCGGCGGACCTGCGTGAGCTGCGCCGGCGCGCGGGCGGGCCGACCTACCGGGAGCTGGCCAAGCGGGCCCATTACTCGCTGGCGACGCTGTCGGGGGCGGCGAGCGGGCAGCGGCTGCCGAGCCTGGCGGTGACCCTGGCCTACGTGACGGCGTGCGGCGGCGACGCCGCAGAGTGGGAGAAGCGCTGGCACGCCACGGCGGCCGAGCTGGCCTCCGCCGAGGATCCCGAGCCGGACCTGCGGGCGCCCTATGCGGGGCTGTCGGCGTTCCGGGAGGAGGACGCCGATCTGTTCTTCGGCCGGGAGCGGTTCGCCGACGAGCTGACCAGGCGGCTGGAGGCCGATCGGCTCGTCGCGGTGTTCGGCGCCTCGGGCGCGGGCAAGTCGTCGCTGCTGCGCGCCGGGCTGCTCGCGCGCTGGCCGCACCGGTCGATGATCATCACGCCCGGCGCGCACCCGCTGGAGGAGTGCGCCGTCCAGCTCGCCCGCCTGACGGGCGCGTCCCCGGCGCGCATCCGCGCCGACCTGGCCGCCGGGCCGCGCGCCCTGCACCTGTTCGCGTGCCAGGCGGCCGGGGACCCGCCGGGCGACCTGCTGGTCGTCGTCGACCAGTTCGAGGAGGTCTTCACCCTGTGCCGCGACGAGACCGAGCGGGCCCGGTTCGCCGAGGCGCTGGTCACGGCGGCGCGGGCGGGCAACTCGCGGTGCCGGGTGGTGCTGGGCGTCCGCTCGGACTTCCACGCCCACTGTGCCGGGCATCCGGCCCTGCGCGGCGAGCTGGACCGCCCGCTCGTGCTCGGCCCGATGACGCCCGGCGAGCTGCGGCGGGCCATCACCACGCCCGCCACGCGCGCCGGCTGCGTGGTCGAGCAGGCGCTGCTGGTCGAGCTCGTGGCGCACGCCGGGGGCCGGGTCGGCGTGCTGCCGCTGCTGTCGCACGCGCTGCTGGAGACGTGGCGGCGACGGCGCGGCAACACGCTCACGCTGACCGGCTTCCAGGCGGCGGGCGGGATCGACGGCGCGCTCGCCCACACCGCCGAACGCGTCTACGGCCGGCTCGGACCGGCCGGGCAGGAGCTGGCCAGGGACCTGTTCCTGCGGCTCACCGCGCTCGGCGAGGGCACCGAGGACACCCGGCGGCGCGTCACCCTGGCCGAGCTCGACGCGGGCGACCCCGGCACCGAGGTGGTGCTCGGCCGCCTGGCGGCGCAGCGGCTGATCACCGTCGACGACGGCGCCGTCGAGCTCACCCACGAGGCGCTGATCCGCTCCTGGCCGCGCCTGCACGGCTGGCTGGCCGAGGACCGCGACGCGCTGCGCGCCCACCGGCGGCTCACCGAGGCCGCGCAGACCTGGCGGGAGCTGGACCGCGACCCGAGCGCCCTCTACCGGGGCGTCCGGCTGGAGGCGGCGGCCGAGGCCGGCGGCAGGCTGAGCGCGCTCGAACGCGAGTTCCTGGCCGCGAGCCGGGCGGCCGAGGCGGCGCAGGAGGAGGCGGCCCGGCGCGGCGTCCGGCGGCTGCGCCGGCTGGTGGTGCTGCTCAGCGCGCTGCTGGTGCTGGCCGTGGCCGCGAGCGCCGTCGCCGTCGCGGCCCAGCGGCAGGCGGCCCGCGAGCGCAACACCGCCACCTCCCAGCGGGTCGCCGAGCGGGCGGCGGCGCTGCGCGCCACCGATCCGGCGCTGGCCGCGCAGCTCAGCCTGGCCGCCTACCGGCTGTCGGCGAACGAGGTGACCCGCGGCAGCCTGCTCAGCGCGTTCGGCACCCCGTACGCGACCCGGCTGACCGGGCACGGCGACGCGGTGACGGCGGTGACGCTCAGCGGCGACGGGCGGCTGGCCGCCACGGCGGGCGCCGACGGCACGATCAGGCTCACCGACACCCGCGACCCGCGCCACCCGCGCCCGCTGGCCGCCCTCACCGCCGACGCGGTCTCGGCGGCGCTGAGCCCCGACGGACGCACGCTGGCGGCGGGCGCCGGCGACGCGGTGCTGCTGTGGGACACGACCGATCCCGCCAGGCCCGCGCCGCTGCCGGGTCTGGCGGGCGAGGCCGGGGCCGGGGCGGTCGCCTTCGGCCCGGACGGCCGGACGCTGGCGAGCGCGGGCGCCGACGGGGCCGTCCGGCTGCACGACCTGGACGGCGGCGAGCCGGTCACGCTCGACGGCCACTCCGGCGGCGTGACGGCGCTGGCCTTCGGCCCGGACGGGCGCACGCTCGCCTCCGCCGGGGCCGACGGCACCGCCCGGTTGTGGGACCTCGGGACCCGTACGCCGGTCGTGCTGGCGGGGCACACCGGCGCCGTCCACGCGGTGGCGTTCACCGGTCCGGCGCTGGCCACGGCGGGCGAGGACCGCACCGTGCGCCTGTGGGACCTCGACGGCCGCCCGCTGGCCACGGCCGAGGGCCACACCGACGCGGTGCGCTCGCTGGCGTTCACCGGCGACGCGCTCGTGTCGGGCGGGGCCGACGCCTCCGTGCGGGTGTGGGACGTGGGCGACCCGCGCGAGGTGCGCGAGCTGGCCGTGCTCGCCGGGCACACCGGCGCGGTCACCTCCGCCGCCTCCGCCGGGCGCACGCTGGCCACGGCCGGCGCGGACCAGACGACGCGGCTGTGGGACCTGCCGGGCGACACGCTCACCGGCCACCGCAGCTCCGTCTACGGGGCGGCGTTCAGCCCCGACGGCCGCACCCTGGCGACCGGCGGCTACGACCGGACGATCCGGCTGTGGAGCGTGCGCGAGCGCACCTCGCGGGTGCTGCGCGGGCACGACGGCCCGGTCAACGCGGTGGACTTCAGCCCCGACGGCCGGACGCTGGCCAGCGCGAGCGCCGACGGGACGGCCCGGCTGTGGAACCTGCGCGAACGCACCTCGGCCGTGCTGGCCGAGCACCCGGACGCGGTGGAGTCGGTGGCGTTCGGCCCTGGCGGCCGGCTGCTGGCCGTGGCGAGCTCCGACGGCACCGCCGCGCTCTGGGACGTCCCGGCGCGCGCCCGCCTGGTCACGCTGCGCGGGCACGCCGGGCCGGTCAACGACGTGGCGACGACCGGCAGCCTCGTCGCCACCGCGAGCGCCGACCACAGCGTGCGCCTGTGGGACGTCTCGGGGCGGCTGCTCTCGTTCACCCACGGCCACGAGGACGCGGTCAAGTCCGTGGCGTTCAGTCCCGACGGCCGGACTCTGGCCACCGCGGGCTCCGACCGCCGCGTCATGCTCTGGGACGTCGCCGACCCCGCCGCGCCCAGGCGCGTCGCGGTGCTCGACGGCTACACGGACGCGGTCAAGTCGGTCGCGTTCAGCCCGGACGGCCGCGTCCTGGCGACGGCGAGCTCGGACCGGACCGCCGTGCTGTGGGACGTGGCCGGCCGCGCCAGGCTGGCGACGCTGCGCGGCCACGCCAAGCCGGTCGACGCCGTCGCGTACGCCCCCGACGGGCGGACCCTCGTCACGGCGGGCGAGGACTGGACGGCCAAGCTGTGGGCCACCGACCCGGAGCGGACGGCGGCGCGGATCTGCGCGACCGCCAGCCCGCCGATCACCGCCGACGAGTGGTCCCAGCACTTCCCGGGTCTGCCCGCCCAGCCGCTCTGCCCCGAGCCCTAGTGTGGGCCGCATGGAATACATGCGCTTGGGTGACAGCGGCTTGAAGGTCTCGCGGGTCTGTCTCGGCATGATGAGCTACGGCGACCCGGCCAAGCAGGAGTGGGCGCTGACGGAGGAGCAGGCCGAGCCGATCGTGCGACGCGCGGCCGACGCCGGGGTCATGTTCTTCGACACCGCCGACTACTACAGCGCCGGGGCCAGCGAGGTCGTGACCGGCAACCTGCTGCGCCGCGTCTTCGCGCGGCGTGAGGACTACGTGCTCGCCACCAAGGTCTATTTCCCGATGGGACGCGGCGTCAACGACCGGGGGCTGTCGCGCAAGCACATCCACGCCGCCGTCGACGCCTCGCTGACCCGCCTCGGCACCGACCACGTCGACCTCTACCAGATCCACCGCTGGGACGACGAGACGCCGATCGAGGAGACGATGGAGGCCCTGCACGAGGTGGTCAAGGCCGGCAAGGCCCGCTACCTGGGCGCCTCCTCCATGTGGGCGTGGCAGTTCGCCAAGGCGCAGCACGTCGCCGAGCGCAACGGGTGGACGAAGTTCGTCTCGATGCAGAACCACTACAACCTGCTCTACCGGGAGGAGGAGCGGGAGATGCTGCCGCTCTGCGCCGACCAGGGGGTGGGCGTGATCCCGTGGAGCCCGCTGGCGCGCGGCGTGCTGGCGCGCGCCGGGTCGGCCTCGGCGACCTCGCGGGCCGGCTCCGACGAGCGCATCGGCTACCTGTACGAGCCGGACGCCGACCAGGCGATCGTGGACCGGGTCGCCGAGGTGGCGCGCGAGCGCGGGCTGCCGCCGGCGCAGGTCGCGCTCGCCTGGCTGCTGCACCGGCCCGGCGTGACGGCGCCGATCGTGGGCGCCACCAAGGACCGCCACGTCGACGACGCGGTGGCCGCGGTGGACGTCCGGCTGTCGGACAAGGAGCTCACCTTCCTGTCCGAGCCGTATCGCCCCCGCGAGGTGCGTTTCTAGCCGGGAGAGGGCTGGGCACGGGGCCCCGGCTCGTCTATCGTTGGGGCCTCGCGTCACGAACCCCCTCGTAACCGCAAGGGGGTTTCGTCATGCCGTCATCACCCGACAGTTCCGCTCCGATCCTCGAGAACTCCGCGCGTGAGGTGCTCAAAGGCACTCTCGTTCCCGTCCGGGTCGACGTCCCTCAGGACGAGCCGGGCGGCGGGCTGGTCAAGCTGGGCGCGGTCCGGCAGCTCGCGCTGGCGCCCGGCGAGGCGGAGGAGGTCCGCCGCAGGCTCGGCGCCCACGACGCCGTGAACGTGTCGGCGGGCGCGTTCGACCTGCTCGGCGCGTTCGCCCGGCCGCTGGTGCCCTCGCTCAGGCCCGACCCGGAGGCGCTGGCGCGGATTCCCGCCCGGCAGCTGGCGGCGTTCGCCGAGACGCTGGTGGAGCTGCGCGCCGAACGCCTGCGCGAGGCCGAGGAGCGGCGCTCCCCGGACGAGGCCGGGCCGGCCGCGCAGGCGCTCAACACGGCGGTCGTCGCGCTGCGCGGGCTGCGCGCCGCCACCGCCACGCCGCCGATCGGCCTGCTCAACCTCGAACGGATCGAGATGGTGCCGATCGGCATCCAGCGCGGCGAGCTCGTGGCGACCGTGCCGCTGGCGCCCGGCGAGGAGACCGCCGTCACGCAGACGGAGTGGTCGGTGACCTCGCGGGAGTTCACCACGATCGTCACCGACGCGCTGGAGGAGGTCAGCGAGACCGGCGTCACGGACAACACGGACCTGTCGCAGTCGACGTCGTCGCAGAGCCAGCACTCCAACCAGTTCAACATCACCGGCACGGTCCAGGGCGGCATCCCGATCATCTCCGGGTCGAGCACCACCGGGTTCACCTCGCAGGGGTCGCAGTCGGAGTCGGCGACCGAGAGCATCAAGCACGCCCGGTCCACGACGCAGAAGGCGTCGTCGCGGTCGCGGCGCGAGCACAAGGTGACGATCTCGACCACGACCGTCACCGGCACGTCGTCGACCTCGACGCGCGTCCTGAAGAACCCGGGCCGCGAGCCCATCCGGATCGACTACTTCAGCATGATGCGCAAGTGGCGGGTGCGGCTCTACCGCTACGGGCTGCGGCTCACGTACGACATCGCGGTGCCGGAGCCGGGGGCGGCGATGCGGCGGGCGTACGCGGAGCTGGAGACGCTGCGCGCCCAGCAGGGGCCGTTCACGTTCGGCGTGAAGCTCTCCGACGTGACCACCGAGCTCGTGGACGAGCACGGCAACCCGTCGCCCACGGGCAAGCCGAAGTACCAGTGGCTCGCCGACCGGCACGGCGTGACCGTCCGGCCGCATCCGGAGCCGCCCACGCCGCTGACGGCGAGCTCGACGGCCGACACCGGCGGCGGCTGGTTCTTCCTCGGCCTGGAGTTCGACGTGCCCGGCGGCACCCGCGTGCGGGAGATCATCCTGGACGCGCAGATCGGCAAGGACGACTCCGACGACCGGATGAACTTCGACGTGCTCGGCGCCCGGCACGAGCCCGGCTGGAACGGGCAGACCGGCGCGCTGATCATCCGCAACCACCGGATCATGTCGGTCGGCGCGGACCGGCCGTTCATGGCGGGCTTCACCGGACGACACAAGATCACGTTCTTCTTCCACCACGCCGAGCAGGTGTTCGTCGGGCTGACCGTGCACCGGGAGCTCATGCCGGAGACGATCGAGCAGTGGCGGGCCGACGTGTGGAACGCCCTGCACGGCGCCGCCCAGGCCCGCTACTTCGCCCAGCAGCAGGAGGTCGCCGCGCGCATCGCCGCCATCGAGGAGCGGCTGTCCAGCGTCGACACGCTGACGCTGCGCCGCGAGGAGAGCGACGAGATCATGAAGAGCGTGTTGCGGTTCGTCCTCGGCACCGACTTCGACTTCATGCCCGCCGACGTGCTGGCCGCCTTCGTCGCCGCCGGCGTCGACCTCCAGCACGGCATCGGCTTCGACGGGCCCGGCCTCGGGCTGAGCCAGGACCAGTGGACGCTGCTGCGCCAGCACGAGGACCTGATCCGCTTCATCAACCAGGCGATCGAGTGGGAGAACGTGGTGACGTTCCTCTACTCGTACTTCTGGGACGTGCCGCCGAGCTGGGCGTTCATCCGGCAGTTGCGCCATCCCGACCCCAACCGGCAGGCGTTCCTGCGCGCGGGCAGCGCGCGGATCGTGCTCACCGTCCGCAAGGGCTGGGAGGAGCGGTGGATGCGCTTCGCCGAGGGCGGCGGGGTCGGCGCGCCCGTCCCCGGCCCCTACCTGACGATCGCCAGGGAGATCGCCGCGTACGACGACCGCAACTATCCGGGCATCCCGCCGGCGAACCCCGGCAAGGAGGCCGTGCACCTTCAGGACGCCGTCTTCACCACCACGACGGCGGACCTGGCGCCCAGCGCGGCCCCGGTGACGATCAGGGTGGCGAGCAGCGCCGGGTTCGTGGTCGGGCTGCCGGTCGTCATCGACTCCGAGGACGAGCGGCGCGTTCAGGAGGCCCAGGTCGTCACCGCGATCCCCGACAACACGCGCATCACCGTCGCCCGGCTCGACTTCGCGCACCGGGGCTCGCAGGCGCCGGTGCCGATCCTGCAACCGGGTGAGAAGGGCGCGCTCATCGCCGAATGGCACGAGTACACGCCGTCGTCCGGCACCGACATCGCCGTGACGTCCAACCTCTCCACGATCGCCTGACCGATGGCGATGCGGGACGTCAGCCGCCGGGTCCTGGAGCTCCACCCCGGCGAGCCGTTCCGGGCCGGGCCGGGCGGCGCCGCCGAGACGGAGCCGCGCGCCCTGCTCGGCGGGGGCGAGCTGCGCAAGTTCGGCTGGAAGGTGCTCGACGCGAGCATGGCCGACGGCATCACGTACGCGCCGGTCCCGTTCGGCTCGGCCTCGATCAGCGAGGCCAACCGGGCCGTGGTGGCCGGGCGGGCGTTCGCGCTGGAGCGCGACACGGGCACCACCAGGCTGTTCTTCGTGTGGCTGCCGAGCGCGCTGGCCGACCGGCTGGCCAAGGGCACGATGACGGGCCCGCTGAACTTCCACGTCATCTTCCACACGCCGACCTACCTGGACAGCTACGTGAAGAGCCGCCCGTACTGGACCGGCAAGAACCCCTCGGACAGGGTGGCGTACTACGTGCGGCTGGGCGCGCGCTACCTGTCGACGGACTTCCGGGCGGTCGCCCACCACGTCATGGCCGTCACCGCCCGCGACCCGAACCTGGCCTACGTCGTCCCGATCGCCGACCTGAGCGGCAACCTGTCCGACCTGACCACGCCCGGCGGGCTGCTCGGCGCGCTGACCGAGGTGAACGCGGCGCTGGCCGCCCTGCTGTCCGGGCCGGCGCCGTCCGGCAAGGTGGGCGGCGTGATGCTGTCGGCCTACAGCCACAGCGGCGACCGGATCGTGGCGCTGATGCGCCACATCAGCGGGGCGCCGTTCTTCACCGAGCACCTGATGCAGATCAACGCCTTCGACGTCAACCTCGGCGACAACGACCAGCAGCGGCTGCCCGAGCTGGCCCGGATGTGGGAGGGCGTGCGGCAGTGGGCCACGCTCAACCGCCGCGCCCGCGCGTACGTCTACACCGCCTACCGCAGCCACTACGCCCAGTGCCTGGCCTCGCCCGTGCCGCGAGGGGCCGCGTGGACGGACCGGGCGGACGTCAAGCTCGACGACGTGACCTGGTCCGACAGCGCCGCCAAGGCCGCGCCCGGCCAGTCACGGGGGGTCGCGTCGGAGGCGTACGGGCCGGACGGGCGGTTCGGGGTGGTCTGCCTGCCGGTGTCGTTCTTCCGCTTCTACCTGGAGAACCATCACCACGGCAAGACGGAGATCATCGGCAACACGGCGCGCGGCTGGCACGACGGCGAGTACGACATCGGCCGCGCCCACGGTCACGGCCTGTTCCTGCGCGGGCTCATGTCGCACGCCGTCGCCCGCGCCGACCCCGTCTTCTTCGCCCCCGTCCGGCGCGTGCCGTGACCCGCTCCCGGTTGGCCGGAACCTACAAGACCGCAGGTCGCCGGCGTAGCAGGATGGCCGTATGACCTTCGACCGTTCCGTGGCCGCCGCGTTCATGGCCGGCCACGCGAGAGTTCTCGACCGGCGCCGCTTCGACCTGCTGTGGGGCGGCGGGGACCGGGCGGGCGTGCTGGCCGCGCTGGACGCCTACCGCAATCCCGACGGCGGCTACGGGTGGGGCCTGGAGCCGGACCTGCGCTCGCCCGAGAGCCAGCCGGGGGCCGCGCTGCACGCGTTCGAGGTGTTCGCGGAGATCGCGCCCGCGACCTCGCCGCACGCGGCGGCGCTGTGCGACTGGCTGGCCTCGGTGACGCTGCCCGACGGCGGGCTGCCGTTCGCGCTGCCGCTGGCCGTCCCGGCGGCGACCGCGCCGTGGTGGGCGGGCGCTCCCCACGACGTCTCGTCGCTGCAGATCACCGCCGTGTCGGCGGCCGCCGCGTACCGCGTCGCCGCGCACGACCCGGCCGTGGCCGCCCATCCGTGGCTCGCGCGGGCGACCGGCTACTGCCTGGAGGCGATCGAGGAGCTCACCGATCCGCACGCGTACGTGCTGTCGTTCGCGGTGCAGTTCCTGGACGCCGTGCACGAGTCCGTGGCGGAGCTGCGCGGCGAGGCGGCGCGGCTGCTGGAGCGGCTGAGCGGGCACTTCCCCGCCGAGGGCGTGCTGCCGGTGGCGGGCGGCGCCGAAGGGGAGGTGCTCAGGCCGCTCGACGTCGCGCCGTACCCGGACCGGCCGGCCCGCACGCTGTTCGCGCCCGAGGTGATCGCGGCCGACCTGGACCGGCTGGCGGCCGGGCAGCAGGACGACGGCGGGTGGAGCGTCGACTACGCCCGGATCTCCCCGGCGGGGGCGCTGGAGTGGCGCGGCGCCGCCACCGTGCGGGCCGTCGACGTGCTGCGGCGCAACGGGCGCAGCTGACCTCCGGGACTGTCGGTGCGGGCTTCTAAGCTTGGGGCCATGGCACGGGCAAACGAGGAGGCTGCGGCCGCCCTCCAGGAATACGCGGAGCTGTTCGCGCTCACCGGGGGCGACGCGTTCCGGGTGCGCAGTTATCAGAAGGCGGCCAAGGCGATCGCCGGCTACCCCGACGACATCGCGGCCGTCGACGTGCGCGCCGTCCCCGGCGTGGGCGAGGCGATCGCCAAGAAGATGGAGGAGTTCCTGCAGCGCGGGAGCTTCCGGCAGCTCGACGACCTGCGCGGGCGGGTGCCCGACGGGGTGCGGCGGCTGACCCGGGTGCCTTCGCTCGGGCCCAAGACCGCGATCATGCTGTTCGAGGACTTCGGCATCGACTCGCCCGTCGCGCTCGGCGAGGCGATCGCCGCCGGCCGCCTCGACGGGGTCAAGGGCCTCGGCCCCAAGACGCTGGCCAACCTCGCCAAGGGCATCGAGCAGCTGGAGCAGTCGGGCCGCCGCGTCCACATCGGCGTCGCGATGGCGCTGGCCGAGCAGGTCATGGGCTCGCTGGAGGCCGAGCGCATCGGCTACGCGGGCTCGCTGCGCCGGATGAAGGACACGATCGGCGACATCGACATCCTGGCCGTGGCCGACGAGTCCGTCATGACGGCCTTCCGCGCCCAGCCGTACGTGGCCGAGGTCATCGCGGCCGGCGACAAGAAGACGTCCGTGCGCACCACCTCCGGCATGCAGGTCGACCTGCGGGTGGTGCCGGCGGGCTCGTGGGGCGCCGCGATGCAGTACTTCACCGGCTCCAAGGAGCACAACGTGGCCATCCGGGAGATGGCGGTGAAGAAGGGCTGGAAGCTGTCCGAATACGGGCTGTTCGACGGTGAGCGGGTGATCGCCGCCGAGTCGGAGGAGGAGATCTACGCGGCGCTCGGCATGCAGTTCGTGCCGCCGCCGATGCGCGAGGACGGCGGCGAGGTGCAGGCCGCGCTCCGCGGCGAGCTGCCCGCCCTGCTCCAGCTGGCCGACCTGCGCGGTGATCTCCACACGCACACCGACCTGACCGACGGCATCGCCTCGCTGGAGGACATGGTGGCCGCCGGCGCCGCCCGGGGCTACTCCTACTACGCCGTCACCGACCACGCCCCCGACCTGGCCATGCAGCGCATGACCCTCGACAAGGCGCTGGAGCAGCGCGAGCGCGTCGCCGCGTTGCAGCCGCGCCATCCCGGCATGCGCATCCTGCACGGCACCGAGCTCAACATCGCGCCCGACGGGTCGGTCGACTGGCCGGGCGAGGTGCTGCGCACGTTCGACGTGTGCGTGGCGTCGGTCCACTCCCACTTCTCGATGCCGCGCGACGAGATGACCCGGCGCTTCATCACCGCCTGCGAGAACCCGTACGTGGACATCATCGGCCACCCCACCACCCGCAAGATCGGCAAGCGGGAGCCGGTCGACGCCGACTGGGACGCGATCTTCCGCGCGGCGGCGCGCACCGGCACCGCCATGGAGATCGACTCCTACCCCGACCGCTCCGACCTGCCCTCCGACCTGGTGCGGCTGGCCAAGCACCACGGGGTCAAGTTCTCCGTCGACAGCGACTCGCACGCCATCCCGCACCTGGCGCACCAGCGGTTCGGCGTGGGCATCGCGCAGCGCGCCTGGCTCACCGCCGACGACGTGATCAACGCCTGGCCGCTCGACCGGCTGCTCGCCTTCCTCGGCCGCTGACGGGCGGCCCTGGGGCCCGCCTGCCTCACGCCACCGTCCTCCCCCGGGCCGCCCGGGGAGGGGGCGGGATGTTACCGGTTGTCACCGTTGGGCATGGATCGGTGAAGGGGAAATCGATCGGAGGAGGAGGGCGTGGCTTGCGCTGCGGCCGATTACATGGTTAACAGGTAGGAAATGTGGATGGGGAAAGGCGGGAGGTCAGGCATGGCGCATTCGCTGGTGACGATGGTGAAGCCGGTGCCGGCAAGCCTGTTCGTGCTGCGCGACAGCGGCGCGGAGATGCGCTGGGAGGGCATGGCGGGCCAGGGCTACCACACGCCCACCGACCGGTTCTTCGTACGCAACCACACCTACACGCCGATCATCGACGCGGCCACCTGGCGGCTGCGGGTGCACGGCGAAGGGCTGCGGCAGGCGGCCGGCTACTCCTACGACGACCTGCTCGCCATGCCGTCGCGCACGATCGACGCCGCCATCGAGTGCGCGGGCAACGGGCGGCGCTTCTACGAGACGCAGCAGGGCGAGCCCGCGCCGGGGACCCCGTGGGGCCTCGGCGCCGTCGGGGTGGCGCGGTGGCGGGGGGTGCCGCTGCGCGACCTGCTGAAGGCGTCCGGCATCCGGCGCGAGGCCGTGGACGTGCTCGCCCAGGGGCTCGACGCGCCGTTCGAGCACTACGGCCGGGTGCGCCGGCCGCTGCCCGCGGACAAGGCGATGGACGACGTCCTCGTCGCGTACGAGATGAATGGCGAGCCCCTCCCGCACGACCACGGATTTCCGGTGCGCCTGGTGGTGCCGGGATGGGCGGGAATAGCGTCCATCAAGTGGCTGGGCGACATCGAAGTTCTCACCCGGCCGATATTCACGCCGTGGAACACCGAGTTCTACCGCGACGTCGCCGAACTCCCCGTGAAGAGCGCGTTCGAACTCCCCTGGGACGCGACGCTGCCGGCGGGCCTGCCACTCGTGCTCCACGGCAGGTCATGGTCCGGGCACGGCCGCGTCGTCCGGGTGGAGGTCAGCGTCGACGGCGGCGCCACCTGGCGCACCGCCGAACACCACGGCCACCACCTGGTCAGAGCCTGGCTGCCCTGGCACGTGGAGTGGGCGCCGAGCCGGCCCGGACGGCACGTGCTGATGGCCAGGGCGACGGACGAGACCGGCGCGACCCAGCCGATGGAGGCGCCGTGGCATCCGCAGGGCTACGGGTTCGGCGCCGTCGTACGGCATCCGGTGCAGGTGGTCCTCGGTTAGGGAAATGTCACGGAAGCGCGCTGAGCTGGCCAATCAGCGAATGGGCCGCACGGGGCCGCCGAATTCATCTGTAAGACTTTCGCGGAAACGTCCGGGAAATTCTTCTGTGCGATCGTCGGCTTCATCGCTGGGGAACTCGCTGGGGAAGTCGCTGGGGAAAAGGAGAGCAGATGCGCCAGCTGACCGCGCTCGACGCGCAGTTCCTCAACGTCGAGTCCGCGACGACCGCCGCGCACGTGGCGGGGCTGGCGATCGTGGACCCCGCCGGCGGGCGGCTCAACCGGCAGGCGCTCGCCGACCTCCTGCGGCGGCGCCTCCACCTCGCCCCGGCGCTGGGGCTGCGGCTGGCCGAGGTGCCGTTCGGGCTGGACCGGCCCTACTGGGTCACCGATGCGGAGCTCGACCTCGACCGGCACCTGTTCGAGCTGACGCTCCCGGCTCCGGGCGGGGATCGGCAGCTCGCGGAGGCGGTGGCGCGGATCCACGCCCGGCGGCTGGACCGGGCGCGTCCGCTGTGGGAGATGCACCTCATCCACGGACTCGCCGGTGGCCTCGTCGGCGTCTACACCAAGGTCCACCACGCGGCCATCGACGGCGTCTCGGGCGCCGAAACGCTGGCCGCCCTCCTCGACCTGACCCCCGACGGCCCCCTGCCCACCGGCCTCACGACCTCCCCCAGCCGGGGGTCGGCGTCCCCTGTTCGGGAGTCGGCGTCCATGACCCCGGGAGGCCCCGCCGGTCAGGGCCCCGCGCCGACCGGCTCGGACGCGTCCCCGCTGCCGGGGCACCTCGCCACCGGCAACGCACCGGCAGCCCGCGCCGAAGGGGGCGCGGCGGAAGCCCGTGCCGACAGCCGCGCGGCGGAAGCCCGTGCCGACGGGGGCGCGTACGGGATAGGGGCCTGCTCCGAACCCACGGCCGCAGTTGGCGGTGGAGGGCTCGGCCTTTCGGCGGCTGCTGGCGAGGCGGGCGCGGCGTGCTCCGAACCCGAGGCCGCGGTCGGCGGTGAGGGGCTTGGCTCCTCGGCGGCTGCTGGCGAGGCGGGCGCGTACGGCTGGGAGGGGGAGCCCGGGGTGGTGGGGATGCTGGCCGGGGCGGTGGCGCGGGTGGCGGGGCAGCCGGTGCGGGCGGCGGGGGCGCTCGTGCGGGCGGCCGCGGACCTGGACGTGATCCCGCTGGCCGGGGCGCTGCCCGGGGCGCGGCTGGTGGCCAGGGCGGCGCGGGCGCTGGCGGGTGATCGGCGGCCCCGGCCGGAGGTGCCGGAGGGGCCGGGGATGATCGCGCCGCGGACGCCGTTCAACGGCCCGATCAGCGCGGGACGGCGGCTGGCGTTCGGGTCGGTGTCGCTCAAGGACGTGAAAACCGTCGCCCGCGCGCACGGTCTGAGCGTGAACGACGTGGTCATGGCGTTGTGCACGTCGGCGCTGCGGTCGTGGCTGTCGGAGCGGGACGCGCTGCCCGAGGGGCCGCTGGTCGCGGCTGTGCCCGTGGCGGTGCGGGAGCCGGAGGCGCGGGACGCGGTCGGCAACCAGATCTCCGCGCTGATCGCCCCACTGCCCACACATGAGCCCGATGCCCGCGTACGGCTGCGCGAGGTGGGGACGGCGATGGCGGCGGCCAAGCGGCGGTTCGCGGTGGCGCCCGCGCGGTGGCTGGACGAGCTGTGCTCGATGCTGCCCGCGCCGGTTACCGCCCTGGCGACTCCGGCGATCTTCCGGCTGGCGTCGGTGGCGTTCCCGCCGATCAACCTGATCATCAGCAACGTCCCCGGCCCGCAGTTCCCGCTCTACCTGTGCGGGGGGCGGGTGCTGTCGTACTACCCGATGTCGGTGCTGACGGACATGACGGGCGGCGTCAGCATCACGTGCTTCTCCTACGACGGCATGCTCGACTTCGGCGTGGTGGCGTGCCCGGAGCGCATGTCCGATGTGTGGAGCCTGGCCGGGCATCTGCGGGCGGCGCTGGACGAGCTGCTGGAGGGCATGGCGGCCGAGGCCGACGCCTACAGCGACGCCGCCGCCCCGGCCTCCGGCTAGCCCCGCGGCTCGCGCGGCTCCCCGATCTTCGGGCCGGACGTGCCGATAATGACGAGATGAGATCGATCGGCACCACGGACCTGTCCGTGCACCCCATAGCGCTCGGCACCAACGTCTTCGGCTGGACGGCGGACAAGGAGACCTCGTTCGCGATCCTCGACGCCTACACCGAGGCCGGCGGCAACTTCATCGACACCGCCGACGTCTACCCGTACTGGGTCACCGGCGAGTCCACGTCGGAGTCCTTCATCGGCGAGTGGATGGCCACCCGCCGCAACCGTGACACGCTCGTGCTCGCCACCAAGGTCGGCATGCTGGAGGGGCTGAAGGGCCTGGCCCCGCGCACGATCCGCACCGCCGTGGAGAACTCGCTGCGCCGCCTGCGCACCGACCGGATCGACCTCTACTGGGCGCACGTGGACGACACCGACACGCCGCTGGCCGAGTCGCTGGGCGCGTTCGGCGAGCTGGTCACCGAGGGGAAGGTGCGGCACGTCGGCGCCTCCAACTACGCCGCCGACCGGCTCGCCGAGGCGCTGAAGGTGGCGCGGGAGGAGGGCCTGCCGGCGTACGTCGCCCTCCAGCAGCCGTACAACCTGGTGGAGCGCGGCTACGAGGGCGAGCTGCGTGACGTCGTGGAGCGCGAGGGGCTGTCCAGCACGCCGTACTTCGGGCTGGCGCGCGGCTTCCTGACGGGCAAGTACGCGCCGGGCGTCACCGTCGACAGCCCGCGCGCCGCCCAGGCGGCCCGCTACCTGAAGTTCGAGTACGGGCTGCGCACGCTGGAGGCGCTGGCCAAGGTGGCCGCCGAGCGCGGGGTCAAGCCCGCCACGGTCGCGCTGGCGTGGCTGGCCGCCCAGCCGACGATCACCTCGGCGATCACCAGCGGGCGTGACCTCACGCAGCTCGGGCCGCTGCTGGCGGCGGCGGAGCTGACGCTGTCGGACGACGAGCTCGCCCTCCTCGACGAGGCCTCCCGCCCCTGACGGTTCCGCCGCATCCGGGGGGAGGTTCAGCGAGTTCAACGGGGTTCGGCGAGGTCCGACGGGGTTCGGCGGGAGTCAGCCGGTACGGCCTCGCCCGGGTCAGCGGATGCGGTCGACGAGCGTGAGGCAGAGGGCGCGCAGGGCGGTGTCGCCGGGGAGGCAGGCGTCCATGAGCTCCAGGGCCGAGGCGGCGTGCCGGGCGGCCAGGTCGAGGGCCGCCCGCCTGCCTCCGGCGTGCTCGACGAGCCGGGCGGCGTGCCGTACGGCGTCGTCGTCCGGGGCCGCGTGGCCCGGCGCGGGGTCACCCGAGGCGGGGCCGTCCAGGGCGGCGGCGTCGAGGGCGGCGGCCAGCTCGGCGGCCGGCGGGCTGCCCGCGGACAGGACGGCCAGGACGGGGAGCGTCTTCTTGCCGCGCCGCAGGTCGCTGTGGATGGGTTTGCCCGTGACGGCCGGGTCGCCCCAGATGCCGAGCACGTCGTCGTAGATCTGGAAGGCGACGCCGAACGCGCACCCCATGTCCCAGGCGGTTTCGGCGAGCTCGGGCCGGCCGCCGAGCGCGACGCCGGTCGCGGCGGCGGCGGCGAGCAGGCTTCCGGTCTTGCCTGCGGCCATCACCTCGTACTCGGCGACGGTGACGGCGTCGCGGCCGAGCCAGGGGCGGCTCTCGAAGGCCAGGTCGCGCGTCTGCCCCTGGACGAGCTCGACCAGCGCCCTGGACAGGTGGCGCATGGGCTCGCCGGTCCCCGCCAGCCGGGCGACGGCCAGCGCGAGCAGCGCGTCGCCGGTCAGCAGCGCGGGCCCCACGCCGTACGCCTTCCACAGCGCCTGGCGGTGCCTGCGCCGCTCGTCGGCGTCCATGATGTCGTCGTGCACCAGCGAGAACGCGTGCACGAGCTCCACCGCGACCGCGCCCGGCAGCCCGGCCTCCAGCGGTGCGCCGGCGGCCTCGGCCGCGAGCATCGCGATGGCGGGCCGCAGGTGCTTGCCGCCGTCACCATCGGCCGGTCGCCCGTCCACGTCGGACCAGCCGAGCGTGAACGCGGCCATCCTGGCGCCCCACGGATGCAGGCCCGACACGGCCTCCCGCAGCGCGGGCTCCAGCAGCCGGCGGCAGCGGGCGATCGCGTCGCCGGCGGGGCCGGGGGCCGCGGACTGGCCGACGGTCATGACATCTCCTACCCAACGTACGATCTTGAATCTATATGCAGCATCATGTGATACTCCACCCTGATCACTAACTTTTGTCAGGAGATGTCCGACAGCTGAGACGGACATGGAGGAGAGCCGCGTGTCCACCGGGACCGAAGCCGCCAGACGAGCCAGGATCCTCCCCTTCCTCCGCGCGCTGGCCAGGCACCACCGCTCCCCCATCGACGCCTTCGAGGAAGCCGGCGCCCGGGCGGGCGGCGAGCTGGTCCGTCTGAACATGGGACCGTTCCAGCCATACCTGATCACCCATCCCGATCACGTCCAGCACGTGTTACGCGGCAACCAGCCCAACTACGTGCGCGAGGGCATGTTCTGGGACCCGCTGGCGCCGCTGATCGGCAAGGGCATCCTGTCAGACGGCCCCGACTGGGCGGAGAGCAGGCGCATCGTGCAGCCGCTGTTCACCGCCCGGCAGCTCGAAGGGCTCGGCGAGCGGATGGCCGCGATCATCGCCGAGCTGGTGGACGGGACGCTGACGCCGGGGCGGCCGTTCGACGTGGCGGCGGCCATGTCCGCGATCGTGCACGCGACGACCGTGCGGCTGTTCTTCGGCGAGTCGATCTCCGGCGCGGACATCGACCGGCTGGCCCCGGCCTACGACACCGGCGTGACGGCGCGGGCCATCAGGCTCGTGCTGCCGTCGGTGCCGCAGCGCTGTCCGATGCCCGGTGACCGGGCGTTCGGCCGGGCCGTGGCGACCATCGACGAGGTCGTGTACCCGCGCATCGAGCACGCTCGGCAGCGCGAGGGCAGCGGTGACAGCGCGGGCGACGTCGTCTCGGCACTGTGCCGGGCCCCGTACGCCGACAAGGGCGACCGGCGGGTGCGCGACGACATGGTGGCCATCCACGGCGCCGCCACCGAGACCGCCGCCACGGCGCTGACCTGGGTGTGGCCGGTGCTCGACGCCCATCCGGAGATCGCGGCCAAGGTGTACGAGGAGATCACCCGGGTCGTCGGCGACGGCCCGGTCACGGTCGGCCATCTGCCCGCGCTGACGTACCTGCGGATGTTCCTCAGCGAGCTGCTGCGGCTGTACCCGCCGGGCTGGATCCTGCCGCGCAAGGCGCTCGCGGACGACGTGATCGACGGCGTGGCGATCGAGGCGGGCGCCACGGTGGTGCTGAGCCCGTTCCTGACGCAGCGGCTGCCGCAGGTGTGGGAGCGCCCGCTGGAGTTCGACCCCGAGCGGTTCGCGCCGGGGAACGAGAGACGGCGGTCGCGGTACGCGTACTTCCCGTTCGCGGCCGGGCCGCACTCGTGCGTGGGGCCGCACCTGTTCATGATGGAGGCGCAACTGCTGCTCGCCGGGATCCTGCGCTCGTACCGGCCGGTGCTGCACACGCCCGGGCCGGTGGCGCCCCGGCTGGCCTCGACGCTGCGGCCCACGACGGGGCTGACGATGACGCTCGTCCCGGCGGCACGGTCATGATCGCGGACAGCGGGACCGGCCGGACGAGCGGGATCGACGGGTCGATGCCCGCCGTCGGCGGCGCGGAGCTGGGGCGGACGTGCGCGCTGGCCGTCGAGTGCGCCCGCGAGCTGGCCCGCGACGCCGGGCGGCACCCCGAACTGTTCCCCGCCAAGCCGTTCGACGCCGGGTTCTACCACTCGCTGGCGCTCGTGGGCGCGTTCGGCTCGCCCTGGGCGACGGCCCGCGAGCTGCGCGCGGTCAACCGGGCGGCACTGTGGGTGTTCGCGGTGGACCTGCTCATCGACCACGTCGCCACCTCCCGCGACGAGGTGGCCGACCTCGTCGGCGCCTGCCTGGCCGTGGCCGACGGCGCCGAACCGCGCACCCCCGCCACCCACTTCCTCGCCGAGCTGCGCGACGAGGCCGGCTCCCCCGCCTGGCGCGACCAGCTCGGACGCATGCTGGCCGCCATGGCCCGCGAATGGGACTGGCGCACCGGCGACCGGCCGGACCTGGCGACGTACCTGGACAACGCCGACAGCACCGGCTCCTCGTTCGTCAACCTCGCGCACTGGAACGCCACCGGCGACCCGTGGACGCTCGCCAACCTCGACCGGGTCCGCGCCGTCGGCGACGAGGTGCAGCGCTACCTGCGGCTGCTGAACGACCTCGCCACCCGCGACCGCGAAGCCGGCTGGGGCGACGTGAACGCGCTCACGCTCGGCGCCGGGCACGCCGAGGTGACGGCCCGGATGGGCGAGCTGTCGCAGCGCGCCGTCGCCCTCATCGAGCCGCTGCGCGACACCGCGCCGCGTACCGCCCTCTACCTGGAGCGACAGTTGACCTTCAACACGGGCTTCTACGGCCTGGCGGACTTCTGGGGTGCGCTGTGAACGTCGCCCGCGAGGCGGCGGCCCTGGTCTCCACGCTGATGGCGCTGCCGTGGGGGCAGGTGTCGGCGTCCATCTACGAGACGGGCCGCCTCGTCACGCTCGCGCCGTGGCTCACCGGGCACCGCGAACGGGTCGCGTACCTGCTGGAGCGGCAGCTTCCCGACGGGTCGTGGGGGGCGCCCGACGGGTACGGGCTGGTGCCGACGCTGAGCGCCACGGAGGCGCTGCTGTCGGCGGGCGGCGCCTCCTGGGCCGAGCGTGACGCCGAGCTGCGGGAGGCGGCGGAGCGCGGGCTGCGGGTGCTGCGGCCGTGGCTGGCCGGGCCGGTGGAGCTGCCCGACATGCCGGCGGTGGAGCTGATCGTGCCGTCGCTGGTCGCGCTCATCAACGCGCACGCGGTGGGGGCGCCGCTGCCGCTGCCCGACGGGATGGACTTCGCGCGGGTCGAACGGCTCCGGCACGTCGTCCGGTCCGGGGCCGCGCTGCCGGAGAAGCTGCTGCACGCGCTGGAGGTGGCGGGGCCCGCGGCGGGCAACGCGCACGCGGTGCGGCCGACCCCCATCGGCACCGTCGGCGCCTCCCCCGCCGCCACCGCCGCCTGGCTCGGCGCCGTGCACCCGGACCCGCGTCCGGACCCCCATCCGGACCTGCGTCCTGAGCCGCATCCGGACCCGCGTCCGGGCACGCGCTCCGGCGAGCCCGCCGACGCGCTCGCGGGCCGCGGGCCGGCGGGAAGGACCGCCCTGCTCGACGCCCCGGCGCGCCCGGTCCCGACGGGGCCGGCGACGGTGGCGGGGCCGCTCCTCCTGGCCGGACCGGCCGCCCCAGCCGACCTCCACGTCCCAGCCGACCTCCACGTCCCGGCCGACCTCCACGTCCCGGCCGACCTCCACGTCCCAGCCGACCTCCACGTCCCGGAGGGGCCCGGCGGGTACGCGTCCCGCGCCTCCGGCGAGCGTGCCCGGTCCCAAGGCGGCCTCGTCCAGGACGGGCCGGCCGGCTCCGGCGGGACCGCCTCCCGGGGGTCGTCCTCCTTCGACGGCAGCCTCGCCCCCGGTGCGGACGGGGGGCAGGGGGAAGTAGTCCGGGCGCACCTGGAGGCGGTGGTCAGCCGGTACGGGGGGCCGGTGCCGGTGGGGTTCCCGATCACCGTGTTCGAGCGCGGCTGGGTGCTGAGCTGGCTGGTCAGGGCCGGGGTGCCGGTGACGGCGCCGCCGGAGATGGTGGCGGACCTGCGGGCGGCGATCGGCCCGGCGGGCACGCCGGCCGGCCCGGGGCTTCCGGCGGACGCCGACACGACGTCCGTGGCGCTGTACGCGCTGGCGCTGGTGGGGCAGCCGCACGATCCGGCGAGCCTGCTGGAGTTCGACGTGGGCACGCACTTCTGCACCTGGCAGGGCGAGGACGGCTTCTCCGTGAGCGTGAACGCGCACGTCCTGGACGCGTTCGGGGCGTACGCGGCGCGCCGCCCGGACCGCGCGCGGGCGTACGAGCCGGTGGTGCGCAGGCTGTCGGCGCTGCTGGCCGACCGGCAGCAGCCCGACGGGAGCTGGGACGACCGCTGGCACGCCTCTCCGTTCTACGCGACGCTGAGCTGCGTGCTGGCGCTCGGCGAGTACGGCGGGCCGGGGCGGGCGGAGGCGATCCGGCGGGCGCGCGCGTGGGTGCTGTCCGCGCAGCGGCCGGACGGCTCGTGGGGCCGCTGGGAGGGCACGCTGGAGGAGACCGCGTACGCGCTGCAGACGCTGCTCGCGTGCGACGGGGAACTGGACGAGCAGTACGAGTCTGCCGTCGACCGTGGATATCGGTATTTGCGCACGGTAGCGGATATTTCGGAGCATCCGCCGTTGTGGCATGACAAGGACCTTTACACGCCGTTCGCGATCGTACGGTCCGCGATCCTGGCGGCGTTACACCTGTGCGAGACCAAGGCGAAGACAGGACAAATTCGGACGTAACGCTATTAACGGGCAGGTACCCGGCTTGAGGTGGGTTTGAGCCATTGCTAAGGTAAGCCCGGCACTGGATGTCGGAAATATCGCTCTATAGCTTGACTTCCAGTTTGACGCAATCCCCTTACCTGGATGGCTTATATGCGTTTGCGCAATACGCGCGTGCGAACAAAGGTGACAGCACTGCTGGTGTCCCTGGTCGCGCTGTGGGCGTTCGCCGCATGGGTGACGCTGCGCGAAGGCGTGAACCTGGTCGGCGCCACCACGGTCGACAGCGAGGCGGTGCAGCCCAGCGAACGGCTGCTGGCCGAGCTCCAGCGCGAGCGCCGCCTGACGATGGCCGGCATCGGCACGGGCGGTCCCCTGCCCGGCCAGGCCCTGCGCGAGCAGCGGGCCAGGACCGACGCCGCCGGCGCCGCCCTGCGGGAGAGCGCGGGCGGCACCCTGGTGCAGCTCGCGGCCGACGACGTGCTGACCGGCCGCCTGAACGAGGCGCTCACGAGCGTCGCCAAGCTCCCCGCCACGCGCAAGGCCATCGACGCGGCCGGGCCCGGCCGCATGACGGCGGCGAGCGCGTACGACCACATCATCGACTCGCTCTACGACATGTTCGACTCGGTGGCCTCGCTCGACGACAAGGAGATCGCCAAGGACGCCCGGACCATGCTGGCGCTCAGCCGGGCCAGCGAGAGCCTGGCTCGCACCGACGCGATGGTGGCGCGGGTGCTGGCGCGCGGGCAGTTCACGCCCGCCGAGTACACCGCGTTCGTGCGCGGCACCGGCATCTACCGCTACAACCTGGAGCAGGCCGCCGAGCAGCTGCCCGCGCCCGACCGGGCCGCGTACGAGGCGTGGACCAGGAGCAAGCCCGCGCTGCGGCTGCAGGAGCTGGAACAGCGGCTCGTCACGCAGATCGACAACGCCGGGCCGCCGCCGGTCACCGCCGCCGAGTGGCAGGCGACCGCCGAGCCGGCCCGCGCCGGCCTCGAGAAGATCATCGTCGACGGCGGTGACCGGCTGGTCGAGCGGGCCGTCCCCGGCGCGGTCGGCGTCATCGCCCGCCTGCTGCTGGCCGGCGGGCTCGGCCTGGTCGCCGTCGTGGCCTCGATCGTGCTGTCGATCACCACGACGCGGTCGCTGCTGGCCCAGCTCAAGAAGCTGCGCGACGCCGCGCACGAGCTGTCGGACGAGCGGCTGCCCGGCGTGGTCGAGCGGATCGGGCACGGCGAGGTCGTGGACGTCTCCCGCGAGGTGCCCGACCTGGACTTCGGCGACGACGAGATCGGGCAGGTGGGACAGGCGTTCAACACGGTGCAGCGCACCGCGGTGAGCGTCGCCGCCGAGCAGGCGGAGCTGCGGCGCAGCATCCGCGACATCCTGCTCAGCCTGGCCCGCCGCACGCAGGGCCTGGTGCACCGGCAGCTCACCGTGCTGGACGTGATGGAGCGCCGCGAGACCGACCCCGAGGAGCTGAAGGAGCTCTTCCGGCTGGACCACCTGGCCATCCGCATGCGGCGCAACGCCGAGAACCTCATCGTGCTGTCCGGCTCCTCCCCCGCCCGCACCTGGCGGCGCTCGGTGCCGATGGTCGACGTGGTGCGCGGCGCGCTGGCCGAGGTCGAGGACTACACGCGGGTCACGCTCATGCCGATGGGCGACGTGGTGCTCGTCGGCCGGGCCGTGGGTGACGTCATCCACCTGCTGGCCGAGCTCATCGAGAACGCCGTGTCGTTCTCGCCGCCGTACACGAGCGTGCAGGTGAGCGGGCAGATGGTGGCCAACGGGTACGTGGTCGAGATCGAGGACCGCGGGCTGGGCATGAAGCCCGAGGACCTGGCGGCGGCCAACGAGCGGATCGCCGACCCGCCGGAGTTCCGGATCACGGGCACGGCGCGGCTCGGGCTGTACGTGGTGAGCCGGCTGGCCGAGCGGCACGACATCCAGGTGGTGCTCAAGCCGTCGCCGTACGGCGGCACCACGGTGGTGGTGCTGCTGCCGCAGGAGCTGGTGGAGCTGAGCGAGGGGCCGGAGCCCGGCGGCGAGCCGGTGGCGAGCCTGCCCCGCCGCCCGGCGGCGCTGGCGGGAGTGCCGGGCCCGGCGGGTCAGGGCGCGGGCACGGCCACGGCCGTGCGGCGCGTCCCCGCGGACGCCGGCCGCCCGCTGCCCGGCGAGAACGTGCGGGCGCTGCCGACGGAGAACGTGCGGCCGCTCAAGGTGGCGGCGGCGCCGGAGGCCGCCCGGGAGGCCGAGCCGCCGGACCCCGGGCCGTCAGAAGGGGAGGCGACCACGACCGCCCAGCCGGACGGGAGCGCGGAAGGCGACGGCGAGGCGGCGAGGTTCACGCCCGGCGGGCTCCCCCTGCGGGTGCCGCAGGCGAACCTGGCCCCGGCGCTGCGCGAGGAGGCCCCGGCCGCCCCGCCCGAGCCCGAGCGGGACGAGGACGAGCCGACCCCGGAGGAGATCCGGGCGCGGATGGGATCTTTGCAGTCGGGCACCCGGCTCGGCAGGACCGAGGCGGCCAAACTCATGGACGAGCGGGCAGGAGGCGATACGTGACACCGGGTGCCGGCACAGACCTGAACTGGCTTCTCGACGACCTGGTCGGCCGCGTGAAGGACGCCGAGCACGCGATCGTGCTGTCGTCCGACGGGCTGCTGATGGCCTCGTCTGCCGGGCTGCAGCGGACCGACGGCGAGCACCTGTCGGCCGTGGCCTCCGGCCTGCAGAGCCTGGCCAAGGGCGTCTCCGAGCACGTGGGCGGCGGCCCGGTCAAGCAGACGGTGGTGGAATGGCGTTCGCAGTTTCTCGTGGTGACCGTGGCGGGGCAGCGGGCGTGCCTGGCCGTGCTGTGCGGGCAGGGCGCCGACATCGGCCTGGTCGCCTACGAGATGGCGATGCTGGTGGCGCGCGTCGGCCAGTACCTGACGTCCGGGGCCAGGACCGGGAGCGACCTGTGACCGAGGAGCACTGGGTCGACCCCGAGATCGTCCGTCCGTACGTGGTGACGCGCGGGCGCACCGCGCCCGTGCACGGCAAGTTCGACCTGATCTCCATGGCGGTCTCCGTCGGGCCGCCGCCGGGGCCGGAGGCGGGGCTCGACCCGGAGCACCACTCGATCCTCCGGCTCTGCCGCGAACCGAAATCCGTGGCGGAGATCGCCGCCCATCTTGACCTGCCCGCGGGCACCATCCGCGTGCTGCTCGGCGACCTGTTCGACAGGGAGCTCGTCTCGGCCCAGGAACCGCAATCCGAGGTGGACATGCGTGACATGAAGATGTACAGGGCGGTGCTCGATGGTCTTCGATCGCTCTGACCGCCCGCGCCTGCCGACGGCGATCAAGATCCTCATCGCCGGAGGGTTCGGCGCGGGCAAGACGACGCTGGTCGGCGCGGTCTCCGAGACCAGGCCGCTGCGCACGGAGGAGGTGCTGACCGACCGGGGCGTCGGCGTCGACGACCTGTCGAGCGTCGAGGCCAAGCGGACGACGACGGTCGCGATGGACTTCGGCCGGATCACGCTGGGCGACGAGTACGTCCTCTACCTGTTCGGCACGCCCGGGCAGGAGCGGTTCTGGTTCGTGTGGGACGAGCTGGCGGAGGGTTCGCTCGGGGCGGTCATCCTGGCCGACACGCGGCGGCTGGCCGACTGCTTCCCGTCGGTCGACTACTTCGAGCGGCGCGGCACGCCGTTCGTGGTGGCGGTCAACTGCTTCGACGGCGCGCCGACGTTCGAGGTCGACGAGGTACGGCTGGCGCTCCAGCTCGACCCGTCGGTTCCGATCATCCTGTGCGACGCGCGGCGGCGGCACTCCAGCCGGGAGGTGCTCATCACGCTGGTGAAGCACTCCGCCCGGCTGCGGGCCGAGCCGGTGGGCTGAACCAGCGGTCCGGCGGGATCCGTACGGGTTCCGGGAATGTCCTCAGGTGCGCGAGCTGCGGCAGCACGCGCGCCAGGCGGTAGGCGGACGGCGGGGTGGCGAGGGCTCCTGACAGCCGCCCGGCCGGGCCCGCCGCCGCCTCGGCCCGCTCCGGCTCGCACACCGGGGCGAGCTCGACCGCGTGGCGCACCACGAGCAGCAGCGCCAGGTCCTCGGCGACCGTCTTGGGGCGCAGGCGTCCCTTCGTGGCCAGCCGGTGGCCGACGTCCTCGAGCGTGGCGAGGAAGCGGCGGGTGAAGGCGGCGTCGTAGGCCCCGGCGTACGGCCACGGCAGCTCGGCCAGGGCGTGCACCCGGTGCGGGCCCAGGTCGGCGAGAGTGCGCACGCGGTGGCCCTCGTCGGCCGGGGCGCCGTCGCCGAGCGCCGCCGCGTCGTGCCGCAGGCCGTCGGCCAGCGTCCGGGCCGCCCGCACGAAGGCCCCGGCCGCTCCTCGTCGTCGGCTCGTGCCCGGCGGGCGTCGCGCGGCGGCATGGTCGTCCAGGAGTAGCCGGGATCGTGCGGCGGGTCGAGGCAGGTGCGCGCCCCGGCGGCCAGCGCCCGCAGGTACGGCTCCAGCGCCCGCCGGTAGTGCGCGTCCCCGTCCGGGTCGCGCCACAGGCCGTACAGGCAGCACGCGCCGGTGCGCCGGTCCCACGGCTGGACGAGCGACTCCATGACCTCCAGCGCGATCGTGCGCAGCCGGTCGTCGTCCACGGGGACGGGCAGCCGGGGGAACGACGGGTCGAGGGCCGGGTCGAGGAGCAGGGCCACCTCCCCGGCGGCGGCCAGGCCCGCCTCGGCGACGTCCGGCAGGATCAGGCTGTCCTCGGCATGCACCGCCTCCAGGACCTGGACCAGCACGGGCAGCGGGTCGGCCAGGCCGTGCAGGTGGTCCTGGACGTCTATCGCCTCGTCGCTGCCGAAGGGGTCGTACCCGTGTCTGCTCACCCGACGATCATGGCGTGGCCGGGGCGGCGGGGGGAAGGCGGGCCCGGCGGAGGGGGTGCCGGGCCCGCGGCGGCCGTCAGTGGTCGGCGGCCTTCTCCGCCCCCACCCCGGTGAGGGAGCGGACCTCGATCTCGGCGTACTTGGCCGCGTTGTACTCCTTGCTCAGGATCGTGCCGAGCCAGCCGCACAGGAAGCCGAGCGGGATCGAGACGATGCCCGGGTTGCTGAGCGGGAACCAGGCGAAGTCGGCGTCCTTGAACAGGGCGGCCTTGCTGCCGGAGACGACCGGCGAGAAGATCACCAGCACCAGGGCGGACAGCAGGCCGCCGTAGATGGCGCTGACGGCGCCGGTCGTGTTGAACCTCTTCCAGAACAGGCTGTAGAGGATCGCCGGCAGGTTGCCCGAGGCGGCCACGGCGAAGGCCAGGGCGACCAGGAAGGCGACGTTCTGGCTCTGCGCGAGGATGCTCAGGCCGATGGCGACGGCGCCGATGACCAGGGCGGAGATCCGGGCCACGACGACCTCCTGCCGCTCGCTGGCCTGGCCGCGCCGGAAGACGTGCGCGTACAGGTCGTGGGCGAAGCTGGAGGAGGAGGCGAGCGTGAGGCCGGCGACCACCGCGAGGATGGTGGCGAAGGCGACGGCGCCGATGAAGGCCAGCAGCAGCGTGCCGCCGACCGAGCCGAAGATCTCCTCGCCGATCCGCAGCGCGAGCAGCGGCGCGGCGGTGTTGCCTCCGGGGTCCTGGGCGACGATGGCCTCCCTGCCGACCAGGGCGGCGGCGCCGAAGCCGAGGACGAGCGTGAGCAGGTAGAACACGCCGATGATGCCGATGCCCCAGAGGACGGACTTGCGGGCGTCCTTGGCGGTGGGGACGGTGTAGAAGCGGATGAGGATGTGCGGCAGGCCGGCGGTGCCGAGCACGAGGGCGAGGCCGAGGCTGATCAGGTCGATCTTGCCGGCGATGCCCTGCGCCTCGGTGCCGTACTTCAGGCCGGGGATGAGGAAGCTGTCGGGGTTGGCCTTGGGCCCGCTGGTGGCGGCGGCCTGGCCGAGCAGCGCCGACAGGTTGAAGCCGAACTTGCCCAGCACCAGCACGGTCACCAGGGCGGCGCCGGTCATCAGCAGCACGGCCTTGACGATCTGGACCCAGGTGGTGCCCTTCATGCCGCCGAAGACCACGTACACGATCATGAGGGCGCCGACGGCGACGATCGTCCAGATCTTGCCGGCCTCGGAGGTGATGCCGAGCAGCAGGCCGACCAGGGCGCCCGCGCCGACCATCTGGGCGAGCAGGTAGAAGATGCTGACGACGATGGTCGAGACGCCGGCGGCGGTGCGGACGGGTCGCGGGCTCATCCGGAAGGCCAGCACGTCGGCCATGGTGAACTTGCCGGAGTTGCGCATGAGCTCGGCCACCAGCAGCAGCGCGACGAGCCACGCCACGAGGAAGCCGATGGAGTACAGGAACCCGTCGTAGCCGGACAGCGCGATGATGCCGGCGATGCCGAGGAAGGAGGCGGCGGACATGTAGTCGCCGCCGATGGCCAGGCCGTTCTGCACGCCGCTGAAGGAGCGCCCGCCGGCGTAGTAGTCGGCGGCGGTCTTGGTCTGGCGGCTGGCCCAGAAGGTGATGCCGAGCGTGGCCGCGACGAAGACGAGGAAGAGGATCGTGGCGAGGGTGGTGGAGCTCACTTGGTCTTCTCCTCGACCTCGTGGCGGAGCTTGTCGGCGATCGGGTCGAGCTTCTTCCCGGCGTGCCTGGAGTAGGCCCAGGCGATGAGGAACGTCGTCACGAACTGCAGCAGCCCGAGGATCAGCCCGACGTTGATGTCACCGAGCAGCTTGATGCCCATGAAGTCGCGGGCCCATCCCGACAGCACCACGTACAGCAGGTACCACACCAGGAAGGCCGCCGTCATGGGGAACGTCCACCGCCTGAAGCGGCTCTTCAGCTCCTGGAACTCGCTGCTCCTCTGCACCTGTTCGTAAACGGACGCGTCATGTTCTCTGGTCGTCACGAGACCTCCACTGTGATGCGGATCACGCACAAGGTAAGAGCGCAACCTACCCGCGGTGGAGGGGTCTCGCAGGGCTGTTCGGCGAGCCGCCGCCGAACGGCGTTCAGCTGGTCAGGGGTTGCGGTGAATGGTCCCTTATGTACGACGAACGGTCAGGCGATTCCGCCCAGCGCGCCGCCCAGGTCCTCGATCAGCGTGGCGGCGGGCTCCAGGCCGACCGCCAGGCGCACCAGGCCCACCGGGACGCCCATGGTGGCCCGCACGCTCTCCTCGACGGTCAGCGCGGGTGCGTTGACCAGGCTCTCGAACCCGCCCCACGACACGCCGATCCGGAAGTGCCGCAGCCCGTCGAGGAAGGCGCCCACCTCGGCGCGCGAGTCCGTGTCCAGCTCCACGCTGAACAGGCTGGAGAAGCCCGACATCTGGCCGCGCGCGACGCCGTGGCCGGGATGCGAGGGCAGGCCGGGGTGGTTGACCCGGCGTACGGCCGGATGTCCCTCCAGGTACGCGGCGACCGCCAGGCCGCGCTCCTGGTGCGCGGCCATCCGTACGGGCAGCGTGCGCAGGCCCTTGATCACCCGGGCGGCGTCGTGCGGCGACATGGCCGCGCCGTACAGCTGGTATTCGGTCAGCGCCAGCGGCCTGATCAGCCGCGCCGGGCCCGCCACCACGCCGCCGACCACGTCGCTGTGCCCGCCCGCGTACTTCGACAGCGAGTGCACGACCAGGTCCACGCCCTTGGTCAGCGGCTTCTGGAACAGCGGCGTCGACCAGGTGTTGTCCATCACGGTGACCAGCCCGTGGCCGCGCGCCCACCCGGCGACGGCCTCCAGGTCGAAGATCTCGTAGCGCATGTAGGAGGGCGACTCGAAGTACAGCAGCCGGGTGCCGGGCCGCACCGCCTCCTCGCACGCCGCCAGGTCGGCCGCGTGCGTGTGGGTGACGCCGAACTTCTCCAGGTAGCGCAGGAACTGCGTGGTCGGCCCGTAGACGGCGCCCAGCACCAGCACGTGGTCCCCGGCCGACACCAGCGACGAGATCGCCGCCGAGATCGCGCCCATCCCGGAGCCGAAGCACTTGGCCCGCTCGGCCCGTTCCAGCGCGGCCAGCTTGCGCTGCAACAGGTCGACGGTCGGGTTGGTGCCCCGCCAGTAGACGTAGCGCTCGTCCTCGTCCCTGATCGCCGCGCCGAGCTCCGCCATCGAGCCGAAGGTGAACACGCTGTTGCCGAACACCGGCGGGTTGACCGCGCCGAGCTGCCACGGCTCGTCCTCGCCCAGCCGGGCGCAGATCCACTCGTCATCCATGACGGCCCACCCTAGGACAGCGCCCGCCCGTCACCCCCGGGGCCGCCCGTCACCCCCGGGGCCGCCAGTCGCCCCGGTCGAGGTCGAGGTTCTCCGGGGTGTGCAGGCGGACCATCGTCCTGGCCACGCCCAGCGGCACCCGGTCGGGCGTCAGGAACGACACCGACACCATCACCGCGAACGCGATCGGCACCGTCCACGCGGCGGGCTGGGCCAGCAGGGCGCCCGCCAGGCCCTCGTACGGGCCGCCGGTGATGGTGGCGAGCACGGCCGAGCAGGCCAGGCCGCCGCCGACGAACAGCCCGGCGAGCGCGCCGGTGGTGGACAGGCGCCGCCACCAGATGCCGAGCACGAGCAGCGGGCAGAACGACGAGGCGGCGACCGCGAACGCCAGCCCCACCACGTCGGCGACCGGCAGCGCCCGCGCCCACAGCGCCAGCCCGAGCGGCACGGCGACGGCCATGAGCGTGGCGATCCGGAACGAGCGCACGCCGCCCTTGAGCAGGTCCTGGGCGATCACCCCGGCGACCGACACGGTCAGCCCGGACGAGGTGGACAGGAACGCCGCGAACGCCCCGGCGGTGACCAGCGCCGTCAGCAGGTCGCCGAGCGTGCCGCCGACCATGCGGGCCGGCAGCGTCAGCACCACGGCGTCGGTGCGGACGAGGTCGGGCGCGTAGATGCGGCCGAGCCAGCCGTACAGCGCGGGCAGCAGGTAGAAGGCGCCGAGCAGCGACAGCACGACGAGCGTGGTGCGGCGGGCGGCCCGCCCGTCGGGGTTGGTGTAGAAGCGGACGAGCACGTGCGGCAGCCCCATCGTGCCCAGGAACGTGGCCAGGATCAGCGAGTACGTCGAGTACAGGGCGTAGTCCTTGGCCCCGGCCAGCGGCACCTGCCAGACGGCGGCGTCCACCGGGTCGAGCGCCGGGGCGCCGTCGGCCTTCCACGCCAGCAGCAGGAACACCAGCGGCACGGCCAGCGCGGTCAGCTTCAGCCAGTACTGGAACGCCTGCACGAACGTGATCGAGCGCATGCCGCCCGACAGCACGTTGACCGCGACCACGACGGCCACCAGCAGCCCGCCGGCCCACACCGGCGCCCCGGTGATCGTGCGCAGCACCAGGCCGGCGCTCTGGAACTGCGGCATCAGGTAGAGCCAGCCGATGAGCACGACGAGCACGCTGGCCGTGCGCCGCACCACCATCGACTCCAGCCGCGCCTCGGCGAAGTCGGGCAGCGTGTAGGCGCCGGAGCGGCGCAGCGGCGCGGACACCAGCACGAGCAGCACCAGGTAGCCGCCGGTCCACCCGACGGGCAGCCACAGCATGTCGACGCCGTAGCTGAGGATGAGCCCGGCCACGCCGAGGAAGGAGGCCGCCGACAGGTACTCGCCGCCGATCGCGGAGGCGTTCCACAGCGGGCTGACGGTGCGGGAGGCGACGTAGAAGTCGGAGGTGGTGCGCGAGAAGCGGATGCCGAAGGCGCCGATGAGCACGGCCGCGACCATGACGACGACGACGGCGGCCAGGCTCATGAACGGTCGACCAGGTCGGCGAAGTGGCGTTCGTTGCGCTCGGCCTGCCGGACGTACAGCCAGGCGCCGATGACGAAGGCGGGGTAGATGAGCCCGGCGAGCACCGCCCACGGGAGCGGGACGCCGAGCAGGTGGGCGTCGCGCAGCTCGGGGATGAGCAGGAACAGCAGCGGCAGCCCGCCCACGACGCAGCCGAGCACCGTGCACACGAACAGCGCCAGCCGGAACTGGGTGCGCAGCAGCGAGCGCATGTAGACCTCGCCGAGGTGGGTCTGCTCGTCGATCTCCCGGGTGGCCGGGCGGCGGGGCCGGCGGGCGGCGGCGGTGCGCGGGCTGGTGACGGCGGTGCGCCGGCCCGGCCGCGGCTCGGGGCTCACTCGTGCCGTCCCTTCCTGGCGCGGCGGACGAGCAGGTCGCGCAGCTCGCGGGTGTGGCGGCGGCTGACGGGCAGCTCGGTGTCGTGGACGCGGACCGAGCACCGGCCGGAGTCGATGTGCAGCTCCTCGATGTGCTTGACGGCGACCAGGTGGCTGCGGTGCACGCGCACGAACCCGGCCGCCGACCAGCGCTCCTCCAGCGTGGCGAGCGGGATGCGCACGAGGTGGCTGCCGGCGGCGGTGTGCAGGCGGGCGTAGTCGCCGTGCGCCTCCACGTAGATCACGTCGGCGCTGGAGACGAACCGGGTCACGCCGCCCAGCTCGACCGGGATGGTGTCGCTCTCGCCGCCGTCGGCGGGCACGTCGGCCGATACGGCCACCCGCCGGATCGCCTCGGCCAGGCGCTCCGGCCGCACGGGTTTGAGCAGGTAGTCCTCGGCCTTGATCTCGAACGCGTCGACGGCGTGCTCCTCGTACGCGGTGACGAACACCACCCGCGGCGGGTTGGCGAACTGCGACAGCAGCCGGCCGAGCACGACCCCGTCGAGGCCGCGCATCCGGATGTCCAGGAAGACCGCGTCGATGGGCCTGCCCTCGGCGATCGCCCGGTCCAGCAGCCGCAGCGCCGCCGAGCCGTCCCTGGCGGTCGCCACCTCGCCGATCCGCGGGTCGGCACGCAGCAGGTACGACAGGTCTTCCAGGGCGGGAAGCTCGTCGTCGACCGCGAGGACCCGAAGTTGTGCCATAGACAGTGATAAAACCGACAACGAAGATCCAGGTCAACGGGCCGAGACGCCCGGGTGATACTTCGGCAACCTGACGTTGACCTTCGTGCCCGCCCCGCGGCCGGTCTCGACCACCAGCCCGTACTCGTCGCCGTAGACCTGGCGCAGCCGCTCGTCCACGTTGGCCAGGCCGATCCCGCCGTCGGAGGCGGTCTCCCCGGCCAGGACGCGGCGCAGCCGGTCGGGGTCCATGCCGAGCCCGTCGTCCTCGACGCTGATGCTGCACTCGGCCCCGGCGTCCTCCGCCACGATGGAGATGCGGCCGACGCCGTCCTTGCTCTCCAGGCCGTGGCGCACGGCGTTCTCCACGAGCGGCTGCAGGCACAGGAACGGCACCGCCACCGGCAGCACCTCGGGCGCGATGCGCAGCGTGACCTGGAGCTGGTCGCCGAAGCGGGCCCGCTCCAGGATGAGGTAGCGGTCGATCGAGCGCAGCTCCTCGGCCAGCGTGGTGAACTCGCCGTGCCTGCGGAAGGAGTAGCGGGTGAAGTCGGCGAACTCCAGCAGCAGCTCGCGGGCCCGCTCCGGGTCGGTGCGGACGAACGAGGCGATCGTCGTCAGCGAGTTGTAGATGAAGTGCGGCGAGATCTGCGCGCGCAGCGCCCGCACCTCGGCCTCCATGAGCAGCGTGCGCGAACGGTCGAGCTCGGCCAGCTCCAGCTGCGAGTCGACCCAGCCCGCGACCTCCTGGGCGGCCCGGACGAGCCCGGCGGAGGCGTGCGTGCCGTAGGCGGTCAGCGCGCCGACGACCCGCTCGTCGGTGGTGAGCGGCACCACGACGGCGTTCCTGACCGGGCATTCGAGCAGGTCGCAGTCGATCGCCAGGACCTGGGTGCGGCCGTCCTGCAGGGTCGCCCTGGCGTGCTCGAAGGCGTCCTCGGCGTGATGGTCGCCGGCGCCGTCGTACACGAGCAGGCGCTCGCCGTCGGTGATGGCGAGCGCGGCCGAGCCGAGCAGCTCGCGCAGGTGGCGCGAGGCCCGCTGGGCGCCGTCGGCGGTGAGCCCGGCGCGCAGCGGCGGCCCCGCCAGCGACGCGGTGTGCAACGTCTCGAACGTGGCCCGCTCCGCCGGGCTGGTGCCCAGGTCGCGGCGGCCCCGCATGACCCGCCACAGCACGATCGCGGGCACGCCGACGAGCACGGCCACCACGGCGACGCCGACCAGGTATCCCACCGTGCGGCCCGGCTCAGCCCAGCGCCTTGGCGATCCGCTCCGCGTAGGAGGCGGCCTCGTCGGCGGAGGAGTAGGTGGTGCGCGGCCAGAAGAAGCCGCGCAGGCCGTCCTTCTTGACCCGGGGCACCACGTGCACGTGCAGGTGGGGGACGCTCTGGCTGATCCGGTTGTTCATCGCGACGAACGTGCCGCCCGCCTCCAGGCCCTCCTCCACGGCGCGGGCCATGCGCTGGACGCTCTCGAAGAACGGCCCCACCCCGGTCAGGTCGGCGAGCGTCTCGGCGTGCACGCGCGGCACCACGAGCACGTGCCCCTTGAACACGGGCCGGGTGTCGAGGAAGGAGACGGACACCTCGTCGGAGCCGACGATCGTCGCCGGGCGCTCCCCCGCGACGATCTCGCAGAACAGATCGGTGCTCATCGGCCGACCTTATCCGCGAACGCGGTCCAGCTCGTCACGTTGGGGGCCGACCACTCCTGCGGCGCGTGCAGGAACCGCTCCCCGGCGCGCTCGCGCAGCCTCGGCGGCACCTCGGCGCCCTTGCCGCCCCGGCAGTGGTAGACGAGCCCGCCCGGCCGCTGCGCCATCGCCATCCACGGCAGCCACGGCGACACCCGGCACCAGGAGAACACGCTCGGCACGTCCGGCAGCTCCGACTCGACGTCGGCCGCCCGGGCGAAGAACTGGAACAGCTCCATCGCCCGGTACGTGTCGTCCGCCGAGTTGTCCGGATAGTCGGCCACCTTGAGCGGCGACGGGTAGGCCAGGCGCACGTCCACGTTGAACACCACCTGCTCGCCCAGCCGCGTCACCGGCACCGGGTAGCCGCCCAGCCGCTGGTTGACCGGGTCGTTGAAGACGTGCTGCACCTCCACGCGGCGGCCGGTCAGCGGGTTGTCCCACACGTCGAGCACCTCGCGGGTGCGCGGGTCGAGGTAGAGGGCGGCCTCCCTGGTCAGCAGCAGCCAGCCGCCGTCGTCGCCGCGCACCGCCCTGGCCACGTTGACGCCCTCGAACCCGAACAGGTGATGCGGCCCGCCGCCGGGCTCCCAGCCATAGACGTCGCCGGTCCACGACGAGATCGTCTCCGCGCCGTCGGAGGAGGCGCGCACGCGGATGAAGTCCATGCGCGAAGCCTCTCACTTTCAGCCCGGCAGATCATCCGGCTCCGGCGGGTCGCGCGGCACCGCGTACGGCTCCCGCCCGGGGGGCCTGCCCTGGGCCGCGGCGCGCTCCCTGATGAGCTCGGCGTCCAGTTCGGCGCCGAACAGCAGCGCCATGTTCGACAGCCACAGCCAGATCAGGAACACCACGACCCCGGCGAGCGCGCCGTAGGTCTTGTTGTAGGAGCCGAAGCCCGCCACGTACAGCGCGAAGCCGCCCGAGACCAGCGCCCAGAGCACGACCGCGAGCAGGCCCCCGGGCGTGATCCAGCGCATGCCCGGCTGGCGGACGTTCGGCGCCGCCCAGTACAGCACCATGATCAGGCCGGCCGCGATGAGCGCCAGCACCGGCCACTTGAGGATGTCCCACGCCGTCACGGCGGCGTCGCCGAGGCCGAGCGCCTCACCGGCCGCGGCGGCCAGCTCGCCCGTCAGCGTGACCGCGATCGCGCCCACGACCAGCAGGATCATCATCATGACCGTGAGGCCGAGCCGCAGCGGGGTCAGCTTCCAGAACGGGCGGCCCTCCTCGATGTCGTAGATCTCATTGCACGCCCGGATGAACGCGGCGATGTACCCGGACGCCGACCACAGCGCAACCAGCAGGCCGGTGATCGCCACCAGGCCCGCGCCGCCGGTGCTTCGCACCCCGCGCACGCTCTCCGCGATCAGTCCGCGCGCCTCCTCCGGCGCGAGCACGACGAGGGAGCCCACGACCGTGCCGAGGTCGTCGCGGCCCAGCAGGCCGAACAGCGACACCAGCACGATCAGCGCCGGGAACACCGACAGCACCGCGTAGTACGTCAGCGCCGCCGCCAGGTCCTGGACGCGGTCGTTCTTGAACTCGGCGAACGTTCTTCTGATCACCCGCCACCACGACCGGCGTGGCAGCTCGGCGGGTCCGTCGGGGGCCTCCACGCGTCACTTGGCCTGGTTGCGCCTCATCATGCGGCGCACGACCAGGGCCACCACCGTCCCGAGCGCGACCATCACGAACACCGGGCGCTTCTTGACCTGCTCCGGCGTCGCGTCGCCGACCCTTTCGCCGACCCTGCCCGCGACCTCGTGCGCCTTGCCGGTCATCTCGTGCGCCTTGCCCTTGGCGGCGCCCGTCACCTCGTGCGCCTTGCCCTTGGCCGCGCCGGTCATCTCGGCCGTCTTGCCCTTGGCCGTCTCCGCCAGCTCCGTGGCCCTGTCCTTGGCCGTGCCTGCCATCCTGCTCGCCTTTCCTCTGGCCGTGGCCGCCGCGTCGGCTGCCCGGCTCTTGACGTCCGCCTTGTGCGCCAGGGCGCTCACCGTCTCGCCGAGCTCCCGGCGGGTCTGCCTGATGTCCTCCCGGACCGCGTCCGCGTCGTCGCCCTGGGTGCGGTGCTCGCTCCCGGACCGTTTCGCGGCGCGGCCCCCGGTCAGGGACTCCTCCTCCGTGGCGCGCGACCTGACCGCGTCGGTGCGGTCGTCGGCCTGGGGAGGTTCGGGGATGAAGGTCTCGTGCTCCTCGCGGGCCAGCTCGGCCTCGTGCGCGTTCTCGGCCGCGCCCGGCCTGGTCGGCGGCACGTTGATGGACTCGGCGTCCGTCGGCGTGCCGACGGTGGCCCGGCGCGCGCCGACCGTGCCGGCGTGCTGGTCGCTGCGTCCCGGATCGGTCTCGCTCATCGCCGCGCCCCTTCCTTGACCGCGTCGACGTCGGCCCGCAGGCTCGCGATGGTCTCGGTCGGGACCGGCGGCGTCGCCTGCTTCACCTTGCTCTTGCCGGCCAGCCCCAGCAGGGCGGCCACGATCAGCAGGACCACTCCGACGATGGCCGCGGCGACCCACGCGGGCATCACCAGCGCGAGCAGCATCACCACGGCGGCCACGAGCACCGCGCCGCCGAAGAACGCGACCAGCCCGGCCGCCCCGAACATGCCCGCGCCGAACCCGGCGCGCTTGCCCTTCTCCGTGAGTTCGAGCCTGGCCAGCCGCAACTCGTCCTTGACGAGCCGGGAGACCTGCTCGGAAAGGTCGTTGACCAGTTTGTGGGTGTCGTTCACGACGTCGCCTCCTCCGTCGCGAACCCGCCTACCCGAAGAGCCCGGCTTCTATCACCCCGCGGTTTTCCGCCGGGCCGGGTCCTACCGCTTGGCGGCGCGAAGGAGGAGGCCGACCAGCGACTCGACCGGCGACTTGGGCGCCTCGCACCAGTTGTCCGGCTTCTTGGGGGCGCTCCACGGGGACGGGAGCTCGCACGACGAAGCCGGCGGCTTGGGCCGCTCGCACCACGATCCCGGAGTATTCATGCCTCCAGTCTACGACTTGCACTGATTTTTCCCATGAGCCGGCGAGTGCGCCGTCGGCGGACACGGGCCACCGGCCCCTCCCGGCCCGGGTACCCTGCCGAGGTGCTGGTCGTGCATGGGGTCTGGGCCGGGGACGGGGTCGCCTTCTGGGCGGAGGACACCGCCCTCGCGCCGCGTGCCGCCCGTGGCCCGGCGCCGCGCGCCCATCCCTGGGCCGCGCCCGTCGAGCGCCTCCCGGCGGGCGGGCCGCGCACGCTGGAGCTCCTGCTGCCGGGGTCCGCGGCCGAGCCGCTCCCCTCCCCCGAGACCGGGCTCCTGTCCGCGGTCACCCGCCCCTCGCTGCGCCCCTGGCGCGTCCCCGCCGTGGTCCCGCCCCTGCCCGCCGCCGTACACCTCCTCGCCCCCGACCCCACCCCAGCCGCCGCCCCCGCCGCTGACCCCGACCCTGCCCCCGGCCCCGACCTCGCCCCCGGCCCCGACGCTGACGCCGGCCCTGGCTCCGATGCCGGGCCCGGTCTCACCGGCTGGGGTGACGCCGTGCCGGGCGCTACGGTGCGGCACTGGCGGGCCGTCGCCGCGTTCGCGCGGGATCTCGTACGCCGCGGCCGGGTCGTTCCCCAGCTGGAGCTGACGGAGGCCGACGGCGAGGCCCGGGCGGCCTGGCGCGCGGTCGTCACCGGCGCCGACGCCGCCTACTTCCGCGACCTCGCCCTCACCATGCCCCCCGCCTGCCGCACCTGGGCGGTCGAGCGCCCCTCCCACGAGGTGCTGCGCCAAGCCCTGGACGCCTTCGCCGACACTTTCGCCCGAACCGCACTGAACGCCCGGCCCCCGCACACGGACACGGGCACGGGCACGGGCACGGGCACGGGCACGGGGCGGGGGCGCTGGCTGGCCGCGCTGGCCTCCCCCGACACCACCTGGCCCGGCGCCGCTTCCTCCCGCGCCGACTCTCTCGGCGCCGCGTGCCCCGATGACCCGGACCTGCGGCGGGCCCTGGAGGAGTGGCGCCGCTCCGTGGAGTCGGCCGAGGGCGCCACCCGCGTGTGCTTCCGCCTCACCGAGCCGGTCGACCCCCCGGCCCCCGCCGGGGACGGCCGCGACGATGCGGCCGGGGAGCACCGGTGGCGGGTGGAGCTGGCGGTGCAGGCGGCCGACGACCCGAGCCTGTACGTTCCCGCCGGGAAGGTGTGGGGCGGCGGGCCGGTGGCCGGGTTGCCGGCTGGGGCGGAGCGGGAGCTGCTGGCCGGGCTGGGCCGGGCGGTGCGGCTCTATCCGGAGCTGGACCGGGCGTTGCGGGTGCCGCAGCCGGAGGAGCTGGTGCTCGACACGGCCGGGGCGTTCGCGTTCCTGCGGGAGGCGGCGCCGTTGCTGCAGGCGGCCGGGTTCGGGGTGCAGCTGCCCCGCTGGGCGGGCCGGGCGAGGCTGGGGCTGAAGGTGACGACGCGGACGAAGACGCAGAGCGCGGCGGCGAGCCAGGGGTTCGGGCTGCGTGAGCTGGTGGACTTCCGGGTGGACCTGGCGGTGGGCGGGGAGACGATCGGCGAGGAGGAGCTGGCCGAGCTGGCCCGGCTGAAGGTGCCGCTGGTGCGGGTGCGCGGCCAGTGGGTGGAGCTGGACGAGCGGCAGCTCGCGGCGGCGCTGCGCGCGGTCGGCGGTGAGCGCGGCGGGGTGCTCCCGGCGGCGGAGGTGCTGCGGCACGTGGTCCAGGGCGACGACGAGCTGCCGCTGCTGGACGTGGACGCCGACGGGGTGCTGGGCGAGCTGCTGTCGGGCCGGCCGGAGGGCGGGCCGGAGGGGCGGCCGGCTGTGATCGGGACGCCGGCGGGCCTGGACGCGACGCTGCGCCCCTACCAGGAGCGGGGGCTGGCGTGGCTGAGCTTCCTGTCGGAGCTCGGGCTGGGCGGGGTGCTGGCCGACGACATGGGGCTGGGCAAGACGGTCACCACGCTGGCGCTGCTCGTGCACGAGCGGGCAGCGGAGCCGACGCTGCTGGTGTGCCCGATGTCGCTGGTGGGCAACTGGCAGCGGGAGGCGGCGAGGTTCGCGCCTGGCCTGCGCGTGCACGTCCATCACGGCAGCGGCCGGGACGCGACGCGCATCGCGGACGCCGACCTGGTGATCACCACGTACGGGACGGCGCAGCGCGACCTGGAGACGCTGCGGCGGGTCCCGTGGCGGCGGGTGGTGTGCGACGAGGCGCAGGCGATCAAGAACAGCGGCACCCTCCAGGCGCAGGCGGTGCGGTCGATCCCGGCGGGCACCCGGCTGGCGCTGACGGGCACCCCGGTGGAGAACCACCTGGCCGAGCTCTGGTCGATCATGGAGTTCGCCAATCCGGGCCTGCTGGGGCCGAAGGCGCGCTTCCGCACCCGGTTCCAGGAGCCGATCGAGGCGCGGCAGGACGAGCAGGCCGCGCAGGCGCTGCGGCGGGCGACGGGGCCGTTCATCCTGCGCCGGCTCAAGACCGACGCCTCGATCATCTCCGACCTGCCGGAGAAGCTGGAGGTCAAGGAGTGGTGCACGCTGACGCCGGAGCAGGCGTCGCTGTACCAGGCGGTGGTGGACGACATGCTGGGCAGGATCGACGACAGCGAGGGGATCGAGCGGCGCGGCCTGGTGCTGGCGGCCATGGCCAAGCTGAAGCAGGTCTGCAACCATCCGGCCCACCTGCTGAAGGACGGCTCCCGGCTGGCGGGCCGGTCGGGCAAGCTGGCGCGGCTGGAGCAGCTCGCGGAGGAGATCCTGGCCGAGGGCGAGAAGGCGCTGCTGTTCACGCAGTACGCGGAGTTCGGCAGCATGCTGCAGCCCTATCTGGAGCAGCGGCTGGACCGGCCGGTGCTGTGGCTGCACGGCGGGCTGCCGAAGAAGGCGCGTGACCGGCTGGTGGACCGGTTCCAGCAGGACGACGAGCCGATGCTGTTCCTGCTGTCGCTGAAGGCGGCCGGGGTGGGGCTCAACCTGACGGCGGCGAGCCACGTGGTGCACGTCGACCGCTGGTGGAACCCGGCGGTCGAGGACCAGGCGACCGATCGGGCGTTCCGCATCGGCCAGCGCAGGAACGTGCAGGTGCGCAAGCTGATCTGCGCGGGCACCCTGGAGGAGCGGGTGGACGAGATGATCGAGCGGAAGAAGGCGCTGGCGGAGCGGGTGGTCGGCGCGGGCGAGGACTGGCTGACGGATCTGTCGACCGGGGAGCTGCGCGAGGTGTTCCGCCTGACGGCCGGGGCGGTGGGCTGACGTGCCGGGCTGGAGCACCCCGATCAGCGTCGAGGGCGGCATCCGGGCCAGGTCGCGGCGTGGTTCGATCGGCTCGACCTGGTGGTCGAGGCGGTTCATCGACGTGCTGGAGCGGATCTGCGACAAGGGCCGCCTGTCGCGCGGGCGCGGCTACGCCAGGGCGGGTCAGGTGCTGTCGATCGACCTGTCGCCGGGCCTGGCCAGGGCGTCGGTGCAGGGGTCGCGTCCGGCGCCGTACGAGGTGACGATCGCCGTCGAGGTGTTCGGCGAGGAGCTGTGGCAGGCGGTCGAGCGGGCGGTGGCCGATCAGGCCGTCCACCGGGCGAGGCTGCTGGCCGGGGAGATGCCGGAGGAGATCGAGGAGCTGTTCGCGGCGCTGGGCGCCGACCTGTTCCCGCGCGATCTGGACATGGCGTGCTCGTGTCCCGACTGGGGTTTCCCGTGCAAGCACGTGTCGGCGGTGCTCTACCTGCTGGCCGAGTCGTTCGACGACGACCCGTTCCTGGTGCTGGCCTGGCGGGGGCGCGCCCGTGAGGAGCTGCTGGGCTCGCTGGCGGCGGGCGGCGGGGCCGCGCTGGAGGTGGCGGACGTGCCGTTCGCCGACCGGCTCGCCGACTTCTACGCGCCCGCCGGCACGGCCAGGCCCGAGCGCCGCCCGTCCGCCGTGGAGCCGGGCCTGCTGCTGCGCGTCTTCCCGCCGCCGGCGGGCCTGTCGGCGCCGCTGACCGAGCTGTACGACCGCCTGCGTTAGGAGACCGGCCGGGCTGTGCGGGTCAGCGGTCCTCGAAGTCGGCGGGCACCATGACGCGCACCCCGTTGGGCACCACGCGCAGCCGGATCGGGGTGCGCAGCCGCACCTCGCCGTCGACGTCGGCGGCCATCGGCGGGTCGGTCTCCAGCAGCATCTCGCGGCCGACGACGAACGGCCCGCCCGCCAGGCTGCGCCAGCGCCCGGTCGTGGCGCGGGCCAGCGTCTCGACGAGCAGGCGCACCTTCTTGCCGGAGCCGAGCTGGTAGGCCACGAGCATGCCGTCGTCGATGCTGATGTCGCGGGCCACCTGCCAGCCGCCGTGGAAACGCCCGTTGGCGATGTTGAGCTGGTGGGTGAGCAGCTCGTGGCGCTGCCCGTCGACGGTGATGTAGGCGCGGAAGGGCCGGTGCCCCGGCAGCACGGTCAGCGCGGTCAGCGGGTAGGCGGGCCGGCCGAGCACCCGCTTGAGCCACGGCTTGACCTTGCCCGCGACCTCGACGGAGACGCCGAAGCTGGCCAGGTTGGCGAACGGCCGGTCGTCGGCCATGCCCAGGTCGATGTCGGCGACCTTGCCGGTGTCGAACACCCGGATCGCGCCGGCCAGGTCGAGCGGCAGGCCGAGGCTGCGGGCGAAGTTGTTGGTGGTGCCGAGCGGGAGAACGCCGAGCGCCACGTCGCGGTGGGCGACGTGGCGCACGGCGGAGGACAGCGTGCCGTCACCGCCGCCGACGATCAGCAGGTCGGGCCCCGTCGCCAGGGCCGTGTCGAGCAGGTCGCGCAGTCGCTTGGGATTGTAGACGCCGATCTCGGCCAGCGGCTCGTAGCCCAGCTCGTGCAGCTGCTCGATCACCTCGAAGTAGTGGCGGCGGCCACGGCGTGAGCGAGTGTTGATCACCACCGCCACCCTGCGGTCCTGACGGATCGCCTCGGTGTGCTCGGCCTTGGTGCGCAATTCGCTCATGGTCATCAATGTTAGGGCCGCCGGGACACCGCCCGGCGGCCCCTTGGATCACTTCTTCGGCGGGGTCACCTGGACGAGCGCGCCCAGGTTGCCCGGCAGCGGGGTGACCAGCTTGAACTGGACGCCCAGCGCCTTGCCCTCGTCGCCGGGGTTGCCGGTGCCGAGGACGTGGCCGTTGCCGAGGTCGGTGCCGTAGAGCTCGGTCGCCGGGGTTCCGTCGACGTTGACCACGCGGGTGCTGTACGGCTGGTCGCCCTTGCTCGGGACGACGACGGAGGCGTCGAAGTCCCGGTAGTACAGCGAGCCGTCCTGCAGCTCAAGGCCCGGGTACCAGGTCTTGGCGTCGGTGAAGCTCGGCACGCCCTTCAGCGCGGGGACGTTCGTGCAGTACTCGCTGAACGGCTCGTCCGCGGCCTCGAGGCACTCCTTGAACGGGTAGGTCTTCGTGAAGGAGAACGCGGCGTTGGAGGTCTGCGAGCGGCCCTCCATGTTCTTGTGCCGTGACGGGTCCTTCGCGGCCGCCTCGCCGGTGCGGCGGAGCGGGTCGTAGTGCGAGTCCACGAGCAGCAGGCTGCCCTTGGAGCCGATGCTCGGCGCCGCTTCGAGGTTGTTGGCCAGCACGTTGTTGGTGTAGGTCGAGTCGCGGTACCAGACCAGCAGGCCCGGCGCGTTGTACTTGACCTTCTCCACCTTCCACGCCCCGTCACGCGAGTACGTGGTGTCGTAGGCGTACTGCAGGCCCTTGTCGAAGCCGTCGAAGTTGCGCCACTCGGCGAGGTAGAAGCGGTCGATCTGGCGCTCGCCGTTGTTGATGGTCCAGCCCTGGCCGCTGGTGTTGGTGAACGTGCCGCCGAAGGCGCGCCAGCCGTTCTCGCCGTTCTCCACGTCGTCGCTCCACACGGAGGCGCCGCCGTTGGTGATCGAGAAGTCGTCGGCGTGCCAGCCGCGCGGCGTGAAGGCGGCGTCGGTGTTGTACGCAAGCCGCAGCTTGATCGTCTGGCCGGCGAACGGGGTCAGGTTGACGTAGTCGTGCCGCCAGCCGTCGGTGTTGCCGGTGATGCCGTACTTCTTGTTGCCGAACGTGGCGAGGTTCTTGTTCGGGTCCGGGTAGCCGTCGGGCGTGGTGATCTCGGTGCCGGCCTCGTCGTAGACCTTCTGCTGGGTCCAGGTGTTGCCGCCGTCGGTGGACACCTCGACGAAGCCGAAGTCCCAGTCGGCCTCGATCTCGTAGTTGTTCCACATCCAGAAGCGGACGTCGGTCCCGGCGGGCACCTGGATGTCGCGGGCCAGCGAGACGTTGGCCCACTCCTGGTCCATGCCGGACCACCAGGCGTTGGCGCCGCTGTGCGGGTCGATCATCTTCAGCGGCTCGGAGGCGAGGTTGACGCGGACGCCGTCCTCGGTGAAGCGGGGCGTGCGCGAGGTCTGGCCGACCGTGACGAGCTTCTTGCTGTCACCCGGGTTGAACACCTTCGGGTTCGCCCAGCCGAGCACCCACTTGTCCCAGAGGCCCATGTGGGTGGGCATCGACTGGAAGATGGGGCCGGAGTGGGAGCCGCTGGACATCAGGTCCCAGAAGTCCACCGCGGAGCTGGCCTGGCCGGAGGTGTCGTACAGGTCGGGCAGGCCGAGGTCGTGGCCGTACTCGTGGGCGAAGACGCCGACACCGGAGTCCTCGGGCTGCACGATGTAGTTGGAGATCTTCTTGTCGGTGCCGGGCACCTGGTAGCCGCCGGCGACCGCGCTGGAGTGCGCCCAGATGGCGTACGTGCCCTCGGCGCCGCCGTCGGAGGATTTGTCCTTGCCGGCGTGGACGAGCACGAGGTGGTCGATCACGCCGTCGGGCTCGGCGAAGTTGCCGTCACCGTCGGCGTCGGAGACGTCCTCGATGTCGTAGTCGGCCCACGGGAAGTCGGGCTGGGTCTGCGACAGGACGTTGACGGCGTCGATGGCGAGCTGGCCGGCGCCGAGCGGGTTGTCCGGGTGGCCCGACATGTCCTGCGGGACCCCGCCGCAGGCGGCCGCGCCGTACCACGCCTCGGAGTGCGGAGCCTTGATCCAGCCGACCGCGGAGCCGGTGACGGAGTAGGCGCCCTTGGACATCTCCTCGTACATCTTCTTCAGCGTGTGGCCGGAGATGTCGATGCCGGGCTTGCCGTCGCGCGGGTCCTTCAGGTCGGGGCGGACGCGCTCGGTGATGCCCTTGTCCGTGTAGAGCATCTTGTTGAAGTGCTCGGGGCTGAAGTCCTTGACCCAGAAGGAGTTGTTGTCCTTGTGCGGCAGCGTGGCCGGGTCCGGGATGTTGTTGTGCAGCGGGCCGTTCTTGAGCGTGCCGGCCGGCTCGACGACGCAGTCGTCGGGGGCGCTGTCGACGGTCCGCAGGCGGTTGAAGCCGGAGAAGTCGTCGTTGGCGTTCTCGTTGAACTCGACCAGCAGCGTGAGAAGCTTGGCGGTCTTCGTCTGCTTGGACTTTTTGAAGATCCATTCAGCGGGGTTTCGGCCGGTGCGGATGGCCTCGGCCTCGCGGGCCGCGAGCACCCGGGCAGCGGCCGGGTTTCCGCTGCTGAACTTCTGGTCGATCTTCTTCGCGGCGGAGATCGACCGCTTGTTCTTGCCCGGGACTCCCGGCTCGGCCGGCGGGTCGTCGTCCCTGGGTGGCGCGTAGTTAATGTAGTAGTCAGACGCGCTGGGCTGGTATGACGCGACCGAGTCGGCCTGAGCGCTGGGTACGGTCAGGGCGGCGCCGAGGAGGGCTACCGCCGGGATTGTGGCTAATAGGCGCTTCTTGCTGGGCACCAGTAACCCCTTCTGCCCGGGATCGCCGGGCGCAATGGCCATAGGGTCTTGCAAACCGGCACGGTAGACCGTTTCTAAAGATTGCGTAAAGTAGGTTGTGGAAATGTGATCAAACTACGACATTTCACAACAACCGCATCGCGGCAATGATCCCGCCCGTAACTGCTCCCCCGTAACAGAGGGCCGCGATGAACCCGTCGTACCGCCCGATCCCCAGCAGTTCCTCACTGGTGAACCTGATCCGGTGCGCCGCGTGGAACAGGCACAGCACCACCGCCACCACCAGTCCCATCCGCACCCACAGGGGCTCCAGCAGCGCGGCCAGGTGCGCCGCGTCGGGCCAGCCGATCACGCCGAGCGGCATGAGCACCCCGAACAGCAGCGCCAGCACCGGCAGCACCAGCGCCGCGACGATCCCCCCGCCGCTGAACAGCAGCCACAGATACGGCTCAGGCGTCCTTCTCACGGCATCTCCCCCCGGCTTCTCATGGCGTCCGCAGGACGACGTACGCGATCACCGCCGAGACGAGCAGCCAGCCGGAGTGGTTGCCGCCCTGGATCATCCAGGCGGGCACCCGCCAGCCGTCCAGCCGCACCACGGTGGCCTTCGGCGCGAGGTTGAGGAACGTGATCGCGTGGTAGGCGGTCGCCGCCAGCGCCACCGCGTTGAGCGCGATCATCCACGGGCGCGCCGCCAGCGCCGTGAACTGCGCGTACGTCCCGGCGACCACCGAGTCGGCCAGCAGGACCAGGTACGCGACGGTCCAGGCGACGAAGACGCTGGTCAGCTCGCGCAGCACGAACAGCGTGTAGCGCCTGCTGCGGGCGAACCAGAGCGGGTCCCTGGGCGGGCGGCGGGCGGGCGCGGTCATCGCCGGCTCCACGGCAGCACCGAGCGCAGCGCGGCGGTCAGCTTGTAGCGCTGGATCGCCTCGGCCGGGTCGACGTGCTTGGGGCAGGTCCGGGTGCACTCGCCGACGAACGTGCACCCCCAGACGGCGTCGTCCAGGTTGAGCACGTCGAAGCGGTCGCCCATGTCGCGCGAGTCCAGGTTGTAGCGCTGGGCCAGCGCGATCGCCGCCGGGCCGAGGAAGTCCGGGTCGAGCACGTACACCGGGCAGGCCGAGTAGCAGAGCATGCAGTTGATGCACATGCTGTACTGCTTGTACGCCTCGAGCTGGTCCGGCGTCTGGGCGTACTCGGCGGTCAGCGGCAGCTCCTCCCCCTCCCGGATCAGCCACGGCCGCACCGACGACAGCTTGGCCAGGAAGTCGTCGATGTCCACGACCAGGTCCCTGATGACGGGGAAGCCCTTGAGCGGCTCGACCCTGACCGGGCCGGCGCCGTACTCGGTGAGGAAGGTACCGCAGGTCAGGCGGGGCTCGCCGTTGACGGTCATGCCGCACGAGCCGCAGATGCCCATCCGGCACGACCAGCGGAACGACAGGCTGCCGTCGAGCCGGTCCTTGACGTGGGTGAGCCCGTCGAGCACGGCCCAGTCGGGGCGCAGCGGCACGTCGTACGCCTGGAACACCGGCTCGTCGTCCTGGCCGGGCCGGTAGCGGGACACTTCCAGCCGGATGGAGTCAGTCACGGCCGTACACCCTTTCCCCGGGAGGCCAGCGGGTGATCGTCACGGGCAGCAGGCCGACCGACGGGCTGCCGTCGGGGGCCCGGTGGACCAGCGAGTGCGCCAGGTAGGCGGCGTCGTCCCTGGCCGGGAAGTCGGTGCGCTGGTGGGCGCCGCGCGACTCGCGCCGCTCGGCCGCGCAGGCCACGATCGTGCGCGCGACGTCGAGCATGGCGTGCAGCTCCAGCAGGGCGACCAGCTCGGTGTTGAAGGCGGCGCTGGAGTCGTCCACGAGCGCCCCGGCGGCCCGTTCGCCCAGCTCGGCGAGGGTGTCGGCGGCCTTGGCGAGGACGTCGCCGGTGCGGTAGATGCCGGCGGCGCCTTCGAGCGTGCGCTGCATCTCCTCGCGCAGCACGGCGATCCGCTCGCCGCCGCCCTCGCGCGCCCGCTCCAGCCGCCGCCGCTCGTCGGCGCCCTGGCTGCGGACGGCGGCCGCCTCGCCGTCGCGGTGGCCGCGGGCGAAGCGGGCGGCGGCCAGCCCGGCGCGCCTGCCGAAGACGAGGATCTCCGGCAGCGAGTTGGAGCCGAGCCGGTTGGCGCCGTTGATGCTCACGCAGGCCGTCTCGCCCGCCGCGAACAGGCCGGCGATCGGGGTGGCGCCGTCGAGGTCGGTGTGGACGCCGCCCATCATGTAGTGCACGACGGGGCGGACCGGGACGAGGTCGGTGACCGGGTCGAGGTTCTGGTAGCTGCGGCACAGCTCGCGCACGAACGGGATGCGCGCGTCGATCCTGTCCTCGCCCAGGTGGCGCAGGTCGAGGTGGACGACGGGACCGTACGGCGTGTCGACGGTGCGGCCCTTGCGCTGCTCGTGCACGAACGCCTGCGAGAGGCGGTCGCGCGGGCCGAGCTCCATGCTGCGCAGCCGGGGCGCCGGGGTGGGGGTGCCGAGGTCGTAGTCCTGGAGGTAGCGGTAGCCGTCCTTGTTGATCAGCCAGCCGCCCTCGGCCCTGGCCGCCTCGGTGATGAGGATGCCGGTGAACGGCAGGCCGGTGGGGTGGTACTGGACGAACTCCATGTCCTTCAGCGGGGCGCCCGCCCGGTAGGCCAGGGCCATGCCGTCGCCGGACTTGATGGCGGCGTTGGTGGTGAAGGGGAAGGCCCGGCCGCAGCCGCCGGTGGCCAGGACGACGGTCCTGGCGGGGATCGCCTCGACGCGGCCGGTGCGCAGCTCGACGGCCACGACGCCGTGGACGCGGCCGTCGTCGACGACGAGCCGGGTGACGTACCACTCGTCGTACCGCGCGATGCCGGGGTGTTTGAGCGTGGTCTGGAACAGCGTGTGCAGCAGGTGGAAGCCGGTCTTGTCGGCCGCGTACCAGGTGCGCATCCGCTTCATGCCGCCGAACGGGCGCACCGCGACGCGCCCGTCGCGCTCGCGGCTCCACGGGCAGCCCCAGTGTTCGACCTGGACGAGCTCGCGCGGCGCCTCGGCCACGAACGCCTCCACCGCGTCCTGGTCGCACAGCCAGTCGCCGCCGGAGATCGTGTCGTAGCAGTGCTCGTCGAGCGTGTCGCCGTCGGCGACGACCGCGGCGGCGCCGCCCTCGGCCGAGACGGTGTGGCTGCGCATCGGGTAGACCTTCGACACGACCGCCACGCTGAGGGTGGGGTCGCTCTCGGCGACGGCGACGGCCGCCCGCAGTCCGGCGCCGCCGCCTCCCACGATGAGCACGTCGATCATCGGTTCAGCTCCCGCGGTCCGGTTCGATCGGATCCTTCACCCGCTTGCCGTCGCAGCGGATGGCGGACAGGTGGATGCTGCCGTCGTGGTACTCGTGCCGGATCCGGCGGCAGCCGCAGTCGAAGAGCTGGTCACGGATCACCAGGCCGTAGCCGTCGTCGTCGAGGAGACGCTCACCGCCGTGCTTCTTGCCGCAGGGGGCGGTCTCGGGGGTGAAGGGGCTCTTGGCGCCTGTCATCGCCGATCTCCTTAGATGGGCGAAACGTAACCTCCACACAAGCACCGCGGCCCGGTCCGGGAAAGGTCAGTCGGGCGTTTTCTCGCCGGGTTCTCCGGGTTCGGCCCGCTCGCCCGTCTCGTCCGTCTCGTCCTCGTGCGGGTAGTGGAGGTCGAAGGCGGGCCGTTCGGAGCGGATCGGCGGCATGAACGTGAAGTTGTGCCGGGGCGGCGGGCAGGAGGTCGCCCATTCGAGGGAGTTGCCGTAGCCCCAGGGGTCGTCGAGCGTGACCTTGGGCGCGTGCCTGGCGGTCTTCCAGACGTTGTAGAGGAACGGCAGCGTCGACAGCCCGAGCAGGAACGCGCCCAGCGACGAGAGCTGGTTGAGCGCGGTGAACCCGTCGGCCGGGCCGTAGTCGGCGTAGCGGCGCGGCATGCCGATCTGCCCGAGCCAGTGCTGCACCAGGAACGTGGTGTGGAAGCCGACGAACAGCGTCCAGAAGTGCACCTTGCCGAGCGGGTCGTTGAGCATGCGCCCGGTCATCTTGGGCCACCAGAAGTAGAACCCGGCGAACATGGCGAACACGACGGTGCCGAAGACCACGTAGTGGAAGTGCGCGACGACGAAGTACGTGTCGCTGATGTGGAAGTCGAGCGGCGGGGAGGCCAGGATGACGCCGGTCAGCCCGCCGAGCAGGAACGTCACCAGGAACCCGATCGCGAACAGCATCGGCGTCTCGAACGTCAGATGCCCCCGCCACATGGTGCCGATCCAGTTGAAGAACTTCACACCTGTCGGCACCGCGATGAGGAACGTCATGAACGAGAAGAACGGCAGCAGCACCTGCCCGGTGGGGAACATGTGGTGCGCCCACACGGTCATCGACAGCCCGGCGATCGCGATCGTGGCGCCGACCAGGCCCATGTAGCCGAAGATCGGCTTGCGGCTGAAGACCGGGATGACCTCGGTGATGATCCCGAAGAACGGCAGCGCGATGATGTAGACCTCGGGATGGCCGAAGAACCAGAACAGGTGCTGCCACAGGATCGGCCCGCCGTTGGCCGGGTCGTAGATGTGCGTGCCGAGCTTGCGGTCGGCCTCCAGCGCGAGCAGCGCCGCCGCCAGCACCGGGAACGCCAGCAGCACGAGCATGCTGGTCAGCAGCACGTTCCAGGTGAACAGCGGCATCCGGAACATCGTCATGCCCGGCGCCCGCATGCCGATGATCGTGGTGATGAAGTTGACCGCGCCGAGGATCGTGCCGAGGCCCGACATCGCCAGCCCCATGATCCACAAATCGCCGCCGACCTGCGGCGAGTAGGCGGACGACGACAGCGGCGTGTAGGCGAACCAGCCGAAGTCGGCCGCCCCGCCCGGCGTGAAGAACCCGGCCACCACCATGAGCCCGCCGAACAGGAACAGCCAGTACGCCACCGCGTTCAGCCGGGGGAAGGCCACGTCGGGGGCGCCGATCTGCAGCGGCATGATCACGTTGGCGAACCCGGCGAACAGCGGCGTGGCGAACAGCAGCAGCATGATCGTGCCGTGCATGGTGAAGAGCTGGTTGTACATGTCCTGGTTGACGACCTGCATCCCCGGCTGGGCCAGCTCCGCGCGGATGATCATGGCCATGACGCCCGCGATCAGGAAGAACGCGAACGAGGTGATCAGATACAGGTACCCGATGACCTTGTGGTCGGTCGTGGTCAGCCAGGACGTGAGCACGGTCCCGGTGCGGCGCCGCCTGACCCGCTCGATCGACGTCTCGCGCACGCTGGTCACGGCTGCTCCCTCCAGTCGAGAGGTATGGCCTGCCCCGATCACCCCATTCCACGCCACCGATCGCCGTCCGTGAAGTCGTTCCGGGCAAAGACATCCACATCCCGGACCCGTGCCTGCCTCGGCGGCGAAGTCTTCTATCCTTCGTAGCGACCCGATCGGAGGAGAAGAATCCCGTGAACGCCTCGCGTGACTATGCCGCCCTTGTCCAGCAGGGACTCAAGCTCGACCTCACCAGGGGCAAGCCGTCACCGCGCCAGCTCGACCTCTCCGACGACATGCTCAAGCTCCCGACCACCCACGTGACCGCGGGCGGCCTCGACGCGCGCAACTACGGCGACCTGCAGGGGCTGCCGGAGCTGCGCGAGCTGTTCGGGCCGCTGCTCCAGGTGCCGCCCGCGCAGCTCGTGGTGGGCGGCAACGCCAGCCTGGCGATGATGCACGACACGGTCGTGCACGCGCTGCTGAGCAAGGTGCCCGGCGCCGGGCGCCGCTGGGTGGAGGAGCCGGAGATCACGTTCCTGTGCCCGGTGCCCGGCTACGACCGGCACTTCACCATCTGCCAGGAGTTCGGGATCAAGATGGTCCCGGTGCCCATGAACGCCGAGGGCCCCGACATGGACGTCGTCGAGCGCCTGGTCGCCGAGGACGCGAGCGTCAAGGGCATCTGGTGCGTGCCCAAGTACAGCAACCCGTCCGGCATCGTCTACAGCGACGAGACCGTGCGCCGCCTGGCCGCCATGCCCGCCGCCGCGCCCGACTTCCGCATCTTCTGGGACAACGCCTACGCCGTCCACCACCTGACCGACACCCCGGCCGAGCTCGCCGACCTGCTCGCGCTCTGCGCCGAGCACGGCAACCCCGACCGCGCCTTCGTCTACGGCTCCACCTCGAAGGTGACGCTGGCCGGCGCGGGTGTGGCGTTCTTCGGCTCCTCCCCGGCCAACGTCGCCTGGTTCCTCGACAACACGCGCAAGCAGTCCATCGGCCCCGACAAGCTCAACCAGCTGCGCCACGTGGAGTTCCTGCGCGACGCCGACGGCGTGGCCGCGCACATGCGCAAGCACGCCGAGCTGATCGGGCCCAAGTTCGAGGTGGTCGACCGGGTCCTCGCCAAGGAGCTCGGCGACCTGGCCACCTGGACCAGCCCGAAGGGCGGCTACTTCATCAGCCTGGAGGTTCCGCACGCCGCCGAGGTGGTGGCCAAGGCCAAGGCCGCGGGCATCGCGCTGACCCCGGCCGGCGCCACCCACCCCTACGGCCAGGACCCCGACGACCGCACGATCCGCATCGCGCCCACCTACCCCGGCCTGGAGGAGCTGGAGCAGGCCATCACCGGCCTGGCCGTCTGCGTCCGCCTCGTCGCCGAGGAGCACGCGTAAGCGCGCGTAAGCACCCCGGCCCCGGAGTGACCGCCCGGCCGGTGACGTGACCGGTCAGGCGGCGCCGGAGCGGCGGAAGCCGAAGATGTACTCGCGCGTCTCGCTCGGATGGAACGAGACGCCGACCCCCGGCTCGAACGCGACGTTGTCGCGCGAGCAGTAGTAGAGCCCCTCCCAGACGGCGAGCGCCTTCTCCCTGGCCGGCCCCTCGGCCAGGTCGCGCTTGCGCGCCGCGTGCGCGCCGAGCACGAACAGCATCCCGAACCCCCACAGCACGCCTGTCAGGCAGAACGGCGCGAGCAGCACCTCGGCCCAGCCCGAGTGCTTGCCCATGGCCAGCACCAGCCCCACCACCAGGTGCGCGAGTGCGGCGACGAGCAGCAGCAGGTAGCCCTGGTTCCTCGACCAGGGCGCGTAGTGGCGGCTGGGGAACGACAGCCACACGGCGAGCTGCGTGCGGCTCATCTGGTGCTTGGACGCGCCCAGCGCGGACCCGGTGGGCAGATCGGCGACCTGGCGGTCACCGGGCATGCGTACCCTGCCGATCCGGTACGTGGTCCCCGCCGCGACCGCTCCGGGCACCGAGACGACCTGGTCGACCTGCGTACACACCGGACAGCTCACTTCCACCCGGGCAGTCTGGCCGTAAGCCACCGTCCACGCAAACCGTAAGGTTTCTCATGTGAGACCCATTGACGCTCTGGTGAACTCCCTGCCCGGCGGCCGTGTCGTCACCGACCCGGACGTGATCGACTCCTACGCCCGCGACCGCACGTTCGTGGCCCCGGGCAAGCCTCTGGGAGTGGTGCTGGCCGCCTCCCGCGACGACGTGGTGACCACCATGCGCTGGGCCACCGAGCACCGGGTGCCCGTGGTGCCGCGCGGCGCGGGCAGCGGGCTGGCGGGCGCCGCCACGGCCACCGACGGGTCGGTGGTGCTGTCGCTGGCCAGGATGACCGCGATCCGGGAGCTCTCGCCGGTGGACGAGATCGCCGTGGTCGAGCCCGGCGTGATCACCGCCGACCTCGACAGGGCCGCGCGCGAGCACGGGCTCATGTACGCGCCCGACCCGTCCTCGTACGAGATCTCCACGATCGGCGGCAACCTGGCCACGAACGCGGGCGGGCTGCGCTGCGTCAAGTACGGGGTCACCCGCGACTCGGCGCTGGGCCTGGAGGTCGTGCTGGCCGACGGCCGGGTGCTCCAGACCGGGCGGCGGACCGTGAAGGGCGTCACCGGGTACGACCTGACCGGGCTGTTCGTCGGCTCCGAGGGCACGCTGGGCGTGATCACCTCGGCCACCGTCCGGCTGCGGCGGGCGCCGGTCGCCCCGCCCGCGACGTTCGCCGCCGAGTTCGGCTCTCTGCGCGACGCGGGCGCCGCCGTGACCGCGATCATGGCGGCCGGGTGCCAGCCGTCGCTGATGGAGCTGCTGGACCGGGCCACGCTCCAGGCCATCGACGACTGGCGCAACATCGGCCTGGAGCCCGCCACGATGGCGATGCTGATCGGGCAGTCCGACGCCGCCGACAGCCAGGAGGTGGCCGCCCGCATGGAACGCCTCTGCCTCGACAACGGCGCCACGTTCGTGGCCGTGTCGTCCAGCCCCCAGGAGACCGAGGAGCTGATCGGGCTGCGCCGGATGGCCTACCAGGCCAAGGAACGCCTCGGCGCGTGCCTGGTCGAGGACGTGTGCGTGCCCCGCTCGGTGCTGCCCGACATGATCGGCGCCATCGAGGCCGCCGCCGTCCGGCACGGCGTGCGCATCTGCACGGTCGCGCACGCGGGCGACGGCAACCTGCACCCGACGTTCGTCTTCGAGCACGGGACGACCGAGCCGCCCGCCGAGGTGTGGGCGGCGGCGGACGAGATCTTCACCCGGGCGCTCGAACTCGGCGGCACGCTGACCGGCGAGCACGGCGTCGGGGTGCTCAAACGGCGCTGGCTGGCCCTGGAGTCGGGGCCGGTGGCGCACGAGGTGCAGCACGGGATCAAGGCCGTCTTCGACCCGCTGGGACTGCTGAACCCGGGCAAGGCCATCTGATCAGCTATTGTTCACCAACCCGTGACCTGAGCCACGACCTGCGCAGAAACCCTGACTTGCGGGGGTAAAGGTGAATGATCTAGCAGGTCGGCGTACGTACCAAGTGTCACGCTGGTAGCGTTTCGCCCCAGAGATCGTTCTGTTATGGGGGTCCGGGGTGAATCAGTTCCAGCCGCTGATGGCGGACGACCCGCGGCGGCTGGGCGAGTACGAGATCGTCGCCCGGCTCGGCGAGGGTGGTCAAGGGGTCGTCTATCTGGGCAAGGCCGAGTCCGGGGAGCAGGCTGCCGTCAAGCTCCTGCACCACGCGCTCGTCGCCGACCCCGAGGCGCGCAGCCGCTTCCTGCGCGAGGTCGCGGTCGCCCAGCGGGTCGCCCGCTTCTGCACCGCCCCCGTGCTCCACGCCGACCTCGAAGGCAGCCGGCCCTACATCGTCAGCGAGTACGTGCCCGGGCCGTCGCTGCGCGAGCTCGTCATCAACGAGGGCCCGCGCCGCGGCGCCGCCCTCGAACGGCTCGCCATCAGCACCGCCACCGCGCTGGCCGCCATCCACCGGGCCGGCATCCTGCACCGCGACTTCAAGCCGGCCAACGTGCTCATGGGCCCCGAAGGCCCGGTGGTGATCGACTTCGGCATCGCCCGCGCCCTCGACTCCCCCGGCGCCACGGCCACCGGCATGGCGATGGGCACCCCGTCCTACCTCGCGCCCGAGCAGCTCACCGCCGCCTCCCCGGTGTCGGAGGCCGCCGACGTGTTCGCCTGGGGCGTCACGATGGTGTACGCGGCCACGGGCAAGCCGGCCTTCGGGTCCGACTCGATCCCCGTGGTCATGAACCGCATCCTCCACGAGGAGCCGCAGCTCGGCGGCATGGACGGCACGCTCGCCGAGCTGGTGGCGGCCTGCCTGTCCAAGGACCCAGCCCAGCGGCCCACGGCCGACCAGCTCATCGTCCGTCTCACCGGCCAGCCGGCCCCCAACGCGGCCATCGAGCCGCTCACGGGGCCCACCGCCCAGATCGCCCCCCAGGGCTGGACGCCCCAGGCGGCGGCCTGGCGGGGCGGCGACAACCCCGTCCCGGAGACCGGCCCGTACGGCCGCCCCACGCCGAGCGCCCCCGCGGCCGGATCCCAGCCGGGACCCTCCTCCGCAGCAGGTCCCCACCCGGGACCCGCCCCCGCGGCCGCTCACCAGGCCGGGCCCGCGCCTGCCGCCGGTCCTCAGCCGGGGCCCGCGCCCGCCGGGACGCACGGCGGGGCCCAGCCCCAGGCCGCCGCCCAGCCGCAGGGCCAGGGCGGCCCTCAGGGGCAGGGCGGCCTTCAGGGCCAGGGCGGCCCTCAGGGGCAGGGCACCGCGCACGGCCGGCCCCCGCACGGCCCCGGCGGGCCGCACGGCCAAGGTGCCCCGCAGGGTTACGGCGCCCCGCACGCCCAGGGCGGCGCGCAGCCGCCGCACGGCCAAGGCGGCGCGCAGCCGCCGCGAGGGCCCGGTGGGCCTCAGGGGCCGGGAATGGCGCAAGGACCCGGGGGGCCGCAGGGGCCGGGGCAGCCCGCGAAGGGCGGGCAGCCGGGGCAGCGGCGGACGCTGACGTTCGCGCTGTCCGGCGCGGCGGCCGCGGCGCTGCTGGTGGTGGCCGGGGCCGTGGTGGTCCAGGCGAACTCCAAGCCGCAGACCGTGGTGGCCGTCGGCAACACCTCGGTGACCTCCCCCACCACGGACGCGCAGATCCCGCCGGAGGTGGTCAACCCGCCGAGCATCGCCCCGTCGACGGTCCCGGAGCTGGACATCGACGAGCCGAAGCCGACGAAGACGAAGACCAGGCCGAAGGACGACGGCGTGGCCCAGGTGCCGGACCCGATCACGCAGCCGACGCGGCAGCCGGCGACGCGCCGCCCGGAGCCGACGAAGACCAGGACGCGGACCCAGGAGCCGACGCAGAAGCCGGCGGACCGGGTCGAGCCCGAGTCGGAGCCGACGGGCTCGCCGACGGCGGACGTGTCGCAGCAGCCGACGAGCATCCCGACGAAGAAGCCGACGGTGAAGCCCACGGTCAAACCGACGGTCAAGCCGACGCAGCTCAAGCCGAACCCGTACACGCCGGCCGGGGTGTGCGGCTCCGGCTACAAGGTGATCAACAAGCACGCCCTGGGCACCAAGGCGACGATCTACCTGCTCTACAACAGCGGCGCGGGCCGGAACTGCGTGGTGACGATGTCGCGCCTGGTCTATCCGGGCAAGGTCCAGATGAACGCGATCCTTCAGGTGAAGGGCGGCTCGACCGGCAGCAACCCGGGCAAGTTCACCGCCTACGCGGGCCCGGTCCGGCTGCCCGGGAAGGGCAAGTGTGTCATCTGGGGCGGCACCTGGGCCGGTCTGACCTGGAAGTCGGGCTGGAGCCACTGCGGCTGACCCGGGCGACGGGTTACGGTATGCGTCGTGATCGTCAGCACGCTCGACACGTCCGGCCCCGACTACGCGCGGCGGCGGGAGGCGATGCTGGGCAAGCTGGCCGAGCTCGACGCCGAGCACGCCAAGGCGGTCGCGGGCGGCGGTGAGCGCTACGTGCGCCGCCACCGCGACCGGGGCAAGCTGCTGGCGCGCGAGCGGATCGAGCTGCTGGTCGACCCGGATTCGCCGTTCCTGGAGCTGTCGCCGCTGGCGGCGTGGGGCAGCGACTTCCCGGTGGGCGCGAGCGTGGTGACGGGCATCGGGGTGGTCGAGGGCGTCGAGTGCGTGATCACCGCGAACGACCCGACGGTGCGCGGCGGTGCCTCGAACCCGTGGACGCTGCGCAAGACGCTGCGCGCCGCCGACATCGCGCTGGCCAACCGCCTGCCGTACGTCAATCTGGTGGAGAGCGGCGGCGCGGACCTGCCGACGCAGAAGGAGATCTTCATCCCGGGCGGCCGGATCTTCCGTGACCTGACGCGGCTGTCGGCGGCGGGGATCCCGACGATCGCGCTGGTGTTCGGCAACTCGACGGCCGGGGGCGCGTACGTGCCGGGGATGAGCGACCACGTGGTGATGGTGCGCGAGCGGGCGAAGGTGTTCCTGGGCGGGCCGCCGCTGGTCAGGATGGCGACCGGCGAGGAGTCCGACGAGGAGTCGCTGGGCGGCGCGGAGATGCACGCCCGGGTGAGCGGCCTGGCCGACTACCTGGCGGCCGACGAGCACGACGCGCTGCGGATCGGCCGCCGGATCGTGCGCTCGCTCGGCTGGCGCAAGCTGGGCGCGCGGCCTGGCGCCGTGCGCGATCCGCTCTATCCGGCGGAGGAGCTGCTGGGGATCGTGCCGGAGGACCTGAAGGTGCCGTTCGACCCGCGCGAGGTGATCGCCCGCATCGCCGACGGCAGCGCGTTCGAGGAGTTCAAGCCGCTGTACGGGGCGTCGCTGGTGACGGGGTGGGCGCGGCTGCACGGCTATCCGGTGGGCGTGCTGGCGAACGCGCGCGGGGTGCTGTTCAGCGAGGAGGCGCAGAAGGCGGCGCAGTTCATCCAGCTCGCCAACCAGTCGCGCACGCCGCTGATCTTCCTGCAGAACACGACGGGTTACATGGTCGGCAAGGAGTACGAGCAGGGCGGCATCATCAAGCACGGCGCCATGATGATCAACGCGGTGTCCAACTCGACGGTGCCGCATCTGACGGTGGTGATGGGCGCCTCCTACGGGGCGGGCAACTACGGGATGTGCGGGCGGGCCTACGATCCGCGGTTCCTGTTCAGCTGGCCGAGCGCCAAGTCGGCGGTGATGGGCCCGGCGCAGCTCGCCGGGGTGCTGTCGATCGTCGGCCGGGCGTCGGCGCTGGCGCGCGGCCAGGCGTACGACGAGGAGGCGGACGCGGCGATGCGGGCGATGGTGGAGGAGCGGATCGAGGCGGAGTCGCTGCCGTTCTTCCTGTCGGGGCGGCTCTACGACGACGGCGTGATCGACCCGCGTGACACGCGGACGGTGCTGGGGCTGTGCCTGTCGGCGATCAACAGCGCGCCGGTGCCGGAGCCCGCCGGATTCGGGGTGTTCCGGCCGTGATCACGCGTCTGCTGGTGGCCAACCGGGGCGAGATCGCCCGCCGCGTCTTCCGCACCTGCCGCGAGCTCGGCGTCGAGACGGTCGCGGTCTTCTCCGACGCCGACGCCCGCGCCCCGCACGTGGCGGAGGCCGACCGCGCGGTGCGGCTGAGCGGGGTCACGCCCGCCGAGACCTACTTGGCGGCCGACCGGCTGATCGAGGCGTGCCGGGCGTCGGGGGCCGACGCGGTCCATCCGGGTTACGGGTTCCTGTCGGAGAACGCGGCGTTCGCGCAGGCGGTGCTCGACGCGGGGCTGGCGTGGGTGGGGCCGCCGCCCTCGGCGATCGCCGCGATGGGCTCGAAGCCGGCCGCCAAGCGGCTGATGGCGGAGGCGGGCGTGCCGGTGCTGCCGTCGCTGCCGGTGGACGGGGAGCCCGGCCCGGGGTGGGAGTTCCCGCTGCTGGTGAAGGCGAGCGCGGGCGGCGGCGGGCGCGGCATGCGGGTCGTCCGCGATCCGGGCGAGCTGGCGCGGGCGGTGGAGTCGGCGCGGCGGGAGGCGGAGGCGGCCTTCGGCGAAGGCGGCGTGTTCGCCGAGCCGCTGCTGGAGGGCGCCCGGCACGTCGAGGTGCAGGTGCTGGCCGACCGCCACGGCGGCGTGTGGGCGCTGGGCGAGCGCGAGTGCAGCGTGCAGCGCCGGCATCAGAAGGTCGTCGAGGAGTGCCCGTCGCCCGGCGTCACCGCCGCCCTGCGGGCCGAGCTGGAGGACGCGGCCGTGCGGGCGGCACGGGCGATCGGCTACGTCGGCGCGGGCACCGTCGAGTTCCTGGTCAGGGGCGAGCGGGTGGCGTTCCTGGAGATGAACACCCGGCTGCAGGTCGAGCATCCGGTGACCGAGCTGGTCCACGGGATCGACCTGGTCCGATGGCAGATCGAGGTGGCGCGGGGCGCGACGCTGCCGCCGGGGCCGCCGCGCCCGTCGGGCCACGCGGTGGAGGTGCGGCTGTACGCGGAGGACCGCGACTTCCTGCCGCAGGCGGGGGTTCTGCACCGGTTCGAGGTGCCGGAGGGGGTGCGGGTCGACGCGGGGGTGGAGAGCGGGTCGGCGGTGCCGCCGCACTACGACGCGCTCCTGGCCAAGATCGTCGGGTACGGGGCCGATCGGGACGAGGCGGTGCGCAGGACGGCCCGGGCTCTGCGCGGGGCCAGGATTCACGGGCTCACTACGAACCGCGACCTTCTCCTCCACATCCTGAAAAATCAGGACTTCTTGCGGGGGGAGACGCACACCGGGTTCCTCGACCTCCATCCGGAGCCCGCCCCCGCGCCCCCGTCGGACCTCGCGGTGCTGGCCGCCGCGCTGGCCCTGGCCGCCGCCAACCGCGAGCGCGCCCCGGTCCTGCGCGGCCTTCCCAGCGGGTGGCGCAACGTCCGCTCGCAGCCGCGCACGGCCCGCTTCGAGGAGGCCGAGGCGGTCTACGACCCGCTGCCCGAGGGCGTGACGGTGACCGAGGTCGCCCGCGCCGGTGACGCGTACCGGGTGGTGCTGGAACGCGGCACGGTGCGGCAGGCGTTCGAGGTGGCCCGCTACGACGGCGGGAAGGTGTACGTGGACGGGCCGGACGAGTCGGTCACGCTGACGCCGGTGCCGAGGCTGCCGGAGCCCGCCGAGCACGTCGCCCCCGGGTCGCTGCTGGCCCCGATGCCGGGCAACGTGCTGCGCGTCGAGGTCGAGGCGGGCGCCCGGGTGGAGAAGGGCCAGCCGGTGCTGGTGCTGGAGGCGATGAAGATGGAGCATCTGATCACCGCCCCGGCGGGCGGCGTCGTCTCGGCCGTGCACGCGCGCCAGGGCCGCCAGGTCGAGGCGGGAGCCGTACTGGCGATCATCGAAGAAGGGGAATCATGACGCGCCTGGTCCACAAGGAGCTGTCCGGCGGCATCGCGACGATCACGCTCGACTCGCCGCCGAACCGCAACGCCCTGTCCACCCGCCTGCTCGCCGACCTGACCGACCGCCTGGAGTGGGCGCTGGCCGAGCCGTCGGCACGGGTGATCGTGCTGACGGGCACCGGGCACGTGTTCAGCTCCGGCGCCGACCTGAAGGAGCAGCGGGCCGCGGGCTCGGACGCGCCGGTCACCTCCGCGTTCCCGCAGGTGATGGCCACCCTCTGGGAGAGCCCGAAGCCGGTGATCTGCCGGCTCAACGGCACCGCCCGCGCGGGCGGGCTCGGGCTGGTGGCCTCGTGCGACTTCGCGATCGCGCCGGTGACGGCGTCGTTCGCGTTCACCGAGGTGCGGCTGGGCGTGGTGCCCGCGATGATCTCGGTGCCGGTGCTGCGGCGGCTGGACCCGAGGGCGGCGGCCGAATACCTGATGACCGGCGAGGTGTTCCCGGCGGCCCGGGCGGTGGAGATCGGCCTGCTGACCCGCGCCGTCCCGGAGGAGGAGCTGGACGAGGCCGTCGCCCACTACGCCGGCATGCTGCTCAAGGGCGGCCCGGAGGCGCTGGCCATCACCAAGCGCCTGGTCAGGGAGGTGCCGGCGCTGTCGTTCGAGGAGGGGCTGAGCCGGATGACGGAGCTGTCGGCCGAGCGCTTCACCTCCGACGAGGGCCGCGAGGGCATCGCCGCCTTCGCCGCCAAGCGCCCGCCCCGCTGGGTCCCGTGACCGGGGCCGGGGCCGGGAGCGGTCCGCTGCGGGTGGCCAACTGCAGCGGCTTCTACGGCGACCGGCTCTCGGCCGCCCGCGAGATGGTCGAGGGCGGCCCCATCGACGTGCTGACCGGCGACTGGCTGGCCGAGCTGACGATGCTCATCCTGGCGGGCAACCGGCTCAAGGGCCGCCCCGGCTACGCGCCCACGTTCCTGCGGCAGCTGGAGGACGTCCTCGGGCCGTGCCTGGACCGGGGCATCAGGATCGTCGCCAACGCCGGCGGCCTCGACCCGGCGGGCTGCGCGGAGGCCGTGCACGAGCTGGCCGCCCGGCTCGGCCTGTCGCCCAGCGTCGCCTGCGTGACCGGCGACGACCTGACCGGGACGGACCTCGACCTGGTCAACGCCGACACCGGCGAACGGCTGACCGCCACGCCGCTGACCGCCAACGCCTACCTGGGCGGCCGGCCCATCGCCGCCGCGCTGTCGGCGGGCGCGGACGTGGTGGTGACCGGCCGGGTCACCGACGCCGCCCTGGTCACGGGGCCGGGCATCTGGCGCTACGGGTGGCGGCCCGGCGACCTGGACGCGCTGGCGGGCTCGGTGGTCGCCGGCCACGTCATCGAGTGCGGCTGCCAGGCCACCGGCGGCAACTACGCGTTCTTCCGCGACGTGCCCGACCTGGCGCACTGCGGCTTCCCGCTGGCCGAGCTGCACGCCGACGGCTCCAGCGTGATCACCAAGCATCCCGGCACGGGCGGCCTGGTGTCGGTCGGCACGGTGACGGCGCAGCTCCTGTACGAGATCGCCGGGCCCGCCTACCCGGGGCCCGACGTGGTGGCCCGCTTCGACACGATCACGCTGTCCGGCGACGGCCCCGACCGCGTGCGCATCAGCGGCGTGCGCGGCGATCCGCCGCCCGGCACACTCAAGGTCGCGGTCACCTACCCGGCGGGCTACCGCAACACGATGACGCTCGTGCTGACCGGCCTGGACCAGGAGGCCAAGGGCCGGGTCGCCGAGGAGGCCATCTGGGCGCGGGTGCCCAAGGAGTCGTTCGAGCGGGTGGAGGTCTCCCGGGCGGACGGGCTGCTGCGCATCACGGTCATGGACCCCGACCCGGGCCGGGCGGGCCGGGCGTTCTCCTCCGCCGTGGTGGAGACGGGCCTGGCCAGCTACCCGGGCTTCCACGCGCTCTCCCCGCCCGGCGCGGCGTCGCCGTACGGCGTCTACTGGCCGGTGCTGGTCCCGGCGTCGGCGGTCACGCCGGAGGTCCGCGTGGACGGCGAGCTGCTGCCCCCGGACGGCCCGCCCCCGCCCTTCCCCGACCTGCCCTTCGCCGACCCGCCCGAGCGGCCCGTCCCTGCCGTCCCGGACGCGCCGGTGGCCGATGGGGAGCCGGTACGGGTCCCGCTGGGGCGGGTGGCCGGGGCGCGGTCGGGCGACAAGGGCGGCAACGCGAACCTTGGCGTGTGGACCACCACGGCCGCGCAGTACGCCTGGCTGGCGGCCCATCTGACCGTCGGGCGGCTGAAGGAGCTGCTGCCGGAGCTGGCCGCCCACCGGGTGGACCGCTACGAGCTGCCCAACCTGAACGCGCTGAACTTCGTCGTGCACGGCCTGCTGGGCAGGGGTGTCGCGGCCAGCGCCCGGCCCGACCCGCAGGCCAAGGCACTGGGCGAGGAGCTGCGCGCCCAGGAGGTGGAGATCCCGGCGTCCCTCCTGGAGTGAGCGGTGGCCCTCCTGGAGTGAGCGGCGGCGCGGTCAGGCGAGTGCGCGGAAGCCGAGCAGGGCCGCGCCGAGGAGCCCCGCGTCCACGCCGAGCGCCGAGGCGCGCACGCGGGGCGGGCGGCGGAAGGTCAGCCGGCCCGCCAGGTGCTCGCGCAGCGGGCCGAGGAGGGCGTCACCGGCGCGCGAGAGGCCGCCGCCGATGACGATCAGCGCCGGGTCCAGCAGCAGCGTGCAGGTGGCCAGGGCGGTGGCCAGGGCCGCCAGGGCGTCGTCCCAGACCTCGGCCGCCACGGGATCGCCCTCGGCCGCGCGGCGCACCACGTCGGCCGCCGACGACTCGCCGCACCGGGCGGCGATGGCCGACGCCGACGCGTACAGGGTCAGGCAGCCGCGCTGGCCGCACGCACAGGACGGCCCGGCGGGGCGTACCGGGATGTGCCCGAGCTGCCCGGCCCAGCCGGACGCGCCGCCGTACAGGGAGCCGTTCAGCACCAGCGCGCCGGCGATGCCGGTGCCGATCGGCACGTACAGCACGTGGCCGGGCGTCCGCTCGGTGACGCCGTAGGCCAGCTCGGCGTCCCCGGCGGAGCGGACGTCGTGGCCCAGGGCGAGCGGGAGGTCCAGCGTGGTGAAGGCGCCCGCCGGGACGTCGCGCCAGCCGATCGCGGCCGAGTAGACGGCGTGGGTGGGCGTGACGAGGCCGGGCACGGCCAGGCCGACGGCCTCGGGCGCGGCGCCCGGGCGGGCGGCGAGGTCGGCGATGAGGGCGGAGACGGCGGCGACGACGCGGTCCGGGCCGTCGGCACGCGGGGTGGGACGGCGCTCATGATGGAGGATTGTGCCGTCACGAGCGACAAGTCCACCTTTGATGGTGGTGCCGCCGACATCTACCGCTATAACGCATTGCATCCCTCCATGGTCGCGGTGACGGAAAACACTTTGAGCCGCCGGGGTGCCGTACAGGAGGATGGCGGCCATGCACGTACGCCGTCTGACCCTCGACGACCTGGACGCCTGCGGCCGGCTGGCCAAGGACCGGGGCTGGCTGCCCGAGCGGCACAAGTGGACGCTGCTGTTCGAGGTCGGCGAGGTCTACGGGATCGACGCGCCCGACGGCGACGGCCTGGCCTCGACCACGATCCTGACCCGCTACGGCGACGACCACGCGGTGATCAGCATGGTGCTGACCGCTTCCCGCTACGGCCGGCAGGGGCTGGCCCGCCGCCTGATGGAGCACGTGATCGCCCAGGCGGGCGACCGGATCGTGTCGCTGCACGCCACCGAGAACGGCCGCCCCCTGTACGAGCGGCTCGGCTTCCGCACGGTCGGGCACGTCGCCAAGCGGACCGGCGTCTTCGGCGGCGAGCACTCCGGCCGGACGCGCCCGGCGACGGAGGCCGACCTGGAGACGATCCTGGCGCTCGACGCCGACGCGTTCGGCACCGACCGGTCGCCGCTGCTGCGCAGGATGTTCAGCTTCGGCGAGCGGGTGCGGATCGCCGAGGGCGGCTTCGGGCACTGCTGGCGCAACGACGACAACGTGGTCATCGGCCCCGTCGTGGCGGGGGACGAGGAGACCGCGCGGGCGCTGATCGGCGACCTGGCCCTCGACGTGGGCGGCGAGGTGCGCCTGGACCTCGACCTGGCCAAGGAGGACCTGGCCGGCTGGGCGGCCGAGCACGGCATCGGCGCCCCCTGGCAGGTGTCGCTCATGGTGCGCGGCGGCGACCTGCCGGGTGACCGCGCGCGGCAGTTCCTGCCGTTCATGCAGGCGCTGGGTTGACCGGCGGATCGGCGCTCTCGTAGGGTCGATCACCAGAATATCGTTCTGTCGAAGGGCCGTCATGTCCGCCACCCACATCGACGTCAACGCCGTCGACCTCGCCGGCCTCGGCGCCTGGATGGACGCGCAGGGCCTGCCCGAAGGGCCGATCACCGGCCTGGCGCCGGTGCCCGGCGGCACCCAGAACGTCATGGCCCGCTTCGAGCGCGGCGGCCGCCCGTACATCCTGCGCAGGCCCCCGCAGCACGCCCGCGCCAAGAGCAACGAGGTGCTGCGGCGCGAGGCGCGGGTGCTGGCGGCGCTGCGTGACACGCCCGTCGCGGCGCCCCGGCTGGTCGCCGCGCAGACGGCGGAAGAGCCGGTGTTCTACCTGATGGAGCCGGTCGACGGGTTCAACCCGTCGACCGGGCTGCCCGAGCCGCACGCCTCCGACCCGGCGATCCGGCACCGGATGGGCCTGGAGGCCGCCTCGGCGCTGGCCGAGCTCGGGCGCGTCGACCCGGGGGTGCTGCCGGGGTTCGGCCGGCCGGAGGGGTTCCTGGAGCGGCAGGTGCCGCGCTGGATGCGGGAACTCAACGGCTACGGGGAGCTCGACGGCTACCCGGGGCCGCGGATTCCCGGGCTGGCCGAGACGGCGGCGTGGCTGGAGGCCAACCGGCCCGCGTCGTTCACGCCGGGGATCATGCACGGCGACTACCACTTCGCCAACCTGATGTTCGCCCACGACGGGCCCCGGGTGGCGGCGATCGTCGACTGGGAGATGTGCACGATCGGCGACCCGCTGGTCGACCTCGGCTGGCTGGTGGCGATGTGGCCGCAGGCCGCGGGGCTGGTGCCGGGGCTGGCCTCGCCCCGGGAGATCGTCGACTGCTACGCGGCGCTGTCCGACCGCGACCTGTCGGCGATCGACTGGTACGCGGTGATGGCCTGCTTCAAGCTCGGCATCGTGCTGGAGGGCACCCACGCCCGCGCGTTCGCCGGCAAGGCGCCCAAGGACATCGGCGATCTGCTGCACGCCACCACGCTGTCGCTGTTCGAACGGGCCGGGCACATCATGCGCGACTCGATTTCGACATAACCCCCACATAGCCCAATATCCCGATTTTTCCGAAAAAGGATCACAAGTAGGAAGTTGTCCCCTACAATTGCGCGCAATTGCAGTTGTTCGGGGAAGGATCGTCATGCGGATGCGGTTCCTGGGTTCCACGTCGGACGCCGGCGCCTGCCCGACCCTGTACGAGACCGACCGAGGCACCATCGTCATCCAGGGGCTCCAGGTCACCGACGCCGAGGCCCTGGCCGACCTGCGGGACGTGCTCGACGGCGAGACCGCGGTCGAGGTGCCCCGCGAGCTCATCACCGAGATCGCCCGCCGGGTCCTGCCTGCCTGACCCCCGCCCTGCCCGGTCGTGCGCGGCCTCGGGACATCGGGAAAGTGACCACCCCCCGCGACCGGCTGGTCACGATTGCGCGACTGGGCCTGGCATGATCCACCGGCCCGGGGCTAGCCTCTTGCGTCGTGACGTCGTTTCAACAGGCGCGCGCCGACCTCGGCGGGCAGCTCAGGCAATTGCGTGAGGCGGCCCGCCTCACGGGCAAGGAGCTGGCCGAACGGCTGCGCTGGCAGCCGTCCAAGGTCTCCCGCCTGGAGAACGCCCGGCAGACCCCGTCCGAGGACGACGTCGTGGTGTGGGCGCAGGCGGTGAAGGCGCCACCCGAGGTCACGGACGAGCTGATCGCCCAGGCCATCGCCCTGCTGGAACGGCACGACGGCTGGAAGCAGCGCCACCGCAGCGGCCTGGCCGCCCTCCAGGAGGACGTGCGCGACCTGGAGGCGCGCACCAAGCTGTTCCGGGTGTTCGAGCCGGGCATCCTGGCCGGCCTGCTGCAGACCTCCGAGTACGCCCGCCACGTGTTCCGCAAGGTCAGGCGCCTCTACAGCGCGGCCGACCAGATCGACGCGGCGGTGCGGGTGCGGATGCAGCGCCAGGAGATCCTCTACGACCGCACGCGCACGTTCAGGTTCGTGGTGCCGGAGGCGGTGCTGCACACCCGGCTGGCCCCGCACGACGTGATGCTCGGCCAGGTCGACCGGCTGCTCGCGGTCAGCTCACTGCCGAACGTGCAGTTCGGCGTGATCCCGTTCACCCAGGAGCTGCCGTCGGCGCCGGTCAACGGCTTCTGGATCTACAACGAGGCCATGGTGGGCGTCGCCACCATGACGAAGGATCTGGTGCTGCGCGATCCCGACGACGTGGCGTTCTACGTTCGCGCCTTCGACGATTACGCGAAAGTCGCGCAGTTCGGCGAAGCCGGGCGGGACACCATCATCCGGATTCTTAACGAATACCGCAAACAATCCCCACACTAATCCTCGCAATTGCTTGCCCTCCTCCTCAAGATCGTGCAATTCTGGCGCGAGACGATGCGGAGGTGACGCATGATGCTTGACACCGCGCTCTGCCTGGAGCAGTTCGCGAGGTTCGCGGGTCGTCACGCCGACCTGTCCGTCCAGAGCCTGTCCCTGGCGAGCGATCCGGCGTTCGTGTGCGTGCGCAACCGTTTCTCCGCCACGCTGGCCGAGAACGTCACCTGCTCCGACGACGGCAGCTTCGTCACGTCGTGGGGCTACCGGCTCGGCACGGCCGACGACGTGGAGGCCGCCGCCGCCCGCCTCGCCTACCTCCTGGCCGCCCTCCCCGCCTAGCCCTCCCGGCCGCCTGCCCCACTCTCTCCGCTCACTCCTCGGGCGGGTCGGACGACAGCCGTCGCGCGTGCTCGCGGTTGACGTCGGCGAGCCGGCCGAGCAGCAGGAGGAGGTCGCGGAGCCGGGCGGCGGGAACGTCCTCCAGCACGGCGACGGCGTCGGCGTGGACCCGTTCCCATGTCGTGGCGCGCAATTCGGCGTGGCCGTCCGACACCCCGATGACCTGCGAGCGCCGATCGGTGGCGCTCTGCCGTCTGACCGCGTATCCCGGGGCGACGAGCCGGTCGGCGATCTTGGTGATGGCCGCCGGGCTCAGGTTGCTCAGCGCGGCCAGCCGCTGGGCGGGCATCGCGCCCTCCCGGTGCAGGATCTCAAGGCAGCGCAGGTCGTTGTGGTTGAGCCCGTAGCGCCCCGCGACCGCCTCCAGCAGGGCGTCGTGGGTGGCGTGGAGCTCGCGGATCGCGTTCAGCGCGCGGGCCGCGTCGTCTCGGTCGGTGGCCATGTCCGCCTTTGGTTTCCATCGTGTATCTTTCACGGCGTGAACTACTTTATCGCACCTGCAAGGTGGCCCGCCGCCGCCACCGCGCTGTACGTGCTGTGGGGGGTGCTGCACGTCGGGCTGGGGGCGGGCATGATCCTGTCCGGCGGCTCCCCCGCGGACGAGGCGGCGGCCGAGAGCCTCATGTTCTTCGCGTGCGCCGCCGTGTTCGGGCTCCAGGCCATCGGCGTCGCCCTCACCATGAACCGCCTCAACAGCCGCCGCGGCCACTGGCTCAACCTGCTCGTGCTCGGCGCGGTCGACGCGGCGTTCCTCGCCGTGATGGTCCGGCCCGGGCACGTGGACGCGGTGGGCGGGCTGTCGGGGCCGGTGATCTGGCTGCTCGCCGCCGCCTGCTCCACCGTCGCGCAACGACGCGCCCCGGTGTCCGCCTGACGACCGCCCCGCCGTGCGACCGGCCCGCCGTGTGACCGGCCCGTACGGACTGCGCGGCCGGTCGTCAGCTGCTCGGGGTGGCGCGGCCCGGCAGTTCGAGGGTCGCGATCACCCCGCCGTCCGGCGCGTTCCCGAGCCGTACCTCTCCGCCCACCTCGGCCACGGCCTGCGCGACGATCGCCAGGCCCAGCCCCGAACCCGGCAGCGAGCGAGCCGACGGCGAGCGCCAGAACCGCTCGAACACGTGCGGCAGCTCCTCCTCCGCGATGCCCGGCCCCCGGTCCCGCACGGTCAGCACGCCGTCGCGCAGCACGACCTCCACCCGGCCGCCGGGACTGAACTTGGCGGCGTTGTCGATGAGGTTGAGCACGGCACGTTCCAACGACGCGGCGCCGCCGACCACATACCAGGGGCTCAGGTCGGTGCTGACCTCGGCGCCGCGCAGCCTGGCCCGCCCGGCGGCGGCCGTGACGACGTCGTGCAGCGGCAGCTCGGCGTGCGGCTCGTGGTCGGTGTCGCCCCTGGCGAGCTGCAGCAGGTCGCCCACCAGCGTGGACAGCTCGGCGAACTGCGCCTTGACGTTGACCAGCAGCCGCTCCTTGGCGCCCGGGTCGAGGCTGCGGCCCGTCTGCTCGCTGCGCAGCAGCAGGTCGATGTTGGTGCGCAGGGTGGTGAGCGGCGTGCGCAGCTCGTGCCCGGCGTCGGCGACGAGCTGCCGCTGGCGGTCGCGCGACCCGGCCAGCGCGGCGGTCATCGCGTTGAACGACGCGCTCAGCCGGGCGATCTCGTCGCTGCCGTCGATCGGGATGCGGGTGTCGAGGTCCTCGGTCTGCGCGATGTGCTCGACCGCCCTGGTCAGCCGGCCCACCGGGCGCAGCGCGGCGCGCGAGACGAGCAGCCCCGCCGTGGCGGCGACGAGCACGCCGAGCGCGGCCACGGCCGCCAGCAGGATCGACACGCTGCGCAGCGTGCTCTGCAGCTCGTGGGTGGGGCGGGCGATGACGAACGCGGCGTCGCGGTCGACGTTCCTGACCAGCACGCGCAGCGGGGTGCCGTCGTCGGCGTAGCCGTCGTAGACGAGCTCCTGGCCGTGGTTGCCGCCGGCGACCTCCTCCTCCCGGCGGGTGACCTTGATCGCGGTGTTGCCCATGACGCAGCGGGTGCCGTCGGGGAAGACGATCTGCATCGGCTCGGGGAACGGCGGGTACTTGCCGTAGCCGGTCGCGCTCACCGGCTCGGCGGAGCACTCGCGGGTCGCCTTCTGCATGCGTTCGAAGGGGACGCGCTCGCCGGTCTCCCGCAGCGACTGGTTGAGCTGCCACGACAGCTCCCTGCGGACGAAGTACCAGGTGCCGACGGCCGAGACGCCCACCGCGATCGCCACCGCCGCGGCCACCAGGAGCGTCAGGCGGGCGCGCAGGCTGCGCTTTCTCACGAGGAGCCTCTGAGCACGTAGCCGACGCCGCGCACGGTGTGGATCACCCGGGGCTCGCCGCCGGCCTCGGTCTTGCGCCGCAGGTACATCACGTACACGTCGAGCGAGTTGGACGTCGGCTCGAAGTCGAACCCCCACACCTCGGCCAGGATCTGGTCCCGCGTCAGCACCTGGCGGGGGTGGGCCAGGAACAGCTCCATCAGCAGGTACTCGGTCCTGGTGAGGTCCAGCCGCCGCGCGCCCCGCGTCACCTCGCGGGTCGCCGGGTCCATGCGCAGGTCCCCGAAGGCCAGCGTCTGCTCCGGCTCGCCCGCGCTCAGCGCGCCGCGCCGCAGCAGCGCCCGCACCCGGGCCAGCAGCTCGTCCAGCTCGAACGGCTTGACCAGGTAGTCGTCGGCGCCCGCGTCCAGCCCTGACACCCGGTCCCCGACGGCGTCGCGGGCGGTCAGCATGAGCACCGGGACGTGGTTGCCGGTCCCGCGCAGCCGGCGGCAGGCGGTCAGCCCGTCGAGCCGCGGCATCATCACGTCGAGCAGCACCGCGTCGTACGGCTGCCGGGCCAGCTCCTCCAGCGCCGCCTGCCCGTCGTCGGCGGTCACGACCCGGTAGCCCTCGAACTCCAGGCTCGACTGCAGCGCCTCGCGCAACGCGGGCTCGTCGTCCACCACCAGCAACCGTGCGGGCTCACTCATGCCACCACGCTAGAGGAGCAATCTGAGAAGGCGATGAACGCGACCCCCCGCCCGACCGGCCCCTGTCCGGCCACCCCGCCCGGCCCGCCGTCCGGCTCCTGCCCGTCCGGCCCACCCTGTCCGGCCCTGTCCAGTCGTACGGGCGGACGCGGGCGGGCGGACAGGGCGACCGGCGGAGGCGGTCAGCCGAGGAGGGCCATCGCCGCGTTGTGGCCGGGGATGCCGCTCACGCCGCCGCCCCGGCGGGCGCCCGCGCCGCACAGCAGGATCCGCTCGTGCCCGGTCTCGACGCCCCAGCCGCCCTCGTCCCCGTACGGCCAGCTCAGGTCGCGGTGGAAGATGTGGCCGCCGGGCAGCCCGGCCTCGTTCTCCAGGTCCACCGGCGTCTTGGCCTCGACGCACGGCGTGCCGTCGGGGGCGCGCAGGAGGCAGTCCTCGATGGGCTCGGCCAGGACCGTGTTGATCGACGCGAACGTGGCGCGCAGGGCATCCTCCCTGGCCTTGTCCGGATTTTCCCGGAAAAGGCGGGCGGGCATGTGGAGGCCGAACAGCGTCAGCGTCTCCGCCCTCCCCCGCAGCTCCGGCCCGAGGATCGACGGGTCCGTGAGCGAGTGGCAGTACACCTCGGCCGGCGGCAGCTCCGGGATCACGCCCGCCGCCGCCTGCGCGTACGCCCGGGCGAGCTGGTCGCGGCCCTCGTTGATGTGGAACGTCCCGCTGAAGGCCGCGACCGGGTCGACCGTCCCGTCCTTGAGCCTGGGCAGCCGGCTGAGCACCATGTTCACCTTGAGCTGGGCGCCCTCCGGCTGCTCGGGCGTCCTGCCGAGCGCCTTGTCCAGCACGGCCGGGGGCAGGTTCACCAGGACGTGCCCGCCGGTCACCGTGTGCTCGGCGCCCTCCGTACGGAACGTGACCTCCCCCGACGGCGAGATGCCGACGACCTCGGCGCCCGTCCTGATCTCCGCGCCCGCGCGCCGGGCCGCGTCCTCCAGCGCGCCCGAGACCGCGCCCATGCCGCCGACCGGCACGTTCCACTCCCCCGTGCCGTCGCCGATCACGTGATAGAGGAAGCACCGGTTCGCCAGCAGGTCGGTGGCCGGATCGGCGAACGTCCCGATCAGCGCGTCCGTCAGCACCACCCCGCGCACCGTGTCGTCGCCGAACCGCTCGTCCACCGTCTCCCCGATGGGCCGCGCGAACAGCTCACCCCACGCCCGCGCCCCCACCATGCGCTCGACCTCCGCCGCCGTGCGCAACGGCTCCAGCAGCGTGGGCGCGAGCACCTGGGCGGTACGGGCCACCATGCCGTAGAAGTCCTGCCATGCGGTGTGGTCGGCCTCCCCGCCCGTCACCTCCAGGAACGACCGCCTCGTCCGCTCGGCGTCCCCGCCGTCCACGAGCAGCCCGGTGTCCCCCTTGGGGGTGTACGAGGCATACCGCCGCCTGCGCAGCTCCAGGCCGAGACCCAGGTCCTTGACGATCTTCGTCGGGAGGAGGCTGACCAGGTACGAGTAGCGCGACAGGCGTACGTCCACGCCCGGAAACGGCCGCGCGGAGATCGCCAGGCCGCCCGCGTGGCCCTGCCGCTCCAGCACCAGCACCCGCCGCCCGGCCCCCGCCAGGTAGGCCGCCGCGACCAGCCCATTGTGACCCCCACCGGCCACAACCACGTCATACGCACCCATCCCGGCACCATATCCCGCACCACCTCCCAGAGACACGCCCTCCCAACCCCGCCCAGCCCGTGTAACCGCCCCACCCGAGGCACCTGCCGTGGGAAGGCCACCCCGGAGGGCTGACCGCCCGGATGCGCCGCAACCTCCCACCCGGACGCCGCGCCCGACGCCTCCGGCGACCGCACCACCCGCACGCGCCACCGCCGACCGCCCGGGCGACCCCCGGCGGGCCCCTGCGGCGCCCGTCCCCACGGAGCGGTGGAGCCGCAGCCCGGGCCGAGCCGAGGAGCGGGCTGGTGGGGCCGGGGGGCCGGGACGGGGGGCGCCCGGGACGGGGGCCGGGCCGGGAGCCGGGGCCGAGGGCTGGGGCCGAGGGCTGGGGCCGGGGGTCGGAGGTCGGGGGTC